>CAVRVX010000010.1:0-172158 GCA_963724735.1 uncultured Alphaproteobacteria bacterium
TTCCGCTTTGGATGATCCCACTCTCAGTGGTCACGCCCCGCAAAGGCGGGGCGTCCAGTAATCGCGGAAAGCGTCGTGTTTACTGGATCATCCGCTTGCGCAGATGATGACACGAGCAAATTGGTCGATGATGGCGCCCCGCGACACATCGTAGGCGGAAACGACGATCCCGTCGCACTACCCTTTGTCTTTCTCCGTGTTGAACTCGAGCGTCGGCACGCCTTCATAACCGTAGATGTCGTGGAGAATCGTGAGCAGTTCCTCGACGATGGCCGCGTCGCTGTATTCGCTGGTTGGATAGATTTTCCAGTAATTCGGGGCGCGCCCAGGGTCGGCAAATCCGGCGGCGCGCAACTGCGCCACGCGCGCGGGGGTCAAAATGCGCGCCAGCACTGGCCAGCGAGCAAGCGTAGCCCGGATGGAGCGGAGCGCAATCCGGGAGCGGCCATGACGGCATGATCACTCCGCATACCGCTTACATTCCATGCGGGCCACTTCCTGCTTTCGTCATTGCTGGGCCGCACTGAAAGCGCGTGACCCGGGGCGATCCATGCGGCGCTTCCTGCCCCCTCCCTGACCCTCCCCCGCAAGCGGGGGAGGGAGCGGAGCATCGCAGGCAAGCTCGCGCAGCCTGCGCAGGCTTGGCTGCTTGCGACGCGGGAGGGGGCCATGTAGCGTTTCGTAGCAACGCCGGAGGCGGCCATGGACCGCCGGGTCTTCGCCCGGCGGTGACGAAAGAGGGATGCGGCGGCCACCGCTGCAGAAACTCCGCCGCTTCTCATGCTATAGTTTTGTTATGACCCGCGATGAGACCATCGACCTGTTGCGCCGGCATGCGGACGACATCCGTGGCTTTGCCGTGACCGGGCTCTATCTGTTCGGCTCGACCGCGCGGGGTGAGGCGGGGCCGGCGAGCGATGTCGACGTTTTCATCGATTACGACGAGGAGGAATTCGATTTTGTAAAGCTGTTCGGTGTCGAGCGTTATATTGCTGGCCTTCTTGGTCGCCCTGTCGATCTGCTGACGCGTGCGGGGCTTCATCCGTATATTCGCGCCGACGTCGAAGCGGAAGCCGTCCGGGTGTTCTGATGAAGCGCGCGGTTGTTGGGCGCCTACGTGACATTCTCCGTGCGATAGATGAGATAGCAGAGGTTTCGGAGGGCATCACATTCAAGGCTTATCAGGCCGATTTCCGCGTCCGTCGCATCGTGGAGCGTTGCGTCGAGATCGTATCCGAGGCATCGCGGCACATCCCTGCGGAAATGAAGGCAAAGCATCCGGCGGTGCCGTGGGGAGCAATCTGGAACATCGGTAATCGCTTGCGTCACGAGTATGGGTATGTCGATGATCGCATCATGTGGAGGGTCGCGACCCACTCAATACGGGAGCTCCGCCCGGCAATCGTCGCCATGATCGCCGAGGCAGAGAAGTGAACGGCCGCGCAGCATTGGACAGGACAAGCCATGCCGGGCATGAACCGCGAAACCTCGACGCTGTTGTTGATCGACTTCCAGGTCAAGCTCATGCGCGCGATCGACGGGGCGGCGGACGTCATCCTCAATGCGGGACGCCTCCTCGGCGCCGCGCAAATGCTTGACGTGCCCATTCTGTTCACCGAGCAGAATGTCGACGGCCTCGGCGCGACCGTGCCCGAACTGGCGTCGCGCGCGAATGGACCAGTCGTCCACAAGATGACCTTCGACGCCTGCCAAGCGCCGGGCTTCGCCGACATGCTGTCTGCGCGGCGCGATGTGATCGTCACGGGCTGCGAAGCGCATGTGTGCGTGCTGCAGACCGTGCTCAGCCTCATCGATGCGGGCCGGCGCATTTATGTCGTGCGCGACGCCATCGGGTCGCGGCGCGCCGAGAGCAAGGACGCTGCGATCGGGCGGATGGAGCGCCACGGCGCCGACATCGTGACGACCGAGATGGTCGTCTTCGAATGGCTCGGGACGGCGGACCATCCGCGCTTCCGCGAGGCCGCAGCCCTCATCAAGTAGCTCGGGTGGGCGCCTCGGAAGCCGTCCGTCCGCGGGGGACCTTCGCCGGTGGAAGGCCTTTCGTGCTAATCTTTCGGCGACCTGCGCAACCGAACAAGCGCAGGCGTTCGAGGAGGATCCCATGGCGACCTATGTCATGCTCGCGCATTTCACCGATCAGGGCGTCAAGTCGGTGAAGGACACCGTAACGCGGGCGGAAGCGTTCAAACAGTCGGCGAAGAAGCACGGCGCAACGGTGAAGGAGCTGCTCTGGACGCTCGGCGCCTACGATGTCGTCACGATCATCGAGGCGCCGGATGACGCAACGGTGACGGCGCTGGGCTTGAGTGTCGGGACGCTCGGCAATGTACGCACGCAAACCTTGCGCGCGTTTTCCGAGGCGGAGATGAAGACCATCATCAACAAGATGGCCTGACGGCCTCGCTGACTGGCATCGCCTGAGCCCGGCGGTGCGCGCCCGCCGGGGGCTTATGGGCTGCGTCCCGGAAAGAGCAGGAACAGACGGGGCACAAAGGCGATGCCGTATCGTGGCTTCCCCTGGGGAGTCTCTGTCTCGAAACTCCGCCTGGGAGGGCGCGCCCTACCAGTGGCCGGTGTTCGGCATCGACGCCCACGGCTCGCGCGGCGGCAGCACTTCGCCTTTCTGCAGCAGCTCGACCGATTGTTTGTCGGGCGAGCGTACAAAGGCCATCTGTCCGTCGCGCGGGGGCCGGTTGATGGTCACGCCGGCCTTCATCAGCCGGTCGCAGGTCGCATAGATGTCGTCGACCTCGAAGGCGAGATGGCCGAAATACCGTGCTTCGCCATAATCTTCCGTATCCCAATTATAGGTGAGTTCGACGAGCGGGGCGGGACGCCCGCGGCTCGCAGCGACCAGCGACTTGTCCTCCGGCGCGGCGAGAAAGACCAGCGAGTAGCGGCCTTTTTCGTTGTCCATGCGGCGCACCTGTTCGAGGCCCAGCTTGTTGCAGAAGAAATCGAGAGCCGCGTCGAGGTTGCGGACGCGTAACATGGTGTGCAGATATCGCATGAAAAGCGTTCCCCGTTCAGACGTCAGGAGCGCGGACGCCGCGCTTCCGGAACGATATATATGATTGCATCCGATCTCGAGACAGGCCGGCGACGCCTGGCGGAACTCGTCGAGTCCGCCCGCGTGGTGCTGCCTTTCACGGGCGCGGGCATCTCCACCGAATGCGGCATACCGGATTTCCGCTCGCCTGGCGGCATATGGGCAAAGTTCCGCCCGATCCCGTTCGACCAGTTCCTGGCGAGCCCGGACATGCGCGACGAGTCGTGGCGGCGCCGATTCGCCATGGAGGAGCAGTTCGCCGCCGCCCGGCCCGGCCGTGGCCATCGCGCGATCGCAAGCCTCTATCGCGCCGGGAAGGCGCCCGCCGTCGTGACGCAGAACATCGACAATCTTCACCAGGCCTCGGGGATCGACGCGGTTGACGTTGTCGAGTTGCATGGCAACACGACTTATGCACGCTGCCTCGAATGTGAGCAGCGCTACGAGATCGCTTGGGTGCAGGGGCGCTTTTCCGCTGTCGGACGCGCTCCCGATTGCCAATGCGGCGGGCACATCAAGACGGCGACGATTTCATTCGGCCAGCCGATGCCGGATGCGGCGCTCCGGCGCGCCGAAGCGCTTACACGCAGCTGCGATCTTTTCCTCGCGATTGGTTCGTCGCTGGTGGTTTGGCCGGCGGCCGGCGTGCCGCTGCTTGCCAAGCGCATCGGCGCGCGTCTCGCCATAATAAACCGGGAGCCCACCGAGTTCGACGCAATCGCCGACCTCGTCATCCGCGACGATATCGGAAGCGTTCTGGCACCATTTTAGTTTGATTTGATTCGGATTCTCAATTCCCCGCGGGCGTTTCGTACACAGGTTAACGGGCTCAGGCTTGCGCGCCGTGCATTTTCCTGTTTTCCATCGAAGCGCGCGTCGATATGTTTACGATAGAAGATTCGGTCAAGCGCCCGCTAAGAGGCGCCAGAAGCGGCGGCGTACGTCCTCATGGCGACGGACGAATTTGAGTCTGACGAAATCGGATCTGGCTTGGCCTACAGCGGAGATGCGCTCGGAGGTCTGGCCAACGAAACGGGCACGGCCGTCGTCGAAGTGGCCGGCGTGATCAAGTGGTTCGACGTGGCCAAGGGGTACGGGTTCATCGTGCCGGACAACGGCATGCCCGACGTGCTACTGCACGTGACCTGTTTGCGTCGCGACGGCTTCCAGACGGCCTATGAAGGGGCCCGCGTCGTGTGCGAGGCGCTTGCGCGCCCGAAAGGCCTCCAGGCCTTTCGCATTGTCTCGATGGACGAATCGACCGCGGTGCATCCCGCGCAAATGCTGCCGCCGCGCACCCACGTGACGGTGGCGGCGACCAGCGGGTTGGAACGCGCCGTCGTGAAGTGGTTCAATCGCTTGCGCGGCTTCGGCTTTCTGACCCGCGGCGATGGCACGCCGGATATCTTCGTGCACATGGAGACGCTGCGGCGGTGCGGCATCACGGAACTTCGTCCGGGCCAAACCGTTCTCGTTCGGTTCGGGCCAGGACCGAAGGGTCTGATGGCGGCCGAGGTGAGGCCTGACGGCGGACCGCACGCGCTCGCGTCACATTGATCGCCATAGACCTTTGGCGGGGCTATCTTGCGCGGCCGGACGAACCGGTCACGTCGGCGTGAGCTTCAGGCAAGGGTCTCATTATGCGACGTTTTCCGCTTAGACCTTGGCTCCTTGCGGCGGTGTGGACGGTCACCCTCGCGGTCGGGGTGCTCCGCGCGACCGAGCAGCAGGTCGTGGAAATCGCGACGCGGACCGGCGTGCATGTGTTCTCCATCGAGCTCGCCGCCACTGAGGCCGACCGCGCGCGCGGCTTGATGTATCGTCAGCAATTGCCGGAAGAGCACGGCATGTTGTTCGATTTCGAGCGCGAAGAGCCGGTCGCCATGTGGATGCACGACACCTATATTCCGCTCGACATGATCTTCATCCGCGGCGACGGACGTATTCTGCGCATCGCGGAGCGGACGGAGCCGCTCTCCGACCGCATTATTCCCTCCGGCGGGCCGGTGCGGGCCGTGCTCGAAGTCGCCGGCGGGACCGCGAAGAAGCTCGGCATCGCGCCTGGGGATCGGATCGGCCATCCGATTTTTTCCGGCAAGTAGGCGGCAGCGCCTTTTTCGCCGAGCGGTCAGCCGGCTGCAGATTGGACGGGACCGCTTCCGCAGGCTGCCGAGCCGCGGTTGCTGCCCTTACGCGATGCGTGTATTGGGACGCCGGATGGGTCTGCCGCCTGTCGCGGGGCATAGCGCAGTCTGGTAGCGCGGGAGTTTTGGGTACTCCAGGTCGCAGGTTCGAATCCTGCTGCCCCGACCAGCAAAAAGTCATTGCAGCCCTGGATTCTGGCGGTACAAGCCTGACTATCAACGCTGAGGTCGGTCATGCTCGCACGCATTTTCAAGCCCGCTCGAAGCGCCATGCAATCGGGCCAAGCGCGGACGAAGCATTGGGTTCTCGAATACGCGCCGAGCGAACCACCGCAGGTCGAGCCGCTGATGGGCTGGACCAGCTCGGGCGACATGCGCCAGCAGATTCACTTGCAGTTCGAGACCAAGGAAGAGGCAATCGTCTATTGTGAAAGCCGTCGAATCCCTTACGAGGTGGAGGAGCCGAAAACGGCGAGCCGTCGCGTGATCGCCTATTCGGATAATTTCGCCTACTCGCGTCGAAGCCCGTGGACGCATTAAGTCCGCTTGCGGGACGCCAGCCAAAACTTCCGGTCTCATTTAACGGACTAATCGGATCGGCTGCGGTCGGTCGCCTCGTCCGCCTGGCGTCCCCGAGCCGCTGATTTCATGATCGCGACGAGCGCGCCCGCGAGGCGCCGCTGGTCTGCACGGCGGCTGGTCTCGCGCTCCTTTGAGCAGGGTCAATGGTCGTGAATTATCCAGGACGACCGGTTTCTCGGCGTCATCGCGCGCCAAGGCGGGCGATCGGCGAGCCATGCCTTCCGTGAGCACTCGATGCCCCGCTTCCCGCTGGGCGTCACCGCTCGACATTCGAACGCAAATCAGTCAAACGCCGGCGAGGCGGCGGACAGCAGGGCTGGCCGAACAAACCGCGATCGCTTCTCGCTTCGCACCTTTACGGATTGACTCGGCCACAAAGTGTTATGTTATAACATCTGAAGCGGGAGGGTGGGGAGATGACGAATTGGAGCGCGTTCGCCGTGATGCTGGGCCTTGTTGGGGCCGGCTCGTTTTGTTGCGCCGACTTGGTATCGGCGAAGGAGGAGCCTTTCGGCCAGGAAACGGTCGAGGTTCGACAGCCGCGTCATCCGTCCCGGGCGGGAAAGCAACATCGGCATAGCCATGACGCGAGTCATGGCGGGCATAGCCACACGTCAGGCAAAGACGCGCACGCGCACCCGCATCGTCACGATCATGGCGAGGGCGGGAAGGCGCATGCGCATAGGACGGGCGAGCCGGCGCACGCGCATGGAAACGGCGATGCGCATGATCACGGCGACTCGCAGGGTCATGACCATAACCACCGCGAAGCGCTCACGGAATTTCTGTTCGGTTTCGTCACCGGTACCGATATCGGCGATCCCGGCGACCGGCATCTGGTGTTCGACTCGACCAGCGGATTCGTCAAGGCGACCGGCACCTATGCCGCTCTGTGGAATCAGGTCGAACTGGCTTTCACACCCTGGCAAAACTTCCGTGTCGGGCTCCATGCGGCCTTCGCCTATCACCGCATTTCCGGCGTGAACGGCATTGAAGTGCCGCAAGTGGCCGCATTGGAGGCGGGCCCGCCGTCTGCGGGCGTAAGGGGCGAGGCGGTGGAGGCAGAGGCGGAAGCGCCTGAAGCGCCGCCGCAGCTGCTCCGCCGAAACAGAGGCGCCTTCGATGGACTCGGTCTTGAGTTCCGCCAGCGCTTCCTCGACCGCGAATATGCCCCGTTCGGCCTGACCCTGGTGGTGGAGCCGCACTGGGCGCGCGTCGAAGAGGTCACCGGGGCGAAAGTGAGCAAACATGCGGTGGGGATTCTGCTGGCTGCCGACAAGGACATCGTGCGCGACACCATCTTTGTCGCATTCAATGCCTTCTATGAACCGGAATGGATCAAACTGATCGAAACAGGGGAATACGAACGCGAATCGACCGTAGGGGTCGCCGCCGCCGGCATGCTGCGTCTGTCACCCTGGTTCTTCATCGGGGGCGACGCGCGCTATCTGCGCAAATACGAGGGCGCTGCTCTGAACGCCTTGGCGGGCGAGGCGCTGTTTGTCGGTCCAACCATCTTTGCGACCATCGGGCACAGCTATCTGCTGACGGCCGCGTTCGAGGCGCAGGTGTGGGGCCGGGCGCCGGGCGAGCCGCGCTCGCTCGATCTCGACAATTTCACGCGATATCAAGCGAAGCTGCGGCTTGTGTCGCATTTCTGAAGCGAAGCGCCGCAACCGAACGGGAGAAGGTCGATGAGAGCGAAACTGAAGCTCGCTATCACGGCGGCGTTCGCCGCTGTCCTGACATGCGCGGCGCTGCTTTCGGCGGCGCATGCCGAAGAGAAAGTGAAGGTGGTCGCGAGCTTTTCGATCGTCGGGGACCTCGTCCGCCAGGTCGGGGGCGACCACGTCGATGTCGACCTTCTGGTCGGTCCAAACGTTGACATGCATAGTTTCCAGCCGTCCCCCGCGGACTCGCGCAAGCTTGCGGGGGCGAAGCTCGTCGTCATCAATGGGCTCGGCCTCGAGGGCTGGGCCGACCGGCTGGTGAAGGCCGCCGGCTATCGCGGGGCGCGGCTCGTCGCCTCCAAGGGAGTGAAGGCGCTCGCCGGGCATGAGCACGAGCACGGTGGCGAGAGCGGCCATGGCCGCTACGATCCGCACGCCTGGCAGGACGTCGCCAATGTGAAAATCTATGTCGCGAATATCCGCGACGCGCTGATCGGCGTCGATCCCGCCAACAAGGCCGCCTATCAACAGAACGCCGAAAACTATCGCGGCCAGCTCGACGCACTCGATCGCGACATTCGGGCGGCCTGGGCCGACATACCAAAAGAGAAACGGCGGGTGATCACGACGCACGACGCATTCGAATATTACGGCGACGTCTACGATGTGGAGTTCTTGGCGGCGCAGGGGATCAGCGAGGACGCCGAGCCGAGCGCGCGCGACATCGCCAAGCTGATCCAGCAGATCAAGAAGGAGAAAATCACGGCAATCTTCGTCGAGAATATTTCAAGCGCACGCCTGATGGATCGCATCGCCAAGGAGACCGGCGCAAAGATCGGCGGGGAGCTCTTTTCCGACGCACTCTCTCCGCCGGGCGGGCCGGCGGCGACCTATGTCGACATGATGCGCTACAACACGAAAACCATCACCGACGCGCTGCGCGCGGGCGGCTGACGCGCTGCCCTGGCGCTCGGATCATCTGCCTCTTCTTGTTTGGAGAGGCAGATGTCCCCCCCAAACAGCCACGCCTCGCCGAAACTCACCCTGCTGCGATCGCGGCGGCAAGCTTTTCCGCCTGATCGGCGAGCACCGCCGGCTCCTCGGTGAAGGTCGCCGCCGGCTTGAGGGGCTCGCCCTTGTGGCGCGGCAGGATGTGCACATGCAGATGAAAGACGACCTGTCCGCCCGCCTGTTCGTTGAACTGGTGGATGGTGACCCCGTCGGCATTGAAGGTCTTGGTCGCCGCCATCGCGATCTTCTGCACGACCTTGTGAAGATGCGCGAGATCGTCGGGCGAGATGTCGAAGATGTTGCGAGCCGGCTTTTTCGGGATCACCAGCGTGTGGCCGAGCGCGCGCGGCATGATGTCGAGGAAGGCGAACGCCTTATCGTCCTCGTAAACCTTGTGGCAGGGAAGCTCGCCGCGCAGGATCTTTGCGAAGACATTGTTGGGGTCGTAGCTCGCCATGGCGGCCTCCCGGCATCATCGTTGGAAGCATCTGTCGCAGGACGGACCGCAGGCCGTCAAGGCGTGGATCGCCGCTACTCAACCTCGACGGCGAGGTCTTTCCTGAACGGACTTGCCTCGGCGAGCTCGCGCGCCGCCGCCTCGACATAGGCACGCTCGTGCCGGAGATAGTCGGCGACCGCCCGGCGCAGTCCGCGGTCGGCGATGTAATGCGCCGAGTAGGTGGTGGTCGGGAGATAACCGCGGGCGAGCTTGTGCTCGCCCTGCGCGCCGGCTTCCACGCGCGGAAGCTTGTGCGCGATCGCGTATTCGATCGCCTGGTAATAGCAGAGCTCGAAATGCAGGCAGGCATGATGCTCGATCGCGCCCCAATGGCGGCCGAACAGCGTGTCGGAGCCCTTGAAGTTGAGAGCGCCGGCGATGATGCGGCCGCCCCGCTTGGCCGTGACCAGCACGATGCTGTCCGCCATGCTTTGTCCAATGCGCGAGAAGAATTCGCGCGTGAGATAGGGCCGGCCCCATTTGCGTGAGCCGGTCTCCATGTAGAAAGCGAAGAAGGCGTCCCATACGCTTTCGGTCAGGTCCGTCCCGGTTAGCCATGCGATGTCGATGCCGGGCTCGATCGCCTCCCGCCGCTCGCGCCGGATCGTCTTGCGCTTGCGCGCCGACAGCGCCGCGAGGAAATCGTCGAAGGTTGCGTAGCCGCTGTTCTCCCAATGGAACTGCTGGTCGGTCCGCTGCAGGAATCCATGCTCGGCGGCGATCCGCCATTCCGCCTCGGTGAGAAAGGTCATGTGGACGGACGAAGCGTGGCGAAGGCGGGCGAGTTCGACGAGCCCGTCCGTCAGCGCCGCCTCCGCCAGACTCGCGTTCGGTCCGGGCCGCACCAGAAGCCGCCGTCCGGTCACCGGGGTGAACGGGACGGCGACCTGAAGTTTTGGATAATAGCGCCCGCCGGCGCGCTCATAGGCTTCGGCCCAGCCATGATCGAACACGTACTCGCCGAGCGAATGGGACTTCAGATAACAGGGAACGACGCCCGCGATCATGCCGTCGGCGCCTTCGAGCACGAGGTGTTGGGGCTGCCAGCCGGTCTTCGTCGTGGCCGAACGCGACAGTTCGAGCGCCGACAGGAAGGCGTGGCTGATGAAAGGATCGACTGGCGGAGTTTGCGATGACGCCTCGTTCGCTCCGGCGGGGTTGGCGCAGGCATCCCAGGCGTGAGCCGCGATCTCAGTGATCGCGGGGATGACGCGGATGCGCAGATCGTTCGAATTCATTCAACCGACACGTTCGTTACGCCGCTCCGGCGTCGGCGGCTTGAAGCCCTCGAAGATCACCTGGTCGGCGCGGCGGAGCGCTCCGATCCGTTCCCGCTCAGACCGCACCGTCCAGGCGAGAAGCGGTAGCCCAAATATAAGGCGGGCGATGACTGGGGGCAGGGTGGCAAGGTCCTGCAGCCGGTAGGCGACAAAATGAGGGCGCGCTCGGGCGGCTTGGACGGCCAGCGCGATGCGGCCGAGCGACGCGGCCGATCGGCCGGTCGCGCGGTTCGCCGCTTCGCCACGATTTTGGGCAACAAGCCCCCGCGTAAGAGCTGGGGCGTATTGCCTGAGCGCGGCGACTAGCCGGGGGTCGAACGACATGGCGGCGACGGGCCCGGAATAACCGGCCAGCACCGCGGCGGCGCGAAGGGCGATCGTGGCGTCGCCGTCGAAACGGCTCTTCAGCTCGAGGAGTATCGGCGCGCGCCCGCCGACAAGATCGACGAGGTCGCCGAGCGTCATCATGCGGTCGACTGTGCCCTTGAAGGCGATGCGCTTGAGCGCGGCCGCGGTGAAATCCCGCACCCGGCCGCTTTCCTCGGTCAGGCGGTCCAGTGTGGGATCATGGTGGACCATCGCCTCGCCGTCGGCGCTCGGCTGCAAGTCGACCTCGATGGCGTAGCCGGATTGGACCGCGGCCGCGGCGGCCGACGCCGTGTTCTCGATCACGCCCTTGTCCGCATCGTGCAGGCCGCGATGGGCGATCGGCCGGGCGGTAAGCCAATCCGGAGCCGTCATGCCGACCGCTGTTGGATGCGTTCCGCCTGCAGAAGCGGCACGCCATTGATGCGCAGAACAATCGTAGTCACGTCACCTCGAAGATGCCGTCCACCTCGACCGCTGCGTCGTTCGGCAGCACGGCGACCCCCACCGTCGTGCGGGTGTGCCGCCCCTTGTCGCCGAACACCTCCACGATGAGATCGGACGCGCCGTTCATGACCTTCGGCCCGTCGATGAAGCTCGGCGCCGAATTGATGAAGCCATTGAGCCGCACCACGCGCACGACCCGGTCGAGATCGCCGAGCGCGGCCTTGACCTGCGCAATCAGGTTGATCGCGCAGGCCCGCGCGGCGGCCTGGCCATCCTCGATGGAAACCGAGACGCCGAGCTGCCCGGTAGCGACCAGCCGGCCGTCGGCCAGGCATAGCTGCCCCGAGACGAACAGAAGCGACCCGGTGCGCACGTAACCGACATAAGTCGCGATCGGGGCCGCCGGCGTCGGCAACGTGATGTCGATTTCGGCGAGCTTCTTTTCCACTATTCCGGCCATGTCGCTCTCCTCGGTGTCGATGCGCCGCGATGAGTCTTGGCGGATCGGACGCTCGCGCGCAATGGGCCGCGCAGCCGTCGCCGGTTGCGGGAGCCGGGGCCTCCGCCTATCTTCGCTCGGGCCGCGGGGCGACGATTCGCGCGGGCAGGAGCACTGATGCACGGTAGAGCAGCCTCGTTGGCCGGAATGGTTGGAGCGGCAAGCGTTGCTGCGGCGGCATTGTGGGCTGCGCCGCCGGCTACCGCGGGCGCCGCGATTACGCTTGCCTCTCACCGTGCGGTCTACGATCTCAAGCTTCTTCGCTCACAAGGCAAGCGCGGGCTGGATTCGGTGCGCGGGCGCATCCTTTACGATTTTTCCGGGAATGCCTGCGACGGCTATGTGCTGCAGTTCCGCCAAGTGTCCGAACTCGACACGGGCGAAGGCAAGGTCGCGATCAGCGACCTGCGTGCATCGACCTGGGAAGAGGGTCAAGCCAAGGATTTTCGGTTCAACTCGCAGAACTATGTCAACGACTCGATGGCCACTTCCGTCGACGGCCGTGCGGAGCGGCGCAACGACAAAGTCGTGGTCGGGCTGACCAGGCCGAAGCGAACAACGTTCGATCTCGAGCCGACCATCGTGTTTCCGACCGAGCATATGCGGCTCATCATCGAGGCGGCGCGCGCGGGCAACGCCATGCTCGAGTTCCCCGTTTATGACGGGTCGGAAAACGGCGAACGGATCTACAACACGCTGACTGTGATCGGACGCGAAGTCGGGACGGAAAGCTCCCCGCTGACAGACGCCACGGTCGGGCAGGCTGCGCTCGTCGGGCTCAAGCGTTGGCCCGTGACCATCAGCTATTTCGATCGCACCACGAAGGGCGGCGAGCAGACGCCGGTCTACGCAATCAGCTTCCAGATTTACGAGAACGGCGTTTCGCGCGCGCTGGTCCTCGACTACGGCGACTTCGCCGTCTCCGGCGAAATGTCTCAGCTGCAGATGAATCCGAGCCGCTCTTGCCCGTGAGGCCGCCGAACCTGAACGGCCAAGCCCCCGGGTGTCATGGAGGTTTGGTTTCGGCGTGCGGGCTGCGTTGCGGGCGTTGTGGCTGTCGTCGGGTCGCGACGGTGATGCATGGGCGAGGCGCAGCGTGGCAGTGCGAACCCGGCGCAACGGTTTGTGAACGGTAAGCGTTTGCGTTTCTGTCAGGATTACCCTCTAACCTGCGACGGCTGTGCAGCATGGCGGGGGCCATGGCCGCGGGGATGAAGATGTCGAAGACCGTGCTGATCGTGGAAGACAACGAGCTCAACATGAAGCTTTTCCACGACTTGTTGGAGGCGCATGGATATCGGACCGTGGGCACGCGCAATGGCATCGAGGCGCTCGGTCTCGCCCGCCAGCATCGCCCTGATCTGATCTTGATGGATATCCAACTGCCCGAAGTGTCGGGTCTCGAAGTCACCAAATGGCTGAAGGACGACGCCGAGTTGAAGTCGATCCCCGTCGTCGCGGTGACCGCGTTCGCCATGAAGGGCGATGAGGAACGAATTCGCGAGGGCGGCTGCGAAGCCTATATCTCGAAGCCGATCTCGGTCGGCAAGTTCATCGACACCATCCGCCAGTTCTTGGGCCAGTCATAAACGACATAAAAGGCGATGTCGCATGCCGGGCCCGCGTTACCTGAAACGGGACCGTTGGCCCGCGTGCATCTCACCTGTTGGGACTAGCGCGGATTTCTCACGCTACTAATGGATAGCGCAAGGGATAAGCCGCGTTTGATCGCGTTTGATGGCTGGTGTGCTGGAGCCATGCAGGTCCGTGGCGTCCAAGGACGCGTTGTGGTTTGTTTTTTTCGGGTTCTCCGTGGGGCCAATTGGTTGGTGCCGCGAGGGTCGCGCCGCGGCGGGGCGTGTCATGCGGGCGAGGCACGGGCGATGGCTGCGATGGCGAGACGGATCGCGGCACGTCCCCAATCTTGGGCGGCCGGACAGGCCGACGCCATGGCGATCTTGATGCGGCGGACGCTGATGCGAACCAGCGCACCGATCTTGAGGAGCTTGAGCCTGATGGTGCCGCAAGTTGCCTGCGCGAAGTCGGTATCGTGGAGGCCGATGCGGCGCAGGGCGCACATCAGGACGTAAGCCATCGAGTAAAACCATAGGCGCAGCTGATTGGCGCGCATGGTGGCGGCCGAGGTGCGATCCGCATAGAGGTCGAGCTGGCATTCCTTGATCCGGTTCTCGTGCAGCGAGGCTAGCTGCCATTCCTGCAGGTGCAAGTCCCGCCAACAGGAGTCCAGTCACTGTTGTAGTCATATCCAGCGGCGGGAAGGGTGACCAACCCGTCGGAAGCCTGGATGTAAAAGCTTCCGCTGGCTTGGCAAAGCCCGGTCAGATCCGTGCAGGGGAGCGAGCAATCTGACAGGCTGTAGCAAAGTGCGAACCACTGAAGCCTCGAAATTCAAGGCCCGCGTGAAACGGATTGCGGGGTCTCGGGAGCGCCGAGCCGCTGAGAACTCGGCGAAGGCCAATGTCGACATCGCTGCTCTGGAACTTATCGATGTTCGAGCTCCCCGGGGTCGTAGAGGGCGGCATGTCAGAACGGAATGTGCAGCGAAAGCCCGGAACCGCTCGCGGGTCGCCTAGGCGCTCCCGCAGCAGCGAAGGCATCGCGTATAAGCCGCCGTGCGGTGAAATCGCGATGTGCCCGCGAGTGGGACGGATGGGGCCGATTAAGTGATGACGGACCGGGACAGAATAACCCGGACCCGAGCGAGGGCCCCTGGGGTGGTGGAGACCCCACCTAATGGCGGTGCGCAATCGAGCCCACAGGCCCGACCCAGAGCGGTGCCATCACTGAGGCCACGAGAGGCGCACGAAGGGCGGATGCAAACCGAACGTCGATCAGCGAACGCCGGGAGCAGGCTTAAGCTGCTCGGGGCTCGGGAAGGCGCCGTCTGACAAGCCAGCCTTCCAGCCGTACTGGGGAAAACCCGCCGTACGGAATGATAAGGGGGGATCGAGGAGACGTCGGCATCAGTCGAAGCCCGGTCCGCGCCTCGATCCTACCCGACCATCTCACCGCGGGCGCAGTAGAGCTTCTCATAGAGATACTTGGCCTTGCACTCGTCGCGCCGGAGCGAGGTGACGACAAAGCGCGGATTGGCTTCTCCTTGCGTCCACTCGGCTTTGGCCACGACCCGGCGCAGGCAGCTCCAGCTCTCGCGCGTCGTCCACATGAAGCTCTTGAAGCGGCGCTCCGACCGGCCGGTGCGACGGCTCTTGGCGGCGACGAGATCAAGCTCGGTGGCAATCTCGCAGACGAGCCGCTCGTTGCGCGCCAGTCCGAACAGGAAGTCGACGCCATTGGCCTCGCACCAAGCCATCAGGTCATCCCGTGCAAAGCCGCTGTCGGCGCGCAACAGGATGCGTACCCGCGGCCACCGACGCCGAACCTGCGCGACGATGCGTGCTATCTCCTCGACCGCGCCGGCCGCCGCGTCCAGGTCGGCACGCCGCAGCTTGGCGACGAGCAGATGGCGGCCGCAGAACACGTAGAGCGGCAGGTAGCAGTAGCAATCGTAATAGCCGTGGAAGAACCGCCCCTCCTGCTCGCCGTGCAGCGGATCATCCGTCGCATCGAGGTCGAGAATGATCTGCCTGGGAGGCCGCGCATGCGCCTCCAGGAACAGGTCGACCAGCAGCGTCCTGATCGCGATCGGATTGTGGCTGATCTTGTGGTAGCGCGTCGGCGTAAGCTCGCTCAGCTCCAGCCGATTGAGCGTCGACTTGCCGGCCACCGGCGCGCAGTCCGCGCGGCGTGCTTCCAGCTTGCCCGCTAACACGGCCATCATTGGGTCGTGGCGCAACTGATCGTGGTCGTTGAGATCCTCATAGCCAAGTGCGATGGCGAACACCCGCTGGCCGACCAACGTCACGACCTCGTGCTCGATCAGTTCCCGTCGCCGCTCGTCGTGAAAGCACGCCGCAAACCGATCCATCAGTCCGATCGCCCGATCCGTCGCGCGCAAAAGCAAAGCCCCCGCATCCGACGTCACCAACCCGGCATCAAACGCGGCTTCCACAGCGCGGCCTTCAACCGTTCCAAAATCGAATTGTTCTGCGATACACTCTGTCGGCATCGGGGCTTCTTTCGAATCAGCTCAAAGTCGCTGTGGCACAACGACTTTCGCTGATTCGGAGCCCCGATGCGCCTACTTAGTGTGAGAAATGCGGGCTAGGCCATGGGCCTCCACGGCGTGATGGCAGACGCGGTAACACGCACCTCAGGTTGTTGCGTTAGAACCTTTGCACCTGGTCCAAACCTGTTGATTTCTTGGGCGCTTGCGGTAGATTTTTTCTCGTTTGAGCTTCATTGCGGAAAAGACCAATCTAATTTTCGCCGGTAAGGTCTAGTCGGGTTAACCCTGCGGAGTGCTCAGGTCCGCCGCATCTCCTGGGTCCGTGGGGTTCGGCCGGCGCGGGAGCGGTGAGAGTGGCCTCCTCGTACCACCGCTCCCGGCCGGCCATCCGCCCTGCCGGAGCAGAACGACGCGCGGTTCCGCCCGGTTACCGAGCGCGTCCGTCGACTGCGGATCCGAGGTTTCGTGATGTTGGGCTTGGCTCAGCCCGGCGGCAACGCCGCGAGCGATGTGCAGGCGCGCGCGGAAACCTTACTTGATCTTGCCTTCGCGGAACTCGACGTGCTTCTTCGCGACGGGATCGTATTTTTTCTTGACCAGCTTCTCGGTCTGCGTGCGCGTGTTCTTTTTCGTCACATAGAAATAGCCCGTGTCAGCGCTCGAGACGAGCTTGACCTTTATGGTGGTTGTCTTCGCCATGGCGCATTGTCCTTCAGATCAAGTGCTTCTCGGATTCGGCGCAACCTAGTGGCCAGCGGAAAAAAGTCAAGAAATGGCCGGTTTGCAGGCTTTCTCCACTGTCGTGATTACAACAGCGAGCGTGTAAAGCCGCGCCCGATCCAGCGATAAAACGGCGCCGGAAGGTCGTGGGTGAAGCCCGCTGCGATGCGGAGCTCGAGCTCGCCGAGCACGGCCTTGGTGATCGGCGGCATGTCGAGCCGTTCGGCCTCAGTCAACGGGAGCCAGACCAGCTCGATCAGCTCGGCATCCGGCCCCACCACGCCCTCGACCTGGCCGGTGACCGCATTCGCATCAAGCGCAAAGAAACGCGTGTCGAAACGGCGCGGCCGGCGCGGCGGGGTAACCGCCCGCGCGATGAAGTGCATCGCCGCGAGATCGGGAAGCAGGCGGGACGCCGCTGAGGGCGGCAGCTGGCCGCCAGTCGCGCCCGGAAGTTCGCCGATCGGCTGGCCGAAGATCAGCCCGGTCTCCTCGAAGGTTTCGCGGATCGCGGCGATCGCGAAGGCGCGCGCCTTGGCGATGCTCGGGCGCTGCGTCTGCACCATCAGGCGCGCCGCCACCTGAGGATCGAGCTCGCTCGCCGCATTGGCGATGCGATCGGTCGGCTCGACCCGTCCGCCGGGAAAAACGAACTTGCCGGGGAGGAATTTGTGGCGCGCGTGTCGGAGCCCGAGGAGCACTTTCGGCGCGTCGCCCGAGCGATCGATCACGATCAGCGTTGCGGCGTCGCGCGGGCGCAGGTTTGGATGCGACCGGTCGCGGTCGACACGATTGAGTTCGTCGGTGAGCCGGCGCGCGATTTCGTCCGCATCAGCGTCGACAGCGCCATTGGATGCGGCGCCTTCTCCTGTTTCGACCGGATCGGCATTGGCGGCGGGCGATCGATTGTCAGGGGGATCATTCGACATGATGGTCCCATACAGGAAATTTCGGATGGCTTGAATGGTAGAGCGGCACGATGAGCAGATTAATACTCACACGGCAGGTCAGCGATTGCGGCCGCGCTTGGACATGCGTTCGTGCAGTCGGCCGCGACGCGGTGAGCGCTGACTTCCCTCGCTGCGCCCCTCCGACAGGACTTCGAAGCGCAAGGCTCCCGCAACCGGCGCAGCCTCGGTCAAGCGGACGGTGACTTTGTCGCCGAGGCGATAGGCCACGCCGCTCGTCTCGCCGACGAGCGCGTGTTGCGCCTCGCGGTAACGGAAATAATCCTGGCCGAGCGCCGCGGCGGGAACGAAGCCGTCGGCGCCCGTCTCGTCCAGCTTCACGAACAATCCCGCACGCGCCGCGCCGCTGATGTGCCCGTCAAAGACGGCGCCCACGCGGTCAGAGAGATGGTGGGCGATCAGGCGATCGGCGGTCTCGCGCTCGGCCGCCATGGCGCGGCGTTCGCAGGCGGAGATCCGTGCTGCGACCTCGCCGAGCGACCGCACGTCCTCCTGCTCGGGCAGCCCGTCGCGCCCGAGCTTGAGGGCGCGGATCAGGGCGCGGTGCACAAGCAGATCGGCGTAGCGGCGGATCGGCGAGGTGAAATGCGCGTAGCGGCGTAGATTGAGGCCGAAATGCCCGTAATTCTCGGCGGCATACTCGGCCTGCGCCTGGCTGCGCAGCACCACCTCGTTGACAAGGCTCTCGACGTCGCGCCCTTTCACGCGTGCGAGGATGCGGTTGAACTGGTCGGGTCGCAGCGCGCCCGCCTTGGGCAGGGAAATGTCCAACGTGGCGAGAAACTCGCGCAGGGCATTGAGCTTGTCGAGCGTCGGCTCGTCATGCACGCGGTAGACGAGCGGCATGCGTGCGCGTTCGATCGCTTCGGCCGCCGCGACATTGGCGAGAATCATGAACTCCTCGATTAGGCGATGGGAGTCGAGCCGCTGAGGCATAATCACCCGATCGACCGTGAAGTCGGGTTTGAGCAGGATCTTTCGTTCCGGCAGGTCAAGATCGAGCGGGCTGCGGTCGTCGCGGGCGCGCTTCAAGGCGGCGTAGGCGGCGTAGAGCGGCTCGATCACGAGCGGAAGCAGCGGCTCGGTGGTCGGGTCGGGCGCATCCTCGATCGCCGCCTGGGCCTGGGCGTAGTGCAGGCGGGCGATCGACCGCATCATCACGCGATGAAAGGCATGACCGCGCTTGCGGCCCTGCGCGTCGATCACCACGCGCGCGACCAGCGCCGGCCGGTCCTCGTTCGGCCTGAGCGAGCACAAATCGTTGGAGATGCGCTCGGGAAGCATCGGCACCACCCGGTCGGGAAAGTAGACCGAGTTGCCGCGCGCAAGCGCTTCGCGGTCGAGCGCCGAGCCGGGGCGAACGTAACAGGCGACATCGGCGATCGCGACATTGACCACGAATCCGCCCGGGTTGTTCGGATCGGTGTCCGGCCGCGCGAACACCGCGTCGTCGTGGTCCTTGGCGTCGATCGGATCGATGGTGACGAAGGGCACTTCGCGCCAGTCCTCGCGCCCATCGAGGGTTGCGGGCCTGGCCGTTTCAGCCTCTTGCAGCGTCTCGCGCGAGAACGCGTGCGGAATCCCATGCGCATGGATGGCGATCAGGCTGACCGTGCGCTCGCTTACGAGCGAGCCCAGCCTCTGCTTGACCTTCGCGACAGCTTGGCCGAGCCGTCCGTGTCGGCTCACCTCGACCGCGACGAGGTCGCCCTCCTGAGCGTCGAGCGTGTCATCTGGACGAATGGCAAGCTCGCGCCCGAGGCTCCGCTTCTCGACGGGAACCAGCCGCCCCCCGCCGCCGGGCACGCTGCGAAAAACGCCGAGCGCCCGGTGCTTCGCCCGGTCGATCACTTTGATCGGGCGCCCGCGATGGCGGATGCCGCCATCCGTCTCGGCAGTTTCCTCGGTTCGCACGAGCGCGCGATCGCCTACGCCCGGGACCTCCCCGGGACGCGCGCGGCGCGGCACGTGAAGACGGATTCGCGGCGGCGGACCATAAGCCTCCTCGTCCCACTCGGTCGGGGTGGCGATCAATTCGCCGTCGGCGTCGCGACCGACGATGTCGGCAAGTACGACTGGGGGGAGGGCGCCGGCCGGGTGCAGCTTCCTGCGGCGACGCTCAATTCGGCCTTCGTCGGCAAGCTCCCTGAGCATCGCCTTGAGGCTTGCGCGATCCGCATTCTTCAGGCCGAAGGCGCGCGCAAGCTCGCGGGTGCCAACTTCGCCCTGCTGCGTCGCGATGAAGGCGAGCAGGTCGTCTTTGGAGGGGAGGCCCGGAGTGGATTTGCCGCGCGGAGGGGCCAATGAAACGTCGTCCGTTATCGATGAATCCCAGATTGTTCGCAAACGATTCGCCGCAACACCGGCGGCCATTTCAGAGTTAAGGAGGGCGGGTCTCGATCAGACGGCGCCTTAGCACCTTGAGGTAAGCAGAGGCGGACGATTTCGCCAGAGTGAAGGCGCGTGCGTGTAACGAGGACAAGGTTTGGCTCACCGATGCGAAGCGTTGGTCAAGGGATTTGGGGGCGTTAACCGGCTGGCGCCCCTCGTCGAGCCGCGATAAAGCCTGCCCGCATGTCCGCGCAAGAGCCCCGAGGGGACCCCGAACAAGACCCGCCACAAACCGACGGCCCGGCAGTCGCGGCGCCCGTGCGCCCGTCGCTCCTCGAATTGACGCTTGCGTTCGCCAAGGTTTCGCTCGCCGGATTCGGCGGCATCCTGCCGTGGTGGCGGCGCATGCTCGTCGAAGAGAGGCGATGGATGACCGCGGAGGAGTTCAACAAGCTATTTGCAATGTGTCAGTTTCTGCCCGGCCCGAATGTCGTGAACATGGCGGCGGTTTTCGGCCTCAGGCTGCACGGCGTGGTCGGCTCTGTGAGCGCCGTCTTCGCGCTCAGCGCCCCGCCTGTCGCGCTGATGATCATAGCCGGCATCCTGTATGCCCGTTACGGCGGCGCCCTCGGGATCAGCGGAGCCCTGGCTGGGCTCGCGGCGGGAGTCGCAGGCTTAATGATCGCGACTGCTATCCGCATGGCGGAGCCATTGGTTCGCCGCCGCATCGGTCCGGAACCGCTGGTCGCCATCGCGGCCTTCGTCGCCATCGGCCTTCTTCGGCTGCCGCTCGTTCCCGTGCTTGCGGTGTTGGCGCCGGTCAGCATTGCGCTGGCGTGGTGGGTGCGGCGATGAAGGCCGACTGGGACCTGCTCCTTGCGCTCGTGCTGCAGTTTGCATTGATCTCGCTGCTCGCGATCGGCGGCGCCAATGCGGTCGTCCCGGAGATGCACCGTGAGGTTGTCGACCTCCGCCACTGGGTCACCGATGTGCAATTCGGCGAGCTCTTCGCGATCTCGCAGGCGGCGCCTGGCCCGAATGTGATGATCGTGGCGTTGATCGGCCAATATGTCGGTGGCCCGCTTGGCGCCATCCTGGCCATGACGGCGATGTGCGGCCCAACTGCCGTGCTCGCGTGCGGAGTGGCCAAGGTGTTCGACCGCTACCGCAGCTCACGTTGGCGCCGAGCAGTCGAGGCGGGGCTCGTGCCGGTCACGATCGGCCTGGTCGCTGCAACCGCGTGGATTATCGCCCGCGCCGCCGATCGGAGCTGGGTCGCGGTCGTCGTCACCGTCGCTGTCTTGGGATTGACCCGCTGGACGCGGATCAATCCGCTGTTCGCACTCGGCGCGGCTGCGATCATTGGATTCGCGGGACTTTTGTGAGTACGGACCGCCGCCGTCGGTCCTCGGTGTCGCATGTCACTTATTCGTCATGGGTTTGCTTCCTGACGATGGCGACCTTGTGCTAGGAGAATTGCAAGGCTGCTTTCAAGGCCACGGGTGGACAAGGAGGAATGCATGTCGGAGGGGGTTCAATCCTCGCAATCGGCTGCTGTCGAACAGTCTCATCGCATCGCGGCGGTTTTGGTTCCGGGGGTGGTCGGCCTTGCTTCGCTGGCAGAATACTGGAGAACGGCGTCAGGATCGCATTCCGGCGAGGCCTTGCTGATTTGCGGCATCGGACTCCTCGCCCTGGCCGGCGTCGTCCTCGTCCTTCGGTTGGTTATTCACAATCCGCGCGATTATTACGGCGGCCTCGCCTTGCTCGCGGTCGCGCTGTTCGCCATCTGGGCCTCGAGCGACCTGCCCGGCATGCGCGGCTTCGCCTTCGGTCCGGGCACCGCGCCGCGCTTGTTTGCCTTCGTTCTCGGCGCGTTGGGCGTCGTTGTGATGCTTGTCGGGCTTTTCGTGGAAGGGCCCGGCCTCGAACGCTACGATATTCGCGCCCCCGTGCTCCTGGTCGCCGCGGTGTTTTTCTTGGGCTTCGGCCAGGGCACGGCGATGAAGGTGGTCGCCGCGGTCGCGGCGGCGTTGGGCGTCTTGATCGCAGTAATCGGGATGCTGCGCGAGAACAATCAATACATACGCGGACCGTTGTTCATCGTCGCCGGGATTTTGTTTTTTGCGCTGACCATCCGGCAGTTCGGGCTCGTCTTCGCGAGCTATTGCAGCATTGTGATCGCCGCCTTCGCGACCGACGAGGTGCGCTGGTTCGAAACGCTGATCTGGGCCGCGTTCTTGACGCTGTTCTGCGTCCTCTTGTTCCCGATCGCGCTCAATCTGCCGCTCCAGCTGTGGCCGATCAATCTGACCTTCAAAACCATGTTTCAGTTCCTCTAGGCCGATCTGCGACAGCGGGTGAATCATCGCCATGACCGAACTTCTGCAAAATCTCGCCCTCGGCTTCGGCGTCGTCTTCCAAGTTGCTTGGATGAAGCTGAGCCTGTTTGGCTTCGATATCTCTATTCCAGTGGTGATGAACATTTTCCTCTGCATGATCGGCGCCTTGGTCGGCACGTTGATCGGCGTGCTGCCCGGCGTCGGGCCGCTCGCCACCATCGCCATGCTGCTGCCGATCACTTTCGGTCTGCCGCCGGTCGGCGCGCTGATCATGTTGGCCGGCATCTATTACGGGGCCCAGTATGGCGGCTCCACAACGTCGATCCTGGTGAACATACCGGGCGAGGCATCCTCGGTGGTCACGACGCTCGACGGCCACCAGATGGCGCGCCAAGGAAGGGCAGGGCCGGCGCTCGCGATCGCCGCGCTCGGCTCATTCTTTGCGGGCTGCGTCGCGACCGTGCTGGTGGCGGCGCTCGGCGCTCCGCTCACCTCGATCGCGTTGATGTTCGGACCGGCAGAGTACTTTTCGCTGATGGTCCTCGGCCTCGTCTTCGCCGTCGTGCTCGCCAAGGGCTCTATCCTGAAGGCGATCACGATGATCATGTTCGGGCTGCTGCTGTCGATGATCGGCTCCGACATCGAAACCGGCCAGTCGCGCATGGGCTTTGATATCCCCGAACTCGCCGACGGCATCGGCTTCGTCGTGGTCGCCATGGGCGTGTTCGGCTTCGGCGAGATCATGCGCAATCTCGAAACGACGTCGGCGCGCGACGTCGTCAAGGCGAAGCTCACGGGGTTGATGCCGACTTGGCCCGATCTCAAGGCCTCTGCCGGACCGATCGGACGCGGCACGGCGTTGGGCTCGATCCTCGGCATTCTGCCGGGCGGAGGCGCCGTCATCGCCGCATTCGCCGCCTATACCTTCGAGAAAAAGATGTCGAAGGACCCGTCGCGCTTCGGCCGCGGCGCGATCGAAGGCGTGGCGGCGCCCGAAAGCGCAAACAATGCGGCGGCGCAGACCTCGTTCATTCCCTTGCTCACGCTCGGCATCCCGCCCAATGCGGTGATGGCCCTGATGGTCGGCGCCATGACCATTCACGGCATCGTGCCGGGGCCGCAGGTCATGCTCAAACAGCCGCAGCTGTTCTGGGGCATGATCGCCTCGATGTGGATCGGCAATCTGATGCTGATCATCATCAATTTGCCGATGATCGGTTTCTGGGTGCGCCTCTTGCGCGTTCCCTACCGGATGTTGTTCCCGGCGATCCTGATCTTCTGCTGCATCGGCGTTTACTCGATCAACAACGCTCCGACCGACGTCATCATGACCGCGGCTTTCGGCTTGGTTGGCTATTTTCTCGTCAAACATGATTTCGAGCCTGCCCCGATGCTGCTCGGCTTCGTGCTCGGCCCGCTGATGGAGGAGAATCTCCGCCGGGCGATCCTTATCGCGCGCGGCGATGCGTTGACCTTCTTTACCCGGCCGATCTCGGGAGGACTGCTCGCGGTTGCGATTCTAATGCTCGTGGTCGCCGTTCTGCCGATGATCCGGCAACGGCGCGAGCAGGTCTTTGTCGAGGAGTGAGCGGATCGCTACGACAATGCCGAGACGCGCGGGCCGCTTCTTTTCGAGTGCGGCCCGCGATATGCGACAGCCTGTCACAGGCTCGAAATGGGACATCCTGCGATGAGCAACGATACTGTCGCGGCCTCGACAGCTCGTGCGATCCGCCGGTCATTGAACGAAGTCTATCCGCCGAACGGGAATGGCTGTCGAACAATCAGCGGGGTGACGCAGCGCCCCCGATCCGGTGGCGCCTAGGTTAGAGGAAACCAGAAGGGGATCCGCATGCCAGTGCGAAGAACTGTTATCGCGATGCTCGCAGCCGCCGGACTGATGTGGGGCGCGCTTCCGGCCGCCGCTCAGGATTACCCGAACCGCCCGATCACCCTGATCGTGCCGTTTGCCGCGGGCGGACCGACCGACGTGATTTCACGCATCGTGGCCGACCACATGTCGAAGACGCTGGGCCAGCAGATCGTGGTCGAAAACGTGGTCGGCGCAGGCGGAACCACCGGCTCGGCGCGCGCAAAACGCGCGGCTCCTGACGGCTACACGATCGAGATGGGGCACATGGGGACTCACGCCGCGGCGCCCGCGCTCTATCCGAACCTCGCCTACAATCCGGAAACCGACTTCGTGCCGATCGGGCTTGCGGCCGGCACTCCGATTCTGATCGTCGCCCGCAAGGATTTCCCTGCCAAGGATTTGGGCGAATTCGTCAAGTACCTGAAGGCGAATGAAAGCAAGATCAACGAAGCGCATGCGGGCGTCGGCTCGGTGTCCTATACGACCTGCACGCTGCTCAACTCGGTCCTCAACATCAAGCCCACCGCCGTGCCGTTCAACGGGACCGGTCCCGCGCTGAACGCGATGCTCGGCAGTCAGGTCGACTATATGTGCGACCAGATCGTCAACCTCGTCTCGCAGATCGAGGGCGGCGCCATCAAGGCCTACGCGATCGCCACGCCCAACCGCAATCCCGTGCTTCCCAATGTCCCGACCACCAAGGAAGGCGGCCTGCCTGAATACGAAGTGTCGGCATGGAACATGCTGTTCGCTCCGAAGGGGACGCCGCAGCCGATCGTCGACAAACTCACCGATGCGCTCGACAAGGCGCTCAATGACGAGACGACGCGCAAGCGGCTGCTCGAGCTTGGCAGCGACATTCCGGACGCACCGCGCCGTGGCCAGCAAGCGGGCGCCGAACTCGTCAAGAAGGAAGTTGCGCGCTGGACCCCGGTGCTGAAGGCGGCGCAGGCGCAGAATTAGCTCCGCCCATCCGAGACGCTTTCGTCGGTAGATCGCGAAAAACGCCCGTTCCGCCTCGGCGGAACGGGCGTTATTCTTTGTGCTCCGACTCGCCGTCCCGCGTTGCGGGCAGCCGGCCTTAAGCGACGCTCATGCGCCAGTATCACGACTTGATGGAACGCATTCTCACCGAAGGGGTGGAGAAGCACGACCGCACGGGGACGGGGACCCTCTCCGTCTTCGGTCACCAGATGCGTTTCGACCTCGCGGACGGCTTCCCGCTCGTCACCACCAAGAAGCTGCACCTAAAGTCGATCGTCTATGAGCTCCTGTGGTTTCTTGCGGGCGATACGAACGTGAAGTTCCTCAACGAGCACGGCGTCACGATCTGGGATGAATGGGCGGACCCGCGGGGCGATCTGGGTCCTGTCTACGGCGCGCAGTGGCGTTCCTGGCCCGCCCGCGACGGCGGCGCGATCGACCAGATCGCCAATGTCGTGGCTATGATCCGGCGCAATCCGGATTCGCGGCGCCTGATCGTCACGGCCTGGAATCCGGCTGATATCGAGCGCATGGCGCTGCCGCCCTGCCACTGCCTGTTCCAATTCTACGTTGCAGAGGGGCGGCTCTCTTGTCAGCTCTATCAGCGCTCCGCCGACGTCTTTCTCGGCGTGCCGTTCAATATCGCCTCCTACGCGCTGCTCACCCTCATGGTCGCGCAGGTGACCGGGCTCGCGGCCGGCGAGTTCATTCACACATTCGGCGACGCCCACCTCTATCTCAATCATCTGAAGCAGGCGAAGCTTCAGCTGTCCCGTGCGCCGCGCCCGCTGCCGGTGATGCGGCTCAATCCCGCGGTGACTGACCTGTTCGCGTTCCGCTACGAGGATTTCGCGGTCGAGGGCTACGATCCGCATCCGCACATCAAGGCCGCCGTTGCCGTTTAGAGCGATTTCCGATCGCGTGGGGCGGATTTGCCCGACTTATCCGGTGCTCACGGCGTCTTCTGTGGCGAACAGTTCTCCCTCCGCCGCGAAATGCTCTCCTCGATAGAAGAGTATGTTCTTTCTCTCTTGCGCGAGAGGCGACGGGGATGGATGTAGCAGCGCGCGTTCTGTGCCGGCAAGGAGGGTTCCCCGTTGCGTTCGTGGCAAGTATCGTTGACCCGGTTTTTCGCGAGCAAGGACTCACGCAAAAAGAGACGGCGGAAGGAGGGGATGATGACCTGGCGCAAGCGGTTCGTGATTTACGAGATCGACACCTGGGTGTGGCTCGATGAACTCAGCGCGCGTCTCGGCAAGACCGTGACCTTGGGCACAGTGCCCGCGCAGGAGTGGGAGGCGCTCGCGGACCTTGCCGTCGATGCGGTCTGGCTGATGGGTGTCTGGGAGCGCAGTCCAGCCGGTGTCGCCGTCGCGAATGCGAATTCCGATTTGCAGGCCGAGTTTCGCCGGACGCTGCCGGATTATCGGCCGGCGGACAACGTCGGGTCCGCCTATTGCGTGCGGGATTATGTGGTCGCCGAGCATCTCGGCGGCCCGAAAGGCCTGGCGAAGGCGCGCGCTGCGCTCAATGCACGGGGGCTGCGACTTGTGCTCGACTTCGTCCCCAACCACGTCGCGATGGATCATCCCTGGGCGGTGCAGCACCCCGACTATTTCATTCGCGGCTCCTATGAGGATCTGGCGCGCGCCCCGCACGACTTCGTCGAGGTGCAGGGCCAGGTTTTCGCGCATGGACGCGACCCGTATTTCCCGCCGTGGAGCGATGTCATCCAGGTCAATGCGTTCAGCGCCGGCTTGCGCGCGGCGGCGATCGAGACGGTCACCGCGATCGCGGCGCAATGCGACGGCATGCGTTGCGACATGGCGATGCTGCTGCTCAGCGACATTTTCGAGCGGACATGGAGCGCGCGCGCGGGACGCCGGCCCGCGACCGAGTACTGGGAGGACCTGATCCCGGCCGTGAAGGCCAAGTATCCCGGCGTTCTGTTCATCGCCGAAGCCTACTGGGACCTCGAATATGAGCTGATGCAAAAGGGCTTCGACTATTGCTACGACAAGCGCCTCTATGACCGTCTTGTGCACGAAAACGCCGAAAGCGTGCGCGCGCACTTGACGGCGGGGCTCGATTATCAGGACCGGCTCGTCCGCTTCATCGAGAATCATGACGAGCCGCGCGCCGCCGCCACCTTTTCCGAACCCAAAGAGCACGCCGCCGCCGTCGTGATCGCGACCGTACCCGGCGCGAAGCTCGTCTATGACGGGCAGATCGAGGGCTGCAAAGTCAAGCTGCCGGTGTTCCTGGCGCGGCGCCCGGCCGAGCCGCCCGATGACGCGCTCGCGGCGTTCTACCGCAGCCTGTTGAGCACGGTTCACGCCGACCTCTTTCACATCGGCGAATGGACTCTGTGCGATCGGTACGGCTGGCCCGACAATGCGAGCTTCCATGACCTCGTCGCGTGGACCTGGCGGCTCGGCGCCGAGCGGACGCTGATCGTGGTCAACCTCGCCGAGCACGCCTCGCAGGCGATGGTGCGATTGCCGTGGGACGATCTGCGCGGACGCACCTGGCGCCTGGTGGAGACCCTGGCGTGGGATTGCTATGTCAGGGATGGCGACGATCTCAGCGAGCACGGCCTGTTTGTCGCGCTCGATGCATGGCGGTATCACTTCCTGAAGGTTGAGTGACGGGTGCGATCGGCTCGATCAGTGCACAATCATCGCGCTGATCGCCGCCGCGAGGAAGAGAGTCAGCCCAACTCCAAGCACTTTCAGGAGAACGAGCCATTTCTCGGCGCGCCGTGTGCCGTCTTCGTCCATCGGGCAAACGGGAATCGTCAGCCCGAGATAGCTGAGCCGGGGCAATTTCTTGGCGTCTCGATCCGCTTCTCTTTCCTTGCGGGTTGCGCGCCGATAATAGCGGACGATCGAATAGTGCTCATCGCGTATTTGGTAATTCGGGATGAGGCGATCAAAAAGAAAGAGAAAACCGATCGCCCAGGGCGCCTTCTCGCCGGGCTTTGGATCGAACCCCACGATCTTCAGCCTGAGCCAGAACCATAGCCAGAAGACGATCAGGACGGTGATGATCGGTCCGACGACCTTGCCGGGGCGGTAGCCATGGTCGGCGACCCCCCACAGCAGCGATTCAAACGCGGTCGCGATCAAATCGGCAGTTCCGCTGACGACAGACCGAACGGCAGCCGCTGGCAGAACCGTCGACCGGATTTGTTTGCGAGTCAGAGGCGAGTAGCCCAACCCTTGCACTCGTGTCCGCTCTTTTTTCTGCGCCGGCTGCAGTTCGTTTTTCGGCGTTGGGGCACCACCGTTCTAAAAATGGCAGAAGCCGCCAGTGAGCGGCTCGATCGCAGACTTCTCGGTTGGCCCGATCGACCTTGATGGGCGTGCTGTCAGCGCCCGCTCTTTCGAATGCGGCGGAAAAGGCGGTGAATGGTTGCGTTGATCCGATTTCATTCAGATCAAGCCACTTCCTGACATCTTCTATTTTTGGAAACTGCAATTGTTCTGTGAAATCGGAAATGATCGCAAACTTTCTATCCCCTAATGGAGTTTCTCGTTGATGCCGTATTCGCAGACGGCATGGGCGTCATAGATGCGATCGAAGTTAAGGCCATCGACAGCGGTGAAGTATCGTCGGTCACTGTCGCTGAAATCGATGACAAGCCCCCCAGTCTTGACCCCGATGGCCTCCAATTTATGTAATCTTTTCGAAACGTCATCGTGTATCCGCTTTTCCTTAGACCATAGATCGATGATCAGGTTGTTGCCGATCTCATTCCCATTGATTGCTATGACGGTGAGTGGGTCCGCATCATTATTTCGCGGAGCAAAAAACACGCCGTCGTCGGAAGCCTGACCTCGGGGCGCGAGCCATTCGAATTCGCTTATGCATAGGGATGAGGTCACACGGCTATCAAACAAATAAAACTGGGCCGTTTGTTTTTTGGTGGCGAGGACGCAGCCCTCCTTATCGGAAACAACTCTTGCCACGTCATCATTTTTGAGAATGTCGCTAACCGCCGGGCTGAGCGTCCTTCGCCAAGCTCGCCAAGCAACTTGGTCGACCACCGGACCGGTGTATTGGGCGATCGTGCCAAAACCCGATCTTTTGGCGACCAGAAAGCCGATTTCGCTTTTGTTGATGTGGTACGCGCAGCGCGCTTCGCTGTGACTTACGTCCAGCAAACCTGTGATCCGGCTGAATTGGAGCATGAAATATGAGAGAGCGGATCCGCGCACGCTGAGCTCTCGCGCAATTGCAACCCCATCGAATTGAGCGATATGGAACAGTACGCTTTGGTGGAAGGACACAGAGCCATTAATTGTCGTTTCAAGAACGGCCAAGTCCTGGATAATCGTACCATAATGAGGTGCTTAAATACGAAACTGTCGTCAAAGGAGAGATCGCCCCTCATTTTGATATTGCGTATCTCAATCCCCTCAGTGAACACCGATTTGTCGAGAACAAGAGAGAACGGCAGCTCGAGTCCAACCAGATCGACCTTTTCGCAAAAGATGGCGCGTAAAATCCGAATGCCATGAGGCCCGATTTTTTTGTCAGTATTTTTCGCGATCGTCTTGATCGTTTCGGCAGTAAGGCGTCTCCCATTGAACGGTCGGTTCGATGATTCCTCCGGACAGTGCTTCTCCGAGTTGAAATCGAATGGCGCATCGGAATGGCTTGGCTTGAGATGATATTGCCCTTGGCGATAGGGCATGCAATCGACGCTGTCGGTGAATAGAACGGCTTCCTGATCGTTCGCGAGGCACTCCGAAATCGATCGGACGACCTCCGAAATATGCGTTACACGAGTGGAGCGCGGCGGCTCGGAGTCGGGCGAGCCTTGAGAAGAGCGCTCGCGTTGAGACGTGGGTTGACCTTGAGAATCAGCCGCGCTTTGACCGGCTTGCCCCTGAGGAGACTGGGCGAATGAAACAGAGGCGGCAATTGCCAATCCCGCCGCGGCGACGAGAGCAATGACGCACCTACTGTGCCAAGGACGCATGGCATTGGGCCGCTGTGTGATCCCGTCCTCATCTTAGGTTGCGGTAATACAATATTGCAAGCCTGAACCAGGGGCAGGTCGCGCGGATGGTAAGGTTTGGTTCTTGCCTATCCGGTTGTTACCCACACCCCCGACATGTAGGATGCTGCCAGGCTCCGGAGTAAAGCTCTGCGTAGGTCGGTGCGGTGACGTCGCCCGCGATGCCGAGCAGGGAACGGAAGGCGTTGAACGGATAGAACCGCCTGTTGAAGCGGAAGGTGAATTCGTTGAGGTAGGCTTGCAGGTGCTGGTGACTGACCCCGTGATGGATGCCGTTCAGCCACGTTTTCAGGTTTGCGAAGACGAGATGGATGATTGGCAGATACTCCTCGTCGACCTGCGGATCGCCCCGTCAGCGATGGCGAGGTGTTTGTAGCCGCGCTTGGCAAGGCTGGCGTAGCCTCTCCAGTCGTCGGTGACGAGCGACGTGCCCGGCACAACGGCGCACTCAACGAAGCCGCAGAGCGACTCCGCGCTGCGGTCCGGCACGATGGCGAGCCGAACCCGCCCGGCATAGCGACCACCCTTCCGCTTGTCGAGCTTGGTGCCCGGCTTGCGCTGGCGAACCTCCACAGCGCTGGCGACAAGAACCTTATCGTGGACGCCACGGCCTTTGCCGCGCGTCCGGCCGCCAGCCCAGGTTTCATCGACTTCGGCGTGCTCGCCGGCCTGCCGCCATCCGGTCCTGATGGGGCGCACCATCCCCGCGCGGAGCTTGTGGAGGATTTGGAACGCCGTCTCGTAGCGCGACAGGCCAAGTTGTCGCCGAAGCTGCACGGCCGACACGCCGGGTGTTTGGCTGGACACCAGATAGGCAGACCAAAACCATACGCTCAGCGGCGTGTGCGAGCGCGCCATGACCGTTCCCACCGTCAATCCGGTGTCACGGCGGCACTTGCGGCAGCGCAAGACGCCAGGACGATTTGCGAAGCGGAACGGCTCTCCCGCCGCCTGACAATGGGGGCAAACAAACCCGTCGCTCCAGCGAGCCTTCTCCAGGTAGGCGGCGCAGGCCGCGTCGTCGGGAAAAAGTCGCTGGAACTCTGGGAGCGATTGTGGGAACCGAAGATTGCCACGCTGGTGAACGTCCATGAGCATGGCCGAACACTACCGCTAGTGGCTGTGGGTGACAACCGGATAGGCAATCAATCGATCGGCAAGCCGCTGCCCGGCCGCACCAACATCGTGGTGAGCCGGGAGCCCGCGTTCGCCGCGCCCGGCATCCTCGTTGCGCGGGGCCTCGACGCCGCACTCGGTGTGGCGCGCGGCGATGCCTTGCGACGCGGCGTGTTCGCGATCATGGTGATCGGCGGCGCCGATCTCTACGCGCAAGCGATGCCGTTGGCCTCCCGCCTGGAGATCACGCGCGTACACGCAAGCCCGCCCGGCGACGCGCTGTTTCCAACCATTGACGAGCGCGAGTGGCGCGAAACCGCGCGGCGCGAGGTGGCCCGGGAGCCCGAGGACGAGGCGACGTTGGCCTTCGTCCGCTACGAGCGGGCGGCTTCCGCGGCGTAGGACCCGTGCGTCACTGCGCGGCAGGGCGCGCGTTGATCCAGGGGCTGGTTTCCTATAACCCAAGTCACATCTTTGCCGGATGCGCCGGAATGATGATGGGCAATCGGCGCATCCGCCTCACACATGGGAAGGGCTCGACAATGCCGTGGAGCAATCAGGGTGGTGGTCCGTGGGGACCCGGCCCCAAAGGGCCATGGGGCTCCGGTCCGCAATCATCCGGGACGGGCCCGCCCGATCTCGAGGAATTGCTGCGGCGCAGCCAAGACAGGCTGAGGAATGTGCTCCCCGGCGGACTAGGCGGTCGGGGAATCGTGCTGATCGTGGTTGCGGCCGTCGCGCTGTGGGGATTGTCGGGTTTCTTCCGGGTCGAGCCGGACGAGCTCGGCGTCGTCCTCCGCTTCGGCAAATATGTCCGCGACGCCAGGCCCGGCCTGAACTATCACCTTCCTTATCCGATCGAGACGGTGCTCACCCCGAAGGTCACCCGCGTCAATCGCATCGATGTGGGAATGCGGATCGTCGAGGATGTCCGGCGCGGTGCGACCATGCGGGACATCCCCGAGGAAAGCCTGATGCTGTCGGGCGATGAGAACATCGTCGATGTCGATTTCGCCGTGTTCTGGGTGATCAAGCCCGACCGCGGCGCGGCGCAATATCTATTCAACATCCAGAATCCGGAAGGCACCGTGAAGGCGGTCGCCGAAAGCGCCATGCGCGAGGTGATCGGGCGCTCGGAAATCCAGCCGATCCTCACCGGCGCGCGGCAGAACATCGAGACCGGGGTGCAGGAGCTGATGCAGAAGGTCCTCGACGATTACGGGGCCGGCATCCAGATCACGCAGGTCCAATTGCAGAAGGTCGATCCGCCCGCGCAGGTCATCGACGCCTTCCGCGACGTGCAGGCCGCCCGCGCCGATCTCGAACGCGCGCAGAACGAGGCGCAGACCTACGCCAACCGCGTCATTCCGGAGGCGCGCGGCCGCGCGGCGCAGATAACCCAATCGGCTGAGGCCTATCGCGAGCAGACGGTCGCCGAGGCGAAAGGTCAGGCCGGTCGATTCAGCAAAATCTACGAGGAATACCGCAAGGCTCCCGAGATCACCCGCGAGCGCCTTTATCTGGAAACGATGGAGCGCGTACTCGGCGGCACCGACAAGATCATTCTTGACTCCGCCGGCGCCGCGAGCGGCGTCGTCGTTCCCTACATTTCGCTCGACGAGCTGACCAAGCGCACTCCATCGGGGCAGCAGTCGTCGCAGCAGCGCACGCCGGCGGGAGCGAACCGATGAAGCTTGGCATCGCAGGCGGCATCGCCGTCGTCGCCATCGTGCTGTTGCTGGTGCTCGGCTACAGCGCCCTGTTTTCCGTCTACCAAACCCAGCAGGCGCTCGTGGTTCGGCTCGGCGAGCCGGTGCGCGTGGTCACCGAGCCGGGACTGCACTGGAAGATTCCGCTGATCGATAGCGTCATCTATGTCGACAAGCGCATCCTCGATCTGGAAAATCCGGCGCAGGAGGTGATCGCGTCCGACCAGAAGCGCCTCGTGGTCGACGCCTTCGCGCGCTACAAGGTCATCAATCCGCTGCGCTTCTACCAGACCGTCGGTTCGGTCGAAGGAGCGAATTCGCGGCTGTCGACCCTGCTCAATTCCGCTTTGCGCCGCGTGCTCGGCGAAGCCACGCTGACCCAGGTCGTGCGCGATCAGCGCGAGCACCTGATGAACCGCGTACGCGAACAGCTCGAGCGCGAGGCGCAGGCCTTCGGCATTTCCGTGGTGGACGTGCGCATACGCCGGGCCGACCTGCCCGAGCAGAACAGTCAGGCGGTGTATCAGCGCATGCAGACCGAGCGTCAGCGCGAAGCGGCCGAGTTCCGCGCGCAAGGCAGCCAGCGCGCCCAGGAAATCCGCGCTCGCGCCGACCGCGAAGTGACGGTGCTGGTCGCCGAGGCGACGTCGAAGGCCGAGCAGACGCGCGGCGAGGGCGATGCCGAGCGCAATCGCATCTTTGCGGAGGCCTTCAACAAGGATCCCGACTTCTTCTCCTTCTATCGTTCGATGCAGGCTTACGAGGCTGGATTGAAGCCGAACGACACGCGATTCCTCATCCGGCCGGATTCCGATTTCTTCCGCTACTTCGGCAGCCGGACCAGCCGCCCCAGTCCGCCGCCCGCGCCGCCGCTGCGAACGCCGACACAGTGACCCTGAGCCACGGCCCATTGGCTTCCGGAACTGCCGATGCACCAGTTCTTTGTCGCGATTGGCCTTGTCTTTGTGCTTGAAGGACTATTTTTCGCTATTTTCCCCGGCCCCGCCCGGCGCTCCGCCGTCGCCATCCTGGAAACGCCGGAGCAGGCGCTGCGGGTCATCGGCGTGATCAGCGCCGCCGCGGGCGTCTTCGTGATCTGGATGGCCAAGCTGTTCTCCTGACGCGATGCCGCGTCATCGAGGGAACGCCGAGCCTGAGGGCTTGCGGATGCTCTTCTGGCCACCGCCCTATAGCGGCTGCACGATGCGGCGATAAAGGTGCCAGGTCGCATGGCCGAGCACCGGCAACACAATCAGCAGCCCGAGGAACGCGGGGACGCAGGCCACAATCATCAGGATGATGACCACTGCGGCCCATCCGATCATCGGGCCGGGGCTCGCCACCACGGCCCGCACGCTGGTGATCATGGCGGTGACGAAATCGATGTCGCGGTCGAGCATAAGCGGAAACGACACCACCGTAAGCGAGAACAGGACGAGGGAGAGAACCGCGCCCAGGAGATGGCCGATGATCAGGAAGATCCAGCCCTCCGGGGTGGTGGTGACCACGATCAGGAATTCGCGCAGCGAGGAGAAGGATTTCAGCCCCAGCATGAGGGCGATGAGCAGGCGCACCTGATACATCCAGACGACAAAGATGAACACCGTCACGAACGCCATCCAGCCCAGCTCGCGGTGCCCCTGCGCGACGATCGTGCCGATCACCCCTGACCAGGACAGCGGTTCTCCGGCGTCGAGCCGCCGACTGACTTCGTAGAGGCCGACGGCGATGAATGGCCCAATCAAGGCAAACCCGGCGGCCAGCGGGTAGGCGAGATAACTTGCCCCGAGCGCAGAAACGCTGAGCACGATGAGGATGCCGCCGAGCGCGTAGAGCGCTCCAAAGGTAAGGCCGTAGATCGGCGCGCGCTGGAAGTCGCGCATTCCTTCTGCCAGCGATTCGACGATCTCGCTGACCGTGACCGACCGCACCACCGGATCGGGCCTGTGAACGGCGGCCGGGACGTGTTGTTCGCCGCTCATTGCATCCCCCTTTTGGTCGTATTGGTTGCTTCCGAGGTTCTCTCCAAAGGGAAAGTTTTGCAAGCCTCAGTCCGCGGACAGGGTTGTTCGCCGGCGTGCCGTCCGACTTAGGACATTACGCCGAAGGCGCGTCGGGCGCGGCTTGTTGACGAACGTCCACCCGCTTCTCCGCCCAATTTTAAGGATTCCGCATGAGAATAAGTGCAAGCCGAGGTGGAACCAGAAACAAGGCTTGGCGTTAAATCAGGCAGCACTTCTGGACGCGGTCCAGCCGAGAGGGGGGTTTACACGTGATTCGTTCTGATTCGACCGACCATCTGTTTGCGTCGGGCATGGCGCGGACCAGCCTTCGCAGTTCGGCGAGTTTGTTGAGTATCCTTGGGTTGGGTGTGGGCGTAGCGCTCATGCTCGGGACGACCCCGACCGACGCGGCCTATTACTACAATTATGGTTACTATGGGGGTTACCGGGCCGCGCCGGCTCCGGTTTACCGCCATACCCGCCCAGTCGCCCGGAAGGCGAAGAAGCCCCGCGAGGAGCAGGCGAAAAAGGAAGCGCCCAAGCCGATCAACGGCCCGCTGTCGATCATCGTGTCGGTTGGCGAACAGCGCGCCCGAGTCTTCGACGGGACATCGCAAATCGCCGAGTCGCCGGTCTCGAGCGGCATGCGCGGTTATCCGACTCCGATGGGCGTATTTACCGTCATCCAGAAGGATCGCTACCACCATTCGAACCTCTATAACGGCGCGCCGATGCCGTACATGCAGCGGATCACCTGGTCGGGAACCGCGATGCATACCGGCGTGCTGCCTGGCTACGCCGCCTCGCACGGCTGTATTCGCCTGCCGAACTCCTTCGCGGCGCGCCTGTGGACGATGACCAAGCTCGGCACGCGCGTGATCGTGGCGCGCCACGGCCTGCAGCCGGCTCCGATCGCCCATGCCAAGCTCGACACCCTGAAGAAGAGCCCCGACGAAACGACGCCGACCGTTGAGGGCGCGGGCGGCAAGACCGCCGCGAACGAGGGACCGGTCACAGACGGGTTCGGCACGCCGATGCCAAGCCTGCCAGCCGACCAGTTCAAGCCGGAGACGCAGATTCTCAAGGACTCCAAGCCAGTACCCGCAGCCGTCCCGCTATCCGCGCCTGCCGGCGAACCCGCGGCGACCTCGGCGCCGGTAAAGCCCGCGTTGAAACCTGGCCCGGTTGCGATCTTCGTCAGCAAGAAAGAAGGAAAGATTTTTGTTCGTAAGGGCTTCGAGCCTGTCTTTGACGTTCCAGTCAAGATCGACCGGCCGGATCTTCCCCTCGGCACACATATCTATACCGCGACCGATCTTAAGGACGACGGTCTAACGATGAATTGGATTGTCGTCTCGCTTCCGTCGGAAGCCAAGGCCGAGCCGCGGGCTGAGAGCAAGCCCGGCAAGGGAAAGCGTGCCGCCGCTAAACCCGCGTCGGCGCCCGTCGCGGCGAGCGCATCGGCGACCGAAGCGCTCGACCGAATCGAACTGCCGGCGGAGGCGCGCGATCGCTTGGCCGAGATGCTCTCGCCCGGCGCTGCGCTGATTATTTCCGACAAGGGCCTCGGATACCAGACCGGCAAGGGCACCGAATTCATCGTCCTGTCGCGGTGATCCGCATCGCGCGCAAGGGTTCGTTGAGAAAATGGCCGGGCTAGCCCGGCCATTTTCGTTTGCAATGCCGCGATTGGGTGTTGGCGACCGATGTTGCATGAGCTAAGGAACCCCAAAATCGTTAATTCGCGTCGGCTTTGGGCCATTGGCTCATGATGCCGAGAGGCCGCGTGGGCGAAGGGTCGGGGGCATGCCGGCGGTTGCAATCGGGCTCTGGTGCGTAGCGGCGTTCCTCCTTATTGGAGCGCTCGGAATCGTCGCCGGCCGCCTGTCCTACGCGGCACCCCTGATCTACGGCCTCGCGTTGGCTGTATCGCTCGTTGCGTTAGGACTTGGGCTCGACGTCCTCCTGCGCTCCGCCGAAGCCTCGACCGTCGTCTTGCCGCTCGGGCTTCCCCGGACCGGCGCGCATTTCCGGCTGGACGCGCTGTCGGCCTTTTTTCTGCTTGTCGTTAATCTCGGAGGCGCCGCCGCGAGCCTTTATGGAATTGGCTACGGCCGATCCGAGCCGGCGCCGCTGCGTGTGCTTCCCTATTACGGCGCGTTCCTCGCCGGGATGACCCTCGTGGTGCTCGCGGCGGACGCCTATTCGTTTCTTTTCGCCTGGGAGTTCATGTCGCTCGCCTCGTGGGCGCTCGTCGTCTCGCATCACCGCGACCCGGCCAATATCCGCGCCGGCTACATCTATCTCGTGATGGCGAGCTTCGGCTCTCTGTGCCTGCTGCTTGCCTTCGGCCTGCTGGCCGGATCGGCCGGCGGTTATGCATTCGCTGATATGCGAGCGGCTCAGTTGCCGCCAGCAATCGCCGTATTTGCCGCTCTCCTGACCCTGGTCGGTGCGGGCTCGAAAGCCGGCATCGTGCCGCTGCATGTCTGGCTGCCGCTGGCGCATCCGGCCGCGCCAAGCCATGTTTCGGCTCTTCTCAGCGGCGTCATGACGAAGGTCGGGGTGTACGGCTTCGTCCGCATCCTGTTCGACCTGATCGGCGATCAGAGCCCCTGGTCCGGCCTGCTCGCGCTCAGCGTGGGCGGCGTGACCGCGGTGCTCGGGGTCCTCTATGCGCTGATGCAGCACGACCTCAAGCGCCTGCTCGCCTATCACACGGTGGAGAACATCGGCATCATCTTCATTGGGCTCGGGCTCGCGCTCGCCTTTCGGGCCAATGGACAAAGCGCGGCGGCAGCGCTCGCGCTGACCGCGGCGCTGTTTCATGTGTTCAACCATTCAGTCTTCAAAAGCCTGCTGTTCTTCGGGGCGGGTGCGGTCTTGGCAGCCACTGGCCAGCGCGACATGGAGCGTCTGGGCGGCCTCGTCCACGCGATGCCGCAGACCGCGGTGCTGTTTCTGATCGGCTGCGCTTCGATCTCCGCCCTGCCGCCGCTCAACGGCTTCGTCTCCGAGTGGATGACCTTCCAGGCGATCTTGGTCAGTCCGCAGCTTCCGCAGTGGGGACTGAAACTCGCGGTGCCGGCGGCCGGCGCGCTGCTCGCTCTCGCGGCGGCGCTCGCCGCGGCCTGCTTCGTAAAGGCGTTCGGCGTCGTTTTTCTTGGCCGCCCACGCACGCCCGCGGCCGCGGCGGCGAAGGAGGTCGACCGCTTTTCGCTCGCGGCGATGTTCATGCTTGCCGCGCTCTGCGTGCTGGCCGGCATCCTGCCCGGATTTTTCATTGATGCGCTCGCGCCGGTCACGTCCGCTCTGAGCGGGGCGGCGCTTCCACGTCAGGCGTCCATACCGTGGCTCTCGATCGTTCCGATCGCGGAAAGCCGCAGCTCCTACAATGGCCTGATCATCTTCGTGTTCTTGATCTCCGCCGGCACGGTCGCGGCGGCGGTGATCCATCGTTTCGCGACGCGGGCGACGCGCCGCAGCGCCATCTGGGACTGTGGCTTCCCGCTCGACAGTCCGGCGACGCAATATACGAGTTCGAGCTTCGCCATGCCGATCCGCCGGGTGTTCGGCGCCTCGGTGTTCAGCGTAATCGAGCGCGTGGACATGCCGCCGCCGGGCGAGATGCGCGCCGGTCACTTCCAGGTTCGCGTGCGCGACCCGGCTTGGCGCTTCGCCTATGGGCCGATCGCGCGAATCGTCACGAAGACGGCTCTGCGCCTGAACCGGATGCAGTTCCTCACGATCCGCAGCTATCTCTCGCTCGTCTTCGGGGCGCTTATCATCCTTCTGCTGGTGGTGGCGGCATGGCGTTGATCCTCGCCTTCGCGCTGCAGATTTTCCAGATCACCATGGTGGTCGCGGTGGCGCCGCTCGTTCTCGGCATCACGCGCAAAATGCGCGCGCACCTGTTGCGCCGGCGCGGGCCGCCATTGCTCCAAGTGTATTGGGATCTTTGGAAGCTGATGCACAAGGAAGCGGTGGTGGCCCATAATGCGTCCTGGGTCTATCGCAGCGCGCCTTATCTCGTGTTTTCGGCGACCTGGGTGGCGGCGGGACTGGTGCCGACTTACGCCACCGGCCTTTTGTTCTCCTGGTCGGCCGACCTCATCGCCATCGTCGCCTTGTTGGGCACCGCGCGCTTTGCGCTGGCGCTCGCCGGGATGGACGTCGGAACCGCGTTCGGCGGCATCGGCTCGTCGCGCGAAATGATGATCGCCTCGCTTGCCGAGCCCGCCATGCTGCTGATCGCCTTCACCGTGGCATTGATCGCCGGCACCACTCAACTGTCTGCGATCGCAACGATCTTCGTGCACGCGGAGACGGGCCTTCGCGTCTCTCTCGGCTTGGCGCTGCTCGGCCTGATCGTCGTCGGCGTCGCCGAGAATGCGCGGATTCCGGTCGACAATCCCGCCACTCATCTCGAACTGACGATGGTGCACGAGGCGATGGTGCTGGAATATTCCGGCCGGCATCTTGCCATGATCGAGGCGGCGTCGGCGGTCAAGCTCGTGCTCTATTTCTCGCTCGTCGCCTGCTTGTTCTTTCCGTTCGGCATCGCCACCGGCGACAAGACGGCGGCGACCGTCGCGATCGGGATCGGAAGCTTCCTGCTCAAGATGGTCGTCTTTGCCGTCCTGTTGCCGATCGCCGAGACGAGCGTGGCCAAGATGCGGGTATTTCGTTATCCGGCGTTTCTCGGCAGCGCGTTCGCGGCGGCGGCGCTGGCGGTGTTCCTGCGTTTCGTCTCGCGAGGATTTTGATGCCGTCACTGTGGTTCGATATCGCGCACCTTTTCGCCGGCGGCGTGCTGGTGCTGAGCCTCGTGCTGCTCTATCAAGACCGCATCACCGCGGCGATCAATGTATTCGCCCTGCAAGCGATCACCCTCGCGCTGTCGGTCGGCTGGCAGGCCTTCATTCAGAGCGAGCCGCTTCTCCTCGTCACCGCGCTGCTGGCGTTCCTGGTCAAGGGGTTCATCATTCCGACGGCGCTCCATCGGATCGTGCGCCGCCTGGACGTCCATCGCGAGGTCGAGCAGGTGATTGGCGGAGGGACCACCATGCTCGCGGGTCTCGCGCTGGTTGCGCTGTCGATCCTCCTGATGCATCCCGTCGCCGGCTCCGGCGACCTGGTCGCGCGCGAGGACATCGCTTTCGCGCTCGCTGTCGTACTGCTCGGGCTTCTGATGATGATCACGCGCCAAAATGCGGTGACGCAAGTGATCGGCTTCATGTCGCTCGAGAACGGACTCATCCTCGCGGCGACCGGCGCGCGCGGCATGCCGCTCGTGGTCGAGATTTCGGTCGCCTTCTCGGTGCTCATCGCCTTCATCGTCTTCGGCGTGTTCGTGTTCCGCATCCGCGAGCGCTTCGACACGGTCGACGTGACCGTGCTCGAACGTTTTCGCGGCGAGAGCAAGGAGCACAGTTGATGCCGGAACTGACGGGCCTCCTGCCGCTTCCTCCGGTCGCCTTCTTGCTCTTGATTCCGGCTGCGGCGATTCCCGTGCTGGCGATCGTCGCCGATTATCGCCTGAGCGCCGCCCTCAACATAGTCGCCTGCGGGCTCGCTCTCGCCGCGGCGATGCTGCTGCCGATTGCGCCGCGGGTGCGCAGCGACCTCATCATCGTCGACGATTTCAACATTTTCCTGCTGGTGCTGACGACTTTCATCGGCTTCACCACCAGCATCTACAGCGCAAGCTATATCGGCCATGAGCTCGAGACCGGGCACCTCACGCGGACGCTGTTGCGTTTCTATCATGCGATGTATCAGGCGATGCTGGGCGCGATGAATCTCGCGCTCGTCGCCAACAATGTCGGATTGATGTGGGTCGGCGTCGAGGTGGCGACGCTCGCCACCGTGATGATGGTGGGGACCTATCGCACGCCGGAGGCGATCGAAGCGGCGTGGAAATACTTCATTCTCGGCAGCGTCGGCATCGGGCTCGCCTTCTTCGGCACCGTGCTCACTTATATGGTCGCCGCCAACGTGCTGGGCGGCGGCGTCTCCGCCATGGCCTGGGACCTCATGGTGCGGAACGCCGGCAAATTCGATCCGGCGCTGTTGTCGCTCGCCTTTGTCTTCTTGCTGGTCGGCTACGGCACGAAGATCGGGCTTGCGCCGTTCCATGCCTGGCTGCCCGACGCGCATGCGGAGGGACCAACTCCGATCTCCGCGGTGTTGTCGGGTCTGCTGCTCAATGTCGGCCTTTACGCGCTGTTGCGGTTCAAGATGGTGCTGGCCGGCAACGCCGCGGCGATCGATGTCGGCGCCATCCTGGTCGTGCTCGGGATCACGAGCCTCGTCTTCGCCGCCTTCATGCTGTTTCGCCGGCGCGACATCAAGCGCTTCTTCGCCTATTCCTCAATCGAGCATATGGGCATCGCCGCCTTCGCCTTTGGCGTGGGCGGTCCGCTCGCGAACTTTGCCGGCCTCCTGCATATGAGCATGCACTCGCTCACCAAGTCCGCGATCTTCTTCGCCGTCGGCCATATCGCGCAGGCGAAGGGGACCCAACGCATCGCCGAGGTGAGCGGACTGTCGGTCACTCATCCGGGTCTCGCAATTGGTTTTGCGCTCGGCGTGATCGCGATCGCCGGGCTGCCGCCTTTCGGCGTGTTCATGAGCGAGTTTCTCCTGGTCAGCTCCGCGATCGCGCGTCAGCCGATCCTCACCTTGGCGTTTGCCGCCGGCCTTCTCGTGGCGTTCGCGGCGCTTCTGTTGCGCATGCATAGCCTTCTCTTCGGCGCGCCGACGGGCAAGACCGATCCGGTGCGGGCCTCTTACATTCCCCTGTTTATCCACCTCCTGCTGGTGCTTATCGCGGGAATCTGGCTGCCCCAGGCGGTGGTTGGCTGGTTCCGCGGCGTCGCGGAGCTGCTCGGGTGAGGCGGTGGATGGATCACGACCGCATCGCACGATTGCTGGAGCAGGTGCGCGCGACCGCGCCGCTCAAGCCATGGCCGCGCTACGAGGTCGACCATGCCGTCTTCGGCGAGATCGGCTGCGTGATCGGGGAGGGCGAACGCGAGCTGTTCGGCCTGTGGGCAGAGCCGGGCATGGTGCATATGGCGCTGCGGCCGATCGGCGAAGCACCCTGCGTCGTCTCCACCGCGGTGATCGACGACCGCTTTCCGTCGATCGGCCGGTGGCATGCGCCCGCCATCCGGCTCGAGCGCGCAATCCACGATCTCTATGGCTACATCCCCGAAGGCGCCAAGGATATCCGACCCTGGCTCGATCACGGCGCGTGGGGGATCGCAAGCCCGCTCGGCACACGGACTGCGTCTGAGGTTCGCAATCCCGCCGATTATGCGTTTCTGCCGGTGCATGGCGAAGGGCTGCATCAGATTCCGGTCGGCCCGGTCCATGCGGGCATCATCGAGCCCGGCCATTTCCGCTTTACCGCCAACGGCGAGATCGTCGCGCGGCTGGAGGAGCGCCTCGGCTATGTCCACAAGGGGATCGACGCGCTGACCACCGACGCGTCGATCGAGCAGGCCGCGCGCGTCGTCGCCCGGGCGTCCGGCGATTCGACGGTGGCGGCAAGCTTCGCTTTCGCGTGCGCGGTCGAAGCGGCGCTCGATTTCGAAGCGCCGCCGCGCGCCGCCGTGGTGCGCGGGGTCATGGCCGAGCTGGAGCGCCTCGCCAATCATTTCGGCGACATCGGCGCGATATGCAACGACGCCGCCTTCGCGCTCATCCATGCGTATTGCGGCCTCCTGCGCGAACGGGTGCTCGCCACATGCGAGGCCGTCTTCGCGCACCGCCTCATGATGGATCTCATCGTACCCGGAGGCATCGCCGCCAATATCACGCATGACGGCGCCAGGTTGATCATCGCTACGCTGGACGAAATCGGTCCGGTCTTCGCCGAGATCGTCCGCTGCTACGAGGAGACCCCTTCGTTGCAGGACCGCACCTGCAACACCGGATTCCTTGCGCCGGAGCTCGCCAAGCGGTTCGCCGCCGGCGGTCATGTCGGCCGGGCTTCGGCGCGCGACTTCGACGCCCGGCGCGACTTGGCCTATCCGCCTTATATCGGCCGCGACTTCGACGTGCCGCTGTTCACCGCAGGCGACGTCGATGCGCGCGTGCGGGTGCGCATCGACGAAGTCGGGGCGAGCATGCACCTCGTGCGCAGCTTCCTTGCGGGCCTGCCGGACGGTCCGGTGCTCGCGCCGATCCCGCAAAATCAGGCAGGCGAGGGCGCGGCCGCCACGGAAGCGTTCCGCGGCGATCTTCTCGTCTGGCTGCGCGTCAGGTCGGATGGTCGGATCGCCCGCTGCCATGTCCGCGATGCGTCATGGATGCAATGGCCGCTGCTCGAGGCGGTCATCAAGAACAACATCGTCGCCGACTTCCCGCTCTGCAATAAGTCGTTCAACTGCTCTTATTCCGGGCACGATCTGTAAGACATCGATCCATGCGCACGCTGCTTCTCAGATCGCTGTTTTCCGCTCCGGCGACGATGAACGGACCATCCCCCGCGGACGCCGCCCTCGCCGAGGTCGGGCGCGCGCTCGAGGAGCGCGTGCGGCGCCTTTACGGCCGCTCGCTTGCAATCCGTGAGGTCGATGCAGGTTCGTGCAACGGCTGCGAGCTCGAAATCCACGCGCTCAACAACCCCGTTTACGACGTCGAACGGTTCGGCCTGCGCTTCGTCGCGTCTCCGCGTCACGCCGACGTGCTGCTCGTGACCGGCCCGGTCGCGCGAAACATGGCTGTTGCGCTCGAGCGCACCTATGCGGCGACACCCGACCCGAAATGGGTGGTGGCGGTCGGCGATTGCGCCTGCGGGTGCGGCGTGTTTCAGGGCAGCTACGCGGTCGTCGGCGGGGTGGAGAACGTCGTGCCGGTCGATTTGTCGATCCGAGGATGCCCGCCGCGGCCGATCGATCTTCTCAGAGGATTGCTCGCGCTGACCGAGAAAGCGACGCAGCCGCCCAAACACACGGCTTGAGCGCGTTTCGCCCCGAAACATTGCTGCGGGGGTAGGCTGCGCCGCAAGCGGGCGCAGCGCATCACTGGATCGTCACCAGCGGCTGATCGGCGTCGACCGCATCGCCTTGCTTGACATGGACGCCGGTGATGCGGCCGCTCTTGTGCGCGCCGATCACCGTCTTCATCTTCATCGCTTCGAGCACGACGACCTGATCATCGACGTCGACCGTGTCGCCGACGTTCACGCTGACCTCGAGAACGACTCCGGCGAGCGGGGCAAGGCGATCGTCCGGCCCGCCCGCAGGAGCGCCGGACGGCCCGGAAGGCGCGGGCGGAGGCGGGGCCGCTTCTGCAGCAGCCGGGGCGGCCGGGGCGCTCGCCTGCGGAGGCGGCGCGGCGACGTAAGCTGGCGGCGGCGCGCTGGCGATCGGCCGGGTCGGGTCGGTCACGTCTTCGACGACGACGTCGTAAGCCCGGCCGTCGACGGTGATCCGTAGATGTCTCATCATGGCGGTATCGTCCCCCTCTTGGCGGCGCGATGATTAGTTGCGATTCCACGGCTGCGGCATATGCGAGGCGTGATGCCGCGAACGCAGCTGCGCCGCCCAGCCCGAACCGGACTGCCGAGCGCCGATATAGATAATGCGGTGCGACCCAATGGTCGCGGTGACGGCGGCGGCGATCGCGGCGACGATCGCCCGGTCGTCGGTCGTCGGCATATGCGCGCTTGCTTTCGTCGCCGCGCCGGCTGCCGGGACGCCACCCGCTTGGTGCTTATTCAACAATTTGGCGGTCAGCGCCAAGTTGATCGCGGCGATAATGAATGCCAGCACGGCGATCGCGATGACCACCAGCACGGCGTAGCCGAGCGGGTGGTTGAGCAGAAGGGCGGCGCTCTCGTTCATGATAGGGAGTTCCTTGCGCAGCGGCTTTCCGATCAGAGCGGGATCAACCCATGTTTCTTCGGCGGGCGCAACTCGCGCTTGGTGAGCAACTTGCGCAATGAGAGCGAGACCATGGCGCGCGTCATTTCCGGCTCGATGATATCGGTGATGTAGCCCTTGGACGCCGCAAGATACGGAGACGCGACCTCCGATCGGTAGTAGTCGACGAACTCCTTCCGCTTGGCCCTCTGCTCGTTCGGATCGTTAATCGACTTCAGCTCCTTGCTGTACAAGATGTTGACGGCGCCCGCCGCCCCCATCACCGCGATTTCGGCGTTCGGCCATGCGAACACCACGTCGGCGCCCATCTCCTGACTGCACATTGCAAGATACGAGCCGCCATAGGCCTTGCGCGTGACGATCGTGATCTTCGGCACGGTCGAACCGGAATAGGCGAACAGCATCTTTGCGCCATGGCGAATGATGCCGCCGCGTTCCTGGTCGATGCCGGGAAGGAAGCCTGGCACGTCGACGAAGGTGACGAGGGGAATATTAAACGCGTTGCAGAAACGGATGAAGCGGGCCCCCTTGTCGGACGAATCGATGTCGAGGCAGCCCGCCTTCTCCATCGAATTGTTGGCGAGCACCCCGACGACCAGGCCCTCGATGCGGCCGAAGCCGACGATCAGGTTCTTGGCGAAATTCGCATGGATTTCGAACAACTCGCCATTGTCCAGCACGCGCCGCACGATCGCGTGCATGTCCATCGGATCGGACGGGTCGGAGCGCACGAGCGCGTCCATCCCCTCGTCCGGCCCGTAGTCGATCTCCGCTTGGAGGTCATGCGGGGGATCCTCGGTGTTGTTGCTCGGAATATAGGACAACAGCCGCCGCGTCAGCTCGATGGCGTGGCGATCATCGTCCGCGAGCAGGTGGACGTTGCCGCTGACCGAGGCATGCATCTCCGCGCCGCCCACCTCGTCCATGCTCACCTCGCGGCCCGACACCGACTTGATGACCTGCGGACCGGTGATGAACATCTGCGCGTTCTGTCGCGTCATGATGATGAAGTCCATCAGCGCGGGCGAATAGGATGCGCCGCCGGCGCATGGGCCGGCGATGATGGCGATTTGCGGCACGACGCCCGACAGCACGACATTCCGGTAGAACACTTCGCCGTATCCGGACAGCGAATCGACGCCCTCCTGGATGCGGGCGCCGCCCGAGTCCTTGAACCCGATGAACGGCGCGCCGTTCTTCAGCGCATAGTCCTGCGCCCACACGATCTTGCGCGCGTGCATTTTGCCGAGCGTGCCGCCCAGCACCATGAAGTCTTGGCTGAAGGCGGCGACCTGACGCCCGGCGACGTAGCCGGTTCCGACGATCACGCCGTCCGAAGGCACCTCCATGTCCCCCATCCCGAACGCGGTCGTGCCATGGCGGATATGGGCGCCATATTCCTGAAACGTGTCTTCCTGGAAGAGCGCGACCAAGCGCTCGCGCGCCGTCATCAGGCCTTTCTTGTGCCGCTCATCGATCTTGTCGGGTCCGCCGGCGGACTCGGCCTTTGTGCGACGCTCCGCGAGAATCGTCCGGAACTTCTCATCGAGCGGCATGCTCGCTCCCCTGGTCCTGCATCAACGTCGATACGCTGACGTCCCCGTGCACGTCATCAAAGGCGGCGCTAACCAACTTGGATTTCCCTACCCCAAGGCGGCGGACTTGAACATAGGCGCGTTCGCCTGTCGAATCCTTTTGTGTCTTCGAAGACTTGGGTCAAGCTGGCGCCCGCTGCGGCGCATCAAATAGTGTTGAACGCCAAAGCAAGTTCGAACCGCCCGCCTCCGTTCGCCCTTTGAACCCGAGTAAGGCGCTGTCCTACTACATCACGAAATCCCCGCTGCCGAAGGTGGGACAGCCGACAGCGAATTAAGGGTCGAATGGCGGACGGAGCCGACGTGAAGCCTCGTTCTTGGACCTCGCGCAGGGATGAGAAAGCCGCACGCGCAGCGTGCAGTCGCGCAAGGCTCGCGATGGCGACGACCGAAGAGGCTGTCGGTGCAGGCGAGTTGGCGGCGCTTTTACCTTGGCATGCGACCGGAGCGCTGAACCAGCGCACGGCTGACGAGATCAACCGAGCTCTCGCGCATTCGCTGCAGCTTGCATGCCAGATGGAGTTGATCCGGCAAGAACAGTCGGAAACCGTACGCCTCAATGAGAGCTTGGCGACGCCATCGGCGCGACCGATGGCGAGGCTGTTGGCGGCGATCGCCACCGAGAAGGCGGCAAGAGGACCCACGCCGACCGTTCTGGGACTTGCCGACCGCGTCCGGCGACGCTGATTGTCTCACCGAGTTATCCACATATTTTGTGCTGTAGGGGCATAATCTCTTTCGAAATATGAAACGTTTCGTTTACGTTTTTTCTCAAGTGTTAGCATCGTGACAAACGAGAGTCGCTTTTTCTCGAGGCGCGCCAACTAAGTTGGCCCGGGCGGTTCTGGTCGGCGGTTCGCGTTGCATGCGCGTTCGTGAAAGCGCTAACGAACAATAACATCTCGGGGTGGGGCCAATGCCCAGGGCGATTCCGTCGGCCATTTCGGTCGAGGTGATCCGGAAATGGCGCTCCCTTGCGCAGCGGCGCAAGGAGCATCTTGTCGAGCTGTACGAAAGCGGCCGCTGGCGACTCTACTATACCGATGCAGAACTCATCGACCGCCTGCGCGAGGCCATTCGCGGCGTGGATCGATGGAGCGTCACAGAACAGGCCGTAATCGATCGTCTGGCCGCGTTCGCAGCTGATCCGGACCCGCTTGTCGGAGCCGACCCGTGGCGCGTTTCCGGCGTGGCGTGAAAAGCTCTTTGATCCGAGCGCGGCTGCTCAGCTGCTCCGCTGGCTGCTGTCGTACCGGGGGGGCTCGAGCCACGCCTCGGTTTTCCACCACACATGCTCAAGGCCGCACAGCGGGCAGCGCGACAGAATGAGCGTGTCGGGCAGGCTCTGAAACGTCACTTCGTCGATCTCGATTCCAGTGGATACGGCTTGCCCCCGGTAGGGACACCTCATCATGACGACGCTCACTTAGACCCCCAATGCCAAACCGATGCTCGGAGCCGCGCTATGCTTGGAAAGGCGGATGGGCCACGCCCGATCACGAATTCTGGCGAAGTATTGCGCGGAGAATTGGGCCTAGCGTCTTGGGGACACTACTTACCTACCTCATGCAAAGTTGATTTCGGCCAGCCGGTCGAGGTCTTCGGGGCGGTCGAGGTCCCACAAGCGGGCTGGCTCGCGCCAGGAAAGCCCGAGCCGTGCAAGGCGCGAGCGAGTCTCTGCTCATCACCGAAGAAGTCCCCCAAGGCATCTCGACAAACAGACGCGGATCCGGACGTCTGGTTCCGAACAGCACATAACCGCCATCCTCCGCGGGGATCGCGACGACATCGATTCCCTCGCGAAGCGTCTCGGCACAGACTCTCAGATGATCTGGCGTCAGCGCGGGACAGTCGGCTCCGATGACAAGCGCCGGGCCGCATGCCGCAGCCAGCGCGGCGAACATGCGCTCGCCGAGATCGGCGGAAGGCTGGCGCGCCAGCGCGATCCCATGCCGCTCTTTGACGGACTGAAAGACGGGATGGCTTTCGTCGGGCGACGCCCACAATGTCGTGTCGCCGGTTCCAGCCGCGCTGGCGATTTCGGCGGTGTGCGCGATCAGTCGAAATTGCAAGGCCGCCGCGCCCTCGGCGCCGAGGGCCGGGATCAGCCGGGTCTTGGCGAAGCCGGCAACCGGCGCTTTGGCGAGGATCGCGATGGCGACCGGTTCACGAGCGATGCGGCGCATAGCCATAACGCCGCGCCAGCCGTGCGGGCTCCGCGCCTAACGAGTAGGCAAACCGCAGCCTCCACATCAGCACGATCGTGCGCAACATGCCGTTCTTCTCCCAGCGCCGGCCCGACGTTACGGCGCGCGGCCTGAGGCAGAGCGGCTTGCCGCTGCGCTTGAGAATGTGGGAAAGCGCGACATCCTCCATCAGCGGGATGTCCGGGAAGCCGCCGACTGCATCGAACACGTCGCGCGTGACGAACATCGCCTGATCGCCCGTGGCGATTCCGGTCAGGCGAGACCGGATATTCATCAGCCGCGCAACGACGCGCAGCAAGGGATGCCGGCCGGAAATGCGCACGTCGAAACGGCCCCATCGACGTCCGCTGCGCACGAGCCCGTCCAGCACGAGCCGATCCGCGTCCGCCGCCAGTCGCGTGTCGGCGTGAAGGAACAGAAGAACATTGCCGCGCCTTGCCGCTGCGGCGCCCGCGTTCATCTGCACCGCGCGTCCGCGCGCCGCCCGAATCACATGATCGGCGAGCGGTCGAGCGAGCGCGATGGTGCGATCGCGGCTTCCCCCGTCCACCACGATCGTCTCGATACCGCGGGCGCGCAACGGTGCGAGTGCGGCGAGCGCGTCGGCGATTTCGGCTTCCTCGTTCAGAACGGGAATGATGATGGACAGCGCAGCGCGCGCGCTCTCTTCGGCAATCGCAGAAGGATCGGAGAGGGTACTGTGCGGTTGAGGTGACACAGGCTGCATCCGTGTCCGTTTGTGGCGCTCACTCGGCCGCTTCCTGCAACGCCCCCCCGCAGCTTGATCCTTGACCTGCGGTGCAGCCGAAGCAATGACCCGCGACCCGGATCGGGTGGCTTGCGAAACCCTCGTCGAGCAATACGGAGAGATGCGGACGGTCGCCATCATGCTCGTCAGCGGAGAGCGGGAGGTCGAGCATCTGATTGAAGTCGCAGTCGTACAGGCAGCCTCGCCAGTCGACTGAGACGAGATCGCGGCACATCACGCCAGCAAGATTGTCGTCACGATGCGCGCTTCTGAGCAGCGCGACATAGCTGTCGAATTCACCGCGCGCGATCAGGATCGCGCCGAACCGCTGGATCGGCATATTGGCCAACGTGAACAGGCTGTTGAACCGAACGCCATAAGTCTCGCCGAGCACGCGGCGATAATCGGCCTCGAGCCCGGCTTGCGGAGGGGGAAGGATCGCGCCTTGCGGATTGTAGACGAGATTGAGGACGAGCCCGCTGCCTTCGCGTCCGTATCCGAGTGCGTTCAGACATCGCAGCGCCTGCAGCGAAGCGGCAAATACGCCCTTGCCACGCTGCTGATCGACATTCTTTTCGAGATAGCAGGGCAGCGAAGCAGTGATCTCGACCTGCTCGCGGGCAAGAAATTCGGCGAGCCCCGCCTGCTCGGGCAGGAGAAGGACGGTCAGATTGCAGCGGTCGATCACCCGGACCCCGAGCGCGCGCGCCGCCCGCGCGAGCCTGCGGAAATGCGGGTTGAGCTCAGGCGCGCCGCCGGTGATGTCGAGCGTTGCGATGCGCCTGCGCGCGAGAACGTCGATGACGAGATCGATCGTTTCGCCGGACATCTCCTCGGTGCGGTTCGGTCCGGCATTGACGTGGCAGTGGACGCAGGACTGGTTGCATCGATAGCCGAGATTGACCTGCAGCGTGGTCACGCCGCGGCGGCGGATCGCCGGGAAAGGGATCGGCTCAAGCAGCGGCCAAGTGTCTCGCATGGCGTCTCGGCGTTTCGACGTCTTCGATTCGTTCGCACCATAGTCGAACGTCGTTACGCCACGTGCGGCATTTGCGCGCAAATCGCCGTGAGCGGCCGGCGCCCGGCGCCCAGCCGTTGAGCCGCATTGGATTGCCCCAGCCGACCACATTGTAGCGGGTCCAGGCCGGGGCGCCTTTGGACTTCATCACGATCCAGCTATGCCCGAGACGACGCCCCTTCCAACCGCCGCTTCGTCCGGACAGAACAATCACGCGCGCCCCTGGATAGGCTTTCGCGGGTGGCAGGCTGCCGATGCTCAACCAATCGGCGCTACGCCGCGGCCCGCCGGACAAGGCGTAAAGAGCCGCTTGCGCGGCGACCGGCAGCACGAACAAGGCAAGGACGGACAAGACTACGGGCGTGCGGCGAGAACGAATACGAGACGGAGAGGTTTGCGGTATGGCGGCGACGGTATAGATAGGCCTCCCCACTTGCCGGCAAGCGCGTGGCGCCACCGTCCACCCGATCACATGAGCGATATCGCCGATGGATAATCCCGTCCTGATCGAGGCGTTGCGCGGCGCGCTTGTCGAAAGCCGACACCGCGGCGCGGTCGCCGTCGTCGATGCCGATGGCGCGCGCGTGCTCGCGCTGGGCGATACTGAGCGCCCCATCTATCCACGCTCCGCAGTCAAAGCACTGCAAGCGCTCGTGCTGGTCGAAGCCGGCGGAGTCGAACACTTCGGCCTGCGTGACGAGGAGGTGGCGCTTGTCTGCGCCTCACATGGCGGCGAGCCCGATCACGTCGCGGGCGTCGCCAGGATACTCGCGCGCGCCGGCTTCGACCAAGGCTCGCTGATGTGCGGGACGCACTGGCCGTTGCATCAGCCTTCCGCGCTTGCGCTGGCGCGCAGCGGCGCAGCGGCGACAGCGCTCCATAATAACTGCTCCGGCAAGCATGCGGGCTTTCTGTGCGCCGCCTGCGCCATGCGGTGCGAGCCCGCAACCTATGTCGATGCGCGGCATCCGGTCCAGCAAGCGGTGAAGGCCGTCCTAGAAGACCTTGGCCGCGCGGCGATTCCGGATAAGCATGTCGGCGTGGACGGTTGCTCGGTCCCGACCTTCGCCATGCCGCTTCATCGTCTTGCGCTTGCGCTCGCGCGGTTTGCAACGGGGCAGGGGCTTGCGCCCATCCGCGCGGCTGCAGCGCGCCGCCTGCGCGCCGCTTGCGCGGCCTATCCATGGCATGTCGCCGGCACCGGCCGGTTCTGCACAGAAGTTATGACGGGCCTGCGCGAACGCGTGTTCGTGAAGACCGGCGCAGAGGGCGTGCTGTGCGCGGCGCTGCCGGAACAGGGACTTGGATTCGCATTGAAGATCGACGACGGCGCGACGCGCGCCGCCGAGGCGGCGATGGCGGCGCTGCTCGCCCGTTATCTGCCGCGCGAGCATGACGGGCGGGCCGAACTCGAACGCTTCGCACGGCCGGTCTTGCGCAACTGGCGCCGCAGCGCCGTCGGCGAATTGCGTCCGGCGCCGGCCCTGACCGAGCCCTGAGCCGAGATCGCAGCGCGCTGATTGCGGCCGGTTCGCAAAGAAAAGGCCACAATATCAGCACGATTTATTCATGACCTATTCAAAGCGATTGCTGTTTTTTGTGTTGATTTGGCGGTGGCCGATCCAAAGGGGGCTTGCGATGCAAGCAATCAGGCAATTCATGCTGTCCGGCAATTCTGCCGGGGGCATAGTGTAACGCGCTGATAAGGACTAAGAAAACGGATTTTGGGGGGTGTCACCGATTCCGAAGTGATTTTGAGAAACTGGGGTTTTTCGACCCCGGAGTTTTCTCATGCCGATCGGCAAACTGGTTTTCGCCCAGCTTATGGACTTTCTTCCACTCCATACGTTCCGGCGTTGCGTTGCGCGTTACCCTTCGAATTATCCGACCAAAACCTTTTCACATCTCGATCAATATCTGAGCATGGCGTTTGCGCAATTAACGTTTCGCGAAAGCTTGCGCGATATCGAAGTCTGTTTACGTGCGCATGAGGCCAAGCTTTATCATCTCGGCATTCGCGGACACGTCGCTCGCAGCAATCTGGGCGATGCGAACGAGAAACGCGATTGGCGCATTTATCGCGATTTCGCGAACAGCTTGATCGCGCAAGCGCGGCGGCTCTACGCAGACGATGCCTTCGCGGTTGATCTGGACAACAGCGTGTACGCTTTAGACACGACAACGATTGACCTATCGCTCAAAGTGTTTCCGTGGGCACATTTTCGCAAGGCCAAAGCTGCCGTGAAGATGCACACGCAGATTGATCTGCGCGGTAACATTCCCTCGTTTATCCACGTTTCCGACGGCAAAATGCATGAGGTGAACGTACTCGACCTCATGACGCCGGAACCCGGCAGCTTCTCGATCATGGATCGCGGTTTCCTTGATTTTGCGCGCCTGTATCGCCTGACGCAGGCGGGTGCTTTCTTCGTCATCCCCTGAGATTCTGACGCGAGGTGCAACACCCCCGCCGATTTGGTATCGGCAGGATCGAGACCTCAGGGAGTGTTGCCATGCGCGGTTATTCACATTTGTCAGATGACGAAGAGAGAACAGATTGGTTTGTTGAAGGTCCTGGGCCATTCGATCGGCGCCATCGCTCGGGCGCTCCGCCGTCCGAAGTCGACGATCTCGCGCGAACTGTCGCGCAATCGGCTGCCCAGCGGGCGCTACTCGCCGCTTCACGCCGCCGGAGCTTATCAATTGCGCAGGCGGCGTGAAGCGTTGATCGAGAAAGATCGAGCCTTGCGGAGCTTCGTTCTCGACCGCCTCGCCGAAGGGTGGACGCCCGAGCAAATTGCAGGCTGGCTGAAAGCCGGAAACGAACGCCGTCTGCGGGCCGTGGGCTGCGAGACGATCTACGCCTTCATCTACCGCGCCGCCCAAAAGGCCGAGCAGCTGTGGCGTTATCTCACCCGACGTCACAAACGCCGCCGCCCGCGTCGATCGAGGCCTTCGCGAGATACCATAAAGGATCGCGTCTCCATCCATGAACGGCCCAAAAATATCGACGCCAGAACCGAGGCTGGTCATTGGGAGGGCGACCTCATCATCTGCAAGCGCACACGGCCCGTGCTCGTTCTCTATGAGCGCAAATCCCGCGTCACGCTCGCAGCGAGGCTCGTCGGAAAAACCGCCGCCGAAACCATTTCGGTCATGCTGGCGGTGTTCGCCCGCATCGAACCCACGCTGCGCAAGTCCATTACTCTTGACAATGATACCGCCTTCGCCCAGCACGCTCTCCTTAAGACCATGTGCGCCATGACCACTTGGTTCTGTGACGCCTACGCGTCGTGGCAGAAGGGCGGAGTTGAAAACGCCAACGGCCGATTACGACGCTGGTTGCCGCGTCAGATCGACATTGACAAAGTGTCCGACGAAGAAATCCAGGATATCATCCTCACCGCCAATCTCACGCCGAGAAAATGCCTCGGTTTCAAGACGCCATTCCAGGCAATCCTCAAAGAGCTTGGCAAAGACGTCCAAATACAGTTTTCATAAACCCGTTGCACCTCGCTCCAGAATCCACGTCCGCCCCAAAAGCAAGACGGCTTTCCAGCGCGTGTATTCACGATCCGTCGATAAAACAACAGGCTTGCGCTGCGATCAGACCGTTCGGCTCACAGGCGTCACGTCAGCCAACGACCATCCGCAATATCTGCGCTACGTCGTTTTTTATGACGAAGAGAACGACAAACGCCTCGGGTTCTTCACCAACAATTTCGAGCTTCCGGCTTTGACCATCGCCCAGCTCTACAAATGCCGTTGGCAGGTCGAGTTGTTCTTCAAATGGATCAAGCAGCATCTGCGCATCAAGGCGTTTTTCGGCACGAACGAGAACGCGGTGAAAACGCAAATCTGGATCGCCATCAGTGTGTACGTGCTCGTTGCCATCGTCAAAAAACGTCTCGGCGTCGCAGCGTCGCTCTACACAATCCTACAGATTCTCAGCCTCACGCTTTTCGAGAAAACACCGTTGGATCAACTGCTTAACGATGCCGCTCTACAAAATCTAGATTTAGTCGATTCAACCAGTTGAATTTCTTCAGTTAATTGCCGGACAGCAGTGTCAGGCAATGAAGAAGTTCGTTCTCGCGACGATCGCGCTCTGCTTGTCTTTCCAAATGCTTGCACGCGAAGATCGAGCGCGATTCGGATATCCCGGTGCGCGGGTTACGGGTGTACGACTTCGTGGTCAGGACGCTCGCTTCGCTCAGGCCGAAGTCGAGCTTTGTCGTTCTCGATGCGGGCCGGGCCAATCCGTTCGTCAAGACCGGGCAGCCGCTCGCGGGCGGCCTTGCTTTGATGGAAGCGCCGCCCGGCATGTTGATCGCCTTCAATGCGGCCCCCGGCACGATCGCGCCGGAAGGGCAGGGGCCTTATGGTCCCTATGCCCAAGCCTTGGCGGAAATGATGCGGGAAGGGGGGCTTCCCGTCGGCGAGATGTTCGACCGCATCCGCTTGCGCGTCAGCGAAATGACGAAAGGCGCGCAGGTGCCGTGGAATGTCGCGAACGAGCTCCCGCCATTCGTTTTCTTCGAACGCGCTGCCGACGCGCCGCCGCCCGCGGTAGCGCCCGATCAGGTGTCCGCAATCCGGTCGCGGCCGATTTGCGATCTGGGGCCGCAGGAAGGCTTTGCCGCCGCGCTCGATCGCGACACGATCGGGGCCTATCAGGATTTCGTCGACGCTTACCCGGACGACCCCCTGGCCCGCCGCGCGCGCGCAATCCTTGCCGTTCGCCGCGAGGCGATCGTCTGGCGGAAGACCTGCGTCGCCGATACGCCGAATGCGTACTGGTCGTATCTGAGCCGCTATCCGAACGGACCGCATGCCGCCGACGCGCGCCGGCGGCTAGCCCGCCTCGCGGCTGCCCTCGAGCCGCCGCCCGCCTACGCGGCATTCGCTTATGACGAGCCGCCGCCGCCGCCGGAGGAGATCGCGTTCATGCAACGTCCCGTGGTGCTGTTCGACGATCCTGTTTATGCCCTGCTGCCGCCGCCGCCGCCGCCGGTGTTTCTGCTGCCGCCGCCGCCCCCCGAGTTCATCGTGTTGCCGCCGCCGCCCCCGCCGGTCGGCCTGTTCATCCTGCCCATCCCGGTCTATCGGCCGGTTCCCGTCTGGGTGCGGCCGCCGGTCTATGTGGCGCCTCCGCCGCCGAACAACATCTCTTCGTCCACGCTGTGCGGCAATTAACGAGAAATTCAACTGGTTGGAATCGACTGAATTAGATTTTGTAGAGCGGCATCGTTAAGCAGTTGATCCAACGGTGTTTTCTCGAAAAGCGTGAGGCTGAGAATGTAGGATTGTGTAGAGCGACGCTGCGACGCCGAGACGTTTTTTGACGATGGCAACGAGCACGTACACACTGATGGCGATCCAGATTTGCGTTTTCACCGCGTTCTCGTTCGTGCCGAAAAACGCCTTGATGCGCAGATGCTGCTTGATCCATTTGAGAACAACTCGACCTGCCAACGGCATTTGTAGAGCTGGGCGATGGTCAAAGCCGGAGCTCGATTGTTGGTGAAGAACCCGAGGCGTTTGTCGTTCTCTTCGTCATAAAAAACGACGTAGCGCAGATATGCGGATGGTCGTTGGCTGACGTGACGCCTGTGAGCCGAACGGTCTGATCGCAGCGCAGCCTGTTGTTTTATCGACGGATCGTGAATCACGCGCTGGAAAGCCGTCTTGCTTTGGGGCGGATGACGAGAAAGCACCCGCCTGCGTCAGGCGATACAGGCGCGCAAAATCAAGGAACCGCGATCCATGATCGAGAAGCTGCCGGGTCCGGCGTCATGAGGTCGAGTACGTTCACCTCATGCATTTGCCGTCGGAAACGTGGATAAACGAGGGAATGTTACCGCGCAGATCATCTGCGTGTGCATCTTCACGGCAGCTTTGGCCTTGCGAAAATGTGCCCACGGAACCGCGATAGTCTCGTTGTCGTGTCTAAAGCGTACACGCTTTGTCCAGTCAACCGCGAAGGCATCGTCGCGTAGAGCCGCCGCGCTTGCGCGATCAAGCTGTTCGCGAAATCGCGATAAATGCGCCATCGCGTTTCTCGTTCGCATCGCCCAGATGCTGCGAGCGACGTGCCGCGAATGCCGAGATGATAAAGCTGGCCTCATGCGCACGTAAACAGACTCGATATCGCGCAAGCTTTCGCAAACGTTAATTCGCAAACGCCATGCTCAGATATGACGAGATGTGAAAAGGTTTTGGTCGGATAATTCGAAGAGTAACGCGCAACGCAACGCCGGAACGTATGGAGTGGAAGAAATCCATAAGCTGGGCGAAAACCGTTGCCGATCGGCATGAGAAAACTCCGGGGTCGAAAAACCCCAGTTCTCAAAATCACTCAATCGGTGACACCCCCCAAAATCCGTTTTCTTATCCTTATCAGCGCGTTACACTATGCCCCCGCAAACAATCTTCGTCAATGTCCACAACACGGTGGTTGTCAATCCGGCCACCAGGACCGTCAACATCACCACGCCAAGTGGGCGACCGGTTCCGCCTCCGGTCGTTCAGCCTCCCAGCATTCCCGGCGGTCCGCCCAAGACGGCCGGCGGCATTCCCATAGGTCCGGCCGTCGGGCCGGCGCTGCCGCCGTCGGTAGCGCAACGGGCGTCGCTGATTCAAGGATCGCAGGGACCGGGGGGAACGCCGGTCCCCGGACAAGCGCCGGGCGGGAAGCTCATGCGGCCTGCTCCAGGGCAGCCCCCTCAATCGACTTTGCAAGGACCGGGCGCGAGACAGCCGGGCCAGCCATTGCCGGGCGCGGGCGGACAGCCGCTGCCCCCGTCGGCATCGGCGGTTCCGGGCCAGCCTGGCCGCCCAGGCCGGCCCGGCCAGCCAGGTCAGCCTAGTCAAGCGCCCGGCGGGACGCCTGGAGCTGGTCAGCCGTTGCCCGGTAACCAGCCTCCGACCGGAGCAGGCACGCCGCCATCATCGCCTTCGGCGGCTGCCGTCCCGGGTCAACCAGGACAGCATGGTCAACCGGGTCCGGGACACGGGAAGCCCTTGCCTGGGACCGGAGGAAAGCCATTGCCTGGCGCCGGCGGTCCGTCGGCATCCGCGGTTCCCGGTCAGCCGCCGCAAGGGACAGCGCCATCGTCCAGCACCCCTCCCTCCGGAGGCCCGCCGCCTCAGTCACATCAGGCCACTCCGTCGCCGGGGGGCGCCCCGCCGACGTCGGCTGTGACGCCGCCGCCGGGGGCGCGACAGCCGCAAGCCTCGCATCCGCCTGCGCCCGGGCCGGCACCTCAGCCGAAAGCGGTGCGGCCAGCGCCGCAGCCTGCGCCGCCGCCGCAAGCCATGCGACCGCCGCCTGCGCCGCCTCCACAGGCCATGCGACCGCCGCCTGCGCCGCCGCCCCCGCAAGCCATGCGACCGCCGCCTGCGCCGCCCCCGCAAGCCATGCGACCGCCACCTGCGCCGCCCCCGCAAGCCATGCGACCGCCACCTGCGCCGCCCCCGCAAGCCATGCGACCGCCTGCGCCGCCTCCACAGGCCATGCGACCGCCGCCTGCGCCGCCGCCGCAGGCCGCCCGTGGGGGCGCGCCTGCGTGCCCGCCGGGAACGCATTTCGCAAACGGCCGATGCACGAAATGATGCGCTTTATTGCGGCGTAAGGTCGGACGCCGCCGTCAGGCTTTGTGGCCTGGCGCGCGCAGCGCGGCGAGAATAGCGATCAGCAAGGCCTCGCTCGCTCGATCCATGGACGCGAGCGAACAAGGCGCTCGTCTTTCCTGCCGCGGCTTGGCCTTCATGGCTACCGGCGGGATATGCACGAGCACGACGATGCGCGGGCCGCCGGCCTGTGTGGCTGTTTCGAGCGCGCGCCAATAGGCGTAGTTGCAGAGATAAGACCCGGCGTTGCGAGACAGGCAGGCAGGGAGCCCGGTCGAGCGGACTGCGGCGACGAGGCGATGGGCCGGAAAACGGCCTCGCCGCCAGGAGGGAAGGCCGCGTGCAATGGTCGCGCTGGCAGGTCTTGCCCCGCCCGCATCCGGAAACAGCACCGACGCGCGATTGCGTGCGAACAGTTCGATGCGGATGCTTTTCGCTCGTGACGCAACGCCGAACAGCAGGACGGCGTCGGGCCGTTCGCGCACAATCAGTTTCGGCAACTCTTCATCGACCGCCGGATAGCGGGTGGCGAAGACATGCGTTGTCATACGGAGGCCGACACATGCGGCTCGGCGGCTGCGTTCGAGGCGAGCGACCAGACCGGCTGTCGGATTGAACGGCACGCCGGGAAAGCGCCCGAAGCCGGTCACAAGCACGGCCGTCATCACCAGCCGAGCGTGGCCAGAATGTCGTCGACGGCAAGCGCGGGCGAGAGGCGCCCCTCGGCGACCGCCTTCTCGATCTGCGGCAGCTTTGCCCGCAGCTTCGGGTCGGAGGCGATGCGGCCGCGCCAACGGTCCTCGAGGATCGCCCACATCCATTTCACTTGCTGGTCGCGCCGGCGGGCGGAAAACTCTCCGCTCTTCGAGAGCTTCTCGCGGTGCTCGATCACCTTCGCCCACAATTCGGCAATGCCGTCTCCGGTCAGAGCGGAATAGGTGACGACGGGCACCTGCCAGTTGGCGGAGCGCGGACTCAGGATGTGGAGCGCCGCGCGATACTCGGCGGCTGCGGCGCGCGCGCGCATCACGTTGTCGCCGTCCGCCTTGTTGACGGCAATCATGTCGGCGATCTCGACCAGGCCCTTTTTGATGCCCTGCAGCTCGTCGCCGGCGCCGGGCAGCATGAGCGCAAGAAAGAAGTCGGTCATGTCGGCGACCGCCGTCTCCGACTGGCCGATGCCGACGGTCTCGACCAGAATCACGTCGTAACCGGCCGCTTCGCAGATCAGCATGGTCTCGCGCGTCTTTGCCGCAACGCCGCCGAGGGTGCCGGCCGAAGGGGAGGGGCGGATAAAGGCGTTGGGATCGACGGCGAGCCGCGCCATGCGGGTCTTATCGCCGAGAATGGAACCGCCGGTGCGCGCCGAGGACGGGTCGACCGCGAGCACCGCGACCTTATGGCCGACCCCGGTGAGATAGGCGCCAAGCGTGTCGATCGAGGTGGACTTTCCAACGCCGGGCGCTCCGGTGATGCCGACGCGCACCGCATGGCCGGTGTGTGGGAGAAGATCCTGCACCAGTTCACGTGCGGCATGCTGGTGATCGGCGCGCTTCGACTCGGCGAGTGTGATCGCGCGCGCAAGCACGGCGCGCTCTCCCTTGCGAACTCCGTGACTTAGAAGGGCGATGTCGGCGAAAGACGCGGGGCCGGGACGTGGTTTCATGGCCTCTGTTTAGAGCAGGATCGCGCCCAGGGAAACGGTCGGCGCATCTGCCCGCACAGAGCGCTTCAGCCCCGCGTCCGACGGCATTCGTCGCCAAACGTGCGTCCAGCATGGTCCGCGCCGAGCGCTTCAAAGAACACGGAGAGGCCGCCCAAGGGCGGCCTCTCGCAGTCTGAAGTTCCTGGGATGAGCCAAATGCTGGCTCGTTGTCCGCCAACGAGACATTTGGCTGCAGCACTCAGTAGCCGCAGACCCACACGTAGCCGGCCGGGGTCCAGCGCCAGCAGGAGCCGACCCCATAGCCCCACCAACGACCGCGCCAGAAGTGACCGCGGTGCCAACCGCCGCCTTTCCATCCCCCGCCGTGGAAGCTGGCGCCCTTCCACCCGCCGCCACCGCCGTGGCCGCCGCCATGGCCGCCCCGGGCGAACGCCGATGCCGGGAGAACCAGGCAGGCGGCGACGGCCGTGGCAACAGTGAGTTTTCGCAACGTCGTCATCTACGTACCTCCAAGTTGTGGCGAACCGCACTGAGAGGGCGCGGCTCGCGAGGAGGTCGAAAAGCGGGCCCCGACGGTTTGTGACGAAGCGCACCTAAGCACACAGCCTGGCCGGCACAAATTCGTCGCGCAGGAGATGTGGCGGCAAACGCCTCGTCGCTTCGCGACCGGTCGGAGCGCAAGCGCCTTCGGTGCGCCAGCGCGGTGTCTGGCCCGGCGGATTTTTCACTCAGCGCAATTGCCGTTTCCCCAACCGGCCTGATGTTGGCGCGCAACAAGAAGGAGGCCGCAATATCGGATACCTTCATCATCCGCGCCACATAGACTCTACCGAACCAACGGGAATATTCGTGCGGGACTTTTTCGACTGCGGGGTCAATGAACGATCGGAGCATTATCCCTCAGCCGACGCCGCGCTGATCGCCGCACGTGCGGCCTATAAGGGTCCGGACATGAAGGGCGGTGGGATGCCGGGTCTGGGCAGAGCGTGAGGCGCCCGGCGTTAGCAGAGCGCGGCACTCCGGCCCCTCGCACGACGAACAACGCGATGCGCCAAGGTGTTTCGTAAGCAGTTGCCGCCGAGCCTTAGGCAAATCGTGGTGGGACCGGAAGACCGGTCAATGCAGTCGCGCAGGCAAACGCCTTGCGGCTTTTTGGCATTGCGGCGGCAGTCGATGCTGTTGCGGTCGGGCGCCGATTGCTCACGCGGCCAGTTTCATTGGCGCTCGCGGTCGATCCGTTCCGTGCGCCGGCGCCAGGGCGACGAGCTCGCCGCGTTTGGTCTGGGAAGAGCGGGGCTGTCTCGGAAGCCGCGTCATCCATCCCTCGACTTCGAGGGCCATCACCAACGCATCGGTCGCCAGCATCAGGTCGAGGCGCCGGCCGCTGTTCGCTGCCGCCATGAGCAATCGCCCGACCGCGAACCAGTGCCCCTGATAACGCGATTGCGGCTTCAGGTCCTCGAGAAAAGCATAGTTGGCGTCGCGCAACGTCCGCATTGCCCGCATCGGGCCGGACTTGGGCGTCACATCATATGCTAGTTCAGCGTTCCAGCTCATGCATGCATTTTACCATCGGAAACTCGCCCGGCGTCAATAAATGCCAGGTTGAGTCAATGGAGAGCACTGGTGAGTGTCATAATTGTCACACTGGCGTTGCGGTTGTGTCTTTTAAATATTCTTTGCTGTCCAGAACGGGGGTCTATTCTTGCGGGAATATAACGGCGGGCCCCAGGGGCTAAGGGGGGCCTCCGAAGGCCCGCCGGAAAGAGGCTCGCGCCCCTCTCAAGCTGGCATATAGCAAGTCGCGCGCCAATTACGTAGTCGGCTCCACGGCCTGCTGGGCATGTCGAGACGAAGGGCGCTACCGATAAGTCATTGGCGTCGTTGTTGTTGTAGGCGCAGGACTTTGGAGATCGCCGGCGCAGAACGAATAAAACTCGCTCGATTGGATCGCAAAGGAGGAACTCGGGCCGCCGCACCACGACGCGAATTCGCCACGCGTTCGGTTGGAGATCGGAGGGCGGCCAAGCTATGAATAGGGGAATGCAGAGAGGCGAGCGATGGCCAAGGTGAAGGTTCTGGGTCGATTTGGCGAGTTTGACGAAGAGTTCTTGCCGAATCTTAAAGCAGTTATTGAGGAATCGGGAGGTACATTCCTCAGATTGAAAACGATTCCGGACGCAGAGCATTGGCTCGAATATCATTGCAGGTTCAGAAATCGGATTAAGGGCCTTAAGCAGTTCGCACGCTATCTCGTGCGCGTCGATCAACTGGCGGTCGAAGAGCGCGTGAAGGAAAACGAACAGCGGACTGCAGATCGGCAAGAACCATTGCCAGAGATCGAGCCGCTGCCGGTCGCATGGCCGAATGAAGAACGGCGCGCCTTTGCCGGAACGATGTTAGAGCAGTTCTTGGAGAACAATTCCCTGATACGACACGATCTCGAAGCGCCCGCTGGGACTTATGAACGCGAGATTGCGTACGACAAGGTGAAGGATTTGCTCCAGCGATTGAAGTGGGAGCTGAAAAGAGAATACGAGGATGCCGATTGATCGGACCTCGGCTCGGCTCGTCAACTCGCGCTCCCGCTCAACGTCCCGTCATTTCGATCATAGTGTTCGTCCTCCTCGCCTGATGGCCTGTTGCCGTACGCGCGCGCCCCTGCGTGAGCCGGATCACAGTCCCCAGCGCCTCATCGGCCGATAACCGTCCCCGCATCATTGAGGGGGAGGCTTCGATGCCAGAGGGACTTCTGACGGTCGCAGTATTCGCCGCCGGCATGACTGGGATCGGCTTATACTTGGTTGGCTTGAATTTGGCCGTGGACGCGTTGCTCGATCGGCTCGCCAACCGGAATGTCGGCGTGCCGAAGCATTTTTCGGTCTCGGACGGCGTCCCCGGATAGTAGGTCGGCTTTTTCCGGCCGGAAGGACCATATTCCCTGCCGTCGTCCGTGAAGAGTTCAGAACGCCTTGGGCCACGGGGCTAATCGGAGGTTTTGGCGTATTGGGATTTGCGGTTTTTTGGGGATTGGCGGTCGGTTTTCTTGCAAAATGCGCGGGCGGGATTCCTGCGAATTGAGGTCTGTGTTTCCTTCGCCTGAGACGCGGCGGAGGGTTTTGCGATGCGACCGAAGGAGCGCCGGGAGACGGGCGAGCAGGACCTGTTCCGCTCGCGGCTCGACCAGATCATCGACCTTGGCCATGCGCTCGCCAGGCTGGCGCGAGCGATCGACTGGTCGTTTCTGGAGCGTGAGTTCGGTGCGGTCTATACCGACAAGCCTGGTCATCCGCCCTTGCCGACGCGGCTGATGGCGGGGCTCGCCAGCCTCAAGCACAGCTATGATCTGTCCGACGAGGGGCTGTGCGAGCGCTGGATCGAGAACCCGTATTTCCAATATTTTTGCGGCGAGGCGTTCTTTCAGCACCGGCTCCCCTTCGACCGCTCCTCACTGACTTGCTGGCGCCAGCGCATGGGGGCGGAGCGGCTGGCTGCCCTGTTGCAGGAGAGCCTCGCCACCGCCGCGCGCACCGAGGCGATGAAGCTCTCCGATCTGTCGCGCGTGGTGATCGACACCACCGTGCAGGAGAAGGCGGTGGCGTTCCCGACCGACGCCAGGCTCCTCCATCGCGCGCGCGAACGGCTGGTGCGGCTTGCGAAGAAGCTCGGCGTCGTCTTGCGCCAGTCTTACGCCCGGGTCGGCAAGTTAGAGATGATAAAGAATAAGAGATAAGATTATGTGTAAGAGTTAAAGAGAGATGGTAAGGTGATGTGAAAGCTAAGGAATTGTCTCGGCCGCGTCATCCGCGACATCCGCGGCAAGAGCGTGGGCCAGGAGAAACTGCGCGAGGCCTTCGTCAAGCTGCTCCATCTCGCGGAGCGGGTGCTGGCGCAGGATCGCCGCCAGCGCGGCCGCAAGGTCTATTCGCTGCATGCGCCCGAGGTGGAGTGCATCGGCAAAGGCAAGGCGCACAAGCCGTATGAGTTCGGGGTGAAGGTCAGCGTCGCGACGACAGTGAAGCATTCCGCCGGCCTGCCGCCTTATCCGCATCGTTTCGCGGCGTGTGACGCCGCCAGTCATCAGGGTGATTTCGTCACCTTGGCGGCAAGGGCGTTGAGCGCCTCAGCCATTGCATTGACCGCGGGCGCGAGCGCTGCGCCCAGACCGTGCCGCCGGGCGAGCCAGCGCGGATCATTGCACGTCAGCCAGACCTTGCCATCGGCATCTTCATAGACCAGGGCCTTCAACGGCAGATCGACACCGACCGCCTGGTCGGCCTGCATGAGGGGTGTGCCCGCTCTGGCGTTACCGAAGATCAGGAGCTCGGTCGGTCGCAACGGCAACCCAGCCTCTGCCGCGCCGGCCGCGTGGTCGATTCGCGCGAACACGGTGTTGCCCTTGGCTCTGACCTCGGCCTCGAGTTCGATCCATCGTGTCTTTCGCCCCGAAGTTGCTGAGGGCCGTGATCAATCCATCGGCTGCCATCGCGAGCCTCTCCGTTCGTGCCCTCCGATCCGCTCCCACCCGCGGGCGAAGGCACGTTTTTTCCCGTTTGCGCCAAAATCTCGCGTGCCTGCCTGTCGGCCCGCGGCTTGCCGAAAACGCCCCGACCGGCCGCTGTACTTAAAAAGACAAGTTCCGGTGGTTCACTTCACGAGCGCCTAAGTGCGCCCGCGTAAGGCGTCAAGGAGATTTCGATGAAAAGCAAGCTCGTCCCCGTGCTCGCGGTTGCAATGATCGCAGGGACGTTGACCGCGACGGACGCCGCTGCTCAGTGGCGGGGTCCGGGATGGGGGTGGCGCGGCCCAGGATACGGGTGGCGCGGCCCGGGATGGGGTTGGAGAGGTCCGGGATGGGGGTGGCGCGGCCGAGGATGGGCGCCGGGCGTCGCTGCCGGCGTCATCGGCGGCGCCGTGATCGCCGGCGCCATCCTCGCCACGCGGCCTCCCGGGTATGTCGTCTATCCGGGATATGCGGAGCCGCTTTACGGGCCTGACTGTTACTGGGCTTCTCAGCCGGTGCTGGACCGCGCAGGGCGCGTCGTTGGCCATACGGGACGACCCGTGCAGGTATGTCCGGGTTATGCGGGACCTCCGCCCCCCGCCGACATTGGTCCTCCGCCGCCTGCCTTCGCGGGTCCCCCGCCGCGCGCCTATGATGGCCCACCGCCGCACGGCTATGACGGTCCCCCGCCGCCCGCGTACGACGGGCCGCCGCCGGCGGCCCGCATTGGACCTCCAACGCCGGCACGTCCCCCGGCCGCTGCGCGGTCGGTCTCGCGGGATAGCAGTCCGCCTGGCGAGCACAACGTACGCAAGCCCGCCCCACAAAGCGCGCCTAGCGCGCCATCCGAACCGCCGTCGGCGGGCCTGCAACGCGAGCCGGTTCAACCTGCACCCGCCGCAAAGTCTCTGCCGCTGCCAGCCGGCGGTCCGCCCGCGCCGGAGAGCGCGCCGACGGAACCCCGGTCAGGGACTCGGGGCGTGCCACTGTCTTCCAGTTCGGAAAAGCGTTCCGCGCCCGCTGCTTCGAATGCGGGGCCACCGTCCAGTGCGCCGCCGCAGGGACTTGAGTGAGCGGCTTACAGCCTCGCCGCCATCGGTTGCGCAAGCGGGGCAGGCGCCCCGAGTCCAAGCGTGAGCTCTGGCTCCCCGGGCCGAGCCATACTTGTGTTGTAAGGCTGTGAAAAGTCACGATAAATTACTTCGGCGGTCGCGCCAACCGGCTCACCGAATGGCATCGACACGGCGGGCTGCGCGGCCAACAAACGACCCATTAACCTCTTTCGGTATATTCGCGGGGTCGCGTCTTACGCGGCGCTAGCCAACCAAGGCCTCTTGGGCGGGGTTCGCGCTAAGAATGCAAGTCATCAAGGGGGAAACGGTCTAATGCTGATAGAGCTTTTTGCCTTCGGGGCATTCGCCAGCATGATCTTGCTTGTTGGGCGCTTAATCGGATGGCGGCTGTATTAGCCGTCGCCCAGGCGCCACGCTAGCGTGCGTGGTAGCTCGTCGCTGGTCGATCACCCCCGAGCTGTGCCAGCATGAGCCCAAACGCGAGCGGTTCGATGGCAGCTTCTCCAAACCGCCCGAGATCGCCGGACGCCGGTCGCCCCGGTTCTGGATACGGAACGTCTCATAAATTGTCAGGGTGCTAAGCCGAGGGCTGAGAGGATTGGGGAAATTTTCCAATCCGATCGTGTTGAGGAGCGCAAGGGCGGCGGGGCCGCCTGCAGGCGGGGATGATGCCGGCTGACGAGTGGCCGGATGCAATGCTCGTGCACGCCTCCGCTTTCGCGGATGGTATCCACTCGTTGTCGGGATCGTTGTCGCCGACGCCCGGACGGTCTGGCGAGAGTTTGAAACGCAGGAAAAATGACGTTCAGTGCGGGAACAGGGTTCCCTAAATCAGCATTTCCTCCTTGCCTCTTCTTCAATGTAGCTGGGCTGGACCACGCTTTTTCTCAGGGAGGGGGTCAATGGGATGGTTGTTTCCGCGTGCTCCATACGCTCAAGGCAATGACAGATCAACGATGGCCCTCAGCGACCTAGAAAACCTCGTACTCGCCAAGTTGGCGGCCCACTCAAAGCCGTTTGCCGGTGGCAAAGGAGGTCTCGATGCTGAGGAAATCGGCCGCGCGATCGGCCCGGTTGGTTCGCGTGCTCTGGTCGACGTGCTGTTTTCGCTACAAGGCAAGAAGTTGCTTCTAGGCGTGCACACCGACGAACATGATCAGCACCGAAAGCTCTTCTACTTGGTCAAGGCCAGTACCGAGCATCTCCAAGTCATAGCCGCTTGCGGCCGGCGTGATCCCAAGAACGAGCCAAAGCCTATCGCCCATGCTTATCAGGCGGCACGGAGCGGGAGCGGCTCGGATAATCGTAGACACTTGAGAACTGGTTCGGCTGGCGCATCGACCGGATGATCTCGCCGTGCACGCTAATGATGACGGTCGCAAGCCGGCGAAGGCGGATCGCCGGAGCGCTGCCGCGAGCTGGCTGACGATTCGGGCGTGACGGGAATAGCCGCGATTATCGTTCAGCGCAGGATGGCGATTGTCGCGCGACGTTGCGCGGCAAGCCGCTGGAACTGGTGGCGCGGGCGACGACTGTCTCGATCGCCAGGCTCAGCGAGTGGCGCGAGAGAGGCTCGCAGGCCGGCTACAGCTCTGAAAGCACGCGAGCGCGATGACCGCGACGACGAGATCGCAGGCTGAACCAGTGGTCGAGATCAACATGGAAGCGAAGTGCTATACGCCAAGACGGCGCTGGAAGGTAACGCCTGGCCCACGAGTCGAGTTGATGAGCCAGACATTCGCTCAGTGCTCGCGATGGCATGGCGCGCGTCGCGCGGGTGTGGAGGATGCTCGCGAGCCAGCGGCGATCGCTTCGTCAAGGAGCAAGCGTGGTGACGACGATGCCGGCATTGGGCCGGCGACAAGCGCGAACACGAGCTGGCGAAGATCCAGGAGCGATGAGCGGCGCTGCGAGGCCGACGCCAGAGCTGGCCGCGAGGAAGAGCGCCGCATCGAGGCCGAAAAAGACAAGCACCGCGACGCTGAAGGACGCAAGAAGCGCGGGCAAACGGGCGGCCCCGCCATCGGACGAACCCGATCCCAAGGCGCAGCGCAACTTCACCGATCCGGAAAGCCGCATCATGAAGTGGAACGGATGGCTACGTCCAAGCCTATAACGCAGAGGCATGCTCGTCGACGCGGAACGCCCAGATCGATTGTCGCGCACGAACTGCAGCGCAGTGCGGCCAGCGATCAGGGCCAGTTGGCGCCTTGGTCGCGGCAGATGGAGAACAATCTCGGCCGCAAGCCGGAGCAGGCCTCGCGGACTCCGGCTACTGCAGCGAAGCCAATCTCGAAGCGCTCGTAGCATCATGGTATCAACGGTTATGTCGCATCCAGGACGGGCCAAGCACGCCGATGGCGGCAAACGGCAAGGTTGGCGGACCGCTGACGCAACTGATGCGAAAAAGATCGACGACAGCGGCTTCGAAACGCCCTACCGAATTGAGAAACTGCTAGTGGGTGGAACCGGTGTTCGGACACGATCAAGCAGGCCCGCGGCTGCCGCCAGTTCCTGTTAGCGGGGCGCTCGAGAAAGTTGGCTCGTCGCTCGAGACGGCCATGATCGTGCACCGCCCATGCGAACCGATCAATGAAGGCTGTTCACCCTCGCAAAGGCCGCCTGAGCCGCCTACCGTACAACAAATGCCCGGCCGCGATGCCTATCTGGACGGCGCTCCTAGGCGTGCACACCGACGAACATGATCAGCACCGAAAGCTCTTCTACTTGGTCAAGGCCGTACCGAGCATCTCCAAGTCATAGCCGCTTGCGGCCGGCGTGATCCCAAGAACGAGCCAAAGCCTATCGCCCATGCTTATCAGGCGGCACAGCGAGCCTCATATCGTTGAACTTGAGAACGGTTCGGCGTGGCGCATCTGGCCGGGCGATCTCGCCTCCACGCTAAAATGGATGCCCAGTTCTCAGCTCACGGTGACCGAAATAGAAGACGAATTTTGCACCCACGCTCTCGTCGATCAAGCTGACGGCGCGCGCGTGCGCGTCATAGCCGCGACGGATCACTGGCCACCGGAGGCGGTTGCGAAACGCATTGAGGAAGCTGCCAAGGATGGCGAGCGCAAGGTGTAGCACCGCTTGCGTTGCGGCCGAACACCGCGATACCGGCACCGTCGTCGGTCACCACGTTCGCGCGATAGCGAGAATTGTGTCGGCGATCATCGCGAGGAACATCAGGGCGAAGAGGAAATACGCCACCGCGAGGGCGAGCGAGGCTCCCGCGTTGGTAACGCGCTCTCCGATGTTTGGTAAGTGAAGGCGCATGGTCGCCCCCCGACCTCCAGACGCTCTTAAGGTTGAGAGCCACCACGTTGAACGCTGGCTGGGGTCGGTTGCCTCTGTCGCAAGCTGGTCGCGCCGCTGGTTGTCGCGCTGCCGGTCGTCTCTATCGGCGGCAGTCGGACCTCCTGTCGCATCTCAAGGCAAGTCAGAAGGTCCACATAGCTTGGCGGGCCGATGGTTGCCGCACCAGAACACTCCGTCCTGTCGCGGGCAGGAAAGTTCGCCCAGCCTTTCCTGAGTTGATCGCGGGCGGCTTCCTCCTTCTGTAAGCAAGTGTCCAAGGTCTGCCCCGGATTGACGGCCGCTACTTCCGAGCCTTGACAGGTTGGTTTGACGTTGAGAACCGGCACCCCGTCGGCGGCGAGCACCGGAGAAAAGCTAAGGAAAAGCGTAACGACGTTGGCGACAAGCAGGCGCATCGGTCTGGCCTCCCCGTCAGGAGAATGACGGCGAGCGGCTCGGTACTCAGCGGGGTGGGGTCCAGGGGGAAAAAGGCTGTTCCCGCATCCGAGCAGCTCGCCGGAGAAGCCCTTTGGCTCCTCTCAGAGCTAACGTTGCCGAACCTGAACGGTTTCCGCATCCCCCGTCCGCGCGTCGTACCTCCTGGCGTAGCAAGCAGGGCGCTTGCGCGACGCTTCGCCCACCGCAACCGCGGTGTCAGCGCCGATGACGCGGTTGCCGTCCTGATTAGCATCGCCTCGACCATCGTCAACGAACAACCCGCCGACAAGCGTATCCAACGCCTATGGTCTGCGCTTGAGCGGCGGCGGTCGGCTACCCCGTCCTAATTCGACGTTTGGAACTGTGATCTGGGAGCGGCGTTGCTATCGCGGCGGCTAAGCCCCACACCCTCGTGTTCAGCCCTGGGGGCAGAGCCCCAAAGAGCCTCGTTTCGCGAGCGAGGCTCTTTGTTATTGGTGGAAGCCGGGCAACCAAGTCGTTGGAGCGCACGATGAACGACCAGCCGAATATGCTGAAGGTGGATACGGTCGATTTTCGAAATATCGAACGATTTACAGTACTCGGAGGGCCTTGTCCCTGGCGGCTGTTCGCTTGAAGGTCAAGCATGGCCCAAGGATTGGGAGTACTGCATCGGCGGCACGGTGTTTAAGTGCGACGGCAACGGAAATTGGGTTAATCAAAACCGATCCTGTTAGAAGCGCGACGCTCCGCTGAGAACCTAGCCGTGGCTCGGGGAGGGAGAAGGGTAGTTACACAGTGTGCATAGCCCGGCGGCGGGTTCTCGCCGACGACCCGGTCTTTTTTCTGCTTCATTTACCGAAATAAGTAACCATGAGTCCGGGCGGCTGCCGAACCGGGATCGAACTCGGTTGGGAGTTGTCCGGCGCGTGCGGTCCGCAACGACGAACTCAGTTTGAGTTTGGGGTGCGGCACGGATAATTGAGACACCCGGCTGAGGTAAATTGAACCTCAACCGGAGTGTTACACATGACGAATGATGACGGTCGCAAGCCCGAAGGGGCGCCGGAGCGCTCCCCCAAAGCTGGCGTGGGCGGTTCGGGGGTCGACGGGAATGGCCCCAAGCGCTTTTCTGTTCAGCGCAAGATGGCGATTGTCGCGCGACTGTTGCGCGGCGAGCCGCTGGAACTGGTGGCGCGGGAGACGACTGTCTCGATCGCCAGGCTCAGCGAGTGGCGCGAGCGCGCGCTCGCAGGCGCGGCTACAGCCCTGAAAGAACGCGAACGCGATGACCGCGACGACGAGATCGCCCGTCTGAAATCCAAGGTGGGCGAGATCACCATGGACAACGAAGTTCTCTACGCCAAGATCGAGGCGCTGGAGGGTAAACGCCCTTTGGCCCACAGGAGGTCGAGACGATGAGCCAGACACTCTCGCCCTCCTTGGCTCGCTGTTATGGCATGGCGCGCGTCGCGCGGGTGTGGAAGATCTCGCGCGCCAGCGTCTATCGCTCTCTCAAGGAGACGCCGCCGAACACGATCGCCCGTCGCCCTGGTCCGGTCGGCGCATGCTCGGACGCGGAACTGGCAGAGCATATCCGCCAGCACATAGCCGCCTCCCGCCTTCACGGCGAGGGCTACCGCAAGTTATGGGCGCGGTTGCGCTTTGCTGGCGTTCGCGCGAGCCCCCGTCGTGTGCGACGGGTGATGCGCGAGAACGGCCTGCTTGCGCCGCACCGCGTTGGACGCACCGAGACCAAGCCACACGATGGGACGATCATCACCGACAAGGTCAATGAAATGTGGGGAACAGACATGACGCAGACGATCACCATCCGGGAAGGCCGAGCCAATGTCTTCGTCGCCGTGGAACACGCCAACTCGGAAGTCGTTGGCATTCATGCATCGCGGTCGGCCAATCGCTTCGAGGCCTTGGAGCCGGTGCGCCAGGGGGTGCATCGCTGCTTCGGAGCCATCGCGCCCGGGGTGGCGTGTGGATTGAAGCTGCGTCACGATCATGGCTCCAACTACATGTCCGGCGATTTCCAGGACGAGATCGAATGCCTGGGGATCGAAGCTTCGCCCTCCTTCGTGCGACAGCCCGAGGGCAACGGCGTCGCAGAGCGCTTCATCCGAACCTTGAAAGAGAACCTGCTGTGGGTGAGAACCTTCGACACCATCGAAGAGCTGCGAGCCGCACTCGTCGAGTTCGCGGCTCGCTACAACGAAACTTGGCTCGTCGCTCGGCACGGCTATCGTACCCCAGCCCAGGTGCGAGCCGATCAATGCAGGCTTGATCCGAACACAACGGCCGATTTAAAGTTGGCCGCCTGAGCAGGGGCGCTTGCGTGCACTTCAGCCGCTCCTGGCCGTCGAATTCTTGGTGGCAAACGATGGTTGGGTGGCAGGTCCTGTCAAGGCCGTCAGCCGCCGAAGGCGGGGGCCGCAGGACCGCCTTTACAGGACCTGCCATCCAGCCATACTCGGCCACCGAGGTCGACGGCTGGCAACATGAGCTCAGCCGGGTGTCTCAAAACCGGGCCGCAGTACAAACTCAGTTTGAGTTCTATCCATAAGCCTTGGAGTTTTAAGGCGGATAGAGAACTGAGGTGAGGTGCATTAGCCGTCGTCGGGGACACGGCGTCTTTGGGGGATTGGCGGGGGAAGGGGAACCTCAGCCCATGGACTGGGGGGCGAAGCGGGGGGCATGGGAGAGCGTCGCGCGCCTCGGCGCGGCGGCGGCGTGTATTTTGCTCGCGCACTGCTCCGGGTCCGACCTGCGAGACATCGATCCGCGTTTCGGCGTCGCTGCAAGCCCTCGTTTGGCCGAATCGGACCTCCCGAAAGGCGGGGGCGGATACCTGATCGGCAAGCCTTATTTAATTGGCAGCCGGCTGTACATTCCTGAGGAAAATCCAAACTATCGCGTCGAGGGCTTCGCCTCGTGGTACGGGCCCGATTTCCACGGCAAGCGCACCGCCAATGGCGAGGTTTTCGACATGCACAGCGTGTCGGCGGCCCATCCGACCCTGCCGCTTCCGTCCTATGTGCGGGTGACCAATCTCAACAATGGCCGCTCGATGGTCGTACGGGCGAATGACCGCGGCCCCTACCACAGCAACCGCATCATCGACGTCTCGGTGAAAGCCGCTGATATGCTGGGTTTTTCCAAGCACGGCGTCGCGCGGGTGCGGGTCGAATATGTTAGTCGGGCGCCGCTCGAAGGGTCCGACGACGGTGCGCTCATGGCGACGCTGCGCCAGGGCCAGCCGGCGCCCGCGCCCTCGCTGGTCATGGTCGCTGCGACGCGCCCGTTCGTACCGGTGATCAGGGGGGCCGGCGCCGTGCTCGGCCCGGTTCCCGTACCGCCCGAACGGCCATTTGCCCTCGGCGGCGTGTACTGAGGTTTCCGGCCTTTCGTTTGCACACGCAGACTCGTCCCACACCCGGCGTCAGGGCGGCGTTCTGCGCCATTGTTCAGGCCAAGTCTGGTGACTATCAAGGGCGTGCGCCAAAGGGCGGGCGACGTCCGCGCGCAGCAAATGATCATAGAGGAAGAACAGGTGCTTGGAACGGCAATTTTCCGCTTTGGATCACGAATCCTCACAGCCATCCTGCTGCTGGGCCTGCTTGTCGTCGCCGGGTCCGCATCGAACCCGGTATCCGGCCCCAAGGCCGAGGGCGGATTCCAGACCAGCGCCCCTTACGCCATCCTGATCGATGCGGCGACCGGGACGGTGTTGTTCGAGAAAGGGGCGGATACGCCCACCCCCCCGTCGAGCCTCGCCAAGCTCATGACCGCGGAGATCATCTTCGACGAGATCACCCAGGGCAAGCTGAGCCGCGACGAGGAGTTCATCATCAGCGAGAATGCGTGGCGGCGCGGCGGAGCGCCGTCTCGCACCTCGAGCATGTTTGCGCCCATCCATAGCCGAGTGAGGGCGGAGGATCTCCTGCGCGGGCTGATCATCCAATCGGCCAACGACGCGGCGATCGCGCTCGCAGAGGGCATCTCATCGAATGAACGAAGCTTCGCCGCGCTGATGAACAAGCGGGCGCGTGAGCTCGGACTCACCAAATCCTATTTCGCCAACGCGACCGGGCTGCCCGATCCGAGCCAGAAGGTCACCGTGCGGGACCTCGCCAAGCTCGCGCAGCACATCATCCGCACGTATCCGGATTTCTACCCGATCTATGGCGAGAAGGAGTTCACCTGGAACAAGATCCGCCAACAGAATCGCAACCCGCTTTTGACCCTCAATATCGGCGCCGACGGCATGAAGACCGGCTACACGCTCGAGGGCGGATTCGGCCTCGTGGGCTCGGCGATGCAGAACGGATTGCGTCTCATCGTGGTGGTCAACGGGTTGAAGACCGCCAAGGATCGTGCGGACGAGGCAAAGAGGCTTCTCGATTGGGGATTCAGCGGGTTCGAGCAACGTCCGCTCTTTACCGCCGGCGAGGTTCTTGGGACCGCTCGGGTCTTCGCGGGTACGCGGACCTCGGTGGGCTTGGTCGGGCCGGGCGCGATTTCCATGCTGATACCGCGCAACAGCCACGATAGGATCAGCGCGAAAATCGTCTATACAGGGCCGGTGCGGGCGCCCATCCAGGAGGGGCAGCGGATCGGAATGCTGAAAGTCTATCGCGGCGCAAATGTCGCCCTCGAAGTCCCGCTGCAGGCGGTGGAAAGCGTCGAACGAGGCAATCTCTCGCGGCGCGCTTTCGATGCGGCAAGCGAGCTGATCATCGGCCTGTTCCGCGCCGGCATCGCCAAGATCTAACGAGGCTCCGCCTCAGACCGACGAGCTGTATGGGCATTCGCGGTGGTGTATGTGGACTCCGGTCGAGCCTGCAGGGACTGCCCTGGTTATAAGAGCTCGAAGCTCGATGGGTCCGAGGACCCGTGGACGACCGGAGCCCGCGATGAGCGTAGCGCGATCGGTGGCGGAAGTCTTGCGTGACCATGTGGTGCTGGAGGTCGAGGCGATCGACCGGATGTACTTGAATGTCTACGTCCCGCATTTGCAGTCGGTTGGAGCCGTGGTGGGCTACCTGCGGGTTCATCGAGGCCAGCGTTTTGCCTCGACGACGGCCGTGACGCCGATGACGGAAGCGTTCGTTCGCAACATCGATCAATTCGTCAACGACGAGGGCGTTGATCTGGTTGCCTTCAAGAAGGGGCAGCGCAAAGACGACGTCACACAGAAGTACGTGCGGAAGTTTACCCAGCGTGAAGGGGTACTCTATGTCGGCAAGGCCCAGGAGAAGGCGCGGGTCATGCGCACGGAGCGGCGCTGCAGTCGGTTCACAGGCGGAACCTATCCGTGGATCGTGGAATCCACCGCGATGGTCAACCACTACTATTTCTATTGCGTCGATGAAGACTTCGGGCCGTTCTTCCTGAAGTTCTGCTCCTACTTTCCCTACAATGCCAAGCTCTGCATCAACGGCAACGAGTATCTCAAGCGCCAGCTTGCCAAGCGGGGGGTGGCGTTCGAGGCGCTGGACAACGGCGTCAAGTCTTATGCCAGCCCCAAGCTGATGCAGCGGTTGTGCGACGAGCTGTCGGCGGACAAGATCGATCGATTTCTGCGCAAATGGCTGCGACGCCTGCCGCATCCGTTTCCGGCACGCGATCGCTCCGCCGGTTATCGCTACCAGCTCTCCATCCTGCAGGCCGAGTTCTCGCTCACCCAGGTGCTCGACCAGCCGGTGACGGGGCGCATCTTCTTCGAGGAGGTGATCCGCGAGAACCTCGATATCGGCCGCCCGAGCCAAGTGAGCTTGGTGTTCGACCGCAAGGTGAACCGCCGCACACCGGGGCCATTCCGCACACGCGTCATCACCGACGGCGTAGTGCCTTCGCTGCACGTCGACTACAAGAAGACCCGCATCAAGCAATACCACAAGGAGGGACAAGCACTTCGAACCGAAACGACGATCAACGACACCCGCGACTTCGCCATCGGGCGACGCATCGAAAATCTCGAGCAACTGCGCAAGATCGGCTTTGCGGCCAACCGACGTCTGCTTGACGTCCAACGCATCGGTCACGATTGCTTCATCGGCGAAGCCTCCTTCCAAGACATGCAAAGACCTATCACCGTGAACGATCAACGCGCGGCAGCGCTGCGCTTCGCCGATCCACGCGTGCAGGCTCTTTTGCACCTCCTGCTCCTGTTCCTTCTCGTCCAGGGCACATTCACCAGCAAGGATCTACGCGAGCATCTTGCTCCACTGCTGGGAAAAAAGCCCAGCCAACTGACCCCGGGACGGATCACCTACGACTTACGTCGGCTGCGCCTCCATGGCCTCACCGAGCGCATCTCAAAAACTCACCGCTACCGCATCACCCCCAAGGGATTGCGCACCGCCATCTTCTACACCCGCCTCTATAACCGCTCGCTGCGGACCGGTTTAGCCATCATCTCGCCAGGCGCAGCCAATCCAGAACTACCCATGGCCAAATCCATCAGGGCAGCCGAAACCGCCATCAACAAATGGTATCAACATGAAAAACTCGCAGCATAAAAACTTGATCCAACTGTTCCACAAAGCGGTCGATCAAGGATCATCATCTCGCCAGGCGCAGCCAATCCAGAACTACCCATGGCCAAATCCATCAGGGCAGCCGAAACCGCCATTAACAAATGGTATCAACATGAAAAACTCGCAGCATAAAAACTTGATCCAACTGTTCCACAAAGCGGTCGATCAAGGATCTAGCGGCGGGCCGCGAACACCATGCGGGGTAAGTTCATCACGTTCGAGGGCGGGGAAGGCGCCGGCAAATCAACCCAAACTGAACGTCTCGCCCAGCGCCTGAAGGCGCTGGGCATCGACGTCGTGTTGACCCGCGAGCCCGGCGGCTCGAACGGAGCCGAGATCATCCGTCACGTCATCCTGTCCGGTGCAGCCAAGCCGCTCGGTCCCGAGGTCGAGGCGGTGCTATTCGCCGCCGCGCGCGCCGACCATCTGGAAAAGGTCATCCGCCCCGCGCTCGAACGCGGAAGCTGGGTCGTGTGCGACCGTTTCGCCGATTCGACCCGCGCCTATCAGGGGGTGCTGGGCAAGGTCGACCCGCGCGTCATTCGCAGTCTCGAAAGAGTGACCGTCGGCGACACCATGCCCGACCTCACGGTCATCCTGGATATTTCACCCGAACTCGGCCTGGAGCGGGCGCACGCTCGGCGGGGCGGAAGCGAAGCCGACCGCTTCGAAAACGAGGGCTCGGATTTCCACCGGCGGCTCTGCGCCGCCTATCAGGAAATCGCTCTCAGCGAACCCGACCGCTGCGTTCTGATCAACGCGGGCGCGGCCGAGGACCAGGTCGGCGACGAGGTGTGGAGCGTCGTCCGTCGCAAGCTCACCCCCAAGCCGGCCGAAACGACGGCGAAGGCGGCGGCCCCATGAGCACGGCGCGCGCCGAAGCGACCGCGACCGTACCGCCCCATCCCCGCGCTGCGCGCATGCTGTATGGCCACGACGCGGCCGAGCAGACGCTGCTTGGCGCCTATCGCAGCGGACGGATGCCGCATGCCTGGTTGCTCGGAGGCCGCGCCGGGATCGGCAAGGCGACGCTTGCCTACCGCCTCGCACGCTTCGTACTGGCCAATCCGGATTCCGCTTTGCCCGCGGTGCAGCGCGCGGTCTCGCTCGCGATCGACCCCGATCACCCCGTCGCGCGCCGTATAGCCTTGCAGACGCAGGGCGATCTGCTGGTCCTGGAACGGCGGATCAACGAAAAGACCGGAAAGCTTTTCCAGGACATTCCCGCGGACGATGTCCGCCGCACCGTGTCGTTCTTCGGCTCGACCGCGGGCGAAGGCGGGTGGCGGGTCGCCATCGTCGACTCCGTGGACGAGCTCAACGCCGCAGGCGCGAATGCCTTGCTCAAAGTGGTCGAGGAGCCTCCGCGCCGATCCTTGCTGCTCCTGATCGCCCATTCCGCCGCCCACATACTGCCGACGATCCGCTCGCGCTGCCGGGTATTAGCGCTGCGCCCGCTCGATCCGCCTACGATCGCGCGCGCGGCGGCAGCGGCGCTCGGCCGCGATCCGGACGATCCCGTTCTTGCGCAGGCGGCCGCCGCCGCGGACGGAAGGGTCGCCCGCGCGATTGCGCTTTGCGGCGGATCATTGCTTGCCGTGCGCGAACGCGTCTTTGAGCTGCTCGGGTGGGCTCCGCTAGCCGATCCGCGCGCGCTGCATGCGCTCGCCGATCTTCTCGACAGAGCCGAGCCGGAGGCGCTCGACATGTTCGTCGAAAGCGTGCGCGAATGGCTGTCGAGCGAATTGCACCGAAAACCCCAGGACCTGAAGCGGCTCGCGTCGTTCGCGGAGGTGTGGAACCGGGTCGACCAGGCCGCGCGCGACGTTGAGACGTTCAATCTCGACCGCAGACCGCTCGTTTTTGCGATTTTTGGCTGGCTTGCCGAGGCCGCGCCTCGTTGATCCGGCCATCAGTCCCGCAATTCATTCGAAACGACTGCCTGTGCTTCCTTGATTTCCGGCGGTTTGTTATCATTTTTTCTCAAAGGGAGTTCGACCGTGGCCACGATGATTTCGGAAGTCTATGACGCGTTCATCGCGTCAGGCGCGCCCGAAGACAAGGCGCGCAAGGCCGCCGAAGCGTTGGCCGATTATGAAAACCGCTTCAACAGGCTCGATGTTGAACTCATTGTGCTCAAATGGATGGTGGGATTCGGAATAGCGCTTAACATCGCAATTCTGACGCGCTTGTTCTTTCACTGAGGTCGTGTTGGTGGCGCGACTTCCTACGCGAATCCAGTCAAGCTGAGTTGTCATCCGCGGGACGGCTGGCTTGCCGAGGCCGTGCCTCGTTGATACCTGTTGCGGGCGCGGCCGGGCCTGTCCCGGCCTTCAATCTTTGGTTTGAAATCAGGGCCTGCGAGCGCATCCGAGATGGCGTCGAAGCGCTATTTTCTCACCACGGCGATCGCCTATCCGAACGGGCCGCCGCATATCGGCCACGCCTATGAGGCGATCGCGACCGACGCGATCGCGCGCTTCATGCGGCTCGACGGCTATGACGTGTTCTTCCTCACCGGCACCGATGAGCACGGCATGAAGATGCTGCAGACGGCGGCGAAGGAAGGGCTGAGCGCGCGCGAATTGGCGGACCGCAATGTGGCGCTGTTCCAGGCCATGGACGCGCGGCTCAACTGCTCGAATGACGACTTCATCCGCACCACCGAAGCGCGGCATTACGAGTTGTCGAAGGCGATCTGGGAAAGGATGGCCGCAAACGGCGACATCTATCTCTCCAAGTATTCCGGCTGGTACTCGGTGCGCGACGAGGCGTATTACGCCGAGAGCGAGACCGACGTTCAGGCGAATGGATCGCGCCTAGCGACGAAGACCGGCACGCCGGTCGAGTGGGTGGAGGAGGAGAGCTATTTTTTCCGCCTGTCCGCGTATCAGGACAAGCTGCTCGATCTCTATGCGCGCGTGCCCGACTTCGTGCTGCCGAAGGAGCGGCTGAACGAGGTCGCAAGCTTCGTGCGCGGCGGCCTGCAGGATCTCTCGATCTCGCGCACCACCTTCGACTGGGGCATCCGCGTGCCGGGCGAAGACAAGCACATCATGTATGTGTGGGTCGATGCGCTGACCAATTACATCACTGGCGTCGGCTTCCCCGACACTGACAGCGAGATGTTCCGCCGCTACTGGCCGGCCGACCTGCATGTCATCGGCAAGGACATCGTGCGCTTTCACGCCGTCTATTGGCCGGCGTTCCTGATGTCGGCCGGGATCGAAGTGCCGCGGCGCGTGTTCAGCCACGGCTTTTTGTTCAACCGCGGCGAGAAGATGTCGAAGTCGGTCGGCAACGTCATCGACCCCTTTGCGCTCGCCGACGCCTACGGCGTCGATCAGCTTCGCTACTTCTTCCTGCGCGAGGTGCCGTTCGGGCAGGACGGCAATTACAGCCATGAGGCGATCGTCGCGCGCATCAACGCTGATCTCGCCAACGATCTCGGCAACCTCGCCCAGCGCTCGCTGACGATGATCGGCAAAGCCTTTGGCGGAGAGTTGCCGGCGCCGGGCGCGTTCTCCGCCAACGACGAGACGATCCTTGCCGCCGCGGATGCGATGATCGGCAAGGCCCGCGAGGCGATGGCGACGCAACAGCTTCACCAGGTGCTCAACGCGGTGTGGGCGGTGATCGCTGACGCCAACCGTTATTTCGCGGGTGAGGCCCCGTGGGCGCTCGCCAAGACCGACCCGCAGCGCCAGGGCACGGTGCTCTACGTCACCGCCGAAGTGGTGCGCCAGGTCGCGATCCTGGTGCAGCCCTTCATACCGGATTCCGCTGGGCGGCTGCTCGATCTGCTCGGCATTCCCGCCGACGCACGGACTTTTGCGGCGCTCGGCGGCGGGACGCGGATCGCGCCCGGCAGCCGCCTCCCGGCGCCGACCCCGGTGTTCCCGCGCTGGGTCGAGCCGGCAGTGAAGGCTGCGAACCGATGATGCTCATCGACAGCCACTGCCATCTCGATTTTCCCGATCTCACGGGCGAGGTCGACGCAGTGGTCGCGCGCGCGCAGGCGGCGGGGATCGCGCGCATGGTGACAATTTCGACGCGCGTGCGCCGGCACGATAAGCTACTCGCCATCGCCGACCGCTTCGACCCTGTGTACTGCTCGGTCGGCACGCATCCGCACCACGCGGCGGAAGAACGCGATGTGACGCTCGCCGAACTCACCGAGCGCGCAGCGCTGCCGAAGGTAGTCGCGATCGGGGAGGCGGGGCTCGACTATTTCTATGATCGTAGCCCGCGCGACGTGCAGGAGCGCGTGTTTCGCACGCACATCGCGGCGGCGCGCGAGAGCGGCCTGCCGCTGGTCATCCACACGCGCGACGCCGACGCCGACATGGCGCGCATCCTCGACGAAGAAACCGGCAAGCAAAGCTTCGTCGCCGTGCTGCATTGCTTCTCCGCGGGACGCGATCTTGCCGAACGCGCCATCGCGCTCGGGCACTACATCTCGTTCACCGGGATCCTCACCTACAAGAAATCCGACGAGTTGCGGACGATCGCCGCGTCCTTGCCGGCCGACCGCATCATGGTCGAGACGGATGCGCCCTATCTCGCCCCGCAGTCGCGGCGCGGCAAGCGGAACGAGCCGGCTTTCGTGGTCGAGACCGCGCAAGTGCTGGCAAAGACCCGCGGCGTTTCTTTCGAGACGATCGCGGGCGAGACGACCGAGAACTTCTTTCGCCTGTTCGCCAAGGCGCCGCGCCCCGCGGCGAGTGCGGCATGATTTGCTAATTGCGGAGGCATCGCTTTCTTGCCCTCTCCCCTTGTGGGAGAGGGCGGCGAGGACCGAACGAAGTGAAGTCCGAGCCGGGTGAGGGGTGAAGGAAGGGCATGTCTCTACTGGACTGGACCCCTCACCCGCCCTCGCTTCGCTCGGGCGCCCTCTCCCGCAAGGGGAGAGGGCAGGATCGAGCTGACCATCGGGAACGCGCATCAGATGACTCTGACTTTCACCATACTCGGCTGCGGGTCATCCGGCGGCGTGCCGCGGCCCGCGCTCGGCTGGGGGGTGTGCAATCCCAACAATCCGAAGAACCGGCGGCGGCGCTGCTCGCTGCTGGTCGAGCGCGCGGGAGCAAACGGGCGCACGTCGGTATTGGTCGACACGTCGCCCGATTTGCGCGAGCAGCTCATCGACGCCGAGGTCGATTGGCTCGACGGCGTGCTCTACACCCACGAGCACGCCGACCACACCCACGGCATCGACGATCTGCGCGCCCTGTACATGAAGCGTCAGCGCCGCCTCGACGTGTATGTCGACGAGCCGACCTGGCGCGTGCTGTTCATGCGGTTCGGCTACTGCTTCGTCACGCCGCCCGGCAGCAACTATCCGCCGATCGTCACCGAGCACCGCATCAGATCGGGCGAGCCGCTTGCGATCAAAGGGGAGGGCGGGGCAATCCCGGTCCTGCCCTTCCTGCAGGATCACGGCGACATTCCGTCGCTCGGCTTCCGCTTCGGCGGCGTCGCCTATTCAAGCGATCTGGTCGATCTGCCGGCCGAGAGCGTCGAGGCGCTCGAAGGCCTCGACCTGTGGATCGTCGACGCGCTGCGCGAGCGCCCGCATCCGAGCCACTTCAGCGTGGACCAGGCGCTGTCATGGATCGAGCGGCTCAAGCCGAAGCGCGCGATCCTCACCAATCTGCACAGCGATCTTGATTTCGACGCGCTCAAGGCGCGCCTGCCGCCGCATGTCGAGCCCGCCCATGACGGGCTGAAGGTGACGGTTTGAGAGCAGACTCCGATCAACTTGATCTTGATCCGCTCATTCCTGCGCAAGCGGGACTTTACTCGACTCTCCGATTTCGGAGGATGCTGGGTCCCCGCTTTCACGGGAACGAGCGGAGCTTGATTCTTCGATCCGGTCTTTGCTCGCACCCGTTACGTCCGGTCGCGGTGGGAGATCTCGATCACGCGGGCGCGCGTTGCGAGTTGTTTTACCAACGCATCGGCGGCGGCCCGATTGGCGGGATCGAGATTGGCGTCCCACTCGTCGAGCAGATAGATGGCGGCGTCGGTATGGGCGACGATCTCTTCGAGCGATTTCAGCTGACGCTCCCCGGAGGAGAACCCAGGGTGGCGGCGCTTGCGCGGGCGCCCCTCATGCTCCTCCTCTTCGAAGTCATGCCGTTCGTCTAGTCCCGCCTGGATGGCGAAGCAGAAGGCGAGGCGGTCGGTGGTCGGCCAGTAATAGGCGCGGTTCTTGATCTCCGCCTTCAGCGCGGCGAGCAAGGTCGACTTGCCGCTGCCGTTGCCGCCGCGCACCTGCACCCGCCCGTGCCGCTTCGCGAGCACGAGCCGCATCGCTTCGTCAACGGACGAGCAGACATTGGCGCGGTCGTCCTCGCGCAGCACCAACCGGTCGAACTTGATGCGCTGATCGAAATTCGGGTCGGGCTGCGGGTGCATGCTGCGCACGACGGCGCCGAGGCGCGTCCACAGCGCGAGCACGTCATTCCATCCGGAGGTGAGGGTGTGCACGTTGTTGGTCATTTCGATCTGCCGCGGCAGGGTGGCCGCGAGCGCGATCAGCACCTCAATGTCGCCCGCGTTGTCGATCGCCACATAGGTCATGGTCGAGAACACGATCGCGAGCCCGATGATGCCGCCGAGCGCGCTCAAGCCCTCGCGCGCCATGATCGCCTTCACCTGGGCGCGAAAGCAGTCGCGCAGCTTGGACTTGAAGCCGGAAAGCCACAGGCGCCAATTGTAGCGGTTGCCGCTGAAGATATTGTCCCACGCCGTATAACCCTGGGCGATCAGGCGGTTGTTCTGCCGCTGGTTGTCGAGATAGATGTCGGTGATGCGCCGCCGCACGGACCATTGGATCGCCATCAGGATGGCGAAGGTCGCGGCATAGGCGGCGGGCAGGCCCGCGTCGATCTCAACCCCCAGCACGATGGAATTGAAGATGAGGCCGAGCAGGAGCTTGAGCTGGTCCTCCATCTCGTACATCAGGTTGAAAATGTTGGTGAAGGTCGTGCTGGTGAGGAACGGCTCGATCTGCTCGCGCGCCGGCTTGTCGGGCAACAGCCGCGTATAACTGCGATTATCGCGGGCGAATTGCAGCATGTAGCGACCGAAGGCATGGAATCCGGCCCGTTCGGCGAAATACCAGGAGAGCGCGCCCGCGACATAGGAGGCCGACTGGGCGACCAGAATCCAGATCAGGTCACGGACCAGGAATCCGTTGCTGGTGACGGCGCGGCCCGCCTTGATCATGAACCAGGTGGTCGTCGCGGCGAGCAACGCCTCCGCCACCATCAGCACAATCATGACGTACAGCGGCGGACAGTTGAGATAGCCGATGAATTGCAGCCGCGTAATCGGCGCGCGGGTCCTGAGCGGCTGCACCTCGCGGTCGGACAGAAGAGCCATGTTCAAAGCTTGCTTCCTTGGTAGCGCTTGGTAGCGCTTGGTAGCGGTGAAAGGTCCGGGCGATCGCGTGCGTCGTCGACCTGTTTGCAGCCTTAAACCAGCAATATAGCTCTTGCCGGCAAGTGGAAATGGGTCCATCGGCCGCCTTGCAGCCGAAACCCGCTGTGCGTAAGTAACCAAAGCCGCCCAGAGGCTCTTACGATGGTCGTCGTCCTGGATACCGTCAATTCGCCGCATCGGCCACGCCATCCTGAAAAGGCGCGGCGTCCGGACGCGCCCGTCATGCCCAAGCCGGCCTGGATCCGGGTGAAGGCGCCGGTCTCCAGGGGTTACGGCGAGACCCACGCCATCGTGCGCGCGCACGGGCTGCACACCGTCTGCGAGGAGGCCGGCTGCCCCAATATCGGCGAGTGCTGGGACAAGAAGCACGCCACCTTCATGATCATGGGGGACACCTGCACGCGCGCCTGCGCCTTCTGCAATGTGAAGACGGGCCTGCCCGGACCGCTCGATCCGGCCGAACCGGAGCGCGTCGCGGCGGCGGCAGCCAAGCTGGGGCTTGCCCATGTCGTCGTGACGTCAGTCGACCGTGACGACCTCGACGACGGCGGCGCGGCGCATTTCGCTGCCGTGATCCGGGCGATACGGGCGCACTCTCCCGCCGGAACGATCGAGGTGCTCACCCCCGATTTCCTGCGCAAGCCGGGCGCGGTCGAAACCGTCGTCGCCGCGCGTCCCGACGTCTTCAACCACAATCTGGAAACCGTGCCGTCCCGCTATCTTACCGTGCGGCCCGGGGCGCGCTACTTCCATTCGATCCGCTTGCTGCAACAGGTGAAGGAACTCGATCCGCTGATGTTCACCAAATCCGGCGTCATGCTCGGCCTCGGCGAGACCCGCAATGAGGTGCTGCAGGTGATGGACGACCTGCGCTCGGCCGACGTCGATTTCCTTACCATCGGGCAGTATCTGCAACCGACCCGGAAGCATCACCCGGTCGAGCGCTTTGTTCCGCCGGACGAGTTCAAGGCGTTCGAGACGATCGCCTATGCCAAGGGATTCCTGATGGTTGCGGCTTCGCCGCTGACGCGGTCCTCGCACCATGCCGGCGAAGACTTCCAGCGCCTGCAAGCCGCGCGCGCGGGCAGGCGATAGACGCGATGCCGCAATTCAAGGCCAAGCGGCGCGTTCGGCATTCCGCGGACGATATGTTCTTGCTCGTCGTCGACATGGAGCGCTATCCAGAATTTGTGCCGCTCTGCACGGATATGCGGGTGCGCGGGCGCAGCGAGATTGCCGAAGGGGTCGAAGTCGCGACCGCCCGCATGACGGTCGCCTACAAGGTGATCCGGGAGTATTTCACCACCCGCGTCACCATGCACCGGCCCGAACTGTGGATCACCGTCGAGTATCTCGATGGTCCGCTTCATGTCTTGTCGAACCGGTGGTCGTTCCGGCCGCTCGGGGAGACGGCGAGCGAGGTCGAGTTCTACATTAATTATGAGTTCAAGAGCCGTATTCTGAGCGCGCTGATGGGCGCGGTGTTCGACGCCGCCTTCCGCCGCTTTGCCACCGCCTTCGAGAAGCGCGCCGATAAGGTGTACGGGATCAATCGCGCGCGCGCGATCGCCTCGGGGTAGCATTCGCCCTCATGTCGCGTAGCCGTCCGCGAGCGATTGCAGCATCGCGAGCGCCTCGACGACCGACGCAAGGCGCACTTCGCGCCGGCCGATCTCGCCAAAGCGCTTCTCGCGATGGATCAGCCGCCCGTCACGCGCGGCGGCGGCGAAGTGTACAAGCCCAACGGGCTTGTCAGCCGATCCGCCGGTCGGGCCGGCAATTCCGGTGATGGCGACGACGAGTTGAGCGGGCGAGTTGGCGAGCGCGCCCGCCGCCATCGCCTCGGCGGCTTCGCGGCTCACCGCCCCGTAGCACTGCAGAACCGCGCGCGGGACGCCAAGCATGGTTTCCTTTGCGGCGTTGGAATAGCTTACGAAACCGCGCTCGAACACGTCGGAGGAGCCGGGGATGTCAACAAGCGCCGCCGCGAGCAAGCCGCCCGTGCAGGATTCCGCCGCCGCAACCTTGATTCCGGCCTCGCGGCAGCTCTCGAGCAGACGAGCGACAGCCGCGGAGATATCGGCGTCGATCGTCATGGCGCGCTCCAGGGCAGCCGCACGGTCGCCGTGGCGTAAGCGGCGAGGCCTTCCCGCCGTCCGGCGAAGCCCAGCTTTTCGCTGGTCGTCGCCTTGAGACCGACGCGGTCGGGGGCCACCCCGGCGATCGAAGCGATGCGGGCGCGGATGGCGTCCCGGTGCGGCCCGATGCGCGGCGCCTCGCAGATGATCGCCACATCGAGATGCGCGATGACGCCGCCGCGCTGGCGGACGCGATCGACCGCAAAGGCAAGGAAGCGATCCGACGAGGCGCCGCGCCATTGCGGATCGCTCGGCGGGAAATGCACCCCGATATCGCCGTCCGCCAACGCCCCGAGGATCGCGTCGACCAGCGCATGCAAGGCGACATCGGCATCCGAATGGCCCGCCACCCCCATGTCATGCGGGATGCGGACCCCGCCGAGCATTACATGGTCGCCGTCGGTGAAGGCGTGGACGTCGTAGCCGATGCCCGTCCGGATATCCCCCAGGTTTGCTTGGCTCTCCATCTCTGCGCGCGCGAAATCCTCCCCCGTCGTCAGCTTGGTGTTGCCGGCCTCGCCCGCAAATACGTGCACCGGGAGGCCCGCCCATTCGGCGAGCGCGGCGTCGTCGGTAAAGTCGTCGCGGCCGGCAGCGTGCGCCTTCCGATGGGCGGAAAGGAGCGCAGTATAAACAAAGGCCTGCGGCGTCTGCACGGTGCGCAAACGCGTCCGGTCGACCGTTTCCGCCACCCGGCCGGTCTCGTCCACGGCCTTGATTGTGTCGCTGACCGGTAGGCCCGGCACGGCGGCCCCTGCGCGCCCCGCCGCGATTGCACGCGAAACGAGGGCGGTCGAGACGAAGGGCCTTGCCGCGTCATGGACCAGGACGATGTCCGGCCCATCCGCGGACAGCGCTTCGAGCCCGGCCAATACCGAGGCTTGGCGGGTCGCCCCGCCATTGACCGGCGGCCGGACCTTCATCCCGGCAGCGGTCGCCTCGAAGAGATGCGCATCATCCGCGTGGATCACCGGCTGGACCAAGTCGACCTCCGGGTGGGAGGCGAAGGCCATCAGGCTTCGCCGCAGCACCGGAACCCCGCCGATGCTCCGATACTGTTTCGGCAGATCACCTCCGGCACGGAGGCCGCGTCCGCCCGCAACCACGATCGCCGCCACGCCGCTCGCCATGTCTGCTGCTCCCCGGGGCATTTCGGGGAAAACTAGGTCAGTGGAAAAATCTACGCCAGAGAAATACGCATGGGGACACGGAATACTCGTTTTTTCTATTATTAACCCATAGCTTTTCGCCAAGACCTCACCTTGTAGTTCAGCGGCACAAACCACTCCCGACCATGGTTTTGAGTCTAAAGGCGTAGGCATTTCGCAACTGCGAAGGGCTTGCGCCCGCGCAATATTTGTCTAATATCTATGCACGATGACTTATCGCCCAATTAATAGGCAATTATGTCAGCACCACGTCGAGCGAAGGAAGTTTCCGTATGGGTGGGTCCGCTGGAGTTGCCCAACCGGGTCATCCTCGCACCGATGTCCGGCGTGACCGACCTCCCGTTCCGTCACCTCGTAGCGGAGCTGGGGGCTGGTCTGGTCGTTTCGGAAATGACCGCCTGCGCCGCGCTCGCCGAAGGCCGACCAATCGAACGGCTGCGGATCAAGAAACCTGCCGCCGGCCTCCATGTCGTCCAGCTCGCCGGCTGCGAAGCGCGGTGGATGGCGGAAGCCGCCCGGATCGCAGTCGGGGAGGGGGCGGAGGTCATCGACATCAATATGGGTTGTCCGGCGCGTCGTGTGACGGGCGGAGCGAGCGGCTCGGCCTTGATGCGCGATCTTGATCATGCGCTTGGCCTGATCGAGGCGACGGTCTGCGCCGTGGAGGCGCCCGTAACGCTGAAGATGCGGCTCGGCTGGGATGATCGCTCGCTCAATGCGCCGATGCTGGCGCGGCGCGCGGAGGGGGCAGGGGTCAAGCTCATCACGGTGCACGGCCGCACCCGGCGCCAGTTCTTTTCCGGGCAGGCGGACTGGGCGGCGGTGCGCCCGGTCAAGGAGGCGGTCTCAATCCCGATTGTCGTGAACGGCGATATTGCGAGTTTCGCCGATGCGGACCAGGCGCTCGCTCAGTCGGCCGCCGACGCGGTGATGGTCGGGCGCGGCGCGCTCGGACGGCCCTGGTTTCCCGGCCAGCTCGCGCGCTACCTCGCGGGCGGGCGGCGCGAGAGCGCGCCGTCGCTTGAGACCCAGCTCGCCCTCGCCCTTCGCCTCTATGCGGAGACGCTCGCGCATTACGGGGTCGACCTCGGAGCGAGGCACGCGCGCAAGCATCTCGGCTGGACGCTCGACGCCGTCGCGAGCGGCGCGGGGGCGTCTGCGTCCTCGATCAAAGCCTGGCGCCGCCATGTGCTGACGGCGGATACGCCGGCCGAAACCACGGGACGATTGCGTGATGCATTCGCCGCATTCGCGTGGCCGGTCGCGGCATGAGGCTCCAACCGATGGAGAAACGCTCATTCCTAGCGCGAACCATGCTCCTGGGGAGCAGCGCCGAAGCCGTACTCAATTCCCTGCCGCATCCGGTGATCGTCATCGGACCGAACGGGGAGATTTGCGACGCCAATGCGGCGGCCGAGCAGTTCTTCGATGTCTCGGCGACCTTGCTGCGCCGGTACGTCCTGCGCGATCTCGTCCCGTTCGGAACTCCGCTGCTCGCGTTGATCGATCAGGTCCGCAGCCGCGGCGCAGCAGTCAACGAATACAAGGTCGACCTCGGTACACCGCGCGTGTCGGGCGAGCGGCTGGTCGACCTGCATGTCGCGCCGGTTCCCGAACAGCCCGGCAATGTGGTTGTCATGTTGCAGCAGCGCACGATCGCCGACAAGATGGACCGCCAGCTCACGCATCGCAGCGCCGCGCGCTCAGTGACGGCGCTCGCGGCCATGCTGGCGCACGAGATCAAGAACCCGCTGTCCGGCATTCGCGGCGCGGCCCAACTGCTGGAACAGTCGTTCACCGACGACGATCGCTCGCTGACGCGGCTGATCTGCGAGGAGGCCGATCGCATCGTCAAGCTCGTGGACCGCATGGAGGTGTTCGCTGACAAGCAGCCGGTCGACTACCAGCCAGTCAACATCCATTCGGTTCTGGAGCATGTGAAGCGGCTCGCGCAGTCGGGCTTTGCCCGCAACATCCGCTTCGTCGAGGACTATGACCCCTCGCTGCCGGCCATCCTCGGCAATCGTGACCAGCTCATTCAGGTCTTCCTTAATCTGGTCAAGAACGCCGCCGAGGCGATCGGGCCCAACGCAACCGATGGCGAAATCCAGCTCACGACCGCGTTTCGTCCGGGGGTCCGTCTGCTGGTGCCCGGAAGCAAGACGCGCGTCTCATTGCCGCTTGAGTTCTGCGTCAAGGACAACGGGCCGGGCGTTCCCGACGACTTGCGGCCGCATCTGTTCGACCCGTTCGTGACGACCAAGCCGACGGGAACAGGGCTCGGTCTGGCGCTTGTCGCCAAGATTGTCGGCGATCATGGGGGAATCGTCGAATGTGAATCTCAGCCGCGCAAGACGTCGTTCTGCGTGCTGATGCCGATGTACACGGGCGATGACGCCGAGCCGGGCGGCGCCGTCAAAGGTCACGAACGAGGGTGACGATGCCGACGGGACGGGTTCTGGTCGCCGATGACGATGCCGCCATTCGGACCGTGCTCAACCAGGCGCTGTCGCGCGCGGGCTACGAGGTCCGCTCGACCGGCAATGCCGCGACGCTCTGGCGCTGGGTGAGCCAAGGGGAGGGCGATCTCGTCATCACCGACGTCGTCATGCCTGACGAGAATGCATTCGACCTTTTGCCGCGCATCAAGAAACTCCGGCCCGATCTGCCGGTCATCGTCATGAGCGCGCAGAACACCTTCATGACCGCGATCCGGGCGTCCGAGCGCGGGGCTTACGAATACCTGCCGAAGCCGTTCGATCTGAAGGAGCTGATCACCATTGTCGGACGCGCGCTTGCCGAGCCGAAGGAGCGGGCCTCCAAGCCTTCGCAGCCGGAGGAGATGGACGCAATTCCGCTGGTCGGGCGGTCGCCGGCGATGCAGGAGATTTATCGACTGCTCGCCCGGCTCATGCAGACCGATCTGACGGTGATGATCACTGGGGAATCCGGCACGGGAAAGGAACTCGTCGCCCGCGCGCTGCATGACTATGGCAAACGCCGGAACGGGCCCTTCATCGCCATCAACATGGCGGCGATTCCGCGTGATCTGATCGAATCGGAGCTGTTCGGCCACGAAAAAGGGGCGTTCACCGGCGCCAATGCCCGTAGTGCCGGCCGGTTCGAACAGGCCGACGGCGGCACGCTGTTTCTCGACGAAATCGGCGATATGCCGATGGAGGCGCAGACCCGGCTCCTGCGCGTGCTGCAGCAGGGCGAATACACGACGGTCGGCGGGCGCACGCCGATCAAGGCCGACGTGCGCATAATCGCTGCCACGAACAAGGATTTGCGCATCCTCATCCAGCAGGGTCTGTTCCGGGAGGATCTGTTCTTCCGGCTGAACGTGGTCCCGCTGCGCCTGCCGCCTTTGCGCGAGCGCACCGAGGATGTCCCCGACCTGCTGCACCATTTCTTCGCCCAGGCCGAGCGGGAGGGCTTGCCTCCGAAGCAGATCGAGAAGGCCGCGCTCGATCGGCTCAAGCGCTATCATTGGCCGGGCAATGTGCGCGAACTGGAGAACCTCGCGCGCCGGCTCGCGGCGCTGTATCCGCAGGAAACGATCACCGCCACCGTCATCGAAAGCGAGCTTGCCCAGCCTGCAGCGACCGCCGCGCCCGATGAGCCGCGCCTGGAGGAAAACCTGTCCGCCACAGTGGAGCGCCACCTCGCCCGCTATTTCGCCGGGTTCGGCGACGGGCTTCCTCCCAGGGGGCTTTATCACCGCATTCTGCGCGAGGTGGAGCACCCCCTGCTGTCGGCGGTGCTCGTGGCCACCCGCGGCAACCAGATCCGGGCGGCCGAACTCCTGGGGGTCAACCGGAATACGCTGCGCAAAAAGATTCGCGACCTCGATATCAGGGTGATCCGGACGACCGGCTAAGCCTGTGGACCTCTATGTCCGGAGACCGCCGATAAGCCCGTCCCCCGTAAAAGGGAAGGACCGCCGTGGATTCGTCTCAATTCGGCAACATTGTTGTACAAACGCCGCAAGGCGTGGCAGTGCGTGCGCGAATTTTCAGGCGAATTCGCGCAGTTGGGTGTTGCTGAGGGGGTCTCATGGCCACGGTCGACAACACGGCGACCGGCGAATTTGGGAATGCCGTGAAGCCCGGCGCAGCCGTTGCGACCGGCATTATCGGGCCGCTCGTCGTTGGATTCGCCCTCGTGTCGGCTACGGCCACCTTTATGGTGCTCGCAGGCCTTACCCCGATCGTTCCAACCCATAACGTCGTGGTCAGTCTGCTGCTGGTCAATGCCGCAGCGGTGTTTCTGCTGCTCGGGATCATCGGCCGCGAGGTTTGGCTGATCGTGCAGGCGCGCCGGCACCGCCAGGCGGGTGCGCAACTCCATGTTCGCATTGTCCGGCTCTTTTCCGTGATTGCGGCAGTGCCGGCCGTGCTCGTCGCCGTGGTCGCCAGCGTCACGCTCGATCGCGGCCTCGACCGCTTTTTCTCCGAGCGCACCCGCAGCGTCATCGCCAACTCCCTGATCGTGACCGAAGCCTATTTGACCGAGCACGCCCAGATGCTGCGCGGGGAAATCCAGGCCATGGCCTTCGACGTCGCGCGGGCGAGGCCGCTGTTCGACCAGGATCGCGATCGGTTCCGGCAGTTTTTGACCGGGCAGGCATCGGTGCGGGGGCTGCCCGCCACGATGATGATCGGACCCGAGCACAACATCGTCGAGCGGGCCGACATCAAAGTCGATCGCGATCTCGTAATCCCGCCCCAAAACGAACTCGCCAAGGTAGGCGAGGCGGAGCCGATGGTCGTCGTGCACCCGGACCAGAATTACGTGTCCGCCGTAATCAAGCTTCGCAATTACGACGACACTTATCTCTATGTCGCGCGCCCGCTCAATCCGGTGGTGATGGCGCAGCTCCGCGATACGCAGACTTCCGTCAGCGAATACGCCGCCCTCGAGGCGAGACGGCTCGGCGTGCAGATCGCGTTTGCTCTCATGTACACGGTGATCGCGCTGACGGTGCTGTTGTCGGCGGTGTGGATCGGATTCAACTTTGCGAACCGTCTGGTCGCCCCGATTCAACGCCTGATCGGGGCCGCCAATCTCGTATCGACCGGCAATCTGCATGTGCAGGTCCCGGTGCGCCGGTCGGAGGGCGATCTCGCGCAGCTCGGAGAAACCTTCAACAAGATGACGCATGAGCTGCGCACCCAACACGACGACATCGTGCGCGCCCGCGATCTCATCGACAGCCGCCGCCGCTTCATGGAGGCGGTGCTCGCCGGCGCGAGCGCCGGCGTGATCGGCGTCGGCGCCGACGGCCGCATCAGCATTCTCAACCGATCCGCCGAAGAGCTGGTTGGGGCGAACGAGGCCGACTTGCTGGGCGAGTCGCTTCCCGAAGTCGTGCCGGAACTCGCCGAGGTGTTCGCCGCCGCACGCGCCTCGCCGCAGCGCCTGGTTCAGAGACAAGTGTCGATCAACCGCGAAGGACGCGAGCGCACGGTCTCGGTGCGCGTGACGACCGAACAGGCGGCCGCCCCTGAGCACGGCTATGTGTTCACGCTCGACGACATCACCGAACTGGTGGCGGCGCAGCGCACCTCCGCCTGGGCCGACATTGCGCGGCGCATCGCACACGAAATCAAGAACCCGCTCACGCCGATCCAGCTTTCGGCGGAACGTCTGCGCCGAAAATATGGGCGCGCCCTTACCGGGGATCGCGCCGTTTTCGAACAATGCACCGACACCATCGTGCGCCAGGTTGAGGATATCCGGCGCATGGTCGACGAGTTCTCGCGCTTCGCTCGCATGCCCAAGCCGGTGATGGCCGCCGAGGACGTCGCCGACGCCGTTCGCCACGTCGTTTTCCTGATGCGGGTCGGCCATGGCGACATCGACATCGAGAGCGAAATCACCGAAGATCCCATGCCGGCCCGTTTCGACCGGCGGCTGATCTCCCAGGCGCTCACCAACATCGTAAAAAACGCGACCGAGGCGATCTCGGCAGTGCCGCCGGGCGAGATCGACCGCGGCCGGATCTGCGTCAAGGTCTCGCGCGTGGGCAGGGATGTCGTGATCGACGTGATCGACAACGGCATCGGCCTGCCGAAGGAACAGCGCCGTCGGCTGTTGGAGCCCTATGTGACGACGCGCGAGAAGGGTACCGGCCTCGGCCTCGCCATCGTCGGCAAGATCCTCGAAGAGCATGGCGGGCGGATCGAGCTTTACGATGCGGCGGAACAGGAGCCGGGCGCCCGCGGCGCCTGGATCCGACTGCGCTTCGCCGCTGAACCGGTTCCGGCCTCGGCGTTGTCGCAACAGCTCGTCGAAGCCACCACTCTCTCTCCAAGCAGCACGGGCGGCGAAAATGGTGTCTGACATCTTGATCGTGGACGATGAGGCGGACATCCGCGAGCTGGTCGCGGGCATCCTGGAGGACGAGGGCTACGGCGCGCGCACCGCGCGCGACAGCGACGAGGCGCTGAACGCCATCAACGCGCGGCGTCCGAGTCTCGTCTTCCTCGACATCTGGCTGCAGGGCAGCAAGCTCGACGGCCTTCAGCTCCTGTCCTCGATCAAGGGCGAACACGCCGAGCTTCCGGTCGTCATGATTTCCGGCCACGGCAATATCGAAACCGCGGTCGCCGCCATCAAGCAGGGCGCTTACGACTTCATCGAAAAGCCGTTCAAGGCCGATCGCCTCGTCTTGGTCGCCGAGCGCGCCCTCGAGAATATGCGCCTCAAGCGGGAGGTGAAGGAACTCAAACAACTCTCTCCGCTGCCGACCAACCTGATCGGCCATTCGATCGCGCTCAACCACCTGCGTCAGACCATCGAGAAGGTCGCCCCGACCAACAGCCGCATCCTGATCATCGGATCATCCGGATCGGGCAAGGAGCTCGCCGCCCGTACGATTCATGCGCTTTCGCATCGCTCGGCCGGCCCGTTCGTCGTCATCAACGCCGCCGCCATCACTCCCGACCGCATGGAAATCGAGCTGTTCGGCATCGAACAGTCGAACGGCAGCCAGCAATCCAAGATCGGCGCTCTGGAAGAGGCGCATACCGGCACGCTGTTCATCGACGAAATCGCCGACATGCCGCGCGAGACACAGAGCAAGATCCTGCGCGTGCTGGTGGAGCAGACCTTTCAGCGCGTCAACGGCAGCACCAAAGTCGCGGTCGACGTGCGGATCATCTCCTCGACCGCGCGCAATCTTGAAGAGGAGATCGCGGCCGGCAAGTTCCGCGAGGACTTGTTCCACCGCCTGTCCGTCGTTCCCGTCCGCGTGCCCCCGCTGGCCGAGCGGCGCGAGGACATTCCGGAACTGATCGAATATTTCCAGGACCAGATCTCGCAGGCGACCGGCCTGCCCAAACGCCGCATCGGCGACGATGCGCTCGCGGTGCTGCAGTCGCATGATTGGCCCGGAAACGTCCGCCAGCTCCGCAACAATGTGGAGCGCCTGATGATTCTCGCCGGCGGCGACCCGGACGCGATCATCACCGCGAACATGCTGCCGCCCGACGTCGGCTCGATGGTGCCGAACATGCCGCGCGGCAATGGGGGCGAGCACCTCATGGGGATGCCGCTGCGGGAAGCGCGGGAAGCGTTCGAACGCGAATATTTGCGCGCGCAGATCAGCCGCTTCGGCGGCAATATTTCGCGCACTGCCGAATTCGTCGGCATGGAGCGCTCGGCCCTGCATCGCAAGCTCAAAGCGCTCGGCATGGACTGAGCCGTTTATGTCCAGGGTCGTGTATGTCAACGGCCGGTACCGGCCGCACCGCGACGCCGTGGTGCATGTCGAGGACCGCGGCTTCCAGTTCGGCGACGGCGTTTACGAGGTTTGCGAGATCTTCGCGGGCCGAATCGTCGACGAGCGGCGCCATATGGAGCGTCTCCGGCGATCGCTGTCGGAGCTGCGAATTCGCCTGCCGATGCCGCTTTCGGCCCTGACCGTCGTGCTGCACGAGATCGTCCGTCGAAACCGCGTGGCGGATGGCATTGTCTATCTCCAGATCACCCGCGGGGTGGCGCGGCGAGAACATGCCTTTCCGTCCCCCGAAGTCGCCCCCTCGATCGTCGTGTCGGCGCGCCGGTTGGATCGCAGCCAGGGCGAGCGCCTGGCGCAGGGTGGAATTGCGATCGTCACCCTGCCGGAGACGCGGTGGGCGCGGGTGGACATCAAGTCAATCGCCTTGCTCCCCAATGTGCTCGCCCGCCAAGCCGCGCGCGAGCAGGGGGCGCGAGAGGCCTGGTTCATCGATCGGGACGGCCTAGTGACCGAGGGGGCGGCCTCGAACGCCTGGATCGTGACCCAGGAGGGCAAGGCGGTTACGCGCCCGGCAGACTACGCCATCCTGCGCGGGATTTCGCGCGAGGTGGTGCTGGAGGCCCTGGGGGCGGCGGGCATTCTCTTCGAGGAACGGGCCTTCCGGATGGAGGAGGCGCTCGGCGCGCGCGAGGCCTTCATTACCGCCGCGAGCCTGCTGGTCATGCCCGTGGTGCGCATTGACGGACACGCCATTGGCGACGGCAAGCCCGGTCCGGTCGCCACTACCCTGCGGCGCGCGTTCCATCGTCACGCAGAATTATCCTGATTCCGATCACCTCCCGGCCAAACGTGTGCTCTCAGCTTGGGCTTGCGCTCGCCTGCGGGGTGCCATCTAATATCGCCGCCCACGCTGTCGCTCGTCGAATCGGGAGATACGGGCGGTCGGCGCGAAAAAATCTGATCTCGCTAAGGGGCCGCGAGCAAAAGGAAACAACGGCCATGGCAGCCGATCGATCGCAAAACTTACAAGACACCTTCCTCAATTACGTCCGCAAGAACAAAACGCCGCTCACGATCTTCCTCGTCAACGGCGTAAAGCTTCAGGGCGTGGTGACCTGGTTCGATAATTTCTGCGTGTTGCTGCGGCGGGACGGGCATTCCCAGCTCGTCTACAAGCACGCAATCTCGACCATCATGCCCGGTCATCCGATCCAGTTGTTCGAGGGCGCCGAAGAAACTGCGGAAAAGGTCTGATTGGAGCCTCGTCGTCGCGACATTCGCACTGGAACCCTGAGCCCGCCCGCGGGCTCAGGGGGTGCGCGTGCGATTGTCGTCGGACCGTATCTGCGCGCGCCGGTCGGCGCGGGGCGTGACGAAGACCGCGCGCCGCAGGCGCGTCTCGACGAGGCGGTCGGGCTTGCGCGGGCGATCGATCTCGACATTGTGAATGCTGGCGTGGTGGCGCTCGCGGCCATCCGCCCGGCGACCTATCTCGGCAAAGGCAAGGTCGACGAGATCGCCGGACTGGTGAAAAGCCTCGAGGCGGGCCTGGTCATCATGGACTGCGCGCTCTCGCCGGTGCAGCAGCGCAATCTCGAGAAGGCGTGGAACGCCAAGGTCGTCGACCGCACGGGACTTATTCTCGAGATTTTCGGCCGGCGGGCGGCGACGCGCGAGGGCGCGCTGCAAGTGGAGCTCGCCCATCTCACCTATCAGCGGAGCCGGCTGGTGCGGTCGTGGACCCATCTCGAACGCCAGCGCGGCGGCTTCGGCTTTCTCGGCGGGCCGGGCGAGACCCAACTCGAGGCGGATCGCAGGCTCATCGCCGAGCGCATCGGCCGGATCGAGCGCGAACTGGAAGGGGTCAAGCGCAGGCGCAGCCTGCATCGCAAGAGCCGCAAGCGCGTGCCTTATCCGATCGTTGCGCTGGTCGGTTACACCAACGCCGGCAAGTCGACGCTGTTCAATCGCCTGACCAAGGCCAGCGTCTTGTCCACCCACATGCTGTTCGCGACGCTCGACCCGACCTTGCGCGCGGTCGATCTGCCGCATGGCGCACGCGTGATCCTGTCCGACACGGTCGGTTTCATCTCCGACCTGCCGACCATGCTGGTCGCGGCCTTTCGCGCCACCCTGGAAGAGGTGATCGAAGCGGACCTCATTCTGCATGTGCGCGACGTCTCGCATGGCGATGCGCTGGCGCAGTCGCGCGACGTCGAAAGGGTGCTGAGCGAACTCGGGATTATGCCCGAGGACGGCCGCATCATCGAGGTATGGAACAAGATCGACCGCCTCGATGCGGCGGAGCGCGAGCGGCTCGCCAATCTCGCCGAACGCCAGCCGAAGGAGCGCCGGCCGATGCTGGTCTCGGCCGTGAGCGGGGAGGGGATTGATGCCCTCATCGCCGCCATCGAGGCGCGTATCGCGCAGTCGCGCGTCACGCTTACTGTCGATCTCGACGGTGGCGATGGCGCAGGGCTGAGCTGGCTCCACCGCCACGCGGAGGTGCTCGAGAAGGCGACCACGGACGAAGGCCGCACGATCGTGCGCGTGCGGGTCGATCCGACCAAAGAGGGGTTGGTGCGCGCGAAGTTCGGCCCGCTGGTCCGCGCGCGCGCGCGCTGTGCGAGAGCAGCGCAGGCGCGATAACACAAGGCAGGAGTCTGTGCGGCGGCGCGTTCCCGTTCGAGAACAATTGGGTCAGCGCCGGGCTTGCTTGGCCTTGTTTTGAGCCTTGACCGGCTCCTTCTCCGTCTTCTTCGCCTCGTTCCACAGCGCGTCCATCTCGGCGAGCGTCGCCTGTTCGGGCACGCGTCCTTGCTGTGCGAGGGCGCGCTCGATCGCGCCGAAGCGGCACTCGAATTTCAGGTTGGTCTCGCGCAGCGCCCGCTCCGGGTCGGCGCCGAGATGGCGGGCGAGGTTGACGACGACGAAGAGAAGATCGCCGACTTCGGCCACCGCGTGCGCCTTGTCGCCCTCGGCGATCGCCTCCGCGACCTCCTCGGTCTCCTCGCGGATCTTGTCGAGCACGGCCTTCGGATCGTTCCAGTCGAAGCCGACGCGGGAGGCCTTCTCCTGCAGCTTGAGGGCGCGGGTGAGGGCGGGGAGGGCGCTCGGCACGCCCGCAAGCGCGCCCGTCCGCGCGGAGGGCGCATCACCGCGGGCGGCGGCGCGCTCGGCCTTCTCCTCCTCCTTGACGCGATGCCACAGGCCTTCGACCGCCTCGGGCGACAGCCCGCGCGCTTCGCCGAACACATGCGGGTGCCGGCGCAGAAGCTTGCGCGTGATGCTTTCGACGACGTCGCCGAAATCGAATGCGTCTTGCTCCTGGGCCATGCGGGCGTGGAAGACGACCTGGAGGAGCAGATCGCCCAGCTCGTCCTTCAGGTCATGGAGATCGCCGCGCCCGATGGCGTCGGCCACCTCATAGGCCTCCTCGATCGTATAGGGAGCGATGCTCGCGAAGTCCTGCACGAGGTCCCACGGGCAGCCCGTCCCCGGCGTGCGGAGCGCAGCCATGATCTCGATCAGCCGGCCGATGTCGCGGGAAGGGGTCATGCCGGGCTCCGGCAGGCCAGCATGTTCATCGCCTTCAGGCTCATTACGACCTCCCCGCTTTGGTTCAAGACCTCGACCTGCGTCCGCACCATGCCGCGGTCGGGCTTGGAGCGCGACCGGTTGGCATCGAGAATGCGCACACGATGCTGAGCTGGCCGCACCGGCGCGCCGACGCAGCTCGTGCCAGATCAGATGCCCATGCGACATCGCCCGGGCTCACACCGCCGAGCCTGCTCCGCGACAGGTAAAGCATGCCCGCGTTGCTCGCTGAAGCGATGAACGCTTATCCCCAGCGGCAGGGTCTTTCGGTGGGAGGGATGTGTGGTGCCTGGACCCCGCGCCAGAGCCGCGAACGCGGCAATTCGCATAAGAGATATTATGGAATATTTATCCCAAGCTCTCGATGCATCAGGTTCTCTAGCTTTACCATTGGCTTAGCGTCTGATCTTCATGAGCCAAGATGCATGCGCCAGCGCCTTGGCGCCGAGCTGGGAGAACGGGACCGCTTGTCGCCGGGCCCGCGACCGAGCATGGACCGGCCACGGCACCGCGCAGTTCTTCGATCTCCTTGCGCGCTGTCTCGACATCGGTGATGGCGTCGATCGACTTCGCGCTTTCCTCGATCTTCTTGTTGAGGTCGGGATAGCTCTTCTTGAATTCCTCGACCTGTTTCGAGAATTCCTCGACCGGCGTCACCGCGTCCGCGCTGCCGGCGCTGCCTGCGGCGCGATCCGACTGGGCGAGCGCGGGACCGCCGAGCGGCGTACCGAACGCGAGCAGAGTGGCGGCGACGAGCCAGACGACGAACCGACGACGGAGGGCAACAAGAAACAAACGCGACATGGCGGCACCTCGGCTTCCGGAGCGACCTCTATTCGTACGTTTCCCGGCGAAGCGCGGCGGTGGACGATTGCGGTTCGCATCGGAAAACCGCCGACGCGCCGAAGGCTCACGCGTTCAACACCCGGCCATAGGCGTCGAGCACCGCCTCCTTCATCATCTCCGACAATGTCGGGTGCGGGAAGATCGTGTGCATCAGCTCTTCCTCGGTGGTCTCGAGGTTCATCGCGACCACATAGCCCTGGATCAGTTCGGTCACCTCGGCCCCAACCATATGCGCGCCCAGGAGTTGGCCGGTCTTCTTATCGAAGATCACCTTGACCATCCCCTGGTCCTCGCCGAGCGCGATCGCCTTGCCGTTGGCCCCGAAAGGAAAGCGGCCCACCCGGATGTCGTAGCCCTTCTCCTTCGCCGCCGCTTCGGTCAGGCCGACCGAGGCGATCTGCGGCGAGCAATAGGTGCAGCCCGGGATCATGAGCTTGTTCATGGGATGCGGGTTGAGCCCCTTGATCGCCTCGACGCAGATGACGCCTTCATGCTCAGCCTTGTGCGCGAGCAGGGGCGGGCCGGCGACGTCGCCGATCGCGTAGACGCCCGGCACGTTGGTGCGGCACTGGCCATCGATCACGATCGTGCCGCGGTCGGTCTTGACGCCGAGCTTTTCCAGCCCAAGCCCTTCGACATTGCCCACGACGCCAACGGCGGAAATCACGCGGTCCACCGCAAGGGTCTGGGTGCCGCCCTTGCCGTCGTCGATGGTCGCGGTGACGCCGTTCGCCTGCTTGTCGAGCTTGCTCACCTTGGCGCCGGTCATGATCTTGATGCCCTGCTTTTCGAAGGCCTTGCGGGCGAAACCTGCAATCTCGGCATCCTCGACCGGGAGAATCTGCGGCAGGATCTCGATCACTGTCACTTCGGTGCCCATGGTCCGGTAGAAAGAGGCGAATTCGATGCCGATCGCGCCCGACCCGACCACCAGGAGCGATTTCGGCATCGCCTCCGGCACCATCGCCTCGAAATAGGTCCAGACAAGCTTGCCGTCCGGCTCGAGGCCGGGCAGCACGCGCGGCCGCGCGCCGGTCGCAATAATGATGTGCTTCGCCTCATAACTGCCAGGGCCGAGCGCGCCCTTCGGCGCATCCGCCTTGGTCGCCTTCACGGTGACCTTGCCAGGCGCGTCGATCGCCGCCTCGCCCCAGATCACGGTGACCTTGTTCTTCTTCATGAGAAAGCCGACGCCGTCGTTGAGGCGCTTGGAGACCGCGCGCGAGCGCTTTACGACTGCGGCCGGATCATAAGAAAACTTCTCAACCGTCAGCCCGAAGTCTTTGGCGTGCTTCAGATAGTTGAGCATCTCCGCCGAGCGCAGCAGCGCCTTGGTGGGGATGCAGCCCCAGTTGAGGCAGATGCCGCCGAGATGGCTCTTTTCGACGATCGCCGTCTTGAACCCAAGCTGGGCCGCGCGGATGGCCGTGACATAGCCGCCGGGGCCCGAACCGATGATGAGGACGTCGAAGGAGGTGTCAGTCATATCGCCTCGGGCGTTGTCAGAGCCTATTCCCTTGCCTCCAAAGCCTCGGACCTTCCGTTCGAGCGCCTATAGGCGTTCCTCCACTTCCTTGGCGGCGTATCGGCCAAGAATGCTTTCGCCTTCGAACGCCTCGCGCTGCGCCTTGACCAGCCTTTCGACCGCGCGCAGGCGTGCGTCGCCTTCGTCGAATCGGGAACGCATTTCGCCCCGCAGCTCCGCGAAGCCCAGGCGCGTCTCTTCGCGCATCTCGCGCAGCATTGGCATGATCATCGGTCGGTTCGGGCATGCTCTCTTTCGCCCCGTTTGATCAGCGTTCTTGTCTCAATCTGAGATATAATGATTGCGCCGTCACACCACCATCAGCACCGGATGCTCGACCAGCGTCTTGAATGCGCCGATCAGCTCGGCGCCGAGCGCACCATCAACCGCGCGGTGGTCGGTCGACAGCGTCGCCTTCATCTGCGTTACGACCTCGATCTTGCCGGCGCGCACCACCGCCCTCTCCTCGCCCGCGCCGACCGCGAGGATGGTCGCGTGCGGCGGATTGATCACCGCGGCGAACTCCTCGATCCCGTACATGCCGAGATTGGAGACGACGGTTGCGCCGCCCTGATACTCCTCGGGCTTGAGCCTGCGCGCGCGGGCGCGGTCCGCGAAGTCCTTCATCTCCGCCGAGATCGCGGCCAGACCCTTCAAGTCCGCCTTGCGCACGATCGGCGTGATCAGCCCGCCGGGAATGGCGACGGCGACGCCGACATCGGCGTGCTTGTGCTTGAGCATGCCGGCCTCGGTCCAGGTCACGTTCGCCTCGGGCACTTTCATCAGCGCAAGCGCCAAAGCCTTGATGACGAAGTCGTTGACCGAAAGCTTCCAGGCCGGCTTGCCGTCCTTGTCCTTGGGTGCAGCGGCGTTGATCTCTTCGCGCGCGCGCAGCAAGGCGTCGATCGTGCAGGTCACGGTGAGGTAGAAATGGGGAATCGTCTGCTTCGCCAGCACTAGGCGCTGCGCGATGATGCGGCGCATCTGATCGTGCGGCACGAACTCGTAGGAGCCCTCCTCGTAGAGCGCGCGGATGGCCTCGTCGGTGGGCGCAAGCGCCGGCGGCGCAGCGGCAGTTGGCGCCCCCGCAGGAGCCGTCGCGGCGGCCCGCAATCCCCTGCCCTGCTTCGCCTGCTCGATATCGCGCGCAATGATGCGGCCGTGTGGACCCGATCCCTCCACGCGGCCAAGCTCGATGCCGGCCTCGCGGGCGAGCCGGCGCGCGAGCGGCGAGGAAAAAATCCGCCCGCCGCCATTGCCGCGCGCGGCCGGACGCGCTCCGCCGTCGTGGATGCCCTCGCGCATGACCGCGCCCGACGCCTGCGCCCCCTCACCCGGTGCCCTACGCGCGCCGACCTCTCCCCGCTGGGGAGAGGTGGAAGTCCCGGCTTGGGGCGAGGAAACGGTCGTGGAAGCAGATGGGGCCTCCGCAGACGAAGCGCCCTTCGCCTCTCCCCGTTGGGGAGAGGCCGGCGCTCCTGCCGGAGCGCCGGGTGAGGGGGAGGCGACGGAAGCAGCAGCTTTCCCCGCCGCCTCCGCCGCTGCGGTCACCGGCTCGCCCTCGACGGCAAGCACGGCGATCGGCTGGTTCACCGGCACGTCATGCGTGCCCGCCGGAACCAGAATGCGCGCGAGCGTGCCCTCGTCGACCGCCTCGTATTCCATCGTCGCCTTGTCGGTTTCGATCTCGGCGATGATGTCGCCCGAGCGCACCTTGTCGCCTTCCTTCTTCAGCCACTTGGCAAGGTTGCCCTTCTCCATCGTGGGCGACAGCGCGGGCATAAGGATGTTGATAGGCATGAAGACGCTTTCCACTGCGGGAGCAGGCCTACGGAACGTCAGCCTTCCAGAGTCTGAAGGCGGCGGGACCGGACGTTTGCGCCGCGGCTTCGCGGACGGCTTTGCTTCGGAGGCGGCTTTGCGCTTTGGCGCACGCGGCGCGCCTTCGGCAGAACTTGCGACAGCCGGCGCCTGTTCCGGGACCGCTTGCGCACCCATTTCGGCGGCGTACGCCTCCTCGATCTCGGTGAGCGCCTCAGCCTCGGAAAGGTCGGTTTCCATCGAATAAAGCAGCGCAAGCCGCCGGGTGATGTCCGCGAGGACTTCGCCCCAGTCGGCCGGGTCCTTGAAGGCGTGACGCGCGGTCACACACAACTCGTCGTCGACCAGAGCGGCGCGCAAAATCTCCACACCGCCATTGGCGGACGCCTCGGCGGGAATCGCGAGCGCATCATAGGTGGGGTTGTCGGAAGCTGAAGGCATAGGAGCCAACTATTTGTACGAAACCGCACGCGCGGCGGCGACGACCTCGTCCACGCTGGGCAAGGCCAGCTTCTCGAGATTAGCGGCATACGGCATGGGCACATCCTTGCCGCAGACGCGGGCGACCGGCGCATCGAGATAATCGAAGACGGTCTCCATGATGCGCATTGCGACCTCGGCGGCGACGCTCGCCTGCGGCCAGCCCTCCTGCACCACGACGCAGCGATTGGTCTTGCGCACGGAGGCCGCCACCGTCTCGGTGTCCATCGGGCGGAGCGTGCGCAGATCGATCACCTCCGCCTCGATGCCGAGCTTGGCAAGCTCGTCGGCGGCCTTCAGCGCATAGGTCATGCCGACCGACCAGGCGACGATCGTGACATCCGTGCCGGCGCGTGCGACCCGCGCCTTGCCGATCGGCACGAGATAATCGTCGAGCTTCGGCACATCGAAGGAGTGGCCGTAGAGGATTTCGTTCTCGAGGAAGATGATCGGATTGGGATCGCGGATCGCCGATTTGAGCAGGCCCTTGGCGTCGGCCGCCGTGTATGGGGCGATCACTGTCAGGCCCGGGATGTGCGAGTACCAGGACGAATAGTCCTGGCTATGCTGGGCCGCGACGCGCGCCGCCGCGCCGTTGGGGCCGCGGAAGACGATCGAGCAGCCCATCTGACCGCCCGACATGTATAGCGTCTTCGCCGCCGAATTGATGATCTGGTCGATTGCCTGCATGGCGAAGTTGAACGTCATGAATTCGACGATCGGCTTCAAGCCGGCAAGCGCCGCGCCAACGCCGAGCCCGGCAAAAGCATGCTCGGTGATCGGCGTATCGACCACGCGGTCGGGTCCGAACTCCTGCAGCATGCCCTGCGTGACCTTGTAGGCGCCCTGATATTCGGCCACCTCCTCGCCCATGATGAAAATGTCGGGGTCGCGCCGCATTTCCTCGCTCATGGCGTCGCGCAGCGCCTCGCGTACGGTCATGGGTACCAGCTCGACGCCCTCCGCGAGCGCCTCCGGCTCGGGCTGAGCCTGCGGCTGGGGAGGAGCCGCCACCGCCGAAACCGGTTCGGCCGGCGTCTTCATCGGCGTGGGCGTCGGCGCCGCCGGCGGGGCTGATTGCGCCACTTTCATCTGTTCGGCAGGGGCTTCAGTTTTTGCCGCTGCGGCCGGCGCGCCGGCCTTTATCGCGGAGACGTCCTCGCCGTCGGCGAGAATGACGGCGATCGGCGTATTGACCGCGACGTCATGCGTGCCCGCCGGCACTAAGATCTTGCCGAGCGTGCCCTCGTCCACCGCCTCGACTTCCATGGTCGCCTTGTCGGTCTCGATTTCGGCGATCACATCGCCCGCCTTGACTTGGTCGCCCTCCTGCTTGACCCATTTCGAGAGGTTGCCCTTCTCCATCGTGGGCGACAGCGCGGGCATGAGGACTTGGATTGGCATCGACGTTCCACCCTGGTTTCGTGCGTTCGGCCCAGGAAACGGCCGACGCCAAGACTTTTGTTCGACAGCATGCCACGACGCGACGGCCGGGCGCTCCGCGCCGGATAGCCGCGCCTGCCTTAGCGCAGCACGTCGGTGAAGAGTTCGGACGGATCCGGCTCAGGATCGTAGGTGGCGAACTCGGCCGCGTCGTTGACGGTCTTGCGAACCTCGGCGTCCATCTTCTTCAGCTCATCCTCGTTCGCCCACTTGTTCTCGAGGATGCGCGCACGTGCGTGCTCGATCGGATCGCTCTCGACCCGAACCTTCTCCACCTCCTCGCGGGTGCGGTACTTCGCGGGGTCGGACATCGAGTGACCGCGATAGCGGTAGGTCTTCATCTCGAGAATGTAGGGGCCGTTGCCCTCCCGGCACCAGGCGAGCGCCCGCTCCCCCGACGCCTTGACCGTTCGCACGTCCATCCCGTCGACCAGTTCGCCCGGGATATTGAACGAGGCGCCTCGCTTGGAGAGATCGGGCTGCGCGGTCGCGCGGGTGACCGCCGTGCCCATGGCGTAGCGGTTGTTCTCGATGATGTAGAGCACCGGCAGGTTCCACAGCGCGGCCATGTTGAAACTTTCATAGACTTGGCCTTGATTGGCCGCGCCGTCGCCGAAATAGGTGAGGCAGACGAAGCCATTCTTGCGATAGCGGTTCGCAAACGCGATGCCGGTCCCGAGCGAGACCTGGGCGCCGACAATGCCGTGGCCGCCGTAAAAGTTCTTCTCGCGGCTGAACATGTGCATCGAGCCGCCCTTGCCTTTGGAATAGCCGCCGCGCCGGCCGGTGAGCTCGGCCATCACGCCCTTGGGATCCATGCCGCAAGCGAGCATGTGGCCATGGTCGCGATAGCCGGTAATGACCTGGTCGCCCTCACGCATCGCCAGTTGCATGCCGACGACCACGGCTTCCTGCCCGATATACAGGTGGCAGAATCCGCCGATCAGCCCCATGCCGTAGAGCTGGCCCGCCTTCTCCTCGAACCGGCGGATCAGCAGCATGTCGCGGTAGGCTCTGAGGTCCAGCTCCTTGCCGAGCTCCGGCACCGGGCCCGCGTCCACCGGCACGATGGACGAGCGGGCGGGTTGGGCGCGCTCGGGCGCATCCGCTGCTTTTTTCTGAACGGCCATGATCATCCTTGTCCCGCTCAAGAAGGAAGAACCCAATAGCCCAAATCGCGCGACCGCGAAAGAACGGCCGCGAAGTCTTGAGATTCTCTCATGTGAGGGGATGGATGGACCCCCGCAAGGGCGAGCGCCACGGCCGCCTGCGACGCCGGTTACCGTGCGCCGACGATGATGACAAGATCGCGACGGTCGACATAGTCCAGCAACGCACGCGCCCGTTCGTCAAGGAGATCGGGATCAAGCCGCTCCGACCTGAGGAGTTCGACCCGGCGCTGCCACCCTTCCCGCTCGGCCTTGGTCGCGCCAAGCTCGGAAGTGAGTTCGGCGATCCGCTGATCGAGGTTCTTGCGGGCCTTGAGCCCGCGGTCGCCCGTGTAGGCGTGAATGCCGAAATAGCCGATCACGATCGCGGCTATGAGGTGCAGGCATAGCGCGGTGATGAACGACTTTATGCGGGGACGCGAAACCATGCGGTGCACCATGCCGTTCGTCCCGTTAACGGCGCTTTAACGACGGCGATTTGCGTTTCGGCCCCTGTCGGTATCGCGGGGGGCGCAATGCAAACCGCCCTCTCCTGCAATGGGAGAGGGCGGCTCGCAGCTCGGCTTATCGGATACGGATCAGGCGAGCGCCTTGAGGGCCTCGCGGCCGGCGTACACCGCTTGTCCGCCCAGCTCCTCCTCGATGCGCAGGAGCTGGTTGTACTTGGCGATGCGGTCGGAGCGGGCGAGCGAGCCGGTCTTGATCTGCCCGCAATTGGTGGCGACAGCGAGGTCGGCGATGGTCGAATCCTCGGTCTCGCCCGAGCGATGCGACATCACCGCGGTGTAGCCCGCCTTGTGGGCCATCTCGACGGCCGCCAGCGTCTCGGTGAGCGAGCCGATCTGGTTGACCTTGACCAGGATCGAGTTGGCAATTCCCTTCTTGATGCCCTCGGCCAAGCGCTTGACATTGGTGACGAACAGGTCGTCGCCGACGAGCTGGCACTTCTTGCCGATCAGGTCGGTCAGCGCTTTCCAGCCTTCCCAGTCGTCCTCCGCCATGCCGTCCTCGATGGACACGATCGGGTAGCGCGACACGAGGTCGGCGAGGTATTTGGCCTGCTCTTCGCGTGAGCGCTTTTTTCCTTCGCCTTCATAGTGATAAACGCCGTCCTTGAAAAATTCGGTCGAGGCGCAATCGAGCGCGATGCACACGTCTTCGGCGGGCTTGTAGCCGGCCTTCTCGATCGCCTTCATGACGAAAGTGAGGGCTGCGTCGGCGGACGGCAGGTTGGGCGCGAAGCCGCCTTCGTCACCGACATTGGTGTTATGGCTGGCGGCCTTCAGTTCCGCCTTGAGCGTATGGAAGACCTCCGCGCCCATGCGCAGCGCCTCGGCGAAGCTCGGTGCGCCGACCGGCATGATCATGAATTCCTGGAAGTCAATCGGATTATCGGCATGCACGCCGCCGTTGACGATGTTCATCATGGGCACGGGCAGCACGCGGGCGGAGGTGCCGCCGACATAGCGGTAGAGCGGCAGGTCCTTGGCCGCGGCGGCAGCTTTGGCGACCGCGAGCGATACGCCGAGAATGGCGTTCGCGCCGAGCCGGCCCTTGTTCGGCGTGCCGTCGAGCTTGATCATGGTCTCGTCGATCTTCGCCTGCTCTTCGGCGTCGAGTCCGCTGATGGCGTCGTAAATCTCGCCGTTGACCGCTTCGACCGCCTTGGTCACGCCCTTGCCGAGATAGCGTTTCTTGTCGCCATCGCGCAGTTCGACGGCTTCATGCGCGCCGGTCGAGGCGCCTGAGGGCACCGCGGCGCGACCCTGGCTTCCGTCCTCCAGAACGACGTCGACCTCGACGGTCGGGTTTCCACGGCTGTCAAGAATTTCACGGCCGATAACGTCAACGATGGCGGTCATTGGGCCCCCGGTCTGCAATTGTGTGAGAGTTGGCGAGCGGTTTCTATCAGGACGCCGCGATCCTTCCAAGCGTTGTCGGATGGACGCGACGCAATCATTCTATAGATTGTTGACTGGAGTTCAGTCATGGCGCGCAAACCCCGCTTCCCTCGTTCCCTCCAGCTCGGCCGCCCGACCCCTCTGCCCAGCTCGCCCGCCGAGGCGCGGCTCGACCGCGTGCCGAACCCGCATCCGGACACGGCCTATGTGGCGCGCTTCACCTTCCCCGAATTCACGGTGATGTGCCCGATCACCGGCCAGCCGGATTTTGCGACCATCGTGATCGACTACGCGCCGCGACGCTTCCTGGTCGAGTCGAAATCGCTGAAGCTCTATCTCAACAGTTTCCGCAATCACGGCGCATTTCATGAGGATTGCACGGTTACGATCGGCAAGCGCCTGGTCGGGCTATTGAAGCCGCGCTGGCTGCGGATTGGCGGTTATTTCCACCCGCGCGGCGGCATGCCGATCGACGTATTCTTCCAGGCGGGCCGCCGGCCGGCGGGACTGTGGGTCCCCGACCAGGGCGTTGCGCCCTATCGTGGACGCGGCTGAAGGCTTTGTTGCGGAATGCCGAAAACGCGCCTGCTTCGCCGCAGCTTTTTCGATCGCAGCGTGCATGAGGTCGCGCCGGAATTGATCGGCGCGAGCTTCCTGTTCGACGGGGTCGGCGGGATCATTGTCGAGGTCGAGGCCTATCACCACACCGATCCGGCCGCGCACAGCTATGGCGGCCGCACCGCGCGCAACGCGGTCATGTTCGGACCGCCCGGTCATGCCTATGTGTACCGCTCCTATGGCGCGCATTGGTGCGTCAATTTTGTCTGCGAGGCGGAAGGAAGCGCAAGCGCCGTGCTGATCCGCGCGCTCGTTCCGATCGTGGGGCTGGCGGCCATGCGACGCCGGCGCGGCGTGGAGGACGAGCGCCAGTTGTGCTCCGGCCCCGGCCGGCTCTGCCAGGCGCTGGCCATTAGCGACACGCAGAATGGCTGGCCGCTCAATCGACCGCCCTTCGAACTGCGCGCCGCGGCGCAGGCGCACGAGATCGCCGCCGGCCCGCGCATCGGCATCACCAAGGCCGCCGAGAAGCCGTGGCGTTATGGGCTTAAAGGCTCGCCCTTCCTCAGCCGGCCCTTTCGTCGCTGAGATAGCTGATCAGCCTGCCAGTCCCGTGGTCCTGCTCACCACCTTACGATCGCGCCGGCTCGCCTTCCGGCGTTCGAAACCACCCGCAAACCGCGTTTATTGCAGCGCCTCGCCGTGCTGACTCAGGTCAAGCCCCTCAATCTCCGCCTGCTTGCTCACTCGGAGCGGGACGAAGGCGCCGATCACTTTCAGAAGCACATAGGTCAACCCGCCCGACCATACCAATGTTGCGACGACGCCGACGAATTGGGCGAAGAGCTGCCGGGGATTGCCTTCGAGCAGTCCCGGAAAGCCCGTCGGCGTATCGGGACTGATCGACACCGCGGCCGCGGCGAACACGCCGGTCAGCAACGTGCCGGTCGCCCCTCCCACGCCGTGCACGCCGAACACGTCGAGCGAGTCGTCGTAGTCGAGGCGCAGCTTCAGCCAAGTGCAGGCGTAGAAGCACAGGACGCCTGCGATCAGTCCGATAACCACGCCTTGCCACGGCAGCACGAAGCCGGAGGCCGGCGTGATCGTCCCCAGTCCCGCGACCGCGCCCGAGATCATGCCGAGCACGGACGGCTTGCCGCGCGACCACCATTCCAGCGCCATCCAGGTCAACGCGCCGGTCGCGGCGGCGAGGTGGGTCGCAACGATCGCAAACACCGCACGCGAATTGGCCCCGAGCGCCGAGCCGCCGTTGAAACCGAACCAGCCGACCCACAGCAGGCCGGTCCCGATCACCGCGAGCGAGAGATCATAAGGCGCAAAATTGTCGGAGCCGTAGCCGTAGCGCTGGCCGATCACATAGGCGGCGACCAGTCCCGCAATCCCCGCGTTCAGATGCACGACGAGGCCGCCGGCGAAGTCGAGCACGCCGAGACTCATCAGCCAACCGCCTCCCCACACCCAATGCGCAAGCGGGACATAGACCAAGAAAAGCCAGCCGGCGGCGAACCCGACGAAGGCGGAAAAGCGCATGCGGTCGGCGACGGAGCCCGCGACCAGCGCCACGGTGATGATGGCGAAGGTCATCTGATAAATCATGAACAGGGCTTCGGGGATCGTTTTTGCGAGCGGGCTTGTGGTCTGCAGACCGATGCCGGCGAGCCCCAAGCGGTCCAGCGAGCCGAGAACGGCGCCGTCGCCGCTAAACGCCAGACTGTACCCCGCCGCGGCCCACAGAAGGGAGCAGAGCATCGCGCACAACAGCGTCTGCGCCATGGTCGCGAGGATGTTCTTTTTGCGCACCATGCCGCAGTAGAACAGCGCGAGCCCGGGGATGGACATCATCAGCACCAGCCCGGTCGCCGATATCATCCAGGCGGTATCGGCCGGATCGATCTGGCTCGACCCTTGCGCGTGAGCGAGCCCAGGGGCGCACGCGACAGCTCCAATCGCGCCGCCAAGCAAGCGGCGTCGCCATGCCAGTCTCCTCATCGGGATCTCCCTCGCACGTCGCCTACAATGCGTCGTTGTCGCTCTCGCCGGTGCGGATGCGGACCGCCTGGTCGATCGACGTGACGAAAATCTTGCCGTCGCCGATCTGGCCCGTCCGCGCCGCCCTGCTGATCGTCTCCACGACGTGGTTGACCTGTTCCTCGGGCACAGCGATGTCGACCCGGACCTTAGGGAGAAAATTCACGTTGTATTCGGCGCCGCGGTAGATCTCCTTGTGGCCTTTCTGGCGCCCGTAGCCCTTGACCTCGGCAACAGTCATGCCGTGAACGCCGATCCCGATCAGCGCGTCGCGGACTTCGTCCAGCTTGAAAGGCTTGATGACGGCAGTGACGAATTTCATAGCAGCCCCTTTTTTGGAATGGGTCTCGGCGGACCCGTAGAAATGTCAGCATGGAAGCGATAACGCCCAGCCCCTGGGCAAGATGCACAAGATACCGACGCGGCGTGCGAAGATTAAGCGCTTAGTTTTGGCACTTCTAATACCTGTGGGCAAATCATAGGCAGCATAGGCGTCAGGGCGGCGTCGCGCTTTGCGGCTGGATGCTAAGGGGTATTCTCATTTGCGCGAATTGCCCGGGTCGGAAGGCGCGAGCAGGCAACAGCGAGACCACCGATGCGCCCGGCCCTGCTCAACCCCCTGTTCGCCTCGCTGACGACCCTGCCCGGCGTCGGTCCGAAGCTTGAGAAGCTGTATGCGCGTCTGCTCGGCCGCGATGACCGGCCGCGCGTGCTCGACCTTCTCTTCCATCTGCCGACTGGTTCGATCGACCGCCGCGCGCGGCCGAAGCTGCGCGACGTCGTGCCGGGCGCCGTCGTCACGGTCGCCGTGAAGGTCGAGCGCCATCGTGCGCCGCCGCCGGGGCGTTCGCGCGCGCCTTACCTGATCTATGCAAGCGACGGGACCGGCGACCTCGTGATCACCTATTTCAACGCGCGCAAAGACTACATCGATAAGCTCTTGCCCGTCGGCGCGCGGCGCTATGTGTCCGGCACGGTCGCGCTCTATGACGGCATGCTGCAGATGGTCCACCCGGACCGCGTCGTGCCGGAAGCGGAGCTTGCCAGCCTTCCGCTGATCGAGCCGGTCTATCCCCTGACCGAAGGGCTGACGGCGAACCAGATCCAGCGCGCGGTCGAGGCCGCGTTGGGCAGGCTTCCGGCCCTGCCGGAATGGCAGGACCCGGCCTTTCTCGCCCGCGCCGGCTCCCCCTCCCTCGCCGACGCGCTGCGGCGGATCCACCGCCCCGAGGAGCCTCCCGATCTCCTTCCCGCCTCACCCGCCTGGACGCGGCTCGCCTATGACGAGTTTCTCGCCGGCCAGCTCGCCCTCATGCTGGTCCGCGCGCATATGCGGCGAACGAGCGGGCGGAGCTCGGAAGGCGACGGCCGTCTGCGCGCGCGAATTATTGCCGCGCTTCCTTACAAGTTGACGGCGTCGCAGACGCGGGCGGTCGCCGACATCGTGGCCGATCTCGGGAGTCCCGAGCGCATGCTCCGCCTGCTGCAGGGCGATGTCGGGTCGGGCAAGACAGTGGTGGCGTTGCTCGCCTGCGCAACGGTGATCGAGGCGGGCCGCCAGGCTGCGTTGATGGCGCCGACCGAAATCCTGGCGCGGCAGCATCTGAAAACGATCGCGCCGCTGGCGCAGGCGGCCGGCGTCCGTGTCGCCATCCTTACGGGACGCGAGCGCGGTCGCGAGCGCGCCGATGTGCTCGAACGCCTTGCGCAGGGCGAGATCAACCTGCTTGTCGGCACCCATGCGCTGTTCCAGGAGGAGGTCGCGTTCGTCGATCTTGCGCTTGCGGTGGTCGACGAGCAGCACCGGTTCGGCGTGCACCAGCGGCTCGCGCTTGCGCAGAAAGGGCGCGCCGTCGACGTGCTGGTGATGACGGCGACGCCCATCCCGCGCACGCTCGTGCTCACCTATTTCGGCGACATGGATGTCTCCGAGCTGCGCGAAAAACCGGCTGGGCGCAAGCCGATCGACACCCGGACCATTCCGCTCGACCGGCTCGACGACGTGACCGCCGCCGTCGGCCGCGCGCTCGGCGAGGGTCGGCGCGTCTATTGGGTCTGCCCGCTGGTCGAGGAATCGGAGGCAACCGACCTCGCCGCCGCGCAGGCACGTTTCCGCGCGCTCAAGCAAATCTTCGGCGACGCGGCCGACCTCGTGCACGGTCGCATGCGGGGCGCGGACAAGGACCAGGCGATGGCGCGCTTCGCCGCGGGCGAGACGTGGCTGCTCGTCGCCACCACGGTGGTCGAGGTCGGCGTCGACGTGCCGGAGGCGAGCGTGATGGTGATCGAGCATGCCGAGCGGTTCGGGCTCGCACAGCTTCACCAATTGCGCGGGCGGATCGGCCGCGGCGCGGCGCGCTCGACCTGCCTTCTTCTCTACAAGGCGCCGCTCGGCGAAGCGGCGAAGGCGCGGCTCGCCATCATGCGCGAGAGCGAGGACGGCTTCCGCATCGCCGAGGAGGACTTGCGGCTGCGCGGCGAAGGCGACGTGCTCGGCACGCGCCAGAGCGGCCTGCCGGGCTTCCGCGTCGCCCGCATCGAGGCGCACGGGGCGTTGCTGCAGACGGCGCGCGACGATGCCGCGCTTGTGCTCTCCCGCGACCCGGAGCTGAAATCGGAGCGCGGCGAGGCGCTGCGGACCCTGCTCTATCTATTCGAGCGCGACGAGGCGGTGCGATTGATCCGGGCGGGGTAGCGTGTGGGCTCAACCGATTTCAACCGAACCATGACCAGACCAGCCAGCAGCACCTATCGCACCTCACGGCGCCAATGCGGTGATCGCATCCCTGCTCCGGAACATGTCCTTGGCGCTGTGGCCCACGCCGGGAGCTTCGACCAGACGCCAGTTGAATTTCCATCCGTGGGACAAAGCGAGCTGTTCCGCAGCGCGATACACATTGCGCCCGCGTTCGTAACGGGTCTCGCCTTGCGCCCGTGCATCTGCTGAATCGTTTCGGTTCTTATCGCTTGTATCCGCGGTGCCGAGAAAGATCGTCACCGGCTGCTCCAGATAACGGCGAAGCTCGGACTCGGCGCGCGCCCCGGCGTAGACGCTACCCAGTCCGTACGGGGCTTCGATGGCGAGGTTCGGGAACACATAGGTCGACGGATTGGCGATGACGATGCGCTTTGCGTCCGTCGGCACGAAGGCAGCGACGCGGCTCAGAAACTGCCCGCCCGCCGAATGACCGAGCAGATAATAATCGACGTCGCGCTGCTCTTCGCGACGCACCCAATCGACGAGATCCGCCACGACATTGCCCGTCCACTCGCGTCGATCGAGAACCGCATGCTTGTGTACGATGCCGCCGCGTTGATATTTCCAACCCGGGAAATCTCTTTTCTCGAACAGTGGCGCTATGACGATCATGCAGAGTCGATCGGCGATCGGCGCCGCCGAGTCGCGGTAGTTTCTGCCTTTTCGATCTTCGCTGTGGAAGACAAGGAGCAGCGAGGGGTTCGCGCACTCCGGACGATAGGTGAAGACGGTGATCGTGCGATCGCCCAGCCCGATCGTCTGCTCCGATTTGCCCGGCGCGATCGGCGCTGCTTGCACTGGCAAGCTTTGCAAAACCAAGGCGAGTATAGAAATCGCGGCCAGAGCTTTTCGTGTCCGGTCGGTCGCGACCTGCAATGCCTACTCCGCCGCCGCCTTCGCCTGCCCCGCCGGCAAGGCGCGGTCCGCCTGCGCCGCCTGCGCGGTCTGCGCCGCGGTGGCGAGCGAGGACAGCTTTTTCTGATAGTCGCCGCCATTGGGCTGGATCAGGCCGGCCGACATGATGAGCTTCGCTGCAGCTTCCACGGGAATGTCGAGTTCGATCACCCGCGCGCGCGGCACGTAGAAGAAGAAGCCGGTGGTCGGGTTGGGCGTGCACGGCATGAATACGGAGAGATGCTCTTCTTCCGGTAACCGCTCGGCGATCTGGTTGCCCGGCGGCTGCGACAGGAACACCAGCGACCACATGCCGGGCGATGGGAATTCGATCAGGCCGACCCGTCGGAAGCTCGTTCCCGAACCCGAGAACAAGGTCTCAAACACCTGCTTCAGTCCCTTGTAGACCGAGCGGATCAGCGGCATGCGGTCGAGAATGCGCTCGCCCGCTTCGACCAGCTTGCGCCCGACCAGGTTGGCGGTGAGGAAGCCGAGCAAGGTCAGCGTGACGAAGGCGATGATGAGCCCGGTGCCGGGGATCGTCCACGGCAGGTAGCTCTCCGGCCGGTATTGCACCGGAATGAGCGGGCGGACGAGATCGTCGACCCAGGTGACCAACGACCAGGTCAACCACAGGGTGATCGCGAGCGGTCCCACGACCACGAGCCCGGTGAGGAAGTAATTGCGGATGCGCGCGCCCAGATGCGATCCGGGCCGCTGCCCGACCGAGTCGTTCGGGAGCGGCGGATCGCGCGGCGTCTCGGTGGAGTTCATGGTCGGATATATCGGCCCGGTCGTCGCTCAGCACAACCGCAGCCGCAATCTAAGCAGGAAATCTTTCAATTGCCAACGGATGGTGGCCATGATCCGGCCTTCGCATTGATTCGCGGAGGCTGTACATGGCGGGCAAATCTGTGGTGGCGGCGAGTGAGGAGCAGAAGGCGGCGTTGCGGACGCTTGCGGGATTGCGCGATCGCGGCGAAGCGGATCGGGCGCGCTCTGTGTTGCTGACGCTGTCGGGGTGGACCAGCCCGCCATTGCGGAAGCCTTCGGCGTTCGCGAGGATACGGTGCGTATGTGGCGCAGCGACTTGCCACGGCGAGGTGGCGGCGCTCAAGAGCAGCCCTATGCCAGGACCGGCCCTGGTCAAGGCGGAAGCAGCGTTGCGCGTTGTGACGCCGTTGCTCGAAGCGCCTGTCGCCGATCGCCTAATTGGACGCTGAGTCGTCTGATCGCGAGATCCGGCCGCGAGGGCGTCACCATCTCGCGATCGCGCCTGTCCAAGGTGCTGCGCAAAAAAAGTTCTGCTGGCGTCGGCCGCGGCACACCCTAAAGGGCCGCCAGGACGCCGACGCCGTCGACCGCGTGGGGCTGCGGCTTAAGCTGCGCAAGGCGCAAGCCGAAGCAGGCGACATCGTGCTTCTCTTCGCCGATGAAAGCGAGGCGATGACCCATCCTTATCTGGCGAGAGCCTGGGCCAAGCGCGGCGCTGACCTGCGCATGCCGGCGCACGGACAGGCCAAGAAGGTCGCCATGATGGGAGCGTTCGATCACGCCGCCCGCCGGATCCTCGTGCACACCAGCAAAACCAAGCGCAGCGCCGACTTCATCGCGCTGCTGGAAAGGCTCGATGTCCTCTATGGCACCAAGCCGGATCTGCGGATCAAGCCCGTCGTCATCGTGCTCGACAACGGGCCGATCGACGTGAGCAAGGCGACCATCGCGGCGCTCGTCGCCCGCGCCCATTGGCTCACCATCGAATGGCTGCCCAAGTTCGTGAATTTGTCCACGAAATTTATGACGGTCTTAAAGGCACATCCCGCAGAGCAAGGCAGTCTCCAGCAATTTGCCCTTGCTACGACACTTCAATTAGCCGCCGACGCCGCTAGGGGAATCCCCGGCGAGCGCCTGATCCGACCGCGAGAAAATTCAAACTGAGACACTACCGCGGGCCGCCCTCGCTTGACTCCCGAGCTACTCGACCGTGACCGATTTGGCGAGATTGCGCGGCTGATCGACGTCGGTGCCCATGATCACCGCCGTATGGTAGGCGAGAAGCTGCACCGGCAAGGCGTAGACGAGCGGCGTCACGGTTGGCGGCATGTCCGGCAGCGTGAGGATGGCGACGGATTCGATCGTCGCCTCGCGGGCGCCGCGCGGGTCGGTGATCAGGATGATGCGCCCTTCGCGGGCGGCGACCTCCTGCATGTTGGACATCGTCTTCTCGAACACGCGGTCATAAGGGGCGATGACGATCACTGGAATGGTGGCGTCGATCAGCGCGATCGGGCCGTGCTTGAGTTCGCCGCCGGCATAGCCTTCGGCATGGATGTAGGAGATTTCCTTGAGCTTGAGCGCACCTTCGAGCGCAAGCGGATAGCTGGTGCCGCGTCCGAGATAGAGCACGTCCCGGTTCTTGGCGATGTCGCGGGCGAGCCGCTCGATCTTCGGTTCGAGCGCGAGCGCCTCGGTCATGTGGCGGGGCACCTCGGTCAGCGCGCGCACGAGATTGCGCTCGTCCTCCTCGGTGAGCGCGCCGCGCGCGCGGCCCGCGGCGATGGCGAGGCACGCCAGCACCGCAAGCTGGCAGGTGAACGCCTTGGTCGAGGCGACGCCGATCTCCGGCCCGGCCAGCGTTGGCACGACCAGGTCGCTCTCGCGCGCAATCGTCGAGGTCGCCACGTTCACGATGGAGAGGACGTGCTGGCCGTGCTGCTTGGCGTGGCGCAACGTCGCGAGCGTGTCCGCCGTCTCCCCAGACTGCGAGATGAAGATTGCAAGATTGCCCGGCGCGAACGGCGCCTCGCGGTAGCGCAGCTCCGAGGCAATATCGACCTCGACCGGCAAGCGGGCGAACCGCTCGAACCAATACTTGCCGACGAGGCCCGCGTAATAAGCCGTGCCGCAGGCGGAGATGGTGATGCGGTCGAGTTTGCCGAAGTCGAACGGCAATTCCGGCAGCGTCACGCGTTCGGTCGAAAAATCGATATAGGCGCCGAGCGTGTGCGCCACGACTTCCGGCTGCTCATGAATTTCCTTGGCCATGAAGTGGCGGAAATTGCCTTTCTCAACCAGGAGGGAGGCGGCGCCCGAGCGGAGAACGGGGCGTTTCACCTCGCCGCCGCTCGCGTCGTAAATCTGCGCGCCGCCGCGCTTGAGCACTGCGAGGTCGCCGTCATCGAGATAGGAGATGATCGAGGTGAACGGCGCGAGCGCGATCGCATCGGAGCCGAGCATCATCTCGCCCTCGCCATAGCCGATGGCGAGCGGCGCGCCTTGCCGCGCGCCGACAAGAAGATCCTCCTCGCCCTCGAACAGAAAGGCGAGTGCGAAGGCCCCCTTCAGGCGCGGCAGGGCGGTTTTCACCGCCGTGACGGGATCGAGCCCTGTCTTCATGAGGTCGGTGACGAGATGGGCGACCGCTTCCGTGTCGGTCTCAGTCACGAAGTTCGCGCCCCGCCCCGACAATTCGGTTCGCAGCTCGTTGAAATTCTCGATGATGCCGTTGTGAACGACGGCGACGCGGTCGGTCGCATGCGGATGCGCATTGATCTCGTTGGGCCGGCCATGCGTCGCCCAGCGCGTATGGCCGATGCCGATCGTGCCATCCAAGGGCTGCCGCGCGAGACGCTGCTCCAGGTTCCTCAGCTTGCCTTCGGAACGCAAACGGGTCAGATGCCCGTGCTCGAGCGTGGCGAGGCCGGCCGAGTCATAACCGCGATATTCAAGCCTCTTGAGCGCGTCGATCAGCGCCGGCGCAACCGGCTCATGACCGAGAATCCCGACAATTCCGCACATGAGGCCTGCGAGTCCTTCTCTGGGGCCGTTCGAGACACGGCTCGATGCGGCAGTTTCGACTATTCACGCACAGCACAAGAGCGCGCTCACATCGCCGCGACAGTACAACATGAGTCCGGTCATCCTGGCTTTTTCTTGACCGCGGCCTGGATGCGTTCGCGCCAGCGCGCGACCCAACCTTCCCGGATGATCTGGCGGCCGCGTCCAAGCCCGAGGCTGCCCGCCGGCACATCCTCGGTGATGACCGATCCCGAACCGATATAGGCTCCGTCGCCAATCTTCACCGGCGCGACCAGCGACGAATTCGAGCCGATGAAGGCGCCCTTGCCGATGTCGGTCTGGTGCTTTCCGACCCCGTCATAGTTGCAGGTGATCGTACCCGCGCCGACATTGGCGCGCTCGCCGACCCTTGCGTTGCCGATATAGGTCAAATGATTGGCCTTGGCGCCGGCTTCGATCGTCGCGGCTTTGATCTCGACGAAGTTGCCGATATGCGCGCCCTCGCCAATCTCGGCGCCGGGCCGCAGCCGGGCGAACGGTCCGACGATCGCTCCGCGCTTGATTCGCGCATTTTCGAAATGACAGAAAGAGTGGATCACCACGCCCTCTTCGACTGTGACGCCGGGGCCGAATACGACATAGGGCTCGATCACCACATCGCGGGCGAGCTTCGTGTCGGCGGAGAGAAAGACCGTCTCGGGCGCGACCATGGTCACGCCGGCGTCGAGGGCCGCCGCACGCAGCCGCTGCTGCATGGCCGCCCCTGCTTGCGCGAGCTCGGCTTGAGTGTTCACGCCCATCACCTCCGTGTCGTCCGCAATTTCCAGCGCGACCGCGTTCAGCCCCTTGCCGCGCGCAATCGCTACCGCGTCGGTGAGGTAGAATTCGCGCTTGGCGTTGTCATCCGAGATCTCGTCGAGGATCGCGAGCGCGACATCGCCGCGCAGCCCCATCACACCCGCATTGCACAGCGTGATCGCCTTTTCGTCCGCACTTGCGTCCTTCTCCTCGCGAATGGCGAGGAGCCGCTCGCCGTCGGTCAGCAGGCGGCCGTATCCGGAGGGATCGGCCGGCCGGAAGCCGAGCACCGCGATGGCGGCTCCCGCCGCGAGCGCTTCGCGCAGGCGGCCAAGCGTGCTCGCACGGAGGAGCGGCGTATCGCCGTAGATGATCAGTACGTCATTCGTTTCCCGCGCAAGCGCCGAGCGGGCCGCCAGCACGGCGTGCCCGGTTCCCCTCCGCGCGGCCTGAACAAAGATTTCCGCCTGCGGCAAGACAGTTCGGACGGCTTCCGCGACGCGGTCCATGGCCGGACCGATGACCACGGCGACTCGGCCGCTGGAGAAATTGCCGACGACGCCTAGCACATGCGCAATTAACGGCTGTCCGGCAATGGCGTGCAGCACTTTCGGCCGCGACGCGCGCATGCGCGTCCCCTCGCCGGCGGCAAGCACGATGATCGAGCAGGTCCTCACGCTCGCGATCCCGAATCCTTCAGTCCATCTGAAGGTCCGTCATAGAACATTTTGCGGCGGCGGGGAAAACGGGTTCGCCACACAAGAAGCGACCGTGCAGGAAGCCTCCGGACGCACCATTTGCGGATTGACATGCGGTGCGGCATCGCGAGCATGGCTCCGACATCTGCGCCCCGTCCGGTTGTCGCTGCCGTGCGGCGCAGACGGTTCCGCTGATTAGGTTTGCGTCCAAATCACCAATCGTGTCGCCAGGGATCGAGCGCCATGCGCCCGCGTTTTCTGCCCTCCGCCCGCGCCGGCAATTGGCTGCTGACGATCGGGTTTGTCGCTCTCCTCTACGCATTCTACCTGCGCTATCTCGTGATCGAGAACTCGACCGTCGGGCTTGCCTGCGACGCCGGCCAGGATAGCCTTGTCTGTCTTGCCCGCCTGGTTGCGACGCGGCTGTTCAGAGCGCAGGTGTTCGGCGCCGTCGCGGTGGGCGCGGCTGTCCTCAATCTTATTCGGCCCGCGTTGCCGCTGTTCGGCATTGCGCTAACGGCGACCGCCCTCGGGCTCGTGCTTTACAACGCCTCGCTCGCGGGGCTCGCCGCCGGCCTCATGATCCTGAGCCTTGCGCGTCCCGCCCGCGCGCAAGAGTAATCGCGAGAGCGAAAAACGCCGCTGCGAGCCAAAGCGCTTGCCAATTGGCACGGCCTTCATTGAACGCGATGAAGATCGCAGAAAGCCCGAGCGCCCAGGCGGCGGCCGTCTCGGCGACAGCGCGCCTCCCCTCCTCCTTCGGGCCACGCACGCGACAGATGAGAAACGGAACGCCCGCCGCAGTCAGCGCCGCGAAGGGGAAGTCGCGGTAGCGCGGGTCGAAGACGAGACCGAGCGCCGTTTCGATTGCGACGAGAGTCAGAAGAATCAGCAGCCAGCCTGCGGCGCGGAGAAGCGGATCCGTGAGGTGCTCGTCGCGCGCGCCAACAAGGTGGGCAAACACCGGCAGCCGGTCGCCCCGCACGAGCAGCGCCGAGGCGACAAGCGGCACGGCTGCGGCGAGCAGGCCGAACGCGGCGCCGCGGATCGACCCGCCCAGGCCGAGGCTCTCGATCATGGCGTTTTCGACCGTCCATCCGAACAGAATGCCGCCGACGAGAGCGATGAGAGTTACGGCGAGCCAAACGTCGACCGGGAGCTTGTCCGCCGCGCCTCCGCCTGCGACCCAGGCCGCGGCGAACACGAAACCGACAAACGCGATCCCCGCGAGCGCCTGCCAGACCCAGTAGGGATGGTTGGACACGGGCTCTCCCAGGAGAAATTTGGGCGAGCGGCCGGTCGCGGTGAAAAGCCCCCAATAGCCGCCCACGGTTCCTTCAAGTTCGCGTTTCCACGACTGGTCGAACAACTCGATCAAATTGACCGGGTAGCCGCGCTCGGTCGCGAGCGCGACCACGTCGCCGATCACCCGCGCCTGATTGGACGGCGAAGGCAACGCGCCTTGCCGCATGCGTCCTTGGCTCGGCCACCCGACCTCTCCGATCAGGATATTGCGGCCGGGAAATGCCGCCGCCACGCGTTGGCGGATCGAATCGACATGGGCGCTCGCCTCGCGCGCCGGAACCGGCTCGTCTTCCCAATAAGGGAGAATGTGAATGGTGATGAAATCGGTCGCGGCCGCGAGGTCGCGATTGCGCAGCCAGTACTCCCAGACATCGGCGTAAGTCACCGGCACTGGCACCGCCGCCTTCACGCCGCGAATGACTTGCGCGAGATCGCCGGCCGAAAGCTCTCCGCGCAGGAGAACCTCGTTGCCGACCACGACCGCTTTGATCACGTGCGGGTAGCGATTGGCGAGCGCGACGACGCCGTCGATCCCGATCTTGTTGGTGACGCGATTGCTGGACAGCCAAAGGCCTTGGATGACCTTCAGTCCGAACTGCTCGGCAACTGCCGGGATTTGATCAAGCCCATGCGCGATCGAGTAGGTTCGCACGCATTTGGTGACGCGCGCGAGCCGCGCCAGATCCTCCTCGACTTGCCAGCGTTCAATTCGAGTGCCGAGCGCGAGCGGGCTCTGGCCATCGCGGAATGGAGCATACGACAGGCATTCGATCTTGCCATCCGCGGCTCGCACGGCAGCCGACGGTTGGACGGGCCGGCCCATCCACCACCATGTCACCGCGACCACGACCAGGGCGACACCGAACAGGCTGAGCGGCAGGCGCATCGACCGGCCGTTGAGTCCCAAACGCGACGCCACTTTGCCCCTCGTATCGAATGCGGCTTTATCCATGCTGCTCGCAGCCCTAGACAGAGGATACAAGTTCGGCCATTACGCCCAAGACTTCGCGTGCGGGCCATGCCATGATGCCGGCCAATTCCAATGGTGGCATCCTAACCATTCCGATTGTCATACCGCAGTAGAAACATGTCCTTCCCTGGCTTTCGAGCCGCTGCCGTCGGATCCTGTGCAGCGCTCGTTTTCGTTTTCCTCTCGGATCGCGCGCCGGCGCAGAGCGGCGACTTTTCAGCGGACACCAAATCGGCGGCAAGCCAAGCCGACGCGGCGAGGCAGGAAAAGAAGGCAAGGGCCGACCGGGCGGCGGAAGCGGGGCAATCTTTGAAGGGGCCGGCAGCCAATCCGGAATGTGTATGGCTGGGCGAGCGAGTGGTAGGCCTTTTGTGGCGCGATGACCTTGATACGGCGTTCCGCCATCTTGAGCTGTACGACCGCTTCGGATGTCCGGGCGGACAAGTGCAGACGACCTTCCGCTGCGTGGTTCGCCAGGGAAACATCGATCCCAAGGCCACTGAGACGTTGAACTCGCGAGTCCATTCGTGCTGGCTGGACCCGGAATTTGTTCCCGCACCCCCGCCAAGCGCTACGGCTGCGCCGACGCCGTCACCACCCCCACCGGGACAGACCTCCCCGCCGAATTCCCGATAGTATGGTTGGCTGGGCGGAGTTTCCCGTTGCGCACGGGCAATCGGCCTGCCTTCAAACTGCCATGCGTAGGCTGTACTTGAAGAAACTGGTTGCCGTGGATATAGCTCCGGCGGCGCTATGCTTGCGATCGGACCTAGGGGACAGGTTCGAGACCGCCCTCCCCCGCCCCATTTGGTAAATACATGCGCTCCGTCGCTGCCGTGGTCGCGGTTGTGGCGTGCCTGCACGCCGCCGCTTGGGCCATATGGGAAAGTCAGAGTTCGGCTCCTAATATTTCGGGTGTACTTTCGAGCGTATCCTATTCACCTTTCGAGGGCTCGACCCATCCCGACGATCCCGATAATCGACTGAGCATCGACAAGATTCGATCTGACTTACGAGTTCTGTCGCCCTACGCGCGGTCATTGCGTACCTATTCATCGACCGGCGGCGTTGAGCTGGTCCCGCCTGTCGCCGCCGAGTTCGGCCTGAAAGTCTCAGTCGGCGCCTGGATCGACAAGGACGAGAAGCGGAACGAGCGCGAAATGCGCGCAGCCGTTGACCTCGTCCGCAAGAACCGCAATGTCAATGCGCTGGTCGTCGGCAACGAAACGATCTTCCGTGGCGAGCAATCCGTCGACGATCTCATCCGATTGATCCATCAGGCCAAGCGCGAGATCGGCGGCTCGGTGCCGGTTACCACCGGCGAAATTTGGCACGTCTGGATCGAGCATCCGGAGCTCGCCTCCGCGGTCGATTTCATCGCCGCCCACGTTCTGCCCTACTGGGAAGGCTTCTCGGCGAACCAGGCCGTCGACCAGGCGGAGATCATTTACAACCGGCTGCGCCAGGCATTTCCCGGCAAACGCATCGTCATCGCCGAATTCGGCTGGCCAAGTGCGGGCTATAATCGCAAGGCGGCCGAGCCGGGGCGCATCGAGCAGGCGACAGTGCTGCGCAATTTCGTCGCACGCGCCGAAGCGGTCGGCATGGACTACAACATCATCGAAGCCTTCGACCAACCCTGGAAGAGCTTTGAAGGAAGCGTGGGCGCCTATTGGGGCCTGTTCGACGCCGCGCGCGAGCCCAAGTTCGCCTGGACCGGCGTGATCGGCGACCGCGACCATACCAAGATTGGCGCGATTGCCGTCGCCGTCGGCGTTTTGATGTCACTTCCCATTCTGGCGATCACCGGCGCGACGTTGCTGCAGACGCTGATGCTCGCCGTGTCCGCCAACGTGATCGGTGCCTGGGGAGCCGTCGTTTTCGACTACTGGAACGGGCATTACTTCGTCGTCGGAGCAGCGGCGGCGCTCGGCGTCGGGCTGCTGCTTCTTATCCCCCTGATCATGATCGCCATGTGGCGTGTCGACGAGATCGCCGACGTGCTGTTCGGACGCAGACCGGTGCGGCTGCTCAGCGGAACCGACGGCGCAGCCGCCTACGCGCCGAAAGTGTCGATCCACGTGCCGGCCTATATGGAGCCGCCCGAGATGTTGAAGGCGACTCTCGATGCGGTCGCTCGGCTCGATTATCCGAATTTCGAATGCGTCGTCGTCATCAACAACACCCCGGACCCGACGTTCTGGCGACCGATCGAGGAACGCTGCCGCGAGCTCGGCGAGCGCTTCAAGTTCATCAACGCCGAGGAGATCGAGGGCTTCAAGGCCGGCGCGCTACGGCTTGCACTCAGCCACACGGCGCCCGACGCCGAAATCATCGGCGTGATTGACGCCGACTATACCGTTGAACCCGGCTGGCTGCGCGACCTCGTACCCGCCTTTGCCGACTCGCGGGTCGGCATGGTGCAGGCTCCGCAGGATCATCGCGACGGCGACAAGAGTGCGATGCATACCGCCATGAACGGCGAATATGCCGGGTTTTTCGATATCGGCATGGTCCAACGCAACGAAGCCAACGCGATTATCGCGCACGGCACGATGTGCTTAATCCGCCGCGCCGCGCTGGAAAGCGCAGGCGGCTGGTCGAGCGACACGATCTGCGAAGACACCGATCTCGGCCTGTCGATCCTCGAACAAGGTTGGCTGACGCATTACACCAACCATCGTTATGGTCATGGCCTGCTGCCGGACAGCTTTGAAGCGTTCAAGAAGCAGCGCCACCGCTGGGCCTATGGCGGTTTCCAGATCATCCGCAAGCACTGGCGGCGCTTCCTGCCCGGCATGACCCGCCTCTCGTCCGAGCAGAAGCGCCAATTCACGTTCGGTTGGCTCAACTGGCTGGGGGCCGAAAGCGTCGGCGTCGTGCTGGCGATGCTGAACCTGGCCTGGGTCCCCGTCGTCGCGTTCGTCGGCATCGCCGTTCCGGACAAGGTGCTGACCGTGCCGATCCTCGCCGCCTCGGCCTTGTCGATCTTCCATTTCGTCGCGCTCTACCGCCGACGCGTGCGGATCGGTTCGCTCGAAGCGACCGGGTCGATGTTTGCGGCGATGGCGATGCAATGGACAGTGGCGCGGGCGGTGGCGTTCGGGCTGATCAAGGACCACCTGCCCTTCGTGCGCACGGCCAAGGGCGGATTTTCGCGCAAGCGGGTGTCGTTCCCGGCCTTCGACGAGGCGGTGTTCGGCGGGTTTCTCGTGCTCGGCGCGGCGATCGTCTTCTGGAGCAATTACGAGCAACAGGTGCGCGAGATCAACCTGTTCGGCGTCGTGCTCCTCGTCCAGAGCTTGCCGTTCCTCTCCGCCGTCGCATTCGCTCTGCTCGAACGCTCGCGCGTGAACGACTACGCCTTCTGGCGCACGGTCCAGAGCCGCACTGCGGACCTGCTGCAGCCCGGCGAGGTGGTGCAACCGGCGTTGGCTGAAGTCCGGGTGGAAATCGATAAGCCCGTCGTGCCGGAGAAACTGGTCGACACGCAATAGGCGGCGCGCCTTCGGCAGCCGGAGCCGTCAAGCCGCGAGTGCGGTTTCGACCAGCCGCACCCAATAGGATGCGCCGATCGGAATCGTTTCGTCGTTGAAGTCGTAGGCCGGGTGGTGCAGGCCCGCGCCGTCGCCATTGCCGACGAAGATGAAGGCGCCCGGCCGCGCCTGCAGCATATAGGCGAAGTCTTCCGCCCCCATGAGCGGCGGCATCTCCCCCTCGACGCGTTCGGCGCCGACTACGTTGGCGGCGACCGACACGGCGAGTTGAGTTTGCCGCTCATGATTGGCGACCACCGGATAGCCCCGCTTGTAGGAGAGTTGCGCCTTGGCGCCGTGCAGCAGCGCGGTCCCTTCGACGATCCGATGTAGCCGCTCTTCCAACAGATCCCGCACCTTCGGCGTGAGGCTGCGCGCAGTGCCGCGCAGCAACGCAGTCTGCGGGATCACGTTGTCGGTGTTGCCGGCCTGGAACATGCAGATCGAGACGACCGCCGCCTCCAGCGGATCGACATTGCGGGAGACGATCGACTGGATGGCGTTCACGATCTGCGCGCCCACCAGAACCGTGTCGACCGCAAGATGCGGGCGCGCCGCGTGCCCTCCCACGCCTTCGATGTTGATCGCGAGCGTGTCGGCCGAGGCCATGATCGGCCCGGGCCGGATCGCGAACTGGCCGACCGGCAAGCCGGGCAGGTTGTGCATTCCGTACACTTCGTCGATCGCAAAGCGATCCATGAGGCCGTCGCGGATCATCGCCCGCGCTCCTGCGCCGCCCTCCTCCGCCGGCTGGAAGATGACGACGGCCGTACCGGCGAAATTTCGCGTCTCGGCGAGATATTTCGCGGCGCCGAGCAGCATCGCGGTATGGCCGTCATGCCCGCACGCATGCATCTTGCCGGGCACGGTGGACTTGTGGGGGAAATCGTTCGCCTCCAGGATCGGCAGCGCATCCATGTCGGCGCGCATTCCGATAGTCCGGCCGAAACCTTTTTGACCGCGAATCACGCCGACCACGCCGGTCTGGCCGATTCCCGTCGCGACCTCATCGCAGCCGATCGCCCGAAGCTGCTCGGCGACGAGCCCGGCGGTGCGATGAACGTCATAGCGCAGCTCCGGATGGGCGTGGATGTCGTGCCGCCAGGCGATGATTTCGGTATGCAGGTCGGCGATGCGGTTGACGATCGGCATTTTCGGTTCTCGCTGGGTCGGATTGCCCTCCCAATATCGTGCGGAGGACCACCGTGCGCCAGCGCCAGGTAGACGCGCGCGCGTACGAAGCCATCGCGGGCCGCGGACCGGCGACGTCTTGCCCTGGCCATCCCGCCGAGCTTGACCCGCCCGGAGGCGGCCCTTAACACACAGGCCATGCGAGCCCGTAGCTCAGTCGGTAGAGCACGTGACTTTTAATCACGGGGTCGTGGGTTCGAGTCCCAGCGGGCTCACCAATATGGCGAAATTAAACAGAAGCTTAGCTTGTATGTCTTTGTTAGGTAGACAGGCTTAAGTGTTTGTGTCCGCAGAGTGTCCGCAAATCGCTCCGCCCGCCCGCGCAAAGCAAAGCGGCGGCAGCGATGCCGCCGCTCACCCCAAACACCCTAAACGCACCTAGTGCCGCTGCTCGATTGGCGCCATGCGCATGTACCGGTGCCCTCGATGCGATGGAGCCGCTCGGACTTCGCCCGCGCCGGCCTCGTCGCGCTTTGCCGGACTGTTTCTGCTTCGGATTCGAGATCGACCGTCACGACGGATTACGATGAACGGAAGCTGTGTGCCACTTCCAGAAGTCGAGTGCCTCGCCGCCCTGCTCGTGTCATCGCGCCTCAGCGCGCCGGCTGCCGGCTCCCGATATGGACCGCCTCAACGACCTTGCGGATTGAGTCGATCACGAGTTGAGGCTGCTCCTTGTGTATCTCGTGGCCGCTGTTCGTGTTGTTGATGTGTTTCGCGTTCGGCACGAGCTTGGCGAGCCGATCCTGCGCCTCTTTCTGCGCGGCATTCGGTGACGTAGCCGAAGTCCGGCGGCACGTCAGCCGGCAGCTTGCCTGCCGCAATCATTGACGGGATTTGTGGCCCCCAGGCCGGGTCCGCAGACAATACGACCAGGGGGAGTGGACGCAGTGGCGGGGCGGCGCGCACCTGGTCGAAGCTGCGGTCCGGGTCGTTCCTTTCAAGGGCTGGGTAAAGCACGTTGCTTCCGTCATTGACAAGCTCGACGCGATCGGGCGCACGGACGCGGTCGCACATGCTGCCCGGCTCGGCATCATCGAGCTATGAAGCCATCTTGTCTTCTTAAAACTCGGTACCGGACATTCGCCAGCAAGCCCGCTATTACGGGCGCTGGAGCCGACCTGCTTTATTTTGCGGGCACCATTTTGCGGCCGAGTTCTTCGGCCTGAATAGAGGGAGGCGGCAGAACAAGGACGACACGCCGATCGCCTTTTCCGCCGAGCACATGACCGCAGCGAAAGCTGAGAACCAGCTCTTTGGTTGAGCCCGCACGCCCATTGCCGACGTGAAGTGGAACTGAGCACGGGTTGTTGAAGTTGTCGAGGGCCGGCGCATCTTGCGGCGCGCTTGTAACGCGCCTATTCGGAAGGTGCCGGATAGGGTTGTGCCGTTGCAGCGACGGCATCGGAGGATATTTCGACATGCCAGTTAAGAAGCAAGCCCCTAAGCGAAGGCGTCAGAAGGAAGCCGTGCCGGTATTGGGAATCGTCGGCATGTCTTTGTCGCTGGCGAGCGGCGCATCCGCGGCAACCGGCGGCGCCGCGGGGGAGATGCCCTCGCAGAATAATGCATCGGGTCACCAAATCACCCTCACCGAGGAGGAAGTCTCTGACGTCAGCTTGGCGACCTTCTATGTCTTCGATAAGGAGAACGCCGGAACTCCCCGCCTCGGCGAACGATTTGCTCGAGGCTGCCGAGGCTGTGGAGGCTGCAGGGGCTGCAGGGGCTGCAGAGGCTGCAGGGGCTGCGGAGGCTGCGGAGGCTGCGGAGGTGGCGGCTGCTGCTTGTCATGGGGATATTGCCGCGTCTGCTAGACTTGAGCTTTGCCCATAACATTGACAGACGCGGGTCGTCATGGCCGGGTTCGATCCGGTCAACCATATGTCGTTTACACAGCTGCCCGCTCGGATGCGTGGGCAGGCAGCTTTGTCATATGAGTGCGAACCATGTTTCTGGATGGCTCGCGGATGTCCTCTTGGCAAATCCATTGGCTAGAAGCGGAAGGCGATTTGCGGCCGTGGTGTAAAGACATCACCTCCGAGATTGAAGCCGCCCACGATGCTATATCTCAGCTCATTGTGCCTCCGCGGCTCGACATCATCATCCAGAGATTTGATGGAGCCCTTGTGATCCCTGAGATCGGAATGGTTGGGCGCGCTTATCGCAAAAGCCTTTTTTCGCTTACACTTGATCCTACCAATGAGCATTTCAACACCGGCGTGACCGACGGCACGCTTCGTCGCCACGTGGCCCACGAGGTCCATCATTGCTTGCGGATGGGAGGGTCGGGCTACGGCCGCACTCTCGGTGAAGCTTTGGTAAGCGAAGGATTGGCCGGGCGCTTTGCCGCAAGACTTTTTGGCAACGCGCCCGAGCCCTGGGAGCGCGCCATTGACGCTGCAACTCTCAAAACGCATTACCCCGACCTTGCGACGCTCAATTCGACGAACTTTGATCACGGCTCTTGGTTTATTGGGAAAGGCGAACAGCCTCGCTGGTTGGGTTACACACTTGGGTACGAGATTGTCGGCAGATGGCTTGAATTTGTGGGCGAGGTGGATGGTCACACTTGGGCAAATGTTGCAGCTGAAACCGTGCTTGCCGCAACATGGAAGGAAATTGGACAGGTGTAAGCCCGCTTGGGGTCACGGGCGCGCGTGACGATGCCAGCCGGGCCACGGACGGTCTGCCCTCAGATGCGGACGCGCCGTTGCAGCGCAGCGAATTGGCGAAGAGTGCCAATAGGAGACACTGCACATCTGTATAAGCCGAGACTTGAGCTGACAGACGGCGTCTGGTTGAGCGATCGGGTATTGCTGTCCGACATGGTCAGGCGGCGATTGTTTTCTCCCTCGTTATCGGCATGGCGTCAAGGAAGGTCTGCATCGGGGTTTTACCGAAGCACCAGCGTCCTTGATGTGGCCGCGCCTCATTGTATCCGGCGATCCAGAAATCGAGATCGGTCTGCAGCTCGTCGAGCGACCGGTAGACCTTCTTGCGAAACGCCACACGGTAGAACTCGTTGAGCACGGTCTTGTGGAAGCGCTCGCAGATTCCATTGGTTTGTGGGCTTTTGGTCTTGGTGCGCGTGTGATCCACATCCTCGATCGCGAGATAGAGCTCGTATTCGTGCCGCTCCGGGTTGCCGCAATATTCGCTGCCGCGATCGGTCAGCACGCGCATGAGCTTGACGTCATGGCTATCGAAGAACGGGATCACGCGGTCGTTGAGGAGATCGGCCGCGGTGATCGGCGTCTTGCGATCGTAGAGCTTGGCGAAGGCGACCTTGGCGTAGGTGTCGATGAAGGTCTGCTGGTAGACCCGCCCAACCCCTTTCAGGTTGCCGACATAGAACGTATCCTGGGCGCCGCAATAGCCCGGATGTTCGCTCTCGAACTCGCCATGCGCCTCCTTCTCGGTCTTGGCCTTCTCCAGCGCGACGACCTGCGCTTCGGTGAGCACCAGCCCGTCCTGCGCGCTCTTGGCCTCCAGCGCCTTGAGCCGCTTGGTCATGGTCTCGAGCTCGTGCCGTTGCCACACGCAGCGCACGCCGGCGGGAGAGACCGTGAGCCCGCGCTTGCGCAACTCGTTGGCGACCCGCACCTGGCCGAAGGCGGGCTGCTCAATCGCGAGCTCGACGACCGCCGCCTCGATCTCCGGGGCGACCCGGTTCTTCAGCACCGGCTTGCGCCGGCTGATCTCCTGCAACGCCAGCTCGCCGCCTTTGTCGTACAGCTCCTTGAAGCGGTAGAAGCTGTCGCGCGAATATCCCATCATCTTGCAGGCCTGGCTTACATTCCCGAGCTGCTTGGCGAGCTCCAGCAGGCCGACCTTGGCGCGGATGATCTTCTGTTCAGTGGTCATGACGGTGTCCTTTCAAACCGCCGAGACGGGGCGCTTCGCCACCCCGACCGCTCCGCGCCCCGCCTCGGCTGTCGCTGTGCCGTGGACCAGGCTGCCACCGTCAGATTAAGTCTTGGCTAATGCAGCACATCCACGCTGAGAGAGGGCATTGTCCGACGGGCGCTTAAAGTCGATTCCAGCCTGCATCACAAAATTGCAATTGTGGGACGGTCGAATTGCTCGGCCGCGCCGAGCAGTCAAGCCCCAACGCCCGAATAGCGGCGCGCCGAAGGCGCGGGGCTTGACGGCGAAGGTGCGGACCGAGCGATGATCCTCAGTGCTGCGATGCGCGTGGTCATCGGACATTGTCCGAGAGTTCGGGTACCAGTTTTTACAGTTCAGCCTACAGCCACCGCGCCACATTCCGACTCTACCATTCGCGTCGTCAGTTTCGGCACTGAGGGCAGCTCCCACCCGAAACCAGACGTTGCAGACGTTCAACGAACCGTTGACCTGCTAGAGTTCGTGCAGGACGCAACCAGCCAAGCCGTCGCCTACACGTACTTCCGCAAGGACTAGAACGAGGCACGCCATGCGCGTGCTCACCCACGACGAGGCCGCCGGATCGCCTCGAACATCGCGAAGCTGCCCGAGCTGCTAGGCGCCAAGGGCTGATGCAATGTCCCTTTGCGGACGAGCTTCCGATGACCATGTGAAGCTTGCGGAGCAGAGTGGTCCCGGTCCTCTATACTGCTTCGCAGGGCCCCCCGGTGCCCCGCAACTCGGCGGCCGGGGCCTCGTGACAGGCACGACCATGCCATCCCTGCCACGTTCCGCCCGATGACCCTCGGCAACATGCGCGAGCTAGGCGTGCGTGCGCTCGCTCGTGGTGACGTGCGAGCTGTGGCATCATGAAGCTGTCCTTGCGCCGCTGACGAATGCAGCGACGCGTTGCTTGTGCGCCCTTCCGGCCCCCCATGGTCTGCGCCCAGTGCGGATTGTCGCCGCCCGACGCGCGGCCGAACTCATCTCGGCGCAAACCATTAACCGCAGCAACTGGGGTGAAAAGTATTCTCAATGAGAAGAAAATGAAAACATCGATACTTATCGGCGCGGCGTTATGCGTCGCAGTTGCTGTCGCCTCAGCGGTTCTGGCTCAGGAGCCCGGTGTTCGCCCTCAAGCTCCCGTGATCATCCAAGCGAGTGATACAGACCCATGCGGGAATGGTGTGGTTCGTGGCCTGGACCCTAAAGGTGACGGCTTCTTAACTGTGAAATCTGCGCCGGGGTTGCGTTACCGCCGCATCGATAAGCTCTTCAACGGTGACCAGGTCTATCTGTGCGCCAAAGCAGGCGATTGGCTCGGAGTCGTGTACACTCGGACGCGCCAAGACTGCAACGTGGTGACGCCGTGGCCTAAGTCATTACCTTATACCGGCCCCTGTCGTTCCGGCTGGGTCCACAGTCATTGGATCGAAGTACGAGAAGAAATTCAAAGAACCAGGGCGTTTGAACAATATGATCCCACTCGGCCGGGAAAAATCGTTGACCTTCTAAAATCCGGGGAAACAGGTCCTCGCGTCAATAAAAGATGCGCTCTGCAGATCGACGGGATCAATGTGTTATGCGATCTTGTCTGGTACATCGAGTTTAAGGGTGACGGATACTCTGTGCAGTTTAACAAGGGGACTGGAGAAAAACCTGTAGTCTCATTTTTTGGAATGCTCGCAGACCCTGACACGATAACGATAGATGCCGTCCAACTGCGACTTGGAGACGGGTCGGTTGCAATGAACGAATACAAGGCAACGGGTCAGTGCCTCGTTGGCAAGGTGATTGTGAACTGTCAAGCCCGGTTAAGTGATGGTCGCCTACTCGTCGGAACCATTGTACCTATATCGAATTAAGCCGGAATTTTGCTTTCCTGAACTGGCATGAATATTGTTGAGAGCGGAACAGCGCGTCAAAATGCGCAACAATCAAATCTTGGCGAACGGATTCATTGCCCTCAGGCGCCTGATCTTGAGGGGCACCTCGAACAATCACGCTATTCGACGCGATCGGCGGCTAAGTTCGGTAGTGGCTGATTTCATCGAAGATCGGCGGCCGGTGTTGCGCCGACGGCGTGTAGGGGTGCCGCTATTGTGCCGCATCGCCTGGTTTTCCGCTGCGGCAGGCGGACGGCGCGATCAGATCGGCCCGAACCAGAACGCCAACGCCGAGATAAACCTGGCCGGCGAAAACCGCATTATCCGTGAATGTGGGACGGACTAAACTGCTTGTCGTTTGCGAGACGCGTGCCGACTGTTTCCGCTTCGCCTCCCAGACCAACCGTCACGACGGATTACGATAAACGGAGGCTCAATGCCACTTTCGGACATTCGGAAACTCGGCAGGCCAGCCATACTGAAAACCGCCAGTGCCCGTGGTGTGAAGTTGTTCACGCACGCGCGGGAGGCAATGCACTTTATTATTCAATTTGTGCCTTTCGAGCATGAAGGAACTAGGGATCGGCAGGCCCTCCTGGGGGCGATGATTGCTTGGGCGGCCTGGAATGCCGGCCGCCGGCCGTTCGTCGAATTTGGGCTTCCAGGCAATCCAGAAAATCGCTACAACTTGCGCTAGTATACAATTTGCGCTAGTTTACGACTTTATTCTCGCGTTGCGCTTGGTCTTGGGATCACGGCCGCGCCGAAGAAGGAGGGGGCCCCCGACATCTGACGCGCAGAGACGGCGAGAGGCTGCAACCCTGGAGATTTCTCATGAGCGGAAAACGTCATTCGACCGTCGAAGGAACCCCTTCGAAAAAGTACCGTGTATACACAAGCGATCCCGACGGCCGCCTACGTGAGTTGGTCGCTGAATACGACACTCTAGAGGAGCTTAAAGCACATCGCTGGCGGCTAGATAATCGCTACAAACTTTGCGCCGCCAAAAAATGGTACCAATGGAAGGGATACGACAAATGGATCGAGGAGCATGGGCCCGCAGTTGGCGACACTGACGCGAGCGGGTAAAAAGCAAGCTGCGTAAGCCGATGAAATGTAACTTTCTATGACCGCCATTCAAGTGGCAACGCCAGTGTCTACTTTCGTCCAGAGCCTGCGTCTGCGCCCCGCGCGCGTGTTTCCCAAGACCAGGGATAGGCGCACGCATCGTCTCGTTTTCGGCTTGTTTACGATCGCCGCGTTGATGTGCACGTTATAGTGATTACCGACGCCATAGCTCAGCAAAAATCGCTAAAGGAACAACTCGTAGGCACCTGGAAGTTTATGTTAACCTCTACCAAGCTGCCGGATGGTAGCCCCGCGTGGGGAAGCGATCCGATAGGGCTTCTAATTCTCACTGACAACGGTATTTGTTCTCTGCAGCTCATGCGTTCGGATCGCCGGAACTTTGCGTCGAATAGCCGTGTCCGGGGTACGCCGGAGGAAAACAGAGCTGCGGTGCATGGAAGCATCTCCAGCTTCGGTACTTACACGGTCGATGAAGCGAACAAAACCTTCACCGTCCGGTACCTGGGCAGTACGTTCCCGAACCGGGAACAAACCGAAGAAACGTGGCCTGTAGTGATCAATGGGGACGAATTGCGAATGATGCACCCGTCTACGTCGGTAGGTGGGCCACCTTCTCACTCACTCTACCAACGCGTGAGGTAACGACAGCGCAAGATGCTCGGATCGTTCGCTGAGATGGTTACGGCCATCCAAACCATGTCCGTTATGGGTCTTGGCTGTGTAAAAACGATTTTGATGCTCCTTCCAGCGCAACATTGAATTCAAGCAGATAACAGCTCACGCACGAAAGATTCGCGAGGAACGAGAACCGTATTCCTTTATTGCGTGGCGGCGGCTGTCTTCGGCGTTTTTACACAGCCAGGGTCACGGGCTGCCGTGACGATGCCAGCCGGGCCACGGACGGTCTGCCCTCAGCTGCGGACGCGCCGTTGCAGCGCAGCGAATTGGCGAAGAGTGCCACGACCGGACTCTACTTTGGATCAAAAAACGCGGTCCAGCATTCAGCGTCTATTGCGCCGTTCTCTTTGTATTCGCCGTGCGCTCGCTCAGGTGCATTAGCTAAGACTTAATCTGACGGTGGCAGCCTGGTCCACGGCACAGCGACAGCCGAGGCGGGGCGCGGAGCGGTCGGGGTGGCGAAGCGCCCCGTCTCGGCGGTTTGAAAGGACACCGTCATGACCACTGAACAGAAGATCATCCGCGCCAAGGTCGGCCTGCTGGAGCTCGCCAAGCAGCTCGGGAATGTAAGCCAGGCCTGCAAGATGATGGGATATTCGCGCGACAGCTTCTACCGCTTCAAGGAGCTGTACGACAAAGGCGGCGAGCTGGCGTTGCAGGAGATCAGCCGGCGCAAGCCGGTGCTGAAGAACCGGGTCGCCCCGGAGATCGAGGCGGCGGTCGTCGAGCTCGCGATTGAGCAGCCCGCCTTCGGCCAGGTGCGGGTCGCCAACGAGTTGCGCAAGCGCGGGCTCACGGTCTCTCCCGCCGGCGTGCGCTGCGTGTGGCAACGGCACGAGCTCGAGACCATGACCAAGCGGCTCAAGGCGCTGGAGGCCAAGAGCGCGCAGGACGGGCTGGTGCTCACCGAAGCGCAGGTCGTCGCGCTGGAGAAGGCCAAGACCGAGAAGGAGGCGCATGGCGAGTTCGAGAGCGAACATCCGGGCTATTGCGGCGCCCAGGATACGTTCTATGTCGGCAACCTGAAAGGGGTTGGGCGGGTCTACCAGCAGACCTTCATCGACACCTACGCCAAGGTCGCCTTCGCCAAGCTCTACGATCGCAAGACGCCGATCACCGCGGCCGATCTCCTCAACGACCGCGTGATCCCGTTCTTCGATAGCCATGACGTCAAGCTCATGCGCGTGCTGACCGATCGCGGCAGCGAATATTGCGGCAACCCGGAGCGGCACGAATACGAGCTCTATCTCGCGATCGAGGATGTGGATCACACGCGCACCAAGACCAAAAGCCCACAAACCAATGGAATCTGCGAGCGCTTCCACAAGACCGTGCTCAACGAGTTCTACCGTGTGGCGTTTCGCAAGAAGGTCTACCGGTCGCTCGACGAGCTGCAGACCGATCTCGATTTCTGGATCGCCGGATACAATGAGGCGCGGCCACATCAAGGACGCTGGTGCTTCGGTAAAACCCCGATGCAGACCTTCCTTGACGCCATGCCGATAACGAGGGAGAAAACAATCGCCGCCTGACCATGTCGGACAGCAATACCCGATCGCTCAACCAGACGCCGTCTGTCAGCTCAAGTCTCGGCTTATACAGCTCAGGAGCTTGAGGACGTGGTCCAGATTGCTCTGGGCAATGCCCCAATAATGTGGCGCGTTCTCGCGCGTCCATTCCTTCAGCGCCTCGCGATAGGCCGCGACCGCCTCCTCGAGCCGCGCCGTGCCGCTCTCGCGCTCGCCGAGCTCCACAACGCATTGCCGAGATTGTTCTGCGTCGTCGCCCAGTCGAGCGGCACGCGCTCGCGCGTCCTTTCCGTCAGCGCCTCGCGATAGGCGGCGATCGCCTCGTTGAGCCGCGCCGTGCCGCTCTCGCGCTCGCCGAGCCTCCACAACGCAGTGCCGAGATTGTTCTGCGTCATCGCCCAGTCGAGCGGCACGCGCTCGCGCGTCCATTCCGTCAGCGCCTCGCGATAGGCCGCGACCGCCTCCTCCAGCCGCGCCGTGCCGCTCTCGCGCTCGCCGAGCGTCGATAACGCAATGCCGAGATTGTTCTGCGTCATCGCCCAGTCGAGCGGCACGCGCTCGCGCGTCCTTTCCGTCAGCGCCTCGCGATAGGCCGCGACCGCCTCCTCCAGCCGCGCCGTGCCGCTCTCGCGCTCGCCGAGCCTCCACAACGCAGTGCCGAGATTGTTCTGCGTCGTGGCCCAGTCGAGCGGCACGCGCTCGCGCGTCCATTCCGTCAGCGCCTCGCGATAGGCGGCGACCGCCTCGTTGAGCCGCGCCGTGCCGCTCTCGCGCTCGCCGAGACTCCACAACGCATGCCGAGATTGTTCTGCGTCGTCGCCCAGTCGAGCGGCACGCGCTCGCGCGTCCATTACTTCAGCGCCTCGCGATAGGCGGCGACCGCCTCGTTGAGCCGCGCCGTGCCGCCTCGCGCTCGCCGAGCCTCCACAACGCACTGCCGAGATTATCCTGGGCTATGCCTCGTTCATCATCCGACAAAGCCGCGTCTAATAATTTCCGCCGCAATATGATCAATGCGATGAGATGCACGTTGCTGCCGCGATCGCGCCCATATTCGTACAGCGTCGCCGCGTCCGAATTCAGCGACCGGGCGACCATCGCGGTATTTGCCCCATGAATTGCTTCGGCCAGACGAATGATTGCCTCGGCGGCAGCCTCGCCGTCATATGCCGCAAGCGCAATGTCGCGCTCGCGATGGTGAAGCGCCGTTACTCCTGCGACATATCGTTCGCGACGTTCTTCCTCCTCGCGGCGCATCGACTCGGCTGCTTTGCGAAGCGCGGCGCGAGCCAGACCGGACTTGCCGACATCCACCAACGACCGCGCTCTTGCCAGCGCTTCATCGACGATAGCGTCGATATTGGTCTGTGTTTGCCCCCCGGCAATCTCTCTTTCGTAGATGTCGATTGCGTTGCGAAGCGCTTGTTTCATGCCTTCAAAATCGAGGTTCCGGTCACCGGCGACCCTCTTCGCCATTTCGTGGATGAACCCCTCAGCTACGTACGCGAGCGCGCGCTACCTCCTCACCATACGCCTTCACCAGCAGATCGAGAATCGCCGTATAGGCGATATGCTTGGCGAGATCGGCGGGGCTAGTGAAGGTGCAGCCGGGATAACGGTCTGCCTTCTTGAGGCGCGCCAAGTGATCGGCTTGCGCAGCGCACGAGCCATCCGTCGGTGCGTATTTCGGTCCACGCTCGGCGCTATCCCCGGCTTCGGCGATGAACAAGCGCTTGTCGTGATAGAGTGCGAGCCAAGCCTCCCACTGCGTGTAGGAAACGCTGATACCGCTTCGCAGCGCCTCGCCGAGCGGCGGCAGTTTGTCCGTTAGATCGGGATATTTTTTGCGCAACGCGCGTAATGCTAGCTCCCCCGGAGCGGAGCCCGTCATGTTACCGACGAGGTGCACCACGGCGTCGCCATGCGCGATATAGACGTCGAGCCTGTCGAGCGTGTCGCCGCCGAGGTCCTTGAAGTCCTCCTGCACCTTCACTTCCACATTGTGCCGCGTGAGGTCGGTGCGTAGCGCATCACGATAGGTGCGGAATTCATCGGAAACAGTCGAGAGAAAAATCTTCACCGACATAAGCCACGATTCCCCCGATGAATGCCGATGGGTTCCGAACGGAACCTGCGCGGCCAACCTCGCTCGGCCTAATCTTTAAATCTATTCCCTTCAGGACGGCGTCAGCACATTTCTATCGCACAATGACGATAGGTGGGAGAGGGACGACCGGGACCGAGTGTTCGCGGAATAGTTGCAACGCGGATGGCCACACGTGGGAACCGACAACTTGGTCTGCAGTGGGTCAGGACCGACAAAACTCACAGTGAGCATAACGAGTCCGCTTTTGGCCGGATAGTAACCAAAAAACCCTGCGGCAGGCCATCATACCTCCGCCACCGCGCCGCTCGGGAAGGACACGACATTGGTCTCGTCGGGCGGGTTGATGATCCGGTCGATAAGCTGCGCTAGCTTCTCCAACGCGCCGGCTTTCTCGTCCATATAGCTGTGCCGATCGTAAACGCCCTCGACGCCGCCAATGACGTGTCCGAGTACGCGTTCGGCGTGTTCGGACGTGACGCCCGCCCGGCTCATCAGCGACCGCGCGGTGCGGCGTAGGTCGTGGATGGTCCAGCGCGGCATGTCGGGTAGCGCCTTATCAAACTTGGGCTTGCTCTTGCTCCAACCGTTGAAGTGAGGTGGCTTGGACCGGTCGGATTTCGGGTGCTGTCGTTTCCGCTCGTTGCCGGGGAACAGATAAGGGTTACCCACGACCTCGTCCTGCGCCGCAATGATGTCGAGGGCGACGGGTGGTAGTCGTAGCGCCCCCGCGTTGCCTTTCTCGCGCTTCTCGGTGGCGATCGTCCAAACGTCGCCGGAAATGTCGGACCGCTTCAGGCTCGCCACCTTGTCGCGGCGCTGGGCGGTTAAGAGCAGTAGCTTGACGATCGCGCCAAATGGTCCGGCGGTCCCGGCCGCCTTCCAGACGGCTCTAATCTCGTCGTCAGCTAGGATGCGTTTCCGCGCCCGCTCGGCCGCGGGGCGCTTATCGCGTCGCATGCCACGGACGATCGGGGAGGTGTAATTCTCGTCCCGCGTGGCGTACCAGTTCATGATAGCGCGTAAGGTCGCGAGTACCCCGTCCGCCATCGACGCGCCGCCGGGGCCCTTGACCCGGTCCTCGACCTCGTCGAGCAGTTCGTTGACCTCTCTCCGGCGGATATCGAAGAAGGGCTTTCCCGCCCAGGGTCTGTAGCTGTAGACGTACGTCTCTAGCTGGCGAACAATCTCGCCTCGCGAGCGCAGGCCGCTTTTATCCACGTGGGACTTCAGCCACTGTTCGGCGACGTCCCTAAAGGTGCCCGCTTCGGCTGCCGCTTTCGCTACATGTGGATTGAATTTGTTGGCGGCAGATTTCGCCTTAGCGACCGACAGCGCCGGGAAGTGACCGAGGGTCTTCACCCGCGCTCGTCCGCGCTCGTACCACACGACCCGCCAAGCTTTTGTGCCGCCATAGCTGACCCGCAGCATTAGCGTGAGCCCCCGGTCGAGTTTCTGAAAATGGTCCTTCTGGCCCTTGGCCGGTGGCTTGAACTTCCGAACACCGGGTTCGGTGAAGCAGGTTCCCTTGCTACTCTGCATCTAGTCTCTCCCTGATTTTAGGCGCTGGTTTAGGCGCTGTCCTACGCCTATCATAGCTTACCGGGTCGGACCGGGCTACTACGATTTTAATCATTGATTTTGCTGGTAGATCAGGCGCTTATACGGGCTGGTCCGAGCCGGTGCAGACCGAGTGTGGTGCTTATTTGTAATCAGGAAGTCGGTGGTTCGAATCCCTCAGCCGGCACCACCACGCGTAGTTTAAATACCCGACTCCAAAAATAGCGGCCCGGTCCTCGTTGAGAACGAGGACCGGCCCGCTAGGGGTAGTCTGTCAGTACCGCGCGACGACCGGCCCCTTGCCAAAGGGAAGCTTGCCAATCGGGGCCTTACCAATCGGGGCGGCCACGGGCGGCGGCTCTTTCCGAGGCAGGTCGGCGGCCATAGCACCGCCGACTAACGCGACAGACGCCAGAATTCCAAAGAGAAACTTCGACATTGACACCTCCCACCGTTGTCGACAGCCGAACACCTTGGTCCGCCCATTGGTTCCAAGCCTCCTGCATTCCATTAAAGGCTGTTGCCCGATCACAACACTTCAACGCCCAGGTAGGCTGACGATCGCCGAACCAGCGGGCGATGCAGGCGCGTAGAAATTGGCGATCTGGCCCGGCGGCACCACATAGTTGGGCGGCCCTGCCCTGCGCCCTTCTCGCGACCGCGATGGACGGGCGCGGGCGGGAATGCTGTGATCAGGCAATCTCAATTGGACTGTTGAGTCTGAGCCAAGGCGGGACAATGTTGACCAAGCTCACTTTCACCTTCATTGCCGCACTTGTTCTCGCCCAGGCTTCGACCGCGTATGCGCAGAGGCACCGGCAGATCGACCGCCCGCGTCCCCGCGCCGACTTTCATTCGGTCCCTGCCCTGACCAACCCCCGAAACGCCAGCCAGTCTGCGCAAGACTGCAATGCCACGTATAACGGGTTCCGGCTGTGTGACTGGCTACGGCCTTCGCCCTGGCCATGATTTCTCTGAGGGGGCTAGGGCTGGCTTGGCTGGAGTTCCAGGCTGATAGCCTATTCAGGTGAGCCAGTTCAGGTGAGCCGGCCGTTGGCCGCCGTCCGGGGCTCCGCCTGCGGGACCAAGGCCATGCCCGTCGCCTCTCGCTTCCGACTGCAACCAGTTATCTCCCGGCCCCGCCGCCCAGCGCATTCGGACCGCACGCACTGTCGCCCGGATACTGCGTGCAGTAGTCCCTCATCTCATCAAACAGTCGCTGCCGCCACTGTTCGCGCGTCTCCTGCTGAGGTCGAGGCGGCGCGACCGGCGGGGGCGGCGGGATTGCAGTCTGCAGCGGCGGAGGGCCCGAACGTGAAGGCGGCGTTAGCGCGCGCCGGATCGCCTTTTCAATATCGAGGCGAATAACGCGGTTCGGTTCTCCCGGCAGAACGAAATACGTCTGGGCTCGCGCGCCCATCCCGATGACGGCGACCGCCAAGGCAAGCGCGATCCCTTTGCGCATCAACTGTCGCTCCTTCCGCCTTCCGGTTCGCCTTCGCCAGGTGAGTACGAACCTTCCCATCTGTTTTCCGCCTTTCCCCGTCCGTCAAGCGCTCCCATACCCGGACCGAGCGCCCCGTGTGGGAAGCCTCAGGCGGCCCGCCAAGGCATGGCCCACGCCTTGCATTGCGATCGCTGCACCACGGGAAGGCGGGGCCGCGGGGACGCTGTTTCTTTGTAAAACCTGGATTTTTCGCTGTCCGGGCCGTTCAGAGGGCCGCCGAACTTTGGTTCGTTCGTAACAAACGCGACACGACAGGAACATGCTATGGCTAATGTAACGTTTTCATCGCCTGTGATGGCGCGGGACCTCACTGTTTACGCGGTCGCCGGCGACCGGGGCACTATCCTAGCGGTCGCGAAGGCGCACACGGTTCCGATCCCGTTCGACTGCCAGGACGGCGAATGCGGGTCATGCCTGGTGCAGGTAACGCACCTTACCCAAGACAAACCGAAATATGGGATCGCGCTGACGGAGAAGGAAAAGGAGCTCCTCAAGCAGCTCGGCAAAATCACGCCGGAGGAAATCCATAACGCCGAAGTCAATGACATGCCGCCGCGCTATCGACTGGCGTGCCAGTGCTTCATCCGCGACGAGGATATCCTCGTCAGCTTCGAGGGCGACCAGGTGCTGCCGGCCAAGCGGCCGCACGTCACGCCCGCCGCCAAAGATCTTCAAGGGCACCAGCCTCGCGATCGCGTCTCTCGATGACTTCCTCGGTTATGCCGTCAAGGCCGAGGAGGACGCGGCGATCCACTATGAAAAACTGTCGGCCGAGATGGAGAAATGCGGCAACGAGCCGGTCGCGAAGCTCTTCGCGCAGCTTGCGCGGTTCTCACGCATGCACCTCGCCGAGGCGCAGCAACGCGCCGCCTCGATCGACGTGTCCAAGCACCTTCCGGCCCAGTACGCTTGGCCCGATCAGGCCACCCCGGAACGCGCGGAACTCTGGGCAGGCGACCCATCGCTATCGCGGCTGGACGCGTTGCGAGTGGCGCTGCGAGGAGAACGCGGCGCCTTCGACTTCTACTACATGGTCGCCGGCGCCTCGAAGGACCCCGAGATCGTTGCGATGGCAAAGGAGTTCGTCGACGAGGAGGCGGAACATGTTCGCATCCTCGAAGCCTGGATCGCGCGCGAGGAATGGGAGAAGAAATATCCGGCGTAAGGCCCCACGAGCGTCGGTCTAAGCCTTCGGGGCGCCCGAGCGCCGAATGTCCGGCGCAGCACGGCTTGCGCGATCCCGTGGGCACAATCACTGCGATCATTTTTTTTAGAATCATTGCCATTTGGCGATAAAACGACTGGCGCATCCTTAGACTTTCGGTGTATAAAAATGTGGGATGCCGCCGAGCTCACCTTTTGGGCGGCAACCTATTCAAAGAAAAAGGCCATGCGAGCGGGGCAGGTTGCGCTGCTGTCCTGCTAAATGCTTGAAGGGTCGCGTATTTTTTCGACTCGTGGGCATTGAACCGCGACAGGCCAAGCCACAAGAGGTGGGAGGACGTAAGGAGGAAGTTCCGATGGAGGGTCGTGCCGCCGGGCGAACGAGCGTCCCCGGAGCGAATTTTTTCGGCCACCAGCTTTGTCCGCAGTGTGCTTACACGCTGGTGGCCCCGGACGCGTCGCAGCATGTCAGTGAGCACGCGATCAAGCACATTTGGTTCTGCGAAGGGTGCGGGACCGAGTTTGCAACGTTAGTCAAACTTACGCGGCGGGAGCCGGACCGATCCGCCGCCTAACGCGTCCGAATTGAATTGCGGCGTATCGGCGCCGTCATGCGCCAAGTTCTGATTTCTCAAGATACGGCGTCGCCTTGTGCGGCGCCGTATTGTTTGAGGGGAAGCGCGAGGGCGCGCAAAATGAAGATTCAGGCCGAACCCAGGCGGTTGACGGATACGACGTTCTCCGTCACCGCAACGTCACGCACTGGACGCTATCCCAGGTTCGGGCCCGGCTCGTCGCATCGGGGCGCCCTCGACAGGGCAAGTCAGGGCCTCTGGACCGATGCCTTCGGCGCCGGCCTGTGCGATAACGCCAAAAATGCTGTAAGTGCGACCCGAAGATTTTAGCCATCGCCCCGGCCGCGAGCGCCGGCAGAACTTGCAGCGGGACCCCCAGCATGTTTTCACACCTGATGCTGACGAGGCGCTTCGCGCCGCTGTTCTGGTGCCAGTTTTTCAGCGCCTTCAACGACAATTTCCTCAAGACCTCGCTCATCTTTCTGATCCTGTTCAAGATGTCGGGTCCGGATTCCGGCTCGGAGTCGCTGATCACCCTCGCGGGGGCCATTTTCATCTTCCCCTATTTTGTCCTCTCGGCTCTCGGCGGCGAGGTTGCCGACAGGTTCGACAAGTCGATCGTGGCGCAGCGGCTCAAGCTCGTCGAAATCGCGGTATCTTTGATCGCGGTTCTGGGCTTCTGGCTGCACTCCGTTCCCCTGCTCTTCGTGGCGCTGTTTCTCTTCGGGGTCATCGCCTCGCTGTTCGGCCCGATCAAATACGGCATCCTGCCCGACCACCTCGCCCAGTCCGAGCTTCCCGCCGGCAATGCGCTGGTCGAGGGCGCGACTTTCATCGCCATCCTGCTGGGAACGATTGTGGGCGGCATCGCCGCCCGCGGAGGCGGCGACCCCGCCTCGTTCGCCGGCCTGATGATCGGCTTCGCCATCATGTGCTGGGCAGCTGCGCTGCTTATCCCGCGCACCGGATCGGGCGCACCGGATCTGGCGATCGATCCGAACATCGCCCGCTCGACCATTGCCCTGCTGCGCTACCTTTGGGCAGAAAACCGGTTGTGGTGGGCGACCCTGGTGGTGAGCTGGTTCTGGCTCGCGGGGGCGGTCGTGCTGTCGTTGATGCCGCCGCTGATCAAGGATGCGCTCGGCGCGGCGGAAGAGGTCATCACCGTCTATCTCGCCGTGTTCTCGGTCAGCATCGCGATCGGCTCGGCCCTCGCCGCATGGCTCGCCAGCGGGCGCATCGTGCTGTTGCCGACCGTCGTCGGCGCAGTTCTCCTTGGCATATTCTGTGTCGATCTCGGCTGGTGGCTGCTCGGTGTCGAGAGCCTGGCAACCGGCCGGGGCATATCGCAAGTGTTCAGCACGGTGCGGGGCGTCCATGTCGGATTCGATCTGGCCGGCATGGCGATCGCAGGCGGCCTGTTCATCGTGCCGTCCTTCACCGCGCTCCAGGCCTGGGCCGGACCGGAGCACCGGGCGCGCGTGATCGCCGCCAACAACGTCATGAACGCCGGCTTCATGGTGGTGAGCGGGGTCGCGGTCGCGCTGATTCAGCTCGCAGGGGTGACGCCCGCAGCGCTGTTCATTGGGCTCGGCATTGTGAATTTCGCGGTCGCGGTCGTCGTATTCCGTACGCTTCCGACCAATCCCGCGCGCGATTTCCTCTCCATCGTTTTTCGCGCGTTTTACCGGCTCGACGTGCAGGGCCTCGAAAATATCGCCAAGGCCGGCCCCAACGCGATCATCGCGCTCAATCACGTGAGCTTCCTTGATGCACCGCTCGCGCTTTCGATGCTGGAACGCGATCCTGTCTTCGCCATCGACAGCACGATCGCGCAGCGCTGGTGGGTGAAGCCGTTCCTGCATTTCACCCGTGCGATGCCGCTCGACCCGACCAAACCGTGGGGAACGCGCACCCTGATCCGTGCGGTCCAGGCGGGCGAGGCGCTAATCATCTTCCCCGAGGGCCGCCTGACCGTCACCGGCAGCCTCATGAAGGTCTATGACGGAGCCGGACTCATCGCCGACAAGTCCGGGGCGATCGTGGTGCCCGTCCGGATCAAGGGTCTCGAACAGACGCCCTTCACGCGTCTCGATCGCGCCCAGGTGCGCCGAAAGCTGTTTCCCAAGGTCAAGGTGACCATCCTCGAACCCGTGAAACTGTATGTTGACCCGGAGCTCAAGGGCAAGAAGCGACGCATCGCGGCGGGTGCGGCGCTCTACGAGGTGATGTCCGACCTCGTGTTTCGCACCACCTCGACGGACCGCACCATCCCGCAGGCGATGATCGACGCCGCCGAGACCCACGGGTGGCGCTGGATCGCGGTCGAAGACCCGGTCTCGGGCGCCTTCTCCTATCGCCGGCTGCTGCTCGGCGCGGCCGTGCTCGGCCGCAAGCTGTTGCCGCTTGCGGCGGAAGGCCAGGCGATCGGCGTCCTGCTGCCGAACGCGAATGGGACGGTGGTGACCATCCTCGCGCTGATGTCGGCCGGCCGCATTCCGGCCATGCTCAATTTCAGCGCGGGGCCAGCGAACATCGCCGCCGCCTGCCGGGCCGCGGCGCTGCAGACGATCATCACCTCGCACGTCTTTGTCGAGAAAGGCCGCCTGGAGAAGATTATTGACGCGCTCGCGCCGGACTACCGCATCGTCTATCTGGAAGACGTGCGCGCGACCGTCACGTTCGGCGACAAGCTGCGCGGGATGCGTGAATTCAAACATCCGCTCGTCGCGCGCAAGCCGGACGACGCGGCCTGCATCATGTTCACCTCGGGCTCGGAAGGCATGCCGAAGGGCGTGGTTCTGTCGCATCGAAACATTCTTGCCAACGCAGCCCAGGCTGAGGCCCGCATCGATTTCGGGCGGCGCGACACGGTGTTCAACGTGCTGCCGGTGTTCCACTCCTTCGGCCTGACGGTCGGGCTCATTCTGCCGCTGGTGCACGGCGTGCGGGTCTATATGTACCCCTCCCCGCTGCATTATCGGATCGTGCCGGAGATGATCTACGGCACCAACGCGACCATCCTGTTCGGCACCGACACCTTCCTCGCCGGCTACGCGCGTTCGGCCAACGAGTATGATTTCCGGTCGCTCCGCTACATTCTCGCCGGCGCCGAGCCGGTGCGGGAGACGACCCGCCGCATCTACATGGAGAAATTCGGCATCCGCATTCTCGAAGGCTATGGCGTGACCGAGGCCGCCCCCGTCATTTCGCTCAACACGCCAATGTTCAACAAGTTCGCCACGGTCGGGCGGCTGTTTCCCGGCATGGAGGCACGGCTCGAACCCGTTCCCGGCGTCGAGGAGGGCGGCCGCCTCTATGTGCGCGGGCCCAATGTCATGGTCGGTTATCTGCGCGCGGAAAATCCCGGCGTGATCGAGCCGCCGGTCGACGGCTGGCACGACACGGGAGATATCGTCACCATCGACGCGCAGGGCTTCATCACCATCAAGGGCCGCGTCAGGCGCTTCGCCAAGGTCGGCGGCGAGATGATCTCGCTCGCCGCGGTGGAGGCGCTCGCAGGCGAGCTGTGGCCGGACGCGCTCTCCGGCGCAACCACGATTCCCGATCTGCGCAAAGGCGAACGGCTCATTCTGGTCACCACGCACAAGACGCCGAGCCGCTCCGATTTCATCGCCTTTGCGCGCAGCAAGGGCGCCTCCGAGCTGCTGATTCCGGCGGAATTCATCGTGCTCGAAAAAATGCCGCTGCTCGGGTCGGGCAAGGTCGACAATCTCGCCGTAGCGAAACTCGTGCGCGAGCGCTTCAAGCTTGAAGGCGCGGCCTAGCGGTTCTCTGCCGCTTTGGCCGACGCCTGCAATGCCGTCGAATTTGCGACCAGGGCGGCTTAGACGTTGGACTTGCGCGGCGCGAGCTGCTTCGTCGCCTTGAGATGCCGCGCGTGCTTGATCGAAGCGCGATGCTTGGCGTGCACGACGTGCTTGCGGGCGTGCGCCTTGGCGTATTTGCTATGCCGAATGTGGCGGACGTGCTTGACGCGCTTGTGGGTGATGCGGGCGGCGCGATGGGTCTTGGCGACGGGCTTTGCGACAGTGGCGGCCGCATTTCCGTTTCCCGGGGTCGTCGTCTGCCGAGCGGCGCCCCCTTGCGCGAGAGCCGGCGCGGTCAGCATGCTGGCGGCGACGAGCGCGATTGCAATCTTCCTCAACATGAGCTCAACCTTTCTGCTTGGCGGCTCGCCGGCGAAATGCGGCGCGCCTTCGACCGGTCCATCCGATCTGCCTGCAATCCTGCGCGAACGCGACTGAATCTGCGCTGAAAGGCGACGCCGCGTTCCGTTCACCTATGTTAAATCGCGGTCATGTTGGCGGCGGATCGAAGGCAGCGGTCGCCCCGAAATACGCGATCCGCCAAGACCGTCAGCCGCTTTCGGGCGGCTCGGTTCCCGCGAGCAACCACTCGAGATACGACGAATCAACGCTTTCAACCGGCAGGACGAGGATGGCGGGCGTCGAGTAGGAATGCATTTCCTTGACCGCCGCCCGTACCGGTTCGGCGAGTGATGCACGCGTCTTGATGATCATAACGACCTCGTCCGCGCGCTCCATCGCGCCCTGCCAGGCATAGTGCGAGATCATCCCGGGCAGGATGTTCACGCACGCTGCGAGTCGTCGTTCGACCAGAGCCCTTCCCGCCGCCTCCGCCTCGACAACACTGGGGTAGGTCGTATAGACGAAAATCGCGCGCTCCATCCTTCATCCTTTCACACCGAGCGTCAGGCGATGCCGGACCGCACGGGGCCTGCCGAGGCAGCCATGTCCTTGCCGCCCAACTTCGACCGGATCGCCTTCGTCGCCAGCAATACGCACGACGCGCAGAACGCGCTCGCGATCCTGACCGAGCGCTACGGCCAGGTCGCGCCCGACGATGCGCAGGTGATCGTCGCGCTCGGCGGCGACGGCCTGATGCTGCAAACCCTGCACAACTTCATGGGCTCCGACAAGCCGATCTACGGGATGCATCGGGGCACGGTCGGCTTCCTGATGAACGACTATCGCGAAGATGACCTCAAGGAGCGTCTGCGCGCCGCGGAGACAACGGTCATCCACCCGCTGTTGATGCAGGCCGTCGATAGCAACGGCAAACGACATGAATCTCGCGCCATCAACGAGGTGTCGATCTACCGGCAGACCTATCAGGCGGCGCGGCTGACGATCCTTATCGACGGCAAGGAGCGTCTGAAGGAATTGCAGGCCGACGGCGTGATGGTGGCGACGCCCGCAGGGTCGACCGCCTACAACCTCTCCGCCATGGGCCCGATCATTCCGATCGGCTCGCCGCTCCTGGCGCTGACGCCGATCAGCCCTTTCCGGCCGCGGCGCTGGCGCGGCGCCTTGCTCCCGGACACCGCGCTAGTCACCATCAAGGTGCTCGAAGCCGACAAGCGGCCGGTCGCCGCGGTCGCCGACCACGACGAGGTGCGTTCCGTGCGTCAAGTCGACATCCGCATGGACCGCGACGTCGTCATGAAACTGCTGTTCGATCCCGGCCATACGCTCGACGAGCGCATCCTCCGTGAACAGTTCGCCACCGAGCCGGATCGGCTGACCGGCTTTTCGTGAGTTGCCTTTCGCGACCCTTTAACATGCGCGGGCGCAGAACAGGGCGCAGCCTTGCGCGAATTCGGGGAGGTTGTGCGATATGTTAGAGACGGGAAGGAGTCCGGCCACGGACCGCGGCCGTCTGACCTAAGCCTGTCAATTGGGGAGGAAGCAATGTCCTACGCAACGGCGGTGCGTCACAAACGCGGCGGCATGTATTTCGAGGACTTCGAGGTCGGCGAGGTCATCGAGCATCGCTACCGGCGCACGGTGACCCAGATGGACAACATGCTGTTCTCGAACATGACGCTCAATCCGCAGCCTCTGCATATCGATCGGCATTTCTGTGAGCAGGAGACCCAATGGGGTCAGCCCTTGATGAATTCGCTGTTCACGCTCGGCCTCATGATCGGTATGTCGGTCTCCGACGTTTCCGTCGGCACCACCATCGCCAATCTCGGGATGACGGAAGTGAAATTTCCCCATCCGTTGTTCGAGAACGACACCGTGCACTCAACGACCGAGATCGTCGGCAAGCGCGAATCGAAATCGCGCGCTGACGCCGGCATCATCGAGTTCCACCACCGGGCTTACAATCAGGACGGCACGCTGGTTGCAGAATGCCGCCGCCAAGCCTTCATGCTCAAGCGCCCCAGCTGACGGTCAATCCATGCGCTCACTCTTGTTCGTGCCTGCCAATTCGCAAAAGAAGCTCGACAAAGGCCTCGTCTCCGGCGCCGACGCGCTGATCGTGGATCTCGAGGACTCGGTCGTGCCGGACCGCAAGCCTGCCGCGCGAACCGCCGCCGCCGAATTCGTCAAGGCGGCGGTCGCACGCACGCCGCGCCCGCGCATCCTGGTGCGCATCAACGGCCTGACCACGGGTCTCGCCGACGCCGATCTCGACGCGGTCGTGCCCGCCCAGCCCGATGCGATCATGCTGCCCAAGGCGGAAGGCGGCCCCTCTGTCATCCATCTCGACGCGAAGCTTGCGGTGCGCGAGGCTTTGAGCGGGCTTCCGGACGGACATGTGCAGATCGTCGCGCTTGCAACCGAGACGGCGCAGTCCCTGTTCGTCGCCGGCACCTATCGCGGGGCGAGCAACCGCCTGATCGGGCTGACCTGGGGCGCGGAAGATCTCTCGGCGGACCTCGGGGCGGAGGCGAACCGCGGCGCCGACGGGCGCTTTCTCGAGCCCTATCGCTTCGCCCGCACCATTTGCCTCACCGCCGCCGCCGCCGCCCGCGTCCAGGCGATCGATACGTTGAGCGTCGACTTCCGCAACGAAGCCGCGCTGCACGAAGAGTGCGAGGAGGCGCGCCGCGACGGGTTCACCGGCAAGCTCGCGATCCACCCGGCCCAGGTTCCGATCATCAACGAGGTGCTCACGCCGACTGCGGCGGCGGTCGCCCACGCCGAAGCCATTGTCGCCGCGTTTGATGCCGCGCCGGGCGCGGGGACGGTGCAGATCAACGGGGTGATGTTCGACATCCCGCATCTCACCCGCGCCAAGAACCTGCTTGCGCGAGCCCGCGTGTTGTCGGGCTAAGTATCCAGCAGAGCCGAGGGAACGGGCGGCATCTTGTAAGCTGGCTGACGGGCACGTTCGGGGCTGTGTCCTTTTCATCACAGACCAAAATTATCGCGCCTGGTTTTCGCCGCTCGCCGCGGCGCCGCCGGGATGCCGCGATCTGGCGCGGTCGTCGTCGCGAGCCAATTACGCTGCGGGCAAAAACGCGCTAGATCGAACTCACGGACTATGCCAAGCGCCTCACCCGTGCGGTTGGGGCTTTCGGGTGTCGCGCGAACCAAATGGCGGCTGGATCACGAGATGTCGCAATCGCGGAAAACCTCAGGCGCGGAAAGCACTGATTCCGAGTTGCTGAGCCGCATCGCGGACGCCCTTGAGCGCCTCGCGCCGCCGTCTGATGCAGCGCCGGATTTTTCGGCCGCCGACGCCTTCGTCTGGCATCCTGACGGATCGCGCCTCAGCCCCGTGACGCGCATCAACCGCGTCGACATGGCCCTGCTCAAAGGGATCGATCGGGTGCGCGACCTGCTGCTCGAGAATACCGAGCGGTTCGCACGCGGCTTCCCCGCCAACAATGCGCTCTTGTGGGGGGCGCGCGGGATGGGAAAATCTTCGCTTGTCAAAGCCGTGCACGCGGCCGTCAATGCGGGCCTTGATCCGCGGGCCGGGACTCTCAAGCTTGTCGAGATCCATCGCGAGGACATCGAAGGGCTGCCCGACCTGATGTCGCTTCTGCGCCGCGCCGCCGACCGCTTCATCGTGTTCTGCGACGATCTCTCCTTCGACGCCGCCGATACCTCGTACAAGTCGCTCAAGGCCGTGCTCGAAGGCGGGATCGAAGGACGGCCGGAGAACGTGATCCTCTACGCCACGTCAAACCGGCGCCATCTGTTGTCGCGCGACATGATGGAGAACGAACGCTCGACCGCGATCAATCCCGGCGAGGCCGTGGAGGAGAAAGTCTCGCTGTCGGACCGCTTCGGGCTGTGGCTCGGCTTCCACCGCTGCAGCCAGGACGAATATCTTGCGATGGTCGAAGGCTACGTGTCTCACTTTTCCATCTCGGCCGATCGCGAGGAGGTGCGACGCGAAGCGCTTGAATGGTCGGCGACGCGGGGCGCGCGTTCGGGCCGCGTCGCCTGGCAATATGTGCAGAACCTCGCCGGCCGGATGAAGGTCAGATTGACTGATAAGAACCTCTGAGGGCGTGAAAATCACGCCCCTGACGGCAGGTGCGGCATCGGATCGACCGGCGACGAGCCCTTGCGGATTTCGAAATGCAGCTGCGGCGACGTCACGGTTCCCGTCTGGCCGGACTTGGCGATCACCTGGCCGCGCCGGACCGGGTCGTTGCGCTTCACCATAATCTCGCTCGCATGCGCATAGGCGGTGACGTAGCCATTGGAATGACGGACCAGGATCAGATTGCCGTATCCCTTGAGCTCGCTTCCGGCATACGCCACGACGCCATCCTCGGCGGCGCGCACGGCGGTTCCCTCCGGCACGGCGAGATTGATGCCGTCGTTCTGCTGCCCGTTGGTCTTTGACCCGAAATTCGCGATCACCCGGCCCTTCACCGGCCAGCGGAAGGCAAGCGAACCTCCTCGGCTGGAGGCGGTTTCTTCAGGGTCAACGGTCGGAGTGGCGACCCGCACCGCTGGCGTCGGATCAAGCGAAGCGAGTTTCTGCGGCGAGGAATTTTCTGCGGTCCGCGGCTGCGGGGCCGCCGCAGCTGCAGGAGCAGGCGCTGGCGCCGCGACGACGGCCGGCTTGGGCTGCACTTCCGGCGCCGGTGCGCTCGCCGTCCGCGGACCGGAGGCGCTCTTTCCCGGGATGACCAGGCGGTCGCCCAATTTCACCATCGCGTGCTGGGAGATCTTGTTCGCGCTGGCGATTTCGGCCACCGGCCGGCCGTAGCGCCGGGCGATCGCGACGAGCGTTTCTCCCGGTGCGACGACGTGCACGCTGGACATCGGCGCATGCAGCTTGTCGGAGGCGGACGCCGTCGCCGCATTGTAGCGCGGGATCACGATGCGCTGACCCGGTCGAAGCGCGGCGGGACCAGTCAGCCCGTTCGCCTCCGCGATGGCGCTTGCGGGAACGCCGTAGCGACGGCCAAGGGAGGCCAATGTATCGCCCGCGGCGATCGTGACGGGCGTGCCGCCCTCCCAGGTCCAGCCCGATTTCGGCTTCGGATCGGCGCGCAATTGCGGGACCGCGCCGGTGAGTTCGCCGGCTGAGGGCCGGCTTCCAACTGCGCTGAGCCGGCCAGGAGCGGGCGGCACGGGCAACGCCTGCGGGTCCGGCAGGGGTTGCGTTTCCACCTGCCCGGATGGCGCCGAACCGGTCGTTTCGCTCGGCACGGGCCGCGCACTGCTCGCGAACGGATTGTCGTTAAACCGGGCAGTGTCGGAGCTGCAATTTGCTGCGACCAGGCCGACCGTCAGCAATGCGAACGCCCGGGCGAACGAGCGCGGGTTTAAGCAATCGATAACCGCACGCATATCCTACTCACTTAGACTCGGACAGACCTGCGGAAAGTAAACCGCGATCAAGTAAAGATTGATTTAAGGAATACACGGTCCCTTAATCGTAAAGCCGAAAAGCGAAGGGTGCTGCCCGACGGGCCGCGCTCGGCGCGCGGGAAGACTAGAGTTCCTGCGCCTTGCCGGACACAAGGGGAACGAAGCGGACGCCGATCAGGTCCTCTCGGGTAATCCCCTCGCCTGACTTTGTCAGCTTGACGATTGATTGCGATCGGGCATGCGGTCCGAGCGGAAGCACCATGACGCCGCCATCGACCAACTGCTCCACCAGCGCCGAGGGAACCGTCTCCGCCGCCGCGGTGACGATGATGCGATCAAACGGAGCCTGCTCCGGGAGTCCGCCAAGTCCGTCGCCGACAATCACGTCGATATTGGCGTAGCCGAGAGTTTCGAATCTGATGCGCGCCGCGGCCGCGAGCGTACGATAGCGCTCGATGGTCACCACCATGCGAGCGAGCCGGGACAGAATGGCCGCCTGGTAACCGGAGCCCGTGCCGATTTCGAGAACCCGGTGCTCGGGCAAAACGGCAAGCTGCTCCGTCATGTAGGCCACGATATAGGGCTGGCTTATCGTCTGTCCGCAGGCGATCGGGAGCGCGTGGTCGGTATAGGCGCGCGCTGCATATTCGGTGGGCACGAAATATTCGCGCGGAACGAGGTCCATCGCCCGCAAGACGTTCTGATTCATGATGCCGCGACGCCGCAGCATCAGCAGAAAGCCCATACGGCCCACGCGATCGTCGGCGACCTGCATCTCGGGCATCGTGACCTCGGCGCACCACCCACGCGCGTCCAAATGTGGCGCAATGTGGGCGACCTAAGACAATCGTATAACGAAAATCACAATAACTTGCGTTTGCATTACGGGCCGACATTCCGTGTTTGTGTTGGGAGCCGGTCCCATTTCGTGTAACCTTCCCCAGAATGGATCGCTGATTTGATCCGAAGAATACGGGACGGAGCAATGGGCCAGACGGCAAACGCCGCAACCGGAAAGAACGTTCTCGTCGTCGAAGACGAGATCATGATCCGGTTGCTGCTCGAAGACATGCTCGGGGATCTCGGCTATACGATTGCAGCCGCGGTCGGCCGCATCGACGATGCCGTCAAGGTCGCCAAGACGGGCGAGTATGACGTTGCGATCCTGGACGTCAATCTGAACGGACAGACGGTCAGCCCCGTCGCAGAAATCATCGAAGCGCGCGGCTTGCCGTTTATCTTTGCGACCGGCTACGGCGAACGCGGCCTTCCGGAGCGTTTCAATAACCGTCCGACTTTGCAGAAGCCGTTCCAGCAAGAGAATCTCGGCCGCATGCTCTCCCAGGCCTTTGAGAACATGCCGGCCTGAGCGCCCTCCAAGCCGGGTTTCCGAACACGAGCGCGTTCGGCCGCAGATGCGGCTCGGAGACGAGTTCAAGCCCAACCGGCAAGCCGATCAACGCGCCGGCGCAAGCGGTGACGCAGCGAGATAGGCTCGTTCGGCGCGCTTGTCAGCCGTCACTCGAACACTTGCGCAAGCCGTGTCATGAATGGCTCGTCGGTCAGGTCGAGCCGCAACGGCGTTACGGCGATCCGATTTTCGCCAAGCACGGAGAGGTCGGTGCCATGGGTTGCGGTTGCCTGGTCGCCGCGCGCGAACGCGATCCAGTAATAAGGGTTGCCGCGACCGTCGTGGCGCGGATCGATCCGTATCCATTCCTGTGCGCGCTTGCCTTGGCTGGTGACGGCGACGCCCCTCACCTCTTCAGGAGGGCAGTCGGGAAAGTTGACATTGACCAACACGTCGCGCGGCATGCCAGCGGCAAGCACCTTGCGGATCAAATCGGGCGCGAAGCGAAGCGCGGTTTGCCAGTGCGGGCGCTGGCGAGTTTCGGGGCCGTAAGCCTGCGAAAGCGCCAGCGAAGGAATGCCGAGAATGGTTCCTTCCATCGCGCCGGCGATCGTCCCCGAATAGGTCACATCCTCGCCGATGTTCGATCCGCGATTGACGCCCGACAGCACGAGGTCGGGTACTTTGCCATTGAGAATGTGACGCACTCCCATGATGACGCAGTCGGTCGGCGTGCCCTTGATTGCATAGCGCCGCTCGCCGATCTCGCGCATCCGCAGCGGATCGTTGAGCGACAGCGAGTGCGACACGCCGGACTGGTCAAGCTCGGGAGCGACGATCCAGACGTCGTCCGATAATGCGTGCGCGATTTCGGCCGCGACTTCGAGGCCGTAAGAATGAATACCGTCGTCATTGGTCAGGAGAACGCGCATTCCGGCCCAGTCTTCACCTCATCCGATCGAGGATAGCGACCGGCGGCGTGCATTGCGCACAAGGTCGCGCCACAGATATCGCCATAATTTTCATGCTCGCGTGATCGTCTTCATGCCGCCTATATATGACTGCAGCACGTCAGGCACCGCGATCGCGCCATCCGCCTGTTGATACGTCTCCAGCACGGCGATGAGCGCGCGGCCGACCGCAATGCCGGACCCGTTCAGGGTATGAACGTGGCGGATCTGCCGACCCTCTTTCGTACGATAGCGCGCGCTCATGCGGCGCGCCTGGAAATCGCCGCAGATGGAGCAGGACGAAATCTCGCGGTAAAGCCCCTGGCCCGGCAGCCACACTTCGATGTCGTAGGTTTTCTGCGAGGCAAAGCCCATATCGCCGGTGCACAGGGTGACGACGCGGTAGTGGAGATCGAGCCGTCGCAACACCTCTTCTGCACAGCTGAGCATCCGCTCATGCTCGTCCCTGCTCTGCTCCGGCGTCGTGATCGAGACGAGTTCGACCTTGGTGAATTGGTGCTGCCGCAGCATGCCGCGGGTGTCCTTGCCGGCCGCGCCGGCTTCGGCGCGGAAGCACGGAGTGCAGGCGGTGAACCGCAACGGCAGGACGTCTTCGTCGACGATCAATTCACGCACGAGATTTGTGAGCGGCACTTCTGCGGTGGGGATGAGCCAGAAGCGGTCCTCGCGCGGCTCCGCTTCGATGTCGGCCATCAACAGCTTGACCCCCGTCTGCAGGTCGACGTTCTTCGGCCCGAGAAAGACCTTCGCCTGGTCTCGTTGCAAGAGGTCTTGAAGAAGCCGATTGACTGCCCGGTTCTCCCGCTCGGCGATCATCATCTCCTTGTAAGCCGAGAATTGGTCATCCTTGAACTTCGGCAATTGCGCCGTTCCGAACATCACTTCGTCGCGTACGAGGATCGGCGGACTGACCTCGGTATAGCCATGTTCCTGAGTGTGTAGGTCGAGCATGAACTGCGCGAGCGCGCGTTCGAGCCGGGCGAGCGCACCCCTGAGCACTACGAAGCGCGAGCCTGAGAGCTTCGCCGCGGTCTCGAAATCCATCTGGCCGAGTTCCTCGCCCAGATCGAAGTGCTGCTTCGGCGCGAATGCGTAATCGCGCTTGGCCCCGAACATATGGCGCTCAACATTATCGTTCTCATCGATCCCGTCCGGCACGTCGTCCAGCGGCAGGTTCGGGACCTGTGCGAGCGCAGTCTCGAATTCCTTGCTGACGGCCTTCTCTTCCGCCTCTAGGGCAGGAATGGACGCCTTCAGCGCAGCGATTTCGTCCTTAAAGCGCTCGGCCGCCGCATCGTCGCCGCGGCGCTTGGCCTCCCCGATCTCCTTTGAAGCGGCATTGCGGCGCGCTTGCGCCGCTTCGAGACGCGCAATCGCCGCGCGCCGCCTTTCATCAATGCTGAGAAGTTCGCGCGCCATCGGCTCGAGCCCACGCCTCGCCAGACCATGGTCGAAGGCGGCGTAATTCTCGCGAATCCACTTTGGGTCGTGCATGACGGTCGGCTCGAAAGGAATCGGGACGGGTTATAGCATCTCGCGGCCGGGGCGAAGCATTAACGCACCGCCCACAACTATCGCGGGCTTTACTCGGCAGGCTTCGAGGCGGGATCGGCCGCGCCGCTCGTCGAGGCTTGCGCCCGTTTTTCCATGATCCGCACCGCGAAGATCGAGGCTTCGTAGAGCCCGAGCAGAGGCACCGCAAGCGATAATTGACTGAGGACGTCCGGGGGAGTCAGCACGGCGGCGATGATAAAGGCGCCGACGATGAAATAGCGGCGCTTCTCCACGAGCTGTTGCGCGCTGATGATGCCGACCCGGCCGAGCAAAGTGAGAATGACGGGAAGCTGGAAAGCGATGCCGAAAGCGAGCACCAGGCTCATCATCAGCGACAGATATTCACCCACCTTGGGCAACAGCAGGATTTCTGCGCTCCCCTCCCCGCCGAGTTGCTGCATGCCGAGCGAGAAGCGCACCAACATCGGCATGACGATGAAGTAGACCATGGCCGCGCCGAGCAGGAAGAATAGCGGCGTCGCGACGAGATAGGGCAGAAAGGCCTGCCGCTCATGGCGGTAGAGGCCGGGCGCGACGAACATGTAGATCTGCGTTGCGATCACTGGAAAGGCGAGAAACGCCGCGCCAAACATCGCGAGCTTGAGTTGAGTGACAAAATACTCAAGCAAGGCCGTGTAGATGAATTTCGAGTTTTCGGGACCGGCAACCCAGACGAACGGCCAGACCAGGATGTTATAGATCTGCTTTGCGAATAAGAAGGAGAGAACGAAGGTGAGTGCGAAGGCGACCAACGACTTGATCAGCCGCGCCCGCAGCTCGATCAAATGATCGATCAGCGGCGCCTTGGTCGCCTCGATGTCCTCGTGCGTCATACCGGCCGATCCCCGCTCCCGAGCTCATGCCGGGCAGGCGATGGTGCGGGTGCGTCCGCAGTTTTGCTTGAAGGGGCCTCGATGGCCGGCTTTTCACTGGCCGCGGGCAAAGCAGGCTGCCGCACACCTTCGGCGGCGCCGGGCGATGGCGATGCGCTCGTCGCCTTTTCCGGCTCATAGGTGAGCGGATCGAACCGGCCGATGTTGCGCGCGCTGTCGTTGATCTCGTCGACCTGCTTTTTCAAGTCGGCCATCTCCGCCTCGCGCATCGCCTCTTGAAACTGGCCTTGGAATTCAGCCGCCATCCGGCGCAATTTCGCCGACCACTGGCCAATCATGCGCAATACGCCGGGCAGCTCCTTCGGACCGATCACGATCAGCGCGACCAGGCCGATGAGAACAAGCTCGCTCCAGCTGATGTCGAACATACGAACTCCCAACGGCCGGGGTCGCCCGACCGCCCCCAAGCGTGCGTTGAGCGCGAAAGCTTGGCGCGGTCAGCCGACCTTGTGATTCTCGGTCTGACCAACCGTTTGCGGCGACTGATGGTCGATCGTCTTGACGGGCTCCGGCTTGACCGGTTCGACCTTCGCCGTCTCGTCCTCGCTCATACCTTTCTTGAAGGCCTTGATGCCCTGGGCGACGTCCCCCATCAACTCCGAGATCTTGCCGCGGCCGAACAGCAGCAAAACCACGCCGATGACGAGGATCCAGTGCCAAATACTCATGGAACCCATCGGATTTGTCCTCCGGACCGAGGGGCCGGGTCATGGCCTCGCCTTCGGTTTTGTCAGAGAAGCTAGGCTTCAGCGCCCCCAAATACAAGGATGGCGGCGGCCTGTTGCGGTTGCTGCGGCGCTTCGCGCGGCGGCCGCTCGTCATGATTCGGACACGCGATTTTAGGGTGAAGGCTCCGGGCGGGGCGCAAGCCCAAGGTCTAGTTCCACCGGCTCGAGCGGCTCCTCATCGTCGCGCAGCGTGGAATCATCCGAGGGAACGGGCACGCTGAAGTTTGCGGGAAGCTGCCCGTCGAACAGACCGGCTCCCTTCAAATCGTCAAGACCGGGAAGGTCGGAGAGCTGCTCCAGCCCGAAATGCGAGAGGAACGCGTCGGTCGTGCCGAAAGTGAGCGGCCGGCCCGGCGCCTTGCGCCGCCCGCGCGGCCTGATCCACCCGGTCTCCAGTAGAATGTCGAAGGTTCCTTTTCCGGCGGCGACGCCGCGAATCCCCTCAATCTCGGCGCGCGTGACCGGTTGATGATAAGCAACGATCGCGAGGGTCTCGATCGCCGCGCGTGAGAGCTTCTTCGGTTCGACCGCCTCATGCGTTAGCAGCCAGGCAAGATCATTGGCGGTGCGAAACGTCCAAGCATTGCCGATCCGCACGAGGTTGACCCCGCGCGGAGCATATTCAAGCGCAAGGCGCTTGAGCATCGCCCGCACGTCCGCGCCAGCCGGCAGCCGTTTAGCCAGCGCCTTTTCGTCGATCGGCTCGGCAGCGGCGAACAGCAGCGCCTCGATGAGACGCAATTCTTCCGGCCGCGGCTCGACCGCTGGTTCGCCTCCTGCTTGCGGCGCTTCGGGGGCGGCCGGCTCCGCCTGCTCGGCGAGATTCCGTACCGTGGGCCATCTCTGGCTCATATCGAACTCCCCTCTTTTTCGCTTAGACGTGCCCGGCATTCGCCGCTCGGTCGGCGAGGTCCGTGTTTGGTCGCTTGCGGATATGGATCGGCGCAAAAGCGGCGGGCTGATGGATATCCAGCACGCCCTCGAGCACGAGTTCGAGCGTGGCGGCAAGGCTCGAGGCGAGGACGGTGGAGCGCATCGACGGATCGACCACATAATCAATGAGGAAGCTGTCGAGCTCCACCCAATCGGTGGCGCTGCCGATAAGCCGGTCGAGGGCGGTGCGAGCCTCGGCAAGCGACCATACGGCCCGCTTGGCGACATGCACATGCGCGCGCGCGTGCCGTTGCCGCTCGGCTGCATAGGCCGACAACAGATCGTACAATGTCGCCGACCATTCCGGCCGCTTGACCTCGGCAATGGGCTCCGGATCGCCCCGCGAAAAGACGTCGCGGCCGAGTCGCGGCCGTTCCATCAGCTTGCCCGCGGCGGCGCGGATCGCCTCGAGGCGCTTGAGCCGAAGCGCCAGCGCCGAGGCCATTTCCGCGGCGCTCATCCCCTCCGCTTCTTCGCTCTCCGGCAGCAGCAGACGAGACTTGAGAAAGGCGAGCCACGCGGCCATGACGAGGTAGTCGGCTGCGAGTTCGAGCCGCAACTGCCGCGCCGCCTCGATATAGGCGAGATACTGGTCGGCCAGCGCAAGGATCGAGATGCGGGTCAGATCGACCTTCTGCTGGCGCGCGAGCGAGAGCAGAAGGTCCAACGGTCCTTCGAACCCCTCGACATCGACAATCAGCGCCGGTTCGTCCGAGGCCCGTTCGACCGCTTCGTTGAGAAACTGGTCCGTGTCGCCGGACATGTAAGGGTCACCCTGCGGCTGCTGTCATCCCCATCATACGGGAAAAGGTGATTCGCGCCTCGGCGATATCGGTCGCATCCGCTTTACGCCTTGCCGCGAGCGCCCGCTCGGTGCGCTTTGCGGCGACGCTCGACAGCTCGGGGGCGCCCGCCGCAACCTCCTCCATCTCCCTGAGATCGCCGTTGCAATGGAGGGCGAGGTCACAGCCGGCCGCGAGCGCCTGGCGCGTGCGCTCGGCAATGCGGCCGGTCAGCGCGCCCATCGAGACATCATCGCTCATCAATGCGCCGTCGAAACCGATCGACCCGCGGATCACGTCCTTGATCAGCTTGGACGAAAGCGTCGCCGGAAACTCCGGGTCGATGGCGGTGAACGTCACGTGGGCGGTCATGCCGAGGGGCAGATGCGCGAGCCGGCGAAATGCGGCGAAATCAACGGCTTCCAGTTCGGTGCGTGACGCCTTGACGACCGGCAAGCCGAAATGGCTGTCGCAGGTCGCCCGCCCATGGCCCGGCAGATGCTTGAGAACGGGCAGAACTCCGCCCTCGCCAAGCCCGGTCGCGATCGCGTCGGCGATCTGCGCGACTTTATCGGGCGTATCGCCATAGGCGCGGGTGCCGATCACGGGATCGGCGCCAGGGGCCGGCACGTCGCCCAACGGCAGGCAGTTCACCGTGATCCCCAAAAGAGCGAGGTCGGCGGCAATCAGCCGGCCGCCCAGCCGGGCCGCGGCAAGGCCCAGCGCCGGATCGCGATCGAACAGCCAGCCGTAGTCCGACCCGGAGGGGTATGCGCGCCAGTACGGCGGCCCGAGCCTTTGGACCCGGCCACCCTCCTGATCGATCAGAACAGGCGCATCGAATCCTACGGCATCACGAAATTCACCAACAAGCGCAGATATTTGGCGCGGATTACTGATATTGCGCTCGAACAGAATAAACCCCCATGGGCGGGCCTCCCGCAGGAAGCTCCGCTCGGCTGGGGACAGGCGTAGGCCGGACAGTCCGGTGATGAAGGCGCGAATCGTCATCCCCTGATTAGGCCTGAGCCGCGCTCCAGGTCAAATCATTGTTGTTCAACGGCCTTTCAGCGGAGGCGGCCAAAAGGCAAGCTCGTGACGCGCCACTTACGGCCCCTGCCCGGCGAACTCGTCGACGATCTTCCGAAGCGCGTCGAGACCATCCGTCAGCGCGGCGGGACCGGGCTGCAGGATCAGCGTGGAGTTGATTTCATAAAGCCGCCCCCTCTGCACCGCCGGAATGGCGGCAAAGCCCGGACGCGCGGCCACCTGTCCCGGCACAAATTTCTTGCCGCACCATGATCCGATGATGAGGTCGGGGGCCGCCGCCACCACCTCGCCCGGCAAGACGATGCGGTCCTTACCCGCCTTCTGCCGCGCCTTGCCGGCGAACACGTCGGAGCCGCCCGCCACTTCAATCAGCTCGGACACCCAGCGGCTGCCCACGATGATCGGCTCGGACCATTCCTCGAAGCAGACCCGCGGCCTCCTGTCGGCGGGGCGACGCGCGAGCGCCGAGAGACGTTGTTCGAACTCGCGCGCAAGGGCTTCAGCCTTCTCCGCCGCGCCGACTATCGCGCCGACCATTCGGATCATATCGAATATGCCGGCGAGGTCGTGATGGTTGAAGGCATGGACGGCGATGCCGCGCCGGATCAGTTGTGCGACGATATCGGCCTGCAGGTCCGAATAGGTGAACACAAGGTCGGGCGATAGGGCGAGGATCCCGTCGATGTCGGCGACCGTGAAGGCCGATATCCGCGGCTTCTCCCGCCGCACCCGCGGCGGGCGGACGGCAAAGCCAGAGACGCCGACGATCCGCGCATCCTCCCCGATGAGATAGAGCGTCTCGACGGTTTCCTCGGTGAGACAGACGATCCGCTGCGGCGGAAACACAGACTCCTCCTCGGCTGAATGACGGATCGCGCGATCGATATGGCGAGCTTGCCGACCGGTCGGCGGCGGCGCATGTTTGCTATCACGCCCGAGCCGATATGTCCCCCCAACCTATGGATCGAACGTGAAAGTTGCCGTTGCAGAACCGCTTGGCCTCGACAACCTGAAGATCATCGAACGGCCCGAGCCGCGTCCCGGCGCAGGCGAAGTGCTGGTGCGCATGCGCGCGGCGTCGCTCAACTATCGCGATCTGCTTGCGATCGAGGGCGGGTATGGTTCGCAGCAGAAACGGGCCGACCTCGTTCCTTTGTCCGACGGCGCTGGCGAGATCGTCGAAACCGGGCCGGGCGTCACGCAGTGGCGCGCCGGCGACCGGGTAGTCGGCTGCTTTTTCGCCAACTGGCCGAGCGGGCCGCCCAGCGCGGAGCGGGTGGCCGCCAATCTCGGCGCGTCGGTCGACGGGGTCGCCAGCGAGTATCGCGTGTTCGGCGAGCACGCGATCCTGCCGATTCCAACCCATCTCGCCTTCGTGCAGGCCGCCACCTTGCCCTGCGCCGCGCTGACCGCCTGGGTCGCCCTCATCGAGCACCACGCGATCGGCCCGTCCAACATCGTGCTCACGCAGGGGACGGGCGGAGTCGCCTTGTTCGCAGTCCAGTTCGCGACCATTGCCGGCGCCGGCGTCATCGCGACCTCGTCCACGGCGGACAAGCTCGAACGGCTGCGCGCGCTCGGAGCGCGGCAGCTGATCAATTACCAGGAGGATCCGAACTGGGGGCAGACGGCGTTCAAGCTCGCCGGCGCGGGGGTCGATCTTGTGGTCGATACCGGCGGCGCGCAGACGCTGTCGCAGTCATTCCGCGCCGTCCGGGTCGGCGGATCGGTGAGCATCATCGGCGTCGTCAGCGGGGCGAAGCATGCCCTGCACGTTCCGATCCTGATCGCGAAATATATCCGCCTGCAACCGGTCATGGTTGGCAACCGCGATCAGTTCGCCGCAATGCTGAAGGCGATCGAGCGCCACCAATTGCGGCCGGTGATCGACCGGGTGTTCCCATTCGCAGACCTCCGGGCGGGGCTCGACCACCTCAAAAGCGGCCGGCACGTCGGCAAAATCTGCATCGAAATATAGGTCGCCGACGCGCCTTTATTCGAGCTTGATGCCGGCGTCCTGAACCACCTTCGACCAGCGCGCCACTTCCGCCGAGACAAACTTTCCGAACTCCGCACCCATCATGGCCGGCAACTCGGAACCGTTCTGATCCCATGCGGCCTTGATGGCAGGCGCCGCGAGCGCGGCCGTGACTTCCTTGCGCATGCGTTCGACGATCTCGGGAGGCGTGTTCTTCGGCGCCCACATCGCATACCACGTCGCCACTTCGTAGCCCGGCAGGCCCGCTTCCGCCGCGGTCGGAAGATCGGGGAACAAGGGTGCGCGTTTCGGCGCGGCCACCGCAAGCGCGCGGAAATACCCGCCGATGATCTGTTGAGCCGACGACCCAAGCCCATCGAACATGAGATCGACATGACCGGCGACGAGGTCGGCGACCGCCGGCCCGGCGCCGCGATAGGGCACGTGGAGAATGCGGGTGTTGGTCAACATCTTGAACAGTTCGCCCGCGAGGTGGTGGGTCGTTCCCGTTCCGGCGGAGGCATAAGTTAGTTTGTCGGGATTGGCATGGGCGTATTCAATCAGCTCGGCAAGCGTCTTGGCTGCGACCTTATTAGGATTGACGACGACGACCTGCGGCGGCCGCGCGATCATCCCGATCGGGATGAAGTCCTTTTCGATGTCGTAATCGAGCTTGGGATAGAGCGACGGCGCGATCGTGTGATGGGCGCCGCCGATAAAGAAGGTGTATCCGTCCGGCTTCGCTCTGGCGGCAGCCGATGCGCCGACCGTGCCGCCGGCGCCGCCGCGGTTCTCGATCAGGACGCGGGTGCCGAGCTGGGTGTCGAGCTGATCGGCAAGCGGCCGGGCGAAGGCATCCGTGCCGCCGCCAGCCGGAAACGGTACGATCACGATGATCGGCCTTTGCGGCCATGTATCGGCTTCCATCCGGCTTGCGCCAAGACCGAGGACTGCAAGCGCGACGAGCACGCAGAAGGCAGCGGCTTTCCGCTTCATTTGGGCGTCCTCCCGGGACATGCGCCGTCACCATCCGGCCCGGCAACCGCGGACCGGACGGGGCGCAAATGATTTTTGTAATGAATTATATTGCAGCGAGATCGTCGGACTTAGCAAGTCTGAACGCGCCGCGCAGAGCAGCGCTTACAGCGGTAAGCCGGGGTGGTATCGCTGCGTTCTCGGGCCCGCCAAGCGGCCTCCTCTTACGAATGGAGGCAGGCTTACACGTCGATCTCCGCCCAAATGGCCGCGTGATCGGACGCCGCTTCGCTCGCTTTGGCTATTTCGGGATAATGGGGAAACAGCGTTCCGTTCTTGCCGCCCCATACCCCCATGCGGAAAATGCCGCCCCCCTTGGCCCGGGCAAAAAGTTCTGGCGAGAGCAGAATGTAGTCGATCTTGTTCGACGCCGTCCCGTTGCCGAAGGTCCCCGGACGTCCGCCGTCGTCAAAATCCGGATGAGCGCTGATGTCCTTGAGTGTTGGGTCCTCCATCAAAGCGGCGAGAGGCGCGCTCGCCGGCGTGTCGTTCATGTCGCCGATGATCGCGACGAACTTATGCTTGCCTATCAGCCCATCGTAAATCTCTTTGACGCGGCGCGCCTGCCGCTCGCGCCGCGCATCGGACGCAGCTTTCGACCCAAAACCCTTACTCTTGAGGTGATTGACCAGAACGAACAGCGGATTGCCTTTCGCCGTCCTGATCTCGAACTGGGCGCAGTCGCGGCTGAATATCCGGCTCCCTCCGTCGGCGTCGTCGACGTGGCTGGAAATCGACACGATCGGGTAGTTCTCCCGTGTCATGATCGCAACGTCGATGCCGCGATCATCGTTTCCATCGATGAGCATCACGTGCCCGTAGGGCGCGCCGCCGACCGCCTTGATCACATTGTCGGAAAAGCGCAGCAGCGATGGTCGGTTTTCGGCTTCGACCACCCCGAGAACGTCGGCATCGATGTCGCGAATGACCTGAGCCGTGTTTCGCGTCGCGACCTCATCGACCTCCTCGTACTTGAGGTCGACCCAACCGATCCAGCTATTGCGGCCGTCTGCAACGATTTCGATCGGGCCAGTCTTGGGCCGCTTGACAAGGTCGCCGCGGTTCTGCCTGAGGATGACGAAGGGGCCGCCATCATCCTTCTTGTCGATCTTCAGCTTCTTCATCAGATCGATGATCTTCTTCTTGTCCGCACTCGTGTATTTTGCCTTGCCGAGGACGCGGTTCAACTCGGCCTGCCATTGCAGGACGTCGCGTCCCTCGTCCCAGGTCGCGAGGTTAAGGGCCTTGGCGCGCTGAAAGAGGTTCTCGACGTTATAAGAAGCGAGTTTCATCGGCCCCTCGAAGTGCTGAAGGCAAAGCCGCTGAACGCTCGGCCTTGCCTATGTTGGCCGGCCGGCCGGTCCCTCTCAGTCGGCAGACTGATCGCCGACCGTCATACGCCCGTTGGTCAGGTCCTGATCGGCTTCTGCCGGCGTGATCCTCATCATTGACCCCGTCTGGCCAACCGTCTGCCGTACACCCACATCCGACCGGGCCTTGGTCGCATCGCCGTGCAACGCCAGCAGAACAAAGGCGGCGATTGCGGCGACGAAAGCCACGATGACGGTCGGCAACGTGCGACGAGTCAGCATTCAGTTCTCCCGCTCTGATGAGGCCGATCCGATCTCGGGGCGATGACCGGTTGATCCCCCGAACGGAAAGCAGGCTACGCGAGTCGCGACGCCGAGCATGTGAACGGGTTCACATGTCGCAGCATCTCTAATCCTACCCTGACGCCATTTTACGCCTGCGTCCTTGCGGAACGGGCATCGGCTCCAAGGGTTCGCACGGCGGGCGAAGGCAGATCGCGCAAGGGTGTGAAGTAGATCATAGGGCAGCTCCTCAACCTTTGGTAACGCATACTTGGGCAATAACCCGGGAGGTAGAGCCATGTCTGAACAGAAAAGACCACATCTGCGTCATGGGCCGACCGTCGTGTCGCTCGTTGCAGCGCTGACGTGCGCCTTTGCAAGCGATGCATCGGCGAGCCGGCCTTCGGTTCCCGCACGCGTTGACAGCGACCATCTCGCCGCCCGCGTCGCGGCAATAGTCGAGCGGATTCGTCTGAGCGAACCAACGCTCATTCGCGACCTGCCGCCCGATTTAAAAGTTGCGCAGTGGAGAAACCGGTAGGGCTCGGCCGTGGCCACGCCCAGCGGAACCGGCGTCGATCCGGCAACGCCGCGATTGCGGCTGCTCGTTCTGCAGCCGACGCCGTTCTGCAATATTGATTGTACCTACTGCTACCTTCCAAACCGCACGGTACGGGCGCGGATGAACCTCGCGACGCTCGACCTGGTGTGCAAGCGCGTTTTCGAGGGCGCCTGCCTCGATCGCAAGCTTGAGGTCGCATGGCATGGGGGGGAACCCCTTACTGTTCCGCTCCCTTGGTACGAGGACGCGCTCGCGCTCATGGCAGAGCGGCGCCCCGCCACGGTGCAGCTCGAGCATCACTTCCAGACCAACGGCCTTTTGCTTAATGCTGATTGGGCGCGCTTCCTCGCACGAACAGGAGCGAAGGTTGGGCTGAGCATCGACGGTCCCGCCGAATTCCACGACGCCCGCCGACGCACCCGCCGAGGCGGTGGAACGTTCGACGGCGCAGTGCGCGCGGTCCGTCTGCTGCAGGACCAGGGCCTGCCGTTTCACGTGATCACCGTGTTGACCGCCCCGCGCTCGACCATCCCGACCGGCTGTTTGATTTCTATGTCGCCAACGGAATCAGCGGAGGTCGGTTTCAACATCGAGGAAATCGAAGGCGTCAATGCCAACTCGTCTTTCACGGAAAGCGGCGTGGAGACGAAGTTCAGAGAGTTTATCAGGCGCTTCTTCCAGCGGGTCTGGGCCGCGCCGGGACTGCTGAAAGTGCGTGAGTTCGAAAGCACAATCGCGCTCCTCCTCTCGGACGAGCCTGTGCGCGACGAGCAGAACCTGCCATTTGCAATCATCAGCGTGGGCCACGATGGCACGTTGTCGACGTTCTCGCCCGAGCTGCTTGGCATGCGCCATTCGCGCTTCCGTGGCTTTGCCTTTGGTCACGTCGCCACGCACAGCCTCGCTGACCTTGCGCAAGACGGGCTCTATCGCGCCATCAACACGGAAATCCAGCGAGGCGTGGAAGCCTGCCAGCGCGATTGCCGCTACTTCCGTTGGTGCGGCGGAGGCGCGCCGGCCAACAAATTGTTCGAGACGGGCCGGTTCGACACCACGCAAACGATGCATTGCCGGCTGACCCGCCAAGCGATGCTCGACGAAACGATTGCACACCTCGAAGCGCGAATGGGAATGCCGGAGCCAAATAGAGCCTTTGTCGGCGGCTCCGGAGGATAATGGCCGCAGCAGGAGTGTCCACCATGGAGCAGTTCCAGTCCTTCTTCTTCCTGATTGGCCTCGTGGTCGTCATGACCTACGCTTGGCAGCGCTTCAACGAACCGTCGTTCCTTCAGCGCGAAAACTTGCCGCGCGCGGTAGACCCGCTCCGCTACCTCTTCATGCGGTCAACCTATGGAAAAGCGCGTTTCGCCTACGTCGCCGGCTTGATGGCGCTGTACGCCCTGCTCGTGGCGCCCGGCCCCACCATGGTCGAAGCTTTGGGGGAATTCGGGATCAAAGACTTTCCGGCGAAGGCCTGGCCGCTGCTGATTGCGCTCGTTCTGACCGGTCTCGGAACCGTCCCCGCGTCCCTGAAATGGCTGAACGTGATCGAAGAATGGCTGCGGCAATGGGTTCATTCCTGGTTCCTGGTGCCGGATGGCATGAAGCGGACGATCGGCGTGCTCGAGGATGCGCGGTACGACCCGCCCCCGAGCCAGCTCAGTCTCGTCGAGAACCCGGTCACCAGGGAACGGCTGCAGGAGAACCTTAAGGCTCCGACTGGAACGCTGCGTTATCGCTGGGCGCGCACGGCAGTTCTTATGGTGTCGTTGCGGCAGATGGGCGCCGGCGCACCACACCCGTTGAGACGGGCGGCCTTTGCGCCGTTCGAGGAGGATTTCAAGGCTATCCTGGCGAGCTACCGCGCGTTGAGGCCGGACGTCGAAGCGCTGCTCAGCAATCCGACCGGCGGTGACGCCGAGGAAAATCTCCTCGCTGCGGTCGACGGCCTGCTCAAGCGCATCTACGCCTATATCAGTTGGGGCCTTCTGCAGCAGGCGGATCGCGAAAGCGACATCGACCGGACCCTGGAGGAACTCGGTTTCCGCATCCCGAAGACCACGGGCCGTCGGCTCGCCGACATCGTCGTTCCGGCCGTTCTCCCTGTCGCACTGATTACGATGCTGTTTTGGGTGTTCATCGACGTCGGTCGCCGGGCGATGGGTTGGTGGCGATAGCATTAAGCCATTATCTGACAATCGTCTGGTTGAGCGCTTTCCTCCACAATCTCGGCAGCCGTCATGTACGGGAGCGCCGTGTTCATCGCACTCAAAGGACGCGCCACCCAGATAGAAGAGAAAACCTGGCGGGACGGCTCCGCCAAATGTCTGATCCCGATCGCGCTCAAAGCCGGATTGGTGACATGGGGCGTTATCGTCGCGACCACCGTCATTTATCAGTTCTCCACAGATTTGGCGGTCACTGATCGCGATGGTGCAAGGGCTCAGGTCGTTCATTGGCGGGACACCGGCTGATGCGGCGACCGACAGAGTGGAATGTCTTGCCGGTCAAGATCATAACCGCATTGCCTTGGATGCTGGTCGGCGGCGCCGCAAGCGCCGTCCTTGCGATCTTGCTCGGCGGCGACGTGCGCCGCATCGACCGGTCTCAGCGGATTCGTGAAGCCATTGGTACTCGGCGTCGCCGTTGCCCTGGCCGCAGCCGTGGCTCAATGAGATGCAGTTTGCACTCATGGAGAAACTCGAGGGCGCCTCAGCTCGCATTCGAATAAGTTCCGTTGTTCGCCTTGGCGGCCTTCGCCTGCGGCGCGATCGTCGGGTACAAAGTGCCGGTGTCGTGCCGCATGAATCTGGTGACGCCGCTCGATCCGATCATGGCGCGAGCGCTGCGGGATTTGCTGGCCCAGGCCAATGCCGCCCTCGGGAACGATGTCGCCGCCAGGGATTGGGTGTTTGCTCCCAACAGCGAGCTCGACGGCATCACTCCCGCGGAAGCGGTGCAATACAAGACGCAGGCAACCGGCGTGCGCCGGCTGCTCGAGGCAGAAGCCGCTCACCGGCGCGAGGAGGCCCCGAGCGAACGGCCAACGCCAAGAATCATTGCGGGTGGACGCACCACAACCGAGTTATCGAGCGCGATCGGGTAGGTGCGGGCGCAAGTCGCTTATTATGGCTTGGTCGCAACGAAAAGCCTGTATCTGTCTTCGTGGATAGGAGGTAATCGGTCCAATTGAAACTGACCCATTACCTGGAAAAGGGCGTGTCGGCGGCCTCGCGGCTCAGATTTCTCGGACCAAAACGCAACCGGCGGCCCCTAGTCGCAGCTAGAACAGCACCACGCTGCGGATCGATTCGCCTGCGTGCATCAGGTCGAACGCCTTGTTGATGTCGGCGAGCGGCATCACATGGGTGATCATCGGATCGATCTCGATCTTTCCTTCCATGTACCAGTCGACGATCTTCGGGACGTCGGTGCGCCCACGCGCGCCGCCGAAGGCGGAGCCGCGCCAAACTCGGCCCGTGACAAGCTGGAACGGGCGTGTGCGAATTTCCGCGCCGGCGGGCGCCACGCCGATGATGACGCTCTCGCCCCACCCCTTGTGACAGCATTCGAGCGCGCTTCGCATGAGATCGACATTGCCCACGCATTCGAAACTGTAGTCCGCGCCCCCCTTGGTGAGCTCGACGAGATGGGCGACGAGGTCGCCGGCGACCTCCTTCGGATTGACGAAATGCGTCATGCCGAAGCGCTCGCCCCAAGCCTTTTTCTCCGGGTTGAGATCGACGCCGACGATCCTGTCGGCGCCGACCAGCCGCAGGCCCTGAATCACGTTGAGCCCGATGCCGCCCAGGCCGAACACGACGCAATTGGAGCCCGGCTCGACTTTGGCCGTGTTGATCACCGCGCCGATCCCGGTCGTCACCCCGCAACCGATGTAGCAGACCTTGTCGAACGGCGCGTCCGCGCGGATTTTCGCCACCGCGATCTCCGGCAGCACGGTGAAATTGGCGAAGGTCGAGGTGCCCATATAGTGGTGCAGCTTGCGGCCCGCGATGGAGAAGCGCGACGTGCCGTCGGGCATCACGCCCGCGCCTTGGGTCGCGCGGATTTTCTGGCACAGATTGGTCTTGCGCGAGAGGCAGTATTCGCATTCGCGGCATTCCGGCGTGTACAGCGGAATGACGCGATCGCCTGGCCTGACCGAGGTGACCCCCGGCCCGATTTCGACCACCACGCCCGCCCCCTCATGGCCAAGGATCGCCGGGAACAGGCCTTCCGGGTCCTTGCCCGAGAGCGTGTATTCGTCCGTGTGGCAGATTCCGGTCGCCTTGATCTCGACCATGACCTCGCCCGCGCGCGGGCCGTCGAGCTGGACCTTCGTCACCTCGAGCGGCTTGCCCGCCTCGAACGCCACCGCCGCGCGCACATCCATGTCCATCCTCCCGTCTGTGACAGGTCCGACCGGCTGCGGCCGCACTATGAGGGTTGACGCAGCCGAGGGAAAGGCGCGATCAAGACTGCGCCCAGGGCAGGCGCTCGTAGCTCAGCCGGATAGAGCACCAGACTTCGAATCTGGGGGTCGGGAGTTCGAATCTCTCCGAGCGCGCCAAATAAGCTATTAAAACCAATAACATATAGGTGCATGCCGAGGTGCAACGACTTAGCATGCGATTTATGTCCGGGTGGTGTCCGAAAGCGCCGCTAGAGGCCCCCAACCTAGCCCATGTTTGACACTTTGGAGAGGGTTGGCTGACGGAAGTGATTGAAGTTGCTTGGGTGAGTGGCGCACATTTGCAGATTTGTAGGGACAGGTATTTGTCGAATGTATCGCTGAGTATGATTGCGAATCGCGATAATCTTGCGTAGAGTTGCAGGGACATGTTCTCCCGCTTGTCCCGGCGATTGGACCATGTTTCTGCGCTTGGTCAGAGCGACCGTCAGCAAGGGCGTCAAACGCGAATACGTACGCGTGGTCGAAGCCTATCGCGACGCCAGCGGCAAGACCCGTCACCACACGATCATCAATCTCGGCCGCCGGGATTTGTTGGCGAGGCATCTTGATCTCGACAAGCTTGCCCGTCTGCTGCACGGCGATGCGCGGGCTGATCGAGCCGTGCGCCGCGCGGGCGTTGCCGCCATCGGGGCGTGGGATTGGGGGCCGGTCTTGGCGGTACGTCAGCTCTGGAATGAGCTCGGTCTTGATCATGTGGTGGCGCAAGGAGGCGGGCGCGGACGCGGCGATGGCGTCTCGCTCAGCGAGCGGGCACTGGTGCTGGTTGCCAATCGCCTGGCGAGCCCCGGTAGCGAGCATGCGTTGGCGCAGTGGCTGGAGACCGACTTTGTCTGTGATCGTCATGGCCGGCGTTGGATCGCGGCGTGGCGTGACGAAGCGGAACGCAAGGCCAGCCGGACACCGCGCGTGCGCGTGGCGGGGCGGCAATTGCAGCAGTGGTATCGCACGCTCGACCAGTTGCTCGAGTGCAAGGCGCAAATCGAGCACGCGCTTTATCTGCGGCTGCGCGACTTGTTCTCATTGCAGGTCGACATGGTGTTCTACGATCTGACCTCAACCTATTTCGAGGGCAAGGGACCGCCTGAGATCGGCGCCAACGGCCACAGCCGCGACGGCAAGCCGCGCAACCCGCAGGTGCTCGTGGGTTTGGTCATGGTCGACGGTTGGCCGATCGCGCATCATGTATTCGCCGGCAATCGGCGCGATGCCAAGACGGTCTCCGACGTCGTGATTGATCTGGAGCAACGCTTCGGGCTCAAGCGCATCGTGTTTGTTGGCGACCGTGGCATGGTGACGAGCCAGAATCTCGATGATCTGCGTGGCGGCGGTCATGGCTACATTGTCGGCCGCAATCGCCGGCGCAGCGGCGAGGTGTTCGATTATATCCAAAGCGCGACCGGACCCTTCATCGAATGCCCGGTCGGTATCACGGCCCGCGAGAAGTCACCGCCGCCCAAGACGCTGGTTCAGGAGGTGACCTCGAACGAGCCGGGCGTGCGGGTATTCGTCGTACACTCCGAAGAGCGCCTGGCGTTCGAGCGCACCCAACGCGTCAAGGCCATGAACCGCGTGCGCACGAGACTGGAAAAGCTGGAGCGGCGTGTCGCCAACGGCAAGCTCAAAGCTGCCGAGAAGATCGGCGCGGCCGCTGCCAAGATCCTCGCTCGCAATCATGGCCACCGCTATTACGGCTGGTCCTATGCCGACGGCGTCTTTCGCTTCTTCGAGCATCCCGTCCACTTCACCCGCGAGCAGGCTTACGAAGGCAAATACGTCATCCAGACCGAGGAGCCCAATCTGTCGGCGGTCGACGCAGTGCGTCTTTACAAGGAGCTCTCGGAGGTCGAACGCGCCTTCGCCAATCTCAAAGACGTCCTCGACATGCGGCCGATCTATCATCGCACCGACGAGCGCGTGCAGGCTCATATCTTCGTCGCCGCACTGGCCTTCCTGCTCCACCGCGCGATCGAAAAGAAGCTCAAGACCGCACGCCTCGATCTCTCCGCCACCGAAGCATTGACCGCCCTCAAGTCCGTGCGTGTGGTCGACATCGATCTCGGCGATGGCACCACCAAGCGCTCGGTCACCCGCGGCACTCAGCGCGCCGCCGCAGTGCTGCGCGCCCTCGGCATCACCGACCTCGATCCGCCGAACCCGCCACAACCAGGCCAGACCATCGTGTAGTGACAAACCGCGATAGCCACCCTAGAAAAATCAATCGGTTACACGTCAATTAGTCAAACATGGGCTAGAATCCGCACCGCTGGCCTGGGCGAGCGGATGCAGCCCTGCCGCGGGTCGAACGACCCCCGACCTCCAGCCGTTCGCCATGTATGGCGTCACCGTGGGCGAGTCATTCCCGAGTCTGCGCTTTTTAGGCCAAGGCTACGGGCGTTCTCGGAGACGGCTCGTTTTACCTGGTCGGTGGCACCGTCGGGAAACTCTGCGGCGATGGCGACCGTGATATTCACCGTGGCGTTGGGATCGGAAGAAAGCACAGTAATGATCTCCTCCGCGAGTTGGACTAACCGCATCTTGGCAGTAGCTGATGGAACGTCTGCCATGCCGTGGAAGGATCGCATCTTCGCCTGCGGACCTACCGCGTGCCCGAGCCACCGGGGCTCGGTCCAGGATGTGGAAGCTCAGCACCGCCGCCGGTTGGTTCACCCGGCTTGCTTTGGCTCGCCTCGTAGCGCTTAGCCGCTTCCGGTTCGATTAACAGCAGAGTGTCATCGAACTGGACGCTGGCATCGCCAAATTGAAACCCGTGAAATTTTTCGCCGCTCTGCCCATAAGCGGTGCCAAAAAAATCCCGGCTTTTCGCACCGGTCTGAATTGCATGTGCAAGCACGTCGCGGTCCTTCAACCGTGGAGGTAGCGCAGCGTGTCCTCCCAGAAGGCCATTGCTTTGGCACTGGGTTGTCCTTCCTTCCAATAAAGTTCTTTGAGTTTCGTGCGTAGATGGATCGGTGACCAAGTCGTGATGACTAGCTCATTGTCAACGCAGGCGCGTTCGATCTCGCTGCTGACCGAACCACCCGTTGTATTAAGCGGGAATGCCTCGACCGACGGTCGCGGCTCGGTTGGTGTCTCCTGGACCGGGCACAGTAGCCACCGATAGCATTCGCGAGCGGCTCGGGGCAGAACGCCTTCAACGCGCAGGGGCCGGAAAGGCTAATCAACATTCCCTCGCCGGGCGCGCCGGCCAAGCTCACGGCTGAGCACAAGGCTTTTCTCGCCCAGGTCGTGGAGGAAGGCCCGGTTCCTGCGATCCATGGCGTGGTGCGCTGGCGGGCTTGCGACCTGATCATGCGGCTGCATGAGGAGTTCGGGCTCTCGGTGTCGGACGACACGATCTACCGCGCCCTGCACAAGCTCGGCTTCTCGCATCTGAGCGCGCGGCCGCAGGCCTACAAGCAGGACCCGGAGGCGATCGAGGCGTTCAAAAAAACTTCGCCGCGCGCGTCGCGGACATCCGCCAGAA
>CAVRVX010000011.1:0-16803 GCA_963724735.1 uncultured Alphaproteobacteria bacterium
TTCTCGATCCGCCGAAAACCGGGCAGCGGCTCAGGGGTTGCAACCCTTGGTGATCCAGTCGCTCAAGTCATTGATCTCTTGGTTGCTCGGGAAATACGGCCCGTCCGCCGGCATCTGGCTCTTTTTCGGCCGGATTGTTCGGATCCCACAATGTGCCCGGCGTGCCCCGCAGCGCCCGCGCCGGTGCCGGTCGCGATACGCCCCTTAAACTGCTGACGCTTGTAGTTCGTCTCGACGACGATATTCGCCTGGAAGAATACGGCGGCCGAGTGTGTCGGGTCGGTCGGCGAGATCGCCGAAACGTCGAACGGCTGAGCCTGGACAGAGACCAGCTTGAGTAAGGCCAGGGCGAGTTCGTTACCTGCTGCGCCGCGTTGTATGCGGTGATCGCCTGATGCGCGGCCGTGTTGACCGCAACGACATCGGGATGGATCGATTCAGCGCTGATTCATGCAGATGGCGTCGCCGCCGGTCAGGCCGGTGTCTTTCGGGTTGTCCTTGAAATAGAGATTGTTGCTGGGCGTGCAGTCCGGTCCGTTCGCCGTCACCTTCGGATCGGTCGGTGAGTTTTTGTACGACATCGACGGCGTGGTCGGCGCAGCGCCCAGATGGGATCGACGACCTTGCCGTCTTGATCTTCCACGGCCGTGCCATTCGGCTGCTTGATGTTCTCCGCTTGCTCGAAAGTCGCGTAAATGAAGGCCGGCGCGGTCGGCGTTTTTTGAATGATGTGCAGCGCGATCAGCCCCCATTGTTCCTCGAAATAGCAGGGCGCATTGCCGGGACCTTTGTGTTCGTAAAAGCGCACAGTACCTGCACGTGGAAATGCGAAGGAGTATCGGCCGAGGTGAGCGGCCGCCACGCGCTTTTCATCTCGACGGTTCCCGGAGGAAAACTGATGAAGGGCGGGGTGGGCGCGACCGGCGGGTTCGCCGTATAGGCTTTCGCGTTGTTCTGCGCCGTGCTCATCTTCTTGGCCGGCAGAAGAGAATTTGTTCGCCGCGATGTAAGGAATACTGGACCTGATTGGCCTTGACGGCGAAACGGATGAGCTGGGGCGCGGTGTTGTTGCTGCCGCCCGTGGCAGGCCCGCCGGCGAACATCTGATCAGTTCGATCTGGGTTGTCTCGTCGAGATTGATCCAGGCCGGTGTCGACGAGGCAGTTTGGCACGCGGCGATCTCGCGCGTGGCGTAGACATAGGTCGGGTTGGGTGTGTTGTAGCCGTAGCTCGGCCCGCTCGGCGTGTAGCCGGGCGGCACATCGCTCGATGTGAGATTGAAGATCTCGACCTTGCTACGGAATGTCTGCCACACGAGCGGTGTGCCGCCGGTGCCCGGCGTTTCGCCGATTGTCGGCGTGCCGTTTCCGGAGCCGAACTTCTGGCTTGGATCGGGCGGATCGCGCCGCCCGGCGAGTGCCGGCCAATTGAGCGCGATGAATTCTTGCCAGGCGAACGCCGCGGCCTGCTGCAGCGTCGCCGCGGGAGCGCCACCCGCAATATCGGACGGAACGAGGGGCTGACGGTGATAGCGACCTGCGCCTGCGCGAGCGTTGGCGGCACGAGGCACGCGAGCAGAGCCAGACTGCGCCTAAACGACCTCTGCTGCATCGCGATTGTCCTCTGCAATCTGAGATAGCATCTTATAGATCAACAATGTTGCGCGGACAAGACGATTTCCAACCTCTATTAGTTCATGGAAATTTTTCCTGCTTAAGTTGCGCACGCTTAGAGCGCAGCCGACTTCGTCGCACGCGCAGCGACGCGCATCGTGCCGCGCTAGGTCATGCTCGTGCGAGGCGATCACCCGCTGCCAGGCCTGCCAAGGACGGAGAACCTCTTCACGACCCGAACGCGGAGCACGCCTCCGCCCGAAAGAGCCGCTGCGAGATTTTCGCAGCGGCTTTTTTGCATTGTGTCTTGACGCATTCAGCCGTGCGCGCCTCCGCACCACTGTTTTGGCGCAGTTGCGCGCACAATCTTACGTGCTTGGCTTCCTCCGCCATCGCTGGAGACACGCATGCATCTCGTTCCGCGCGCGATTGGATTGACCCGGCGGCGCGGCCCCCCCAACCCTCCCCCGCTCGCGAGAGAGGGAGTCGCGCGCGAGCGCGACGGGCGGGGGCAGCCGGATTGGCGGCGGCTCAACGGACCGCGACTCTTGTTGGCGGGTGCGCTGCTGCTGGGGTTGTCCGGCGCAGTCTGTAGCGCCGCCGCTGACGAGCTGCCGCTCACGCGCGTCGTGCTGTCGAGCGCCGGGCTCGCGCAATTCACGCATTCCGGTTCGGTCAGCGCGGGCGCAACGGTCGAGCTCGCGGTGCGGCTCGACCAGGTCGACGACATCCTGAAAAGCATGACGGTGTTCGATCGCGAAGGCGCGGTCGGCGCGGTCAGCCTGCCAGGCAAGGCCCCGCTCGCCGAACTGTTCCGCGACCTTCCCTTCGGCCCCGACGCGCTCAATTCGCCGACCGCGCTGCTCAACGCGCTGGTCGGCAGCGAGGTCGAGATCGCGGGCCCGGTCGCGGCGAAAGGGCGCGTCTTCCGCGTCGACGACGAAGAGGTCGCGCTGCCCAACAATGGCGGCGTGACCACGCGCCATCGCCTCACGCTGATGACGGAGAAGGGATTGGTGCAGGCGGTGCTCGAGGACGTGACCGGCCTCCGCTTCGCCGATCCGCAGGCGCAGGCCCAGGTCGAGCGGGCGCTCGCGGGGCTCGCCGAAAACCGCGCCAAGGAGCGGCGTCGGCTGTCGCTCGGATTTCTCGGCCAGGGCACGCGCACAGTGTCCGTGAGCTACGTGGTCGCCGCGCCGGTGTGGAAGACCGCTTATCGCCTGGTGCTGGGCAAGGACGGCAAAGCGCGGCTGCAAGGCTGGGCTGTCGTCGAAAACCTCACCGGCGGCGACTGGGAAGACGTCGATCTCGTGCTCGTCTCCGGCAATCCGGGGGCGCTGCGCCAGCCGCTCTACACCGCGTTTTTCGCCGAGCGTCCGGAGGCGCCGGTGACGACGGCGGTCCGGCTCGTGCCGCGCGTCGACGATGCGGACGACCGGGGCGGCTTGCGGTCGCCGAGGCTTGCCGAAGCGCCGGCCCGCCTCGCCAAGGTCGCACCGCCCGCTCCCCCGAAATCGCGCAGGCTCAGCGTGCGCTCGCAACGCGCTCGGCGGGCGCAGCGCCCGAGCCGCGCCCGCCCGGACCTGCTGGCCGCCGTCGCCAACGCGGCTGAGGCCGACGAGGCGGCGACGCAACTGCTCTACCGATTCCCCGCCAACATCTCGCTTCCGACCGGCCATACGATGATGGTGCCTTTCGTCGACCGCGACGTCGCCGCGCCGCGCGTCTGGTTGTACCAGCCCGAGACGTCGGCGCGCCGCCCGCTTGCCGCCGTGCGGCTGCGCAATGAGGGCGGGACCAGTCTGCCGGCCGGCATCGTCACCGTTTTCGAGAGTTCGGTCGAAGGGCCGGTCAATTTCGTCGGCGACGCGCAACTGCCGCTGCTGCCGCGAGGCTCGTTCAAATTCGTCACCGTTCGGTAGATGGGAAAACCGATATCCGCCGCGAGGACAGGGGAGTGCGCCGAACCACACTCGGCAAGGCGGTCAACGGCGAGCTGACGCTGACCACGCGCTCACGGCGAACGATCGCTTACGAGGTGACGCCGCCGCCCGACGAAGACCGCGAGATCATCGTTGAGGAGGCGCGCGGGGACGGCTGGACGCCGGCGGCGAAGAGCAAGGACATCGAGGAGAGGAGTGTAAGGATTGCCGCGCCCAAAGGCGTGACGACCAAGGCGAGCCTCGTGTTGGAACGCACCGATCGCCAGTCGGTGAGCTTGAGCGATCTCGGCGCGGAGGAAATTCTTGCGCGCATCCAGGGGCTCGACAACGAGAGCGCCGCGTTGAAGGACACCCGTCGCGAAGCTTTCAGCCTTAGTGACCGCGATCAATCACGCGAAGTCCCAGCGCGCCCAACTCGACGACGAGCGCAAGCGGATTGCCGAGGACCAGGAGCGCATCCGCCGCAACTTGCAGTCGGTGGGCGCGAGTTCCGACCTCGGCCGGCGCTACCTCTCAACGCTGCAATCGCAGGAGGATCGCCTCGCCGAGATCGAGCGCAACGACGCGGCGCTCGCCGACCAGTTGGCGGCGACGCGCAAATCGGCCGCGGAGCTTGCCCGCCAGCTCGTGCTGTAGCGTATTCCTCGTATCCCTCGCACCCCCGGCGGTGCCGGGCGTTTCTCCCCGATCGTCAGTCACAGCCCGTTCATGTCGACGCCATATTCGAGCATGACCCTGGAGGGCACATGTCGGCTGACGATCCGAAGAGCTACTCGAGCAGATCAGCAGCGTCCGCGACAAGATCGCAGCTGAAGCGGCGGAGTTGATGCGCCGCTGGGAGCCGCTGCTTAAGCGCGGCGACTTCCAGAAGAGCGCGCCAAACCTCGCCTGTTACATGGTGCTGCGGCACATCGACCTGCGGCCGTTGCAGGCTGCGCTCGCGCCCTGGGGCCTTGCTTCGCTCGGACGATGCGAGAGCCGGGTGATGCCGACGCTGCAAGCGATCATCGCCAATCTGCAGATGATCAGTCATGCGAACAGCGAGCCGATGCGACCGGGTCGCACGGACTTCCTTTACGGCGAGGAAGCTTTGCACCGCCATTCCGAAGCGGTCCTCGGCCCGCGCCCCGCGGGGCGCGAGACCCGCATCCTGGTCACCTTGTCGGCGCGCGCCGCCGAAGACCCGGAGCATGTCGACAACTTGGTGCGCGCGGGGATGGACTGCGCCCGCATCAACGGCGCGCATGGCAATCACGACCAGTGGACGGCGATGGTCAGCAATATACGCACGGCGGCGCGCGCGCATGGGCGAACCTGTCGCGTTCTGATGGATCTCGCCGGCCCGAAGATTCCGCACCCGCAACGTTGTGACGCCGCCGGATCGCAAGACGGACGCCGCGGGCGACCGCGTCTTTCTGACCTTCGCCAAGCCGATCGAGAATTCGGAGTTCGCCTTTCAGACGAGCTGCACGATGCCGTCGGTATTGACGCAAGTGAAGACCGGCGCTGCGGCGTCGATCAAGGACGGCCTGATCCAGGGCGTGATCGACGAGGTGCGCGCCGACGGGCTCGTCATGGGGGTGATCCGTACGCCACCGGAGGGGCAACCCTTGCAGAAGGAGAAGGGCATCAACTTTCCCGGCACGCCGCTGCATCTTTCGCCGCTGACGCCGGACGATATCGAAAACCTCGACTTCGCCACCGAGCATGCCGACATCGTGAGCTATTCCTTCGTGCAGAAGCCGGAAGACATTTCGCTTTTGCAGAGCGAGCTGATCAAGCGGCGTCCTGGCCTGCCGCCGATGCCGATCGTCGCCAAGATCGAGACACAGCTCGCCTTCGACAATTTACCGGAACTGATCGTGCAGGCGGCAGGCGCCAATCCGTTTGCGGTGATGATTGCGCGTGGCGACCTCGCGGTGGAGGTCGGCTATGAACGTTTGTCGGAGGTGCAGGAAGAAATATTGTGGGTTTGCGAGGCCGCGCATGTGCCGGTGATCTGGGCGACGCAGGTGTTGGAGAGCCTGGTCAAACGCGGCATGCCCTCGCGCGGCGAATTCACCGATGCGGCGATGGCGCAGCGCGCCGAATGCGTCATGCTGAACAAAGGCCCGTTCATTCACGAAGGCATCGTCGTGCTCGACAACGTGCTGCGGCGCATGGAATTGCACAAGCACAAGCGCTCGACACAATTGCGGCCGCTGAAGGCTTGGTCGGGGTTGCACTGACCGACCGCCGGTCCAGCCTGCGACCGGCCTTTCCGATGGCGCGCGTTGGGCGCTTACCGACCAACAGCGTCGAAGGCCGCCTTGCTGGTCTCTCGCACTCCGTCCGAAAGCGCCGCTCGGTGTCGTGTGGCGCCTATCAGTTGCTCTGCGGAGCACCCTCATTGCGGAAATACACGTCGACCTGCATGCCGATCGCGAGCGGCCCAGGGTTGATCAGATCGACGGTCACTTCGACCACATCGACGTCGGTCAGCTTGCGCGGCCCTCGCGAGCTTGCCCCGGCGGGTCCGACAATCCGGGCGATCGATACGACCTTGCCTTCGAAGTCCCGCCCGCGAAATGCGTTGGCGCGCACGACGACGCGCTGACCGACGCGCACCATTGCGATATCCCGCTCGTCCAGCTCCGCCCGCACGCGCAGGGACGAAAGATCGGCCATCAATACCAGCGTCTGATCCGGCGACGGCGTTGCGATTTCACCGACCTTGGCATTGACCTGGAGCACGGTTCCGGCGATCGGCGCCCGGATGCGCGTCTTCTCGAACATCACGTCCGCCAGGCTCAATTCGGCGCGCGCCGCGTTGAGCTCGCCCTCTATCCGGTTGGGCAGAGGCGTGTCCGGGTCCGCCTTGATGCGCCGCAAGTCGGCGCGCTGCTGCCGCAGGCGGTCTTCCGCGCGCACGAAGGCGGCCCGCGCCGCGTTGAGGGCCTCTTCCGATCCGCCCCCGCCGAGCCGGTCGGCGGCGGCCTTGTCGAAGGCTGCGCGCGCATCCGCAAAAACTCGTTCCGCATCCGCGAGGGCATCCTCGGCCCGTCGCCGTTCCCCCGATCCACGCGGCGCGGATTGATCGTCGCGAGCACGCTTGCGCGCCGCGACTTGTGCTTCGGCCATGGCGAGCCGCGCCAGAGCCTCTTCGTCGTCCAGGCGGATCAGCACCTCGCCGGCGGACACCTTGTCGTTGGGTTTGACGAGGACCGCGGCGATGCGGCCGACCGTTGGGGCGCCGATCCGGATCTCGCGCGAGCTGGCCTCGACGCGTCCGGGCGCCACCGCCGCCCATTGCTTCTGGCCGGCGCCGTCGGCGCGCCCCGCTTCCTGGGCGCGGAGCGAAACGAATGGCGCAAGCCGCACGAGCATCGTTGCGACGGCGATCAAGCCGATCAATGATGCAAGGAAAAGCGACTTGCCGGGAGTGAGTATGCGGTTCACTTCGCCTTCCGTATTTTTCAGGCGGACTTGGGAATCGCCCGCTCCTCGCCGACGATGCGTCCGTCCTCGATGCGGACAATCCGATTGGCGAATGGCAATATACGCGGGTCGTGGGTGACCACCAAGACGGCGCGCGCGCGGTCTTTAGCGATCAACGCCAAGACCTTCATGATGGCGTAGCCGTTCTCGCTGTCCAGCGCTCCGGTCGGCTCGTCGGCGAGGATCGCCGAGGCGTTTCCAACGATCGCGCGCGCGATCGCGACCCGTTGCTGCTCGCCCCCGCTCATCTCGCGCGGAAACGAGTTGACCTTATGGGAAAGGCCGACGGTTGCGAGCGCCTCATGGGCCTTGCCGATTGCGCTGGGCGTTCGCTCGCCCCGCACGTCCAGCACGAGGAGGACATTCTCTGCTGCGGTCAGCGTGGGGAACAGGTGGTAGGACTGGAAGATGAAGCCGACATGCTGACGCCGCAGCGCCGCAAGCTCTTCCGACCGCGCCCCTGTCGTCGCGCGCCCGAGCACCCGGACCACGCCGCCCGTCGGCGTCAGCATGCATCCCAGCACCGAAAGCAGCGTCGTCTTGCCGCTGCCGGACGGGCCCATGAGGAGCGTCAACTCTCCGCCGACGAGCGAGAGGCTCACGCCTTTCAGGGCGCGCACCTGGCCCGCTCCCTCGCCCAATACCTGCACGATGTCGACGCCCTCGATGATCGTTCCGGTCATCGCGAGAAAACCATCGCCGGGTCCAGGCGCATCACTTCGAGAATGGCGGAGACCGCCGATATCGCGCACATGATGACCGTCAGCACGAATAGGCCGGCGGTGAGGGTGGGCGTCATGACGACCGGCAGGGCGGTGTCGGCGGTCGCCTGCACGATGATCAGCCCGATCGCCGCCGCTATGACATAGCCGACGATCGCGCTGAGCAGCGCTTGCCAAAGAATGACCTTGACGATGTAGACGTTCGACGAGCCGATCGCACGCAGCGTTGCAAATTCCTTCAGATGATCTTTCGTGCTGGAATAGAGCGTCTGCGCGACGATGACGGTGCCGACGACGATCCCGAGCAGCGCCCCGGCGAACAGCGCCGCGCCGGCGCCGGTTCCGAACAGCCAGAAAGAACGGCTGCGCAGCCGGAATTCCTCTGGCGTCAGGACTTCCGTGTCCCTGGCGTTTTCCGCGATCTGGGCGCGCACGGTGGCGACGTCGTAGTCCGGCGAAACACGGACGAGGAAATAGGTGGCCTTGTTGGGTGCGACGCCGATATAGGCCCGCGCCCGGTCGAACACCGTGAACACGTAGGGGGTGGTCGTAAACGAGCGGATCCCCTTGGTGATCACCGCGACCTTCGCTTTTCGATCCCGCATTTCGGCCACGTCGCCCAGCCCGGAGACGTCGAGCCGCTCGAAATACGACCGATCGACAGCGACCGCATCGGGGTTGGCGAGCTGGTCGAGATTGCCGGCGATGATGTTCCAGGGCTGCAATCCGGCCTTGCTGTTCTTGTCCGAACCGATGACGAACACCGGTGTTGCGCCGCCGTTCGGCAGCTTCCATTCGGCAAAGCCGATCACCAGCGGCGCCGCCTCGGTTACGCCGGGTATCGACAGGGCGCGAAAGCGCTCGCGATCGTCCAGCAGCGACGGGTCTTCGAAACACTTGGTGCCGCGCGGCACGATCCAGAGATCGGCCTCGGCATGGTCGATCATCGTCGTAACCATCCGCTCGAAGCTCAGATACAGCCCGATCTGCACGGTCACGAGAATGATCGAGAAGACGATGCCGACCACGGTGGCGACCAATCGCACGCGGTCATGAAAGAGATTGCGGGACGCGAGAACGAAGACCAGCGGCAACGCTGACCGGCCCGTGCCGTCGCCCAACCACTTGACGCCGCGCTTGACCGCCGTCTGCGCGCCAGTAACGACCCCCTCAAGCAATCGCATTGCGTACGTGGCCAAGGGCGGGACGGGTCGAGCTGTGCTGTCCCGCAGCGACCTGACGCCGCGTTCCACCGCCGCCTGCACCGCTCCGACAATCCCCTCAAGAAATCGCATCGCATAGGTGACCATTCGCAACTCCGCACGAGCCGGCTCGTTCGATATGCGAACGTACCGAACGGAACACTATGATGCTTTTGCGACGACACGTCGCTCGCCGACCAGTCGGGACCCCAGGGGGATGCAGCGAATGGCCATGGTGGCGCTCCAGCTCATGACCAGCGTGACGGTAAACACGATGGCCGCTTTGGCGACGGCGCCAAGCGGGACATCGAGCAGCGCGTATTGCAGCCAGACGATGAACGCATAGTGAACAAGATAGATGCCGTAGGCGTTGTCGCTCAAACTCTCCGCCAAGTTCAAGCGGGTGGTGGCAAACCGCAGAAACAGCGACAAAGTGGAAAAACAGGCGGCGGCGCACGCAGGCGCGAGGGCGACATCGGCGGCAATCCGCATGCCGAGCGAGACCGGCGCCTCCGGGTCGATCGTTTGCGACGTCGCGGCGATCCACAGCGAGAAGAAGACAAGCGAGGCCACAAGCCACCATGCCCATCGCCGCGCCAGCACCCCATCGGAAGAAAGCAGGCCGCGCTCGAGGCCGACCGTCCCGATTGCGACGCCCGCGAAGAAATAGACGGCGTAGTGTAACGGGCGGGATTGCTGGAGCCCGAACGGGCCGACTTGGAACCACTGCCAGGGCGTGTAGATGAGCGCGAGAGGCACGTAGGCGACGGCGGAAGCAGCCGTCAACACCAGGAAAAATCTCATCGGATGGCGGGCAAGTGCGGACGCAAGCGTGCCGATCGCCCGCAGCGCCGTCGGCCAGAATCGGTAGAGCGCTGCCGCAACGATGTTCAAGGTCAGCAATTGCCAGAGAAACCACTGTGGGCCGCTCGGCCAAAACGGCAGCGCCAAAAATTGCCGCCAATACTCACCGATGCTCGGGCTAGCCGCCGCCACCCGGTAGACCGGATAGTAGGTCACCGGGATCAACAACATCAGCGCCAGTGCGAAAGGCAGGCCGAGCCGCACGAAACGGTCGGTCAGGAATATCCAGCTTCCCTTGCGCGCGAGGCTCGACCAGACGAACAAGCCGGACAGGAAGAACATAAGCGTCATCAGGTAGACGTCCTGATAGGCGCAGAACAGGTCAAATCCGATGAAGCGCGCGCTGTCGATGATGGCGAAGGACTGCCATTTGAAGGGGGGCGCGTCGAAACGGTGCGGTGAAGCCGGCAGAAACTGGAGGTAGGCCAGGACCGAATGGAACGCGAGCACGATGAGAATGACAAAGGCTCGCAGGTTGTCGAGCGCCACGCTTGACCGGGACATTGGCGTGCCGTGACTCCGTCGTTCCAACTTCCACGGGCGAGCCACACGCTGGCCCGACCTTGAATGGCGGCGCATCGAGACGGACCGCCAGCAAATTGCCTGGACCTTAGTGAGCTTGGAGAGCCCTGGCGAGAGTGACACCGACGCCGCAACGCCGCTTTCGCGGTTCATCATTAACTGACGCGCCGGGTGCAGCGCAGCGACAGGGATCGATGATTTACACCGGGAACGCCTTCTGCGCCAGCACGCGAAAACGCGCCTGCGCGGTGTCCTGACGCAGCAGCGCCAGGCGATCAACCGGAAGTTCGGCGGCGCCGCAATGCCGGGCGAATGCCTCCCCCATCAGGGCGAGAATTTCGGCGCGCCGCGCGGGTGGGACAGGGCCGGCAAGCGTCATGTGAAATCGGAAGGCGTCGAATACGAACGGGTAGCCCCAGCGGTCGAGATTGGCGATCTCGGTCGGATCGAGCCCGGCCGCCAACCGCCGTTCGCGTTCTTTGCTTGCGAGGGGAGCGCGGAAGCGGTCGAATTGCTCGGCGCATCGGGCGGCGAGCTGGTCGAGCGTGTCGCACGGCCGGCGCGCCATCACCGCGATGTATGCGCCCAGCGTACGGACGCAGGGCGCGATGACGGGGATCGTATTCTGCGCGGCGACGAAGGTGGCGAACTCCTGCATCAGGTCCGATTCGGCCAACGGCGAAAGCAGGCGGAACGGCGCCTTGAGCGTTGCATGGAATCCATAAACGCGCGGCTCGCGCGTGAGCGCGGCCAACTCGGCGGGACCTATTCCGGGCAAAGGAGGCGGCGCAGGCTCTTCGCCGGAATAGCAATCATAGCCCAGAACCGCCCGGCCGAACCGGAACAGCGGGTGATAGTCGGCGGGCACGAAATAGACCGCGTAGCGGGGTCGAAAATCACACGTATCCATCGATGCAATAGCCTGCGTAAAGCCGTGCGAGCGCGGCGTTGCGCACCGTTCCGGGGCGGCAATCGAAGAGCGGGCCGAGATCCGCGCCTAACCGGTTTTGACAATCACCTTGCCGGTCGTGCCGCGGTCGCCAAGCGCCGCAAGCGCCTTCGGAAGTTCGTCGAACGCGAAAACGGCCCCGACATGCGGACGAATTGCTCCGCCTGCCGCGAGTGTGGAAAGCTGCTCGGTCAGGCGGGCGAGCACCTCATGATCATGCGTATAATCCCAGTAGACGCCGATCGCGGAAAGACGCCGCAGCATGAGGCGGTTCGCAGGGATTTGCGGTATTTCGCCCGAGCTGAAGCCGACGATCAACAGCCGCCCGCCCCAAGCGAGAAGGCGTATCGAATCCATGGTGGACTCGCCGCCGACCGAATCGACGACGATACTGACGCCTCGACCGATGGTGATCGCCCGCACTTGGTCGATCAGCGGTCCACGGCGATAGTCGACCGCGATGTCGGCGCCATGCGCCTGCGCTAGCGCGCACTTGTCGGCGCCGCCCGCCGCCGCGATGACGAACGCCCCGAAGTGTTTCGCCACTTCGACCATCGCCAATCCGGTTCCGCCGGCGGCCGCAAGCACGAGCACGGTGTCGCCCGGCGAAACCATCGTGCTATCGGCAAGCGCAACGAGCGCGGTCGTGTAGGCGATCGGCAGCGCCGCCGCTGCTTCGGGCGAAAAGCCCGCCGGAACGCGCATGGCCATGTCGCCCTTGACGATCGCGTAGTCGGCGAACCCGCCGCAGATCACCTTGCTCGCGATGCGCTCGCCCTCGGCGAAGGTCGTTCCCGGCCCCGCCGCTACGACCGTTCCGGCCAGCTCCTGGCCCGCGATGAAGGGGCGCTCGGGCTTCACCTGATAGCGGTCGTTGAGCATCAAGATGTCGGCGTAATTCAAGGCGGCCGCATCGACCCGCACCAAGAGCTCGCCGGCCTTGGGTTCAGGGCAAGGCGCTTCGCCAGGCTCGAGGCCGGCGAGGCCCTTCGTATTCGAGCGCCAGGCTCGCATTGTTTTTATTGTCATGGGATTTCACCATTCTGCGCCGCCGCGCAACGCGGCGCATCGTCCGTCGATGGCGCGGCTTAGAGGCTTTCAGGCCGCATGTTAATCCGACCTTGGTGGGGTTCGCGTCTTCGTTTGATGCAAAGGAGAAAGCCGGCGCAGCCCGGACCTTCGACAACTCTTGGAACCGGCCTAGGCTTTCGATAATTCCCGCGCCTCCGCGGCGGGCTTTGCCTGCCGATGCTGGCGCTCGATCAAGCTGAGCAGCGTTGCGATGGTGATCGATCCAAGGGTCGCGCGGGCGATGTCGTCGATCTCGCCGAGGACTTCGCGCAATGTCGCCCCTTCCGGCGTGTTCGCGCCCGGCGCTCCGTCGTCGTCGCGGGTGCCGAAATTCTCGAACAGCTGAATGATGTCGAGGAGCGTCGTCCGCCGCGTATTGCCGATGAACTGATAGCCTCCGCCGGCCCCGCGCACGGAGCGCACCAGCGCGGCGCGCCCCAACACGTGCATCACCTTGGCGAGGTGGTGGCTGGACACGCCGTATTTCTCGCCGATCTCGCCCACAGAGAGCTGGCGCTCAGGGTTCGCCGCAAGCTCGAGCACGGCGAAGATGGCAAGGCGACTGGCGATCTGCAGGTTCATTGGTCCTGTCCGTCGATTCCGGCCGCGGGGAACGCGGCCGCCTGCCTCCTCAGCGGAGGTCCTTTTCCAGTTGAATATAGGGTCCCGCCATCATCCCTTCACCGCGAAAAAACAGAGAATGCAGCCGGTTGTCGCGCGCCACCATGGTGCGCATCTTGCTCATTCCCGCCTGCTTGAACTTCTCCGACATGGCGAGGAAGAGCTGCTCGCCCACCCCGAGCAGCCGGGCGTCGGGGTCGACCGACAAGGCGAACACCCATCCGCAAGGTTCCGACCCGAATTCCCAGGCCCTGATCTCGCCGATGATGAAGCCGAGCACGCGCCGTCCGACATTCCGCTTGGCGGGCACCGCCACCAGGAAGAATCGCTCGTTCGGTCGGGTCCGGCCGTAGCGCTCATAGGCCTGTCGCCAATAGTCCGCCTTGGCCAAGCCGGTGATGCGCTGGTCGAGGGCGATCACCTGCGGGATGTCGGTCGCCCGCACGGCGCGAATCGTCAGCGCATCCTGATCGTCATTCGCCTTCATTCTGCGACCTCGGCCGAGCCCATTCCTGACGCTTGCAACCCTCGTGCTAGGGGTTCACGCGAGCGAAAGCAGCAATCTGGCGTTGGGTTCCGACTGTAGCCGAGAGGACGGTATCCCTGGCAAGGGGCAAATTCCTTTTATCGTTGGACAAATGTCCTCGCCTCGGGGCTGGCGGGGTCGGAGAGGGTCGCGCCGCCGAGGCGAATATTGGCGCTCTCTCCTACGGTCCGACCAGCCGCTCAGCGAAGAGGGCCATGGTCTTGCGGTAGATCACCGCCCGGTTCCACTCGCGCATCACCTCGAAATTCTCGGAGCCCTCGGAAAACGGGGCGCCCGCGCGCCAGCCATTGACCTTCAGGAGATTGGCGGTGGAGGCGAGCACGTCCGGCACGCTGTGGCGCAGATCGACATGGCCGTCGCCATCGTAGTCGACGCCGTACTTGATATACGACGAGGGCAGGAACTGGGTCTGCCCGATCTCGCCGGCATAGGCGCCGATCAGGTCGCGCAGCGGGAGGTCGCCGCGCTGCAGGATCTGCAAGGCGGCGAGAAGCTCGCGCTGGAACAGCTCGGTGCGACGGCAGTCATGCGCAAGCGTCGCAATCGTACGGACGACCGGCAGCTTGCCCATGTCGCCGGTCCCGTTGTCGCTTTCGAGCGTCCAGATCGCCATGATCAGCGTCGAAGGCACGCCGAATTGCCGCTCGATGCGCGAGAGCAGGGCCGCATGCCGCTGCATCAGCTTATTGGCGCGGTTGATGCGGGCGGGAACGATGCGCGTGGCGGCATATTCCTCGAAGGTCTTGCGAAAGGTGCCGCGCTGGCGGCGGTCGAAGGCAAGCACCGCCGGGTCCGGGCTGACGCCGGCGAACGCCTGGTCGATCACTACTCGCGAGACGCCTGCGGCCTGGGCCTCGCGCCCCATCTCCGATAGAAAGGCAAAAAAATCGCCGCCGCACTTCGCGGCATGCGCCGGGGCGACGGGGCCGAGCGGGCCCAGGATTGCGACGAGCGTGCACAGGAAAGCCGCAACCAGGCGCGCGATCATGCGGATCCTCGTCCTAATCGAATCGCTGGGCCGACATTGGCACGTGGCGAAGGAGGGCGGAAGCAAGGCCCCGTCCTCCGCCGCCATTGCCGATTTGAACCGGCGATCCATTTCTCTCGATGAGCGTTATATGGATGTGCGGGCCGCGCCCAGGGCCGCGCCCGCGGATGCGGAACCGGCGAGGGTCGAGCCCCATGGCTGCATCGCAAAGGCCGATCGTCCGGGCGCCGCTGCTGCGGCTGCTCGCGATCAACCTCGCCGCCGGCGCAGGACTGGCGGCGTTGCTGCTTTTCGGCCTGCTCGCGCTCGATCCACATGGCCTGCGTGGCCTGATCCTGGCGGACCATTCGCCCGCGACCGCGATTGGGCTGTTGCTGTTCGGCCTGTTCATTACCTTCGGCAGCGCGGCGATGGGCACCGCCATTATGGCGCTCGGCGGCAAGGACGACGGTGGAAGTGGCGAGGGCCGAGACGATGGTCGCCGCCGCGATGTTGAACCCACGAACGACAATCGCCCCGCCGTACGGGTGCGCGCGCGATAATCTATTGCGACCATGGCCGGCGCGCCGATAGGCCGGGTGACGACAAGCCTGCGCCGGCGCGCATGACCGTATCGCGCCGGTCGAAGGCCAAGCGCAGCAAAATCCGGGTCATCTCCACCGTCCTGTGCCACGGTCAGCCATCTCCGTTCTCGCGGCGCGGAGGCGCCCGAGGTTTGCCGCTGGTTTCCCCCGCCAATGCGAGGGCGCGCGGAACGCCGGGGCCGAAAACCCCGCAGCCCTGTGTGCAGTTGGGTAAGGCACACAGGCGATAGTCGCCGCAGGATTTGCCGGATGCCCGGCGTCCCGCGCGCGGTGTTTGAGGCTTGCTCCGCATGGCCCCGGTGGACTCGACCGTTGATATCCACCGCTCGCGGGCTCAAACGAGGCCTGTCGGCGATCTGACCACGCCCGGCCTCACCGCCAGTGGAGCCACAGTGGCGCGCGCCGGACGCATGCGGCTTGGGCCGCCGATGCAGCGCGCGCGTTAATCGCCCCGCACCGGCCACCGCCGCCCGCCCCGCGCCTCGTGACGCTCGCGAAACGCCCCTCGCGGTGGGGACGGGCTGCCTAGGAATTTATTCATAATTACGTAGTTGACACCACATGGGGCTAGACCTAGAGAGGGGGAGACAGGCCGGCGCTAGAACTCAGGCTCGAGACGACTTACAATGGTCCGGGCCGCCGCGGGGTATGGAGGGGCGAGTTGTGAAAAGTTTCGATTCGCGCGTCTACAGCATCAACGATTTTGTTGAATGGGAAAAACAGGGACAATTGGTTCTGAATCCTGCTTTTCAGCGCAGGGCAGTTTGGAGCGACAAGGCGAAAAGCTATTTGATGGACACCATCGTCCGTGGAAAGCCGATCCCGAAGATATTCATACGCCAGACGCTCAACGTATCCACCAAGACCTCTCTTAGAGAGGCAGTCGATGGTCAGCAGCGGCTTAGGACCATCCTGTCCTTCATCAAGGACGGTTTTGTAATTAGCAGGCGCCACCACCGGGATTTCGGCGGTAAACGCTTCAGTCAACTCCCGGAGGATGTTCAGGCTTCAATTCTCTCTTATGAGGTAGCAGTTGACCTTTTGATTAATCTACCAGACCCAGAAGTCCTTGACATTTTCGGACGCCTCAACTCTTACGCAGTAATTCTCAATGAGCAGGAAAAACTAAACGCCGAATACTTCGGAACGTTCAAAGTACTTGCCGATGCAATCGGCAGAAAATACAATGAATATTGGATAAAGCATGGAATATTTACTGCAAAGCAAATATTGAGGATGTCGGAAGTCAATTTGGCGGCAGATTTGTTAATTGCCATGAATGCTGGAATAAAATCGAAAAAGCAGATACGACGACATTACGCCCTCTATGAAGATCAGGTTGAAATAGACCCAGAAACTCTAGAGGCGCACTTCGACACGGTAATTAATACTATAGCTAAAATTTACCCAGAGGGACTTAGTTCAACGGAATTTCGCCGCCCATTTCTTTTTTATACTTTGTTTACATCAATCGGGCATTGCCTCTATGGGCTTCCTGGTCTCGAGGCGCAGAAGGCGACGCTAGATGCAGATTTGGACATTCAGCGGGCTCGTAATGGCTTAGATCGTGTTGGCGAGCTTTTTGAGGCTAAGGAACTGAGAGACCTGTCTCGAGACGAGCAACAGTTTTTACAAGATGGCCGCCGCGCAACCACGGACGAAAACGTTCGGCAGAGACGGACAAAGTAACTTGCTCGGTT
>CAVRVX010000012.1:0-132303 GCA_963724735.1 uncultured Alphaproteobacteria bacterium
GCGCCTTGGTTGACCACCTGCGTGAGGGCAGGCGAGGTGCTGACCGCAAAGTTAGCGTCGCCGCCATAGCTTGCAGTGATCGTGTGATTGCCGGCGCTCAGCGATGACGTGGTGAAGGTCGCCTGTCCACCACTAAGCGTTCCCGTGCCGAGCGTTGTCGCCCCATCTTTGAATGTGACCGTTCCCGTCGGCGTGCCGCCGGTCCCTGTGACCGTCGCAGTGAAGGTCACGGGGTCTCCGACGTTGCTCGGATTCTTTGACGACGTGAGCGTTGTCGTGGTCCCTTGGATCACGGTTTGGGACGTGGTTACTGTGCTTGCGGTGAAGTTGGCATTGCCCGGCGAATAGCTAGCGACGATCGTATGCGGACTACCGCTTATCGACAGCGTCGAGGTGGTGAATGTCGCGGTTCCCGACGGCGACAGGGCGACGGTGGCGACGGGGCTCCCATCGATTGTGAACGTGACGGAGCCCGCGGGCGTTGCGGTTGATGGAGCTGGCGCAGTGACTGTCGCCGTGAAGGTTACCGCCTGCCCGAAAGTACTCGGGTTCGCCGAGCTACTGACGGCCGTCGAGGTCGCTGCAGGATTGACCGTCTGGGTAACCGTCGAGTTGCTCGTTATGTAGTTGCCGTTGCCGTTGTAGGTCGCTTGAATGGTGTGTGGGCTTCCGCTCACTGATAGCGTCGAAGTGGTGAGGGTTGCGTGCCCCGAACCGTTAAGCGTGACCGTGCCGATGGTAGTGCCTGTCGTATTATCGACGAACGTGACCGTTCCCGTCGGCGTGAGGACCGACGGGGCATTGGGAGTCACGGTGGCAATAAATGTCACGGGTTCCCCGAATACGGTCGGACTTTTCGAAGTCGCGACGGACGTGCTGGTCGTTCCTGGGGTGACGGTCTGGGTAACCGTCGAGTTGCTCGTTATGTAGTTGCCGCTGCCGTTGTAGGTCGCTTGAATGGTGTGTGGGCTTCCGCTCACTGATAGCGTCGAAGTGGTGAGGGTTGCGTGCCCCGAACCGTTAAGCGTGTCCGTGCCGATGGTAGTGCCTGTCGTAGTATCGACGAACGTGACCGTTCCCGTCGGCGTGAGGACCGACGGGGCATTGGGAGTCACGGTGGCAATAAATGTCACGGGTTCCCCGAATACGGTCGGACTTTTCGAAGTCGCGACGGACGTGCTGGTCGTTCCTGGGGTGACGGTCTGGGTGATGGTAGGAGCCACGCTTGGGGTAAAGATGTTGTCGCCAGAATAGCTGGCGGAGATCGCATGCGTGCCGACTGTCAGCGATGCAGTGGTGAGGATCGCCTGCCCGAATGGCGTGACCGTGCCGATGGGAGTGCCATTATCGAAGAACGTGACCGTTCCCGTCGCGCCTAGCGGCGTCACCGTGGCCGTAAATGTCACGGGCTGGCCGAAGAATGTCGTTGGGTTGCTTGAAGTGAGGATCGTGGTTGTGGCGGTGGCATGCGCCTCGCACGCCTGCGCATACCGCCAGCACGACTACGATCCAAATCGCGGCCACCGACGCGCAATTTCAAGCGCTGGCCTCCATAGACGGCCGTTGTGCGTACCTTGCAGCACCGGCGGCTCCCCACGCCCACGCCGCATGCTTGCCCCCCCCCGAGAGGAGGCAATCGCACCGACGCCCCATCACCGACGGTCCGACTCCGTCGCGTTAAAGCGTAGGGCGCACAGTACTCGGGACGCAACAACCCTTCGCTAGGTTGCGAGCGAAAGGCTCCGAGTTGTGTGATTCATGCCACACGCGCTTTTGTGGCAATGAGATTCCCACAAAGGCAGAGCTGCAGGCGTGCATCGACACATTGATCGCCGATTGCGCTAAGCGGCTCGCCGAGTTGGGCTGAGGGCACTCTGACGCACCGAATTCCAAACCCGCCCGCGGCTAGTACCCAAGCCCATGGCTCTCGACCGCCCGTTAGGTGCCAAGTTGCTGGCGCTGGCCAACGAGGTGATCGACTGAATGAGGGTGATGTCGCCTATTGGCACATCGCGCCGTTGGTCGGTCGTCGGCTTTCAGCGAGTTGCAGATGATGTGTGACGAGGACATCCGTTGGAGAAGGCGCGCAAACTCTGCTTAGGAGCCCCCGGCGGCTTAAACGCATCAGCGGGGCTGCCTGCCGGTTCCTCGCCGACACTTTGAAGAATAACTTACCTTCCCAGGGAGGGCGGGGGACCACCCCCAATTGCCCATTGATCGCCACAGAACCCAGGGCCGGGGGGCATCAGTTTTTAAACCAATGGTCACCCTCCGCGACCGGCGGCGCGATCGCGAGAAGACTTAGTTTTGAAAAACTACAACCTATTGATTTATTTCGGATTTCGATCCATGCTTAGCGTCTCGCAACTCCTTGTGAAATCTAACGTAACCATCCGTGATCGAGGAGCTATCGAACGACGATCTGGCCGCACTTGAGGCGGCTGTGGAGCGATCGCGTCGAAACCCGGAGCGGGACCGGGAATTCGTTGATCTTGAGCGCCGGTATGGCTGGATCGAGGCGGCGGAGATCGCGGCCTACGATTGCCAATGCCGCGCGTTGAAGGCGAAGCCCTGGCAAGAGCCGCCGTGTCGGGCAAATCCCGGCGAACAGACGCAGGCCGGCCACCTTCTGCGGCGCATGCTCGCCCGTAGGATATCGCGGTATCATCCCGATCCGCTAGCCGCCATCGCCGCGGCCGCTCGCCTTGTCCGATAGCCAGTTGGCCCTCCGCGGCTCGCAAACAGACTTACCCGGCGCGCATCATCCGAGCGTAAAGTGCGGAAAGCGATACTGCCGGGCCAGTATCCCGAGCACCTTCTCGTCCCAGGAACAGGCAGGGCGTGCGGTTAATAGTTGGTAAGCCGTGCCCGTTCAGCCCCAAGATCGTCCGGCCCAGCGGTGCGTCAGATCAATGGCGGCCACCGTCGCAGGGCTGGAGGACGTTTCTTCGTCGAATATTCGACTATCCCGTCCTTGGTGGATTGCATCACCAATGTGGGGGTCCTAACGCCAACGCAGCGCCCAGGTCAGCGCCCGGTTGAGCCCGCCATTCAGTTCCCGCGGCGCTTGATACAACGCTACAGATTTATAAAGGAGATACGTAAGTAGGAGACAAGAACAGAGATAAGAGAAGGAAACGGGCACCTGTGTTCCCTCCGTGACCCATCGCTGTTTCCTTTACGGCCCATCGCTGTTTCCTTTGTGACCCGTCCCTAGATTCTATCCTAGGAGAATCCTTGAGCAATAGAGTCCGACAATTGCGCTTTGAGTCTCCGCAGCAGCGCCGTACGCTTCTTGATCTTCGGCGTGTAATTGGCACGCCAAACACCCCGACGACTGCGGATGCGGCGGAAGTAAAATCCCAGGAAACCAAAGCTCTCGCTCCGGCCCAAATCCACAATTCGACTCTTCTGTTCATTAATTTCGACTTGTAGTTCGGCCAACTCCTCACGGAGGCGTTTTTCAACCGCCGCCAGGCGGTGGGGGGTGGTGGAAGCGGCTATGGGCGAGCGGACCGCAGAGCCGTTTGTGGAAGAAGAGGAATAGCAGGGCGACCTGAACGCCTTTTTGGGTAAGGCGGTAGGCGTATCGTCCATCACGCTGCAGCAGCCTGCGTCCCTTGAGCTTGCGCAGATCGTAGCGCACCATAGTTTTTTTATCTCGATCTCGACGAGAGCCTTCAGTTGTTCACGCAAATGATGGGCATAACTGCCCAGGTTGTCTTGATTGGTCAGGAGAGGCGTAGGGATATAGCCAAGTTCGAGGGGTCGCGGGTGAGGGCGTCGATGATGTTCCGACGCCATACTGAACGGGCGCGTTGACCCCGTCCGGAAACGGCGCTCGCGTCTTCGCATTATCAGTTGCTGCCGGAGGATCGCCTAGCCGAACTGATGGCCGATCTCTTCGGCGTGAAACCCGCCCCGTTGCTTGCCAAGGGCTGAAAACGCGTCGCTGAAAGCCCGGATCGCGGAACTTGAGCGCCGGCTCGGATTGAACAGCTCGAACAGTGACAAGCCTCCGTCGAGCGATGGACTGGGCTAGTCTTGAGCTGGATACCAAAGATGGGTGACCCAGGGCGCTTCCCGCCCTCGTTGCTCGACAGAAATTACACCCGCCGCCTCAAGCTTTTGTAGTGCTCGCAGCTTCGTCTTACGGCTGATGCCAAGGGCCCGAAGGCTATGGTTGGTCAGCTTCACTGGGTTACGACCTTTTGAGGTAAGAATCAGCCTGTCGAGTTCGATTAGGATGGTCCAGGCTGTGCTCCCAATATTGTGCCGGTGTAGCGACAGCCCTTTATCGTGCGGGATACGGGCAAACGTTCCCTTGAGCCGCGTCCGGCGCTGAGGGCTGACATTATTTTGCTGTTGCTCCCGCCGCAGCGTCTCCAAATTGTCGAAAACGTCAGCCGGGTCTTCCGACCCAACGATACGAAATCTTCTGCGCATGGCTTTCAACCCCCAGTTCGCCGTTGCAGATCGGAGATGAGGCTTTTGATCTCGACCCACATCGCCTGGCCTTTATCGCCAGGCTTGCGGACGTCGCCTAAGCAATGTGGCCAACGCACCACATGCTCGATCGTCACTGTGATCGGAAGTCCACCCGTTACCGCGATACTTGCCTCAATCATGATCTGCCGCATGCGCTCGATCGCGGTGTCAAGTTCATCGAGTGGGGCCGTGATCCAGAAGGCATCGTGAATCGGACAGCAAATGTGAATGGCTTCTTCCGTCGCGGCAATCGCTGCAATCCTCATCATGTCGCTACCGCCGGCTTGTGCAGGAAAATTCATTAAACTGCGTGAGGTCGTGGAGCCGACTACTACCTGGGGCCAACCAAACGGGCTATAAATGATCCCGTCGAACTTCGCTTGCGCCACAACATCGGCAATCCAGCGATGGAACACGGGATAGATCAGTCGATGACGGGCGTGAATGTCTCTTGCCCAGTGCAATGATTTGCCGGTCTTGGCGGCAATTCCGTAGGCGGTCATTCCATAGTTTTGTCCCAACGTGACGGGCTTGCAGATCTTGTCGCGAATTTCGCGGTGCGACTGCTTGGTTGCGTCTGGTGGGAGTAGGCCTGCTCGTATGCCGAATCGTAGATGTGGATCACCGGATTTGTAATCTTCGATCATCACAGGGTCGCCACTCTGGCCCGCCATAATCCCGATCTCCTGGCCGTCCCAATCTAACTGAGCACACCCCCAACCCGGTGACGGCTTGATGAGGCCATGCAGCCATGCTGGCAATGCCGGCAGAAAAATCTTGTCGTTTGCGCTTGGTTGGTTTCGACCAGTTCGTGTCCAGAACGGCAGCAACGGACAACGACTAAAACCATCTGCTCCAACAGTGTTGGCCAGCTTACTGATGCGAAGCTCGGCGATCTGTTCTCGTAGCTGGACGAGCTTTCTCAGCTCCGGATATCGCTTCGCCTGTCGCCCCACCGTTTTTATCTTGAGTTCTGGCCGTCCGTGCTCAGTGAACGGCCAGTCCCAGCCACGAGCTGTGATCAAATCGAACAGACGGCCTTCACGGAACGAAGTACCCTCGTACAGGCCGAGTTCGTCGTCGCGCTCGATGTAATGCCGCTGAATCCGCTCCCAGTTCTCGATCAGCCGGTTCAGGTAGAGGGCATCAATAGGAAGGCCAGTCCATTCCATCCGTGCAACGGCACAACCAGAGTAGCGGCCGCGTAGCAGAGCGCGCGGCAGATCGATCGACCGGGCCATGACCGGTAGCAGCCTGACGGTGTCGTCAACGTCCTCACGGTTGTACTCGCGGATCTCCCGTTCTTGTTCTTCAGTGTAGTCGACGTTGTTGAGGATGACGTCGCGCATAGCTTGTTTTCTGTCGGCGGACCTGCTTGAAAGGCCATGCAGTTCGAGGGCGGTAAGGAGACCTGGCCGTTTCTTCTCGGACCACACGTCGGTATTACCGTTAATCTCGGCGATGTTCTCGACATAAAGGTCGAGAATGTTATGCGGGGAAGGCCAGCCTTCCTTAAAGAAACAAGAGCCTTCGGCATTTGACGCGAACGAAGCCACGATACTACGCGGGCCGGTATCGAATGGGGCCCGCTTGCAGGCTAACAGCTGATCGCGCCACAGCGCGATCTCGGTGCCGGTGTATTGTTCACGCGCATACATACACACCGGCACCGGATGGTGGTTCGCGTCTTGGCGGTACTCGAAATCGACGTGCCAGATGGCATCGTAATTCCGCCACCAGTATTTCAGCTCAGTCGAGAATACCCCGCAGTCGGCGGACATAGGGGTGCTCCTCGTTATCAATAACCTTGTCGGCGAAGGCGATTTTCAACAGAATCGAAAGGCTCTTGTCCGGCCAGATTGGTTCCTTATCGATGCTCTCAGCCGGCTCAACTTCGTAGTCGCCCTTCTCCTCATTCCAGACGATCTGCACCCAACGCTCTTGAGCAAGATCGAAGGCTGCCCTGGCCGATTTCCAGACCTTGAAGTCGCGACCTTCCAGAATTGGGACCGGCCAGAGCAGAATCTCTTCGGCCGGCCACGTATAGGTCAGCGCGAGCGTTACCTTGCGCAAACGCGGCGCGAGCTTCGGGTGAGCACGCATCGACGGCACGACGTAATAGAACGTCCGCTTTGAACCCGCGGAGTCACGCAGCACGGTCGCGTGGTCCAGCATCATCTCGGGGTTTGAATTAACCCTGAAGTAGACGTTGTTTGCCGGCTGCTCGACTGTTTTGGCCCGACCCAAAGGCCAAGATCTGCTGCATATTCGCTTCTCCGTACTCCTGAGAAGTTTTGCTAACTCGGCCATTTACAGGTTCGCTTTTGGTCGTGTGGCCAAGCGGGAATATCGCCTCAGGATAAATTGATCGTGGGATCTTTTTTCCACCTGGGTTTTCGAATGATCATTCTTTATCAACGCTGTCTCCTCAGGCGATTATTGGTCTCCAAAAAAATCGCCCGAGGCGACTAATATCGCCCCGAGGCAACAATTAGGAGCGGATAGGAAAGTCTGTAAACGGGCTCGGCGAAGGAAAGGATCTCGGCATTGAGGAGAAGCGATATGCCGTCGTTTCCGAAGAGGGATAGGAAAAAGTTGGGACAAGACGCGGGCCTACGAGCGGAGATCAAGAGGCTCGCCCTCTTAGAAAAGAAAGCTTTCGGGCGGCGGAACGGCCGATTCGACTTCTATGATTACTTGGAAGCGGTGCTAAAGGTGTACTGGTGCTGGAAAGATGACGGGGCTCGAAAGACCAGGCGCGAAAAAGTCGGTAAGCTATACGGGATCCCCGCGAGGAAGGGTCGGAAAACGCTGCACGTTCTCGTGGAGGCCACTTCCAAAACAAATTCGCAGATCAAGAATTGCTGGGTCCAGGCACTTCAGTTTGCGGCGACGCACAGGACTCAGATTGAACGAGAAGGATTTGGGGGATTCTGCTGGGGTAATGGCGGCATCGCTGGATGTGCGCGGAAATGGGCCGCTCAAAAGAGGAGGCTCAAGACAGCCCGCGTGCCCCCCGCGCCTACCTGAAAGGATCTGTTCTCATCGGCGGGGCGCGCTTGCCCTCAACGACTACGCCCACGTCAACGATCCCTTCGCCCGGATCGGCAAATCGCAAGTCGCCGTCGACATCTCCAGCGTCTCCGGGCCTCGCCCGACTCCTTTCGCGTCCCCTGGATCGAGCGCCGCTATGAGAACGGCAGCCTCGCCGCGACCGAGCGCTCGACCCGCCATCCTCACCGTCGTGATCTCGCCCCGCGCGAGTTGATCTGGCGTTGGCGGGCCGCGAGTGAACCTAATTCACACATTCATACATTCATATATTGCTAGGCCAAAACCGAATTCACACATTCATAAATTCATACGCCTCCACGACGATCTGTGCTGGGTGCTCAAATAAGGATCCCAGCCTGAACTACGGCCCCTTTCCCCAACCCTCATTTTGGTGCGTATTTTTCGTTGACAACACCGCGTTTGCCAATTGCGCGGGCTCACCGCGAAACGTTAATTTCGGTGTGAACGTTGAATTACGCGCTGACCCGTTCTGGTCCGAATGGAGATTAGTGATGCAGAAGAAGACCTCCAGCCCAGGATCCCGGATCGTCATCAAGGGAGAAGGTCGTGATGAATGGCGTAACCGGTACTTCAAATTCGCAGTACGCGGCGCCGGAAGCAATATTCCGCCATTCTCGGCGCAAGAAATCACCGAAAATTCAAAGAGCCTATTTGCCGAGTTGAACAATGCGGGCGCAAGTGCGTTCAGCGCATCAGCTCGCAGAGAACTCTTGGATCGGCTCGACTGTCGAAAGCCAACAGCTCCCGCATTCAAGGTAGTCACTCGCTTGGGTTGGAACAGCGGCGGCTTTGTCCTTCCAGGCAGAATTGTTGGACAGCCCAAGAGCAAGCTGGAGCCTTCGTTCCGGCACCTTGACCCACAACTGCTGGCCAAGTACCGGGTGAAGCCCACGCTGCCGGACTGGCTGGACTTGCCCCGGTTTCGTGGAGAGGTGAGGTCTTGGGATCAGGGTATCTGGTTTGACGGCATTCTGTCCTCCTCTTTCGAGTGATCTTTTGGTTCGGCTGAGAGCATCTTTTCGTCCCGGCCTGCACGTTGCCAAGGCCGTCGTGTCGAGTGGCTGTCAAGGACGGCCGGCACGCTGGCGGTGCAACTTGCTGCGACGTTTCCAGGCCGCTCCTTGACGGGCGCGAGCACGACGGCATGCTCGTGTGCACCGGGTTCGAGAGCGGTGGCTGCATATTGGCATTCGAACGCGCTGGGTGACAGATAGCCGAGCGATGAGTGTCTCCGGCGCGGATTGTAGAAGCCCTCGATGAATTCGAAGACGGCCATGCGCGCTTCGGCCTGCGTCTTGAAGCGACGCCGATCGAGCAACTCACATTCGAGCGTGGCGAAGAAACTCTCCGCCATCGCGTTGTCGTAGGCATCTCCGACCGACCCCATCGAGGGGCGAACGCCTGCCTCTCGACATCGTTTGCCGAACTCGATCGAGGTATACTGCGAGCCATGATCCGAATGGTGGATCACGCCGCTCGGCCGCCGCTGCCAGAGCGCCATGTTGAGGGCGTCGAGCACCACCTGCATGTGCAAGGTGGTCGCCATCGACCAGCCGACGATCCGGCGGCTGAACGCATCGAGCACAACCGCCAGATAGAGGAAGCCGCCCCACGTTGGAATATACGTGATATCGGCCACCCACAGCCTATTGGGCTGATCCGCGGTGAAATTGCGGTCGACGAGATCGGGCGCCTGGCGCGCCCCATCCCGCACGGTCGTGACGGTGCTCTTGCGACGGCTCACGCCGACCAAACCAGCGTTCAGCATCAGCCGGGCAACACGTTTGCGACTGACACGAATGCCGGCTTCCGCAAGATCAATCTGGAGACGCGGTGCTCCATAGGTGCCTTTCGACGCGGCGTGCGCCGCGCGGATTTCCGCGGTCAACGCGGCGTCCATCAGGGCTCGCGCAGAGGCCGGCCGCTTCACCCACGCGTAATAGCCGCTGGGGGAGACGCCCAAGATGCGGCACATCACGGCGATGGGGTAACGGGCCCGGTTCTCGCTCACGAATTGGAACCCTTCGGCGGGATCACATCCGTCTCCCGAGCGAACCAGGCCGCGGCTTTTGAGAGGATCTCGCGCTCCAACTTGAGCTGGCGGATCTCACGCCGCAGACGGTTGAGCTCCTCGCGCTCTGCCGTCGTCAGGCCATCCGCGCGGCGGCCCTCGTCACGGTCGGCCTGCGCGACCCAGTTGCGGATCGCCTGCGCCGACGGTTCGAACTCCTTCGCCAGTTCCTCCGGCCCGCGACCGGCCCGAACCAGCTCGATCATCTGCCGGCGGAACTCCGGCACATAACGGGGGTGCTTCTTTGCCATTGTGGACTCCGAAAACTCAAAAAATCGGGTGTCCACGAAAGCGGGGCAACTTCAGGCAGCGCAACATTGGTAATCTGTGTTCCGGTAACTCTCGGCTAATGTTTTGCGCCAGCCTCGCGCTCACCGGGCCGATCCTACCCCTGGTCAGCGGTCCTCGGTCCGGTGGGTTTCAGCTGTTTGGCCCAGCGGAATCTGGCAAGACCGCCGCCGCCATGGTGACTGGGTCGATCTGGGGCTGCCACCGCTCCCCAGGGCGCCGCGAGAAAGGTTTTGCCGAAAGCTGGCACACAACTAAGGGCAAGGTGGAAATTACGGCTCTCGCCCATAATGAGATCATTTTGCTTCTGGACGATACGAAGCTCGCCGGGTCGAACGACAATGACCGTGGGGAGGTGGTTTTCCATATTTCGTTTAATTTGGCAGAGATCACCGAGAAAGAACGCCTCACGAATGTTAAGTCTGCTAGGGACTGGCGGCTCTACTTCCTGAGCACTTCGAATTACAGTGTCGACGAACTTGCCAGTCGTGGTGGACTTCAAATAGACGACGCCGATCGTGGTCGGTTCGTTGACATTCCGACCCCAAGTTTAGGCCAGGGTATCTATAATGACCTGCGCGATTTTAGGGGCGGCCGGAAACTCACTGACGCGCTGAAAGCGCGCTGCCGCAAGTACTATGGAATGGCCGGCCTCGAATATGTCCGAAAGCTGGTCCGCGATCGTGCTCGCCCTCGTGCTTTCGCCGACCTCAAGGGGTTTCTCAAACGAGAGCGCAAGGCTTATCTGAAGGCAATCAAGATCAAGGCCAAGAATTTCAAGCCGCTCAACCGGGCATTCGGGCGGTTTGCTACCGTCTTTGCGGCAGGTAGCCTTGGGATCAAATATCGCATTTTCCCCTGGAATTCGGGATGAATTGCTGCAAGCGATTCTGTCCTGCCAGCTCGACGGACTACGGTTTGCCAACGCGCAGCGCCTTGCGAAGGACAGGTCTGCTTCTGGGTTGTGCCGTAAACTCGTCACTTATCTACGTGACAATCGCAGCAAATTCCTGGACCTAAGCAAGAGCAAGGTACGAATCGCCTCCCACAAACCTGGTTCATTGCCAGGTTACGTAGCCAAGTTCAAGGGTAAAAGATGGTATTATCTAACGTCGCGTCATCTTCAGGGGATTATTGGCAATGATACAAACGCTAAGTCACTCAAGAAGGAGTTGGCTGCTAAGAAATTAATGGCCAGCACCTCCAAGGGCCGCTACCTGGTCCAGCGTCCGTTCTTTTCAGGAGCTACGGGTAACAAGGGCCATATATGGGTTCACGCGATCGCGACGAGGATCCGCAAATATGACGACATCCACGCGTCCTAGCCAGCGCCGGGATATTACGGTCTCTGGTGTGAACGTGTGAACGTGTGAACGCGTTAATTGCCATATTTGACGTTGTTTTGCATTCCGAGCGAGCGAGTGCCCCCACATTCACACGTTCACACGTTCACACGTTCACACGTTCACACGTTCACACATTCACACGTTCACACGTTCAGAGGTTGCGGCAACTCCCCTTCGCAAAACGCTCTCATTGAGTCCCTAACCTACTTTGACACACGCGCACCCTGTTGCAGTGTAGTGTAGTCACTTTCCCTATATAAATTGCCCAATTCCCTATATAACCTTGATACGACGCCATCACCCATCCATTACCCCATCCTTAGCAACCTGACCCGATCAGAACTGACATGCGGCTTGACCCCAAGAAAGAATGGTCGCACCGCCAGCCCAATTTCATCCAGGAACAGGAACAATTCCAGACTCTCGCCCGCTCGCAGTTTGTCACCGCTGGTGTTTCGACAGTTCCGAACCTGGCCCTCACGCTCCTTCTTCTGGTCATAGCCGAACCGTCTTCCGAAATAAGTTTTCAGTGCGTAGGACCACCGGCGTGCCTTGTTTTTGAATGGGGAAATCTTGATCGGCCGTGGGATCATCACGGCTCTGGGGAACCGCTTGGCCAACTCCCTCTTCAGCGCCTCTTTGTTGTTGGTTGTCGTGATCACGTGCAGGTGAGGCATCCAAACTGGCTGGTATTTGCCGTCTCGATCTTCGTTGAACGAAAAATTGATACCCCCAATGGCAACCGCAACATGCGTTTTTGCGAGCGCGTGTTTAATGCGCCGATGAACATTCGCGATGGAAAATAATTGTAGATTACCAGGAACAACGGTTGAACCAGACGGCACAATGCTAATTGCAATCAGCTCGCGGTTTTGAGTCTCCAGATGGTCAGAAATGAATCGTTTGCATGCCCGCACGAACCACCGCTGCAGCAGCCGTCCGCATTCTGGGCAAGCGCCTGATAGACATCTTCGCCTCGGGCGACAGGATTGCAGCCTTTCCGCTAGCGATTTTGCTCGTGGATCAGTCTTTCCGTGTTTGCGCAGAAAACGAATACGCTTTTGCTGTGCTTCGATAATTTTGTCTTCCCTGGGTTCGCCTTTCCACATCGGATTTGATGGTTTGGCGTCTTCTTGGGCGACGGCGATCTTTACCCAGGGTTTGATATCTCCATATTTTTTCTCCCGAGGCGATTTTTTCATAACGCCCATTCAACAGTGAAGTGCAACGGGCCGATTTCTGGCGCTGAAGAAAATCTCGCGAGGGGTTTGGTAGCCGAGTATCTTTCTGGGGCGAGAGTTGAGTTTGTCCTCGACCCTTTGGACATCGGCATCGGACAAAATAGAGAGGTCGGAACCTTTTGGGAAGTACTGCCTGAAGAGGCCGTTAGTGTGTTCGTTGAGGCCGCGTTCCCACGAGTGATAGGGCTTGGCAAAATAGGATAGTGCCCCCAGCGAGGTTGCGATTTGGGCGTGAGAGGCGAACTCTTTTCCATTGTCGTAAGTGATTGTTTCGATGCGGTCAGCGAGCGGCAAAAGCACGCGTGCGCAGGCCTGCACGACAGAGTCCGCGTTCTTGTCCGGCAGTTTGGCGAGCTTGGTGTATTTGGAGGTTCGCTCGACGTGCGACATGACAACGCCTTTGTGATTGGCGCCGATAATCGTGTCGGCCTCCCAGTCTCCGATGCGGCTTTTTGCGGCGACAATAGGAGGCCGCTGATCGATATCGACGCGGTTCGGAATCAGCCCGCGCCCCGAATTCTTGCCCTTGCGCCTGTTGTATTTTTTGCCGCTGTGACGCAAGTGAAGATACAGCGTGCCCCCGTCTTTCTTGTCTTTCCAGACATGCTGATAGATGCGCTCGTGACTGATAAAGGCGACGCCATCCTTCGCCAGACGCCCGCTGATCTGATCGGGACTCCACTGCTCTTGCGTCAGTTTTTCTTCGATCAGCTCCACCAAATCTGGCGTCATTTTGCGCGGCTTGTCCGAGGCCTCTTCGCGTCTCTGCGAGGCCTTCTCGTGCGCTTGCTTGAAGCGATAGCCGCGCGCGCCGGTGTTGCGAACAAGCTCGCGGCTGATCGTCGACGGATCGACGCCAATTTGCCGCGCAATGTGGGCTTGCGAGTGGCCGCTTTGCAAGAGCGCGTAAATCTGGCAGCGTTGTTCGCAGGTCAGATGGAGATAGCCTTCGGGCATTTTTCCTCCGTGAGATGTGCTGTCCCACGCAAGGATAGTCTCCATCTGACCGCCAGAAAAACCGGCATACACAACATGGCAAAGTCTGGCGGGAGAAAACGTCGGCCTCAAGGGTGCTCGCTGCGCTCGCATCGTCTCCGGCGACTAAAGCCCTTGACCCCGACCCTTTCCCCCGCCACTCACTCCGCCATGCCGTCTATGCTGCCCTGTTGCACTTCGGACTTGAAACGGCGTATAATCAATAACTCCAGCACAGGGTTGTGCTTGCCATTTACATGATTGGTGTGTGCGCAAAAACGTAATCGCTGCTCGTAATTTATTAATAGAAGTATGCTAGTATAATCAGTATCTTAGAGGCAAGATGTCCTTTTCGACTTAGCTCTTTGACCCCGCCAGGAATTTTTTGGACGCCCCCAAGCTGCGGGAAACAAAACTTGTAAAGGACGTTTGGAACGGCGGCATGGTGCTGTCAGGCTTCCATCAATGGAGATGTTACGACATGCGTGAATTTGACTCGAACTCCCTCCTGTGATCACGATCTTTCAGGCGTCGCACGGAGCTGTGGAACATGATCCGGTTGAATACCTGAAAAGATACGCTTCAAACATCAGGTACACCGGAAGGCTCTTTGAATATCTGTACTTGGCGACCTTTGGACATGCTGCATGACGCGGTGTTTCCAATGAAGGGCTTTATTGATCAGCGTCCCGCCTTGGCATTCGACGTGCTGCAGGCGCTCGGACTTATCTGCGAGGATCACATGAGCGATCGAGCGCCGACAAGTCTTTTGCTGCGGCTTTTTTCCGATGGCTACTACCGGCGCCAAATTGGTGACCAACCCGGACTACAGGATGTCTCTGAGACGAAGAGGATGGCTCTGACGAGGAGGAGGACGGCTCTGACGAGGACTGATCTGATTGCAGGCATCGACCGCCTTGATCAGAGCGACGCAGGCCCGCCGTTAAGCTCGGCGGGTCTTTCTTTTTCGGCGATGCCCTCGAAATGCTTACGGATCATTGCGGCGACCTCCTTCATGGGCTCGACCTTGGAGCGCATAACGTTGGTGCACCACTGACCGAGCATGGCGGATACGACGTTGATTTGCTTGCGATCGACGATGTCGCGCAATTGTTCGCGGTAGAGCCATGCACGCGCCGTGCGCTTGGTTGGGCCGCCCATCTCTACGCCGATGTTCGATCCGTCGTCGAAACCGCCCGTCGAAGAGCCATCGGCGTTCTCGACGCCATCCACTTGACGCTGCAAGGCCTGCCGCTTCCTAACAGCACCGCCCTCCCTGCCGCGGCCTCACATGCATCAACGTGAGCAATTACGCAAAAACAGCTGGTCTGTGTGTCAGTAATACAACGTCGCTTCGTATAGGAGGGTGCCTTGGACGAATTAGGCGAATACGCGGACGATCCTTTACCCATGAACACTATTCGCCTGTCGAAGGCGTTTAATCGTGTTATAGAAGCGCTTTCTACTCGCCATGATATAATAAATCCAATACTGGAAGAGTACTATCCAGCGTGGAAAAACGATTTGGAAAACGTTGAACCGCGCTGGAAAAAAGCGGCAGAGGCGAATGCATTTTTCCGCACTCATTTGATATGCGGAGAAGAAATTTATGGAGAGTACCTTCTTGCTCATATTCGAGATCCCGAAACGGGATTGATACTGAGTTTGAGTTCAAATGGCTGGGCTCCAGAGCCGGGACCTCCTGCCCGTTTGGGAAAAAGATCTAAATACTTCCAAAATTGCTCGGGGATTGATTCGGATTATGTGATCGATCCTTGGGATGATTACGAGCCCGGTCCTGAGGGCACGTGTATCCGTGGTAAGTTCCGACCCGTCTTCTTTTGGATAAACGACTTCGATCGCTGGTTTGGAGAACGTTCGGCAATCTCAAACGTTCGGGCAGGCCTCATGGGTCCGGCTCAATGGAAAGCATAGACGAGCCGCATCTCCAGGAGATGCGTCGTCTGATGGTAAACGGATTAGCCAAGTCGCCTGAAGATGCTGCCCGTCTTGTCGCTCAAAACGCCCATGGCGCCGGTACAATAGAATCGAAGCGGACGCGATTGGCGAAGAGATACCGCGCGCGATCTTGGCCCGAGTGAAATAATTTCGCTCCGACCGCTCTGTTTAAATCAGAAGCTTTTGTCCCTCCGTTGTGACCATATGTCGTCGGCAACCGGATCGGTTCCGGAGAACCGTGGAGAACGGAGTATGACAGACGTTAAACGCGCTTTGTCAGTCGAGCGGGCAGCCCAGGTTGCCGGAGTCGGGCGCACTTTGCTGTTCGAACAAATTCGGAAGGGCAGAATTGTGGCCAGGAAAGTTGGTCGGCGAACCATCATTACCACCGAGGAACTCGAACGATGGCTGCATTCGCTACCAAAAAGGCTCGATCGGATTAAAGGATGGAGGCCGCCGTTAAATGCTGCGCCCATTCAACAGTGAAGTGCAACGGGCCGATTTCTGGCGCTGAAGAAAATCTCGCGAGGGGTTTGGTAGCCGAGTATCTTTCTGGGGCGAGAGTTGAGTTTGTCCTCGACCCTTTGGACATCGGCATCGGACAAAATAGAGAGGTCGGAACCTTTTGGGAAGTACTGCCTGAAGAGGCCGTTAGTGTGTTCGTTGAGGCCGCGTTCCCACGAGTGATAGGGCTTGGCAAAATAGGATAGTGCCCCCAGCGAGGTTGCGATTTGGGCGTGAGAGGCGAACTCTTTTCCATTGTCGTAAGTGATTGTTTCGATGCGGTCAGCGAGCGGCAAAAGCACGCGTGCGCAGGCCTGCACGACAGAGTCCGCGTTCTTGTCCGGCAGTTTGGCGAGCTTGGTGTATTTGGAGGTTCGCTCGACGTGCGACATGACAACGCCTTTGTGATTGGCGCCGATAATCGTGTCGGCCTCCCAGTCTCCGATGCGGCTTTTTGCGGCGACAATAGGAGGCCGCTGATCGATATCGACGCGGTTCGGAATCAGCCCGCGCCCCGAATTCTTGCCCTTGCGCCTGTTGTATTTTTTGCCGCTGTGACGCAAGTGAAGATACAGCGTGCCCCCGTCTTTCTTGTCTTTCCAGACATGCTGATAGATGCGCTCGTGACTGATAAAGGCGACGCCATCCTTCGCCAGACGCCCGCTGATCTGATCGGGACTCCACTGCTCTTGCGTCAGTTTTTCTTCGATCAGCTCCACCAAATCTGGCGTCATTTTGCGCGGCTTGTCCGAGGCCTCTTCGCGTCTCTGCGAGGCCTTCTCGTGCGCTTGCTTGAAGCGATAGCCGCGCGCGCCGGTGTTGCGAACAAGCTCGCGGCTGATCGTCGACGGATCGACGCCAATTTGCCGCGCAATGTGGGCTTGCGAGTGGCCGCTTTGCAAGAGCGCGTAAATCTGGCAGCGTTGTTCGCAGGTCAGATGGAGATAGCCTTCGGGCATTTTTCCTCCGTGAGATGTGCTGTCCCACGCAAGGATAGTCTCCATCTGACCGCCAGAAAAACCGGCATACACAACATGGCAAAGTCTGGCGGGAGAAAACGTCGGCCTCAAGGGTGCTCGCTGCGCTCGCATCGTCTCCGGCGACTAAAGCCCTTGACCCCGACCCTTTCCCCCGCCACTCACTCCGCCATGCCGTCTATGCTGCCCTGTTGCACTTCGGACTTGAAACGGCGCTGCAAAAGCGTGCGTGATCTTCAGGAGGTCGCGGGCGGCTTCGAACGTAGCGTAGGTCGTGTAGTGATCGCTATCGCTGATTTCGTCCACTGGTGAGCGCGAAGCTCAGAGAAGATACGACGCGGTCTGGAAGAACGGTTCTCCCCGACCAGGCCAAGGCGCTCTCTATTCCAGCCTGAATTGAACCAGTCAGTCATCCTGCGACGCAGGACGGCACGGGGAATCTTTGCGCCGACGCGGAGGAAGCTGGCGCCCGCGATCGGCCAATTTCAGCCAGCATCAAGAGAAAGACAATGGACCAAGAAGTGTTTCGATCTACTAATGTAAGCCGCACAAATGAGCAGCCTAAAAAAGGTCAGATAAAGTCAGACGCCAACTCCAATCAGGCAGCCACAAAGGTTTCCACCAAGGTTGTCCGGGCTGCTGAATCGGAGCAGTCAAAAAGCCACGAGCGAACAGCGACTACGGAACAAGTCGACGCAGAAAAAACATCGACATCAAGGCCACCAGTCCAGATTACCGCGACAGTTCTTAACATTGACCGGAACGAGAGCTTCTACGAGGTGACCTATACAGATCTCGATGGCCGTTTTCGCAAGAAGCGAATTGGAAGGGAACTATTCCAAGAGCCGAAGAAGGTCGTCGACATTCTTGTTAGGGCTCATGCCGCCCTGCCAGATAATCGCGCCGTCTGCGGTTGCGTTGGTCGACAACGCATTGCAATCGAAGGGCGACCGCAAATACCGCGTCACCGCGAGGTGCGGTTGGCACAATGACAAGACTTTCGTCTACCCGACCGCAACCTATGGCGAGTTGGCGAAGGAATTGCGTTGGGATGGCTGCAACGATATCGATCCGGCCCTAGGACAGCGTCATGGCGCGCTGAAGGAGTGGCGTGAGGGCATGCGGGAGCCAGTGAAGTATTCAGACTACCTGATCCTTGCGTCGAGCATCCCTTTGGCGAGTGCTCTGCTTGACGTTATTGGCGAGGATGAAGGCGCTGTATTTCACCTCCATGGCATCAATGCGCAGGGATACCCACGAGAAAACCAAGAGCTCATCGGGCAAGTCCCTAGCTGCACGCGTCGCAGCCTCGGTCACCGGGCGCTGCAAGAAAAACGATTTAGTAACCTTCGCCGCGACCGCTCGAGGCATCGAAGACTACTGCTGCGCTCACAATCATCTCGGTGCCGCATTCGATGAGGAAGGCCGCGCCTTGAGTAGCGGTGCGGGCCCCCGCATGAAGGCGGAGAATCTGCCATATCTCGTGGCAAGCGGTCGGGGTGGTTTTCGCTCGCGAAAGGCGACACGCGATCCAGACCTCCAAAACCTCGTATGGTCTCTCTTCGCGATTTCGACCGGCGAGACCCCGCTCGATGATCCTAAGTTGCCCCGCACGGTCGGAGGGGGCCCAGGTACGCATGTGCCCCGTGCCGGTACCAGCAGGCAAGCGCGGGGGCATTTTCAATCGCGTCGATGGCGAGGACGAGGAGATTACGGCCAAAAGCAAGAAATTGGCCCGCCAAGTCGAAAAGACCCTGGCGTCGAACTATGGTGTCGTCGCGCCCGCATATCTGTCCGAATTGGTCGCTGAACGATCCGCTATCAGTCAACGCGTTCACCGGATTGTTGATCTATTCGTCGAAAGGGTCGGTGCCGATAGCGATCCTTGGGAGCGCAGGTTCGCGGAAAAGTTCGGCATCATTCTTGCCGCCGCCATCTTGCTCGCCGAATGGAAGATCGCACCCTGGAACAAGAAAAGGGCGTGGCAGGCAATCAAGTCGATCTACCGGAGATCTCGTGCGGCGATTGTATCGCTCGAAGATGTCAAGAGCGGCTTACTTAGCCGACTTGGTCGGTTGGTGGAAAAGGGCGAGCGGTTCCCCTTTCTCAGCAGGAAAGGTCAGCTCCTGTCGGCCAAACAGGCCGCAAGGGCCTGGGGCATCATCAAAAAGGATCCCCAGGCTGGGTCCGTCGTGCTCATTCCGTACGCCCGGATCATGAAGTTGGTTGGACCTGCTGCGATTGCGGCGGCGGTCCTTGCTCAACTCGCAAAGGATGGCATTGTGATTCCGTCGAGCGATGGCAAGCTGACGCGCCAGACGATGATCAAGGCTCTGACAGATACCCGGCGGAGGCGTTACGTATACTTCTGCGAGAGGGCCATTCGCGATCCCACCTAAGTCCCGTTGCCTGAACCGCAGAAGCTTGAGTCGGGTCCTCTCGGTATTGTCCTTATACCGGGAGGACCATTGCTTTGCAGACACGGATCAAGCCAAAACGCGGCGGAAGATGCGCGCTCTGGTCGGCTTCATCCCCTGTCTTCACGAGTGAACCATCGCGCCGAACTCTTGGTGCGGCCCGTTCAGCGCCCGTTAAATGTAAAACGTTACCGGGAGTCGTTCAGACTGCACTTCGGCGCAACAACAGAGCGCCGGCAAGGTGCCGGCACCAACAGACTGTTGGGCGGAAGCATATGGGGCCAGCCCAAGAGATTTTTTTGATGCCGCTTCTGATCTTCACCATGAGAGATAAGGGGGCATGTGCACCTCCAACCGGATACGATGGAATCCCGGGTAGCTAAAGACGAAGCCAAGGCGCACCCGAATCCTGACCGAAGGAGTCCTATTGTCGGCTCGCGCGTATGCTCCGATCATCGACGTAACGGATGCTGATCGGCCGTCCAGGTATGGCATTCTTGAAGGCCTCGGAGAATGGCAGTCGACCGCAGCGATCGAGCGCCTCGTCGATCGCATGCCGATACACTTGCTTCACATCGTCCTTTGTCCCCGGCTCGGTGTAGGTCACGAATGGCATAGCGACGATTTCGCCAGAGCGCCGGAAGCTGAGCCGCACCGTCATTTGCATGCCCTCTTTTGCCCGATCGCGTGCCGGAGGCTCCCAACACGCCCGGAGAACCGCAAACAGGTCTCTGATCGAATTGATTGGCTCATCCGGTGAAGGAGCCTTGCCTGGGGCGTCGTCGCGACTATGGATGGTTAGCATAAGGCCCTGAGGCAGGCAGGGCCAACATCCCGGATAGCGTCTAACGATCGAATGATTTCCGCCATGCCTGGGCTCTGGCAGGACCAGCACGGGGACGCCGCCAGGCGCGAGCCTATACACCGGAACGTCACGCGCGGCAGGGCCCGGCGCGATATTCACACCGCCGAGCCCAGTTCCGCCAGGAGGAACGGCCGATGAAGCGCTGCCAGGAGCAATCGGCACTCCCCCTGGACCTGGCGTTGTCGTCAACTGAGCAAGAACCAGGATTTCAGAGCCGATGAAGGTCGCCGCCAGCAAACTGAACATGGCTCACTCTCCCGCCGATTATAGTCGCTTTCGCTCTCAAGCCAACCATCTGGCAACTCAACCCATTAAACCCAGCAGGGCTAAGAGGCCCCGAACGCTCAGGGGTCGTACTCTCAGGCGCTCAACGCTTGCCACCTCCGCCCTAGCTGTTTAGCAGAGCTCGGTGCCCCACGGATCAGATGAACTGCTCACTGCTCACCGCCTTGCCTATATCTGTAAAAGCCGGCGACAACTGACCCTAGCCTCAGCGGCGGTGAGCAGTGAGCAGTTGGACTATCTTGCTGGTGTAGTCATTATTTAGATATAAATAGGCCTATTTCCTTCATAACCTTGATACGACGCGGATCACCCCACCTCTTCAATCTTACCCCATCGGAACTGACATGCGGTTTGACCCCAAGGAAAAATGGCCGCATCGCCAACCCAATCTGGTCCAACAACAGAAATAATTCCAATCTCTCCGGTGCTCGCAGCTTGTCCCGGCTGGTGTTGCGACAATTTCGAGCCTGGTCTTCACCCTCCTTCTTCTGGTCGTAGCCGATCCGCCTCGCGAAATGGGTCTTAAGGGCGTAGGACCTCCGTCGGGCCGTGTTCTCGAATGGGGAGATCCTGATTGGCCGTGGTACCGCGACCGTCTTCTGGCATCTTTTGATCAGCGCGCGCCGCAACTGCTTCTTGTTGGCAGTCCTGGTAATCAGATAAAAATGCGGGTTCCAGAATAGTCGATATTTTCCCTTCCGGTCTTCATTGAACGAAAAGTCAACGCCCCCAATCGCGATCTGAACATCAGCCTTTGCCAGGATATGTTTTAGCCGCCGCTGAAAATTGACCATCGGGAATGAGTTCAGCTGACCTGGCGCGACCATGGACCCTGGCGGCACGATGCTGATCGCAATCAGCCTCCCGTTTTGCGTCTCAGGGTGCCTTGCAATGAGTTTCTTTGACTGTCTGACAAACCACCGCTGCAGCAACTGGCCGCACTGCGGACATGCCCCTGACAAGCATCGTTGGTCGAGGCGGCATCGCGACCAACGAGGGCGCCGTGGTCGGCCGCTTTACGCGGATGCCGGATGCCCTGAACTGGATGACATAACGCCAGATGTCGCGGCGCTCACCCTTGCAGTTCCATTCGAATTTTTGAAAGCTCGGATAAAAATCAAGAATCCCAGGAAGCCACTTGTCGATCCATTTTTTGTGCCGTTTGTACAGCTCGCGGTTCTGGCGGATAAAGTCAATTTTCCAGGCGGGAAACTTTTTCGTCGAATCACGCGCATAGGTAGGCAACGCCGCAAGGGTTTCATCCTTCGACAGCCCTCGTAGCGTTTTTCCAAAGCTCCCTTTGAAGGAGCCAATCCTGTCAGGGCCGATCTCCTTCGGCGTCTTGTCGGCGTAAGGATAGGTTGCACCGAACTCCATCGTCCATATTGGAAAGGAGGGCAATTGTTCGTCTTTGGGGAAGCGCTCAAGAAATTCTTGCCACGCATTCATATAGCGGATGAAATCCTTACGAAGGCGCTTAGCTTGTTTGGGGCGAACATCCAGAACCGATCGGATGCATGGTTCGGAACCGGTGTCTGGCTCCGGCCATGCAAAACCGTCCAGGCCATCGCGGCTGCCCACAATGAAAGCGCGCTCCCGAATTTGCGGGATTCCGAAGTGATGCGGCGAGAGAATCTTATCGCTGACCGTATAACCAGCCAGCCGCAGGCGGCGGTGGCTGAAGATTGCTCTCGACCTGACGCAGCCGCCATTGTCTTACGTGAATCAGGCGCTGGTTGTTGCCCGAAGGACGAGAGAGGTGCCCTTCTTTGGCGCGGTGACTGGCGTAATAGTGAACTACTCGCCGGACCGAGCCGTCAGGTTCGACCTTACCAGCACCCCGATCGAATGCCTTCCGCGCGCCTATCGTCCTGGGCAGACCTCGTTCATGCTGCGCGGCAGGAGGGCGCCGTCGTCTTTCACCATCTGCTGGGGGCTGCCTCCCCTTCCTGGACACTTATCGAACCATGCCTGGCCCCAGAGCCGGCCTTTAGGCGCATTCTAGAAGATATTCTGGAGCTGCGGCTCGCTGCCTAACAGGGCGGCGGTCAAGCAGCCATGGTGTTGTCGGCTTGGCTGCCCGCTCATGAACCGGGGAATCAGTTCGCGATGTAGGGAATTCGCGAACGAGTTACGGGAATTTGCATCCTGTTCCGCGCTAGGAGCGCCTCTGTCGCGAGCAGTTGACGCTCGCAATGGCGGTTAATCGCTAAGCACGAGGCATTCGCCACCGGCTGACCTTAGCTGCATGCAAAGGGCATTCGCGCGTTCCCGAGAATCTTCTGTCAGCCGTATTTGGTACCAAAGCGCGGAACCCCGCCCGCCCAATTCCTTTTTCAATACGACTGGGGTACGAGAGCCGAGAATGGCAGGAAACCGTTTCTGAAGCTTGCTATATTCCGTTAGAGCCTTCGTTTCCGAGCTATCGCCAATAAGCTGGAGCGACCACGTGGGCCGATTATTCTCAGAAGCTGACCCGGCTGTTGCCTCCCCCGCTGGGGCTTTGGGCCGATTATTCTCGGAAGCTGACCCGGTTGTTGCGTCCCCCGTTGGAGCTGAGGAGCGTGGCTCGCCCGCAAGTTCAACGGTCTCGTGAACAGGAGTCGGGGCAGTTGCCGTCGCATAGATTGGAAACGGAGTAACGGGGCGCTCCTGCACATTCCTCAAGAGGTATAGAATGCCGATGGCAGTGCATATACCGAAAGCAAGACCGCTTAGAAGCCGCACAAGATAGGCACTGAGCGGCGGGGGCCGCTCAAACCCTGGAGAACAGGAGCTGTACCGCTTGGGCATGCGTGGTTCTCGATCGTTGGTATGACCCTCTTCAATGCACGATACCGCCAATGGCCTTCGAGGGTACGACTTACCATTCACTTTTTCGGTAGTGCGAAACGTTGTGCACTCTTCCAATGGTCGGCGGCCGACTGCCTGGAACGGCTAGCCCGGGGCGAGACGGTGAGCGGCCTTATCGGCCTGATCCGCCATGCCCCGACCCGAGATCGAGGCGATCCTTGCCGCTCCTGATCGAACGACATGGCTCGGACGCCGCCATTACTCGCTGCTGTTGCTCGCGGCCCAGACGGGCTTGCGCCTCTCCGACCTGATCGGTTAACAGGGATGCCATCCATCTCGGTCACGGTGCCCATATTCGATGTGTCGGTAAAGGGCGGAAGGAACGATGCACGCCGCTGACCACGCACGCTCGCATTGCCCTGCAGTCAGGAGCTGCTGTGGGACATGGCCACCGACATGGAGCCGGAGCACGGTTGCACGACAGGAATCGATTTTTGTCGAGCCGAGCTCGCACCACAGGCTGAGGCCGCCCGTCAAGGTGCTTCGCGAGCCACACTTGTACCCTTTCATTTCAAGTATTTGCTAAATTTTTCAGTATAATCTCGCGGGTCGCGTATGTTCAGGAGTATCCAATGGCGTCGCGTGCGAACTGGAAGGGGTATCTTCGGCTTTCGCTGGTCTCTTGCCCGATTGCGCTCTACCCGGCCTCATCTCTGAGCGAAAAAGTGAGCTTCACCCGGATCAACCGAAAAACAGGCAATCGGTTGAAGCAGCAGAACGTCGATTCCGAAACTGGCGAGGTCGTCTCGCGGGATGATATCGATCTGAATGCCCTCTATGTCCTCACTCAAGGATCAGTACATGATCGTTGAAGATGACCACATAGAGCGCATCAGATCGAGAGCACTCGCACGATCGATATTCATCAATTCGTTCCAAAGCGTGAGATCGATGAGCGCTATATCAACTCGCCGTACTACATTGCTCCTGATGGCACAGTTGGCCAGGAAGCTTTCGCCGTCATTCGAGACACCATGGCGACATTAAACATGGTCGCGCTCGGTCGGGTCGTGCTAGCGCGACGCGAGCACGTGATCGCCCTTGAGCCGAAGGGACGCGGACTCGTGGGCACCACACTTCGATATCCCTACGAGGTTCGCGACGAGAAGCCATATTTCGAGGACATCCCGGAACTAAAGCTTTCAAAGGAGATGCTCGACTTGGCTGCCCATATCGTGCAGACGAAGTCTGGTCATTTCGATCCTGCGCAGTTCGAAGATCACTACGAGAACGCGCTCATCGATCTGCTGAAGAAGAAACAGGCTGGCGAGAGGATCGAACCAGCGCGGGAAATCGCCGCGCCGCGCATAGCCAATCTCATAAACGCCCTTCGCGCCAGCATGTCCGAGGGCGAAGCGGTGCCTTCGGCGAAAGCTGCCAAGGCCGCAGCGGCTCCTGCTCCGGTGAAGGGCCGAAAGGCCAAGGTGCCGAAACCCGAAGACCTGCGGGATTCGCCGCAATTCAAATTCCCGATAGCCGGCGGCAAGGGCAAGGCGAAAGAGGAACAGGCTCCGGCGGGAATGCCGAAATCCAAATCGCGGCACAAATCTGCCTAGGCCTCCGGCTTCACCGCGCGGCTGCGCAGGCCGAAGATCCACGACTGTGCCCGATGAAAGCTCACGGATTTAGCTAAAATCTACCCACACGATCGCGCGATGAGGCGTTTTTTCTATGCGTAGAAGCGGGAGAACGAGGAGGATTGGGGCCGGAATCATTGCTGGCGATTGGCGGCACGAATACGTGCAAATTCTGCCAACTTTCCCTAGCATTGACGCGCTCTGTGTCCCCGAATCACCATGCGCCGCGTGGCTAGGCTCGTCCGAACCCATCTTCGTCGAGAGCGTCGGGTGGTACGAGCGGCACCCAATATTCTTTTTGGCCTCGAACCTGGAGAAACAGAAGGCCGAAAAAACAACAGCATAGACTAGCAAAAAACCCGGCGAGCAAGCACACCACTCGACCGAAACATCCCCGTCAATCCGTCGAAAGAGCCCTTTGGATACCCAGAGCAATTCTTGAGCAGAATGCTGGAAGACCCTGCACCCGAGAACAGGCGGCTACATTTGTTGGGCTTAGCTCCCCAAAGGGGCCATTCGCCGTAGAAATTGCGTCAGCGATGAAATACGGTTTCTTGGAACGAAACGATGGTAAAATCCAGCTGACAGAACTCGCGCGTAGAATTCTCCGCCCTACTAGCACAGAAGATGAGATCAAAGGTTACCGCGAAGCCGTTCTGCAGGCTCTTGAAGTATCTGATGTTGACAAGCATTACCGTGGAGACACTTTCCCCGAACGTTTTTTAGGAATACAATTGTTGACGCATATCACATACCAGAGTCTGATACCTTTGGAGTTCCGATCATGATGCCATCACTATAAAGTTCGTTACTGATGACTTGGATGCCGATAGCGCTGACATCGCTAATATACTTTGCAATCAATAGATATGGATCATTATATCGTCGCAAACACCTCAATGAATGACCCGCCGAACAGTTGGCAACTCCGGGTGCGGCGCTCAAGGAGTAGAGAGACACGCCAAAATCCGAATATGCCTGCTGAATTTGCTGTGGAGCGCTCCAGCAGAAGATCAGCTAGCTCCTCAAGCGTCGAGTTGGACGACGCCGGAGCCGATCAACAACTGGTCGCTCATGACTCTGAGGGAGAAGCTGGTCAAGATCGGCACGAAGGTGGTGCGCCATGGTCGCTATGTCGCGTTTCAGATGGCCGAGGTCGCCATTCCGGGCTGATTGGCTTGCCCAAGCCTATAGATCGGCACACCGAAACAACTCAGGCTTGTCAGAGAATGACAATCAGCGCAGATTCCTATCGAAACGGGAGGTCATCTGGGGAATGTGGGCAGGGGACCTCGAAAAATTGCCGGCACATGCAGCGTGCGACGGCAACTTCGTGAACGTAACTGAATCGAACCGAGAACGAACCCAAATCAATCAGGGGCGGTTTCATGGCGGTTGACCGGGCGGGGCAATTTTTCGAGGTGCCCTTCAAAAGTCTCAGAGCGCAACATGACAGGCTAGCCCCAGGTCGCCGCATAAACTTGTTGTCAAAAAGGACGGTTCGCTATGGCCCAGGAAAAAGCTCTTCGAGATATCAACATTATATCGAGCGAGATCAGAATCCGCAGGATTGACATAAAAGATCTCTGGCAAGCGCTGAAGGAGGGCTTTGACGACTTCAATGCCAAACCAAGCCATGTCTTCTTCCTGTGCATAGTTTATCCGCTGTTCGCCCTGGTTCTGACACTGTTTCTGATCGGCCAGAATCTGTTGCATTTCATCTTTCCAATGATTGCCGGCTTCACTCTTATCGGTCCCGCTGTCTCCGTTGGTCTTTTTGAAATGAGCCGGCGCCGCGAACTCGGGCTCGACGTTTCCTGGAGCTCGGCGTTCGGTTTTGTCCACTCCTCGTCATTCGCTGGTATCGCCGCGCTTTCTCTGGTCATGATGGCGCTCTATGTAGCCTGGCTGTATATGGCGCAATTGATCTATTTCGGCCTGTTCGGCGCAGATCCGCCGGTTTCGATCCCGGACTTTGTGAACCAAGTGCTTACAACCCGGCGGGGCGGCGCGTTGATCGCATATGGCACCCTCGTCGGATTCATCTTCGCCGTGGTGGCGTTGTCGATTTCGGTGGTTGCCTTTCCTCTGCTCCTGGACAGAGAGGTGAGCGTCATGACGGCGGTCACGACCTCGATTAAAGCCGTCATATCCAATCCGTTGATGATGGCGGTCTGGGGTCTTATCGTTGCTGCGCTGCTGGCTGTCGGCGCAATTCTCTTTTTGATTGGCCTCGCCATGGTCCTGCCAATATTGGGCCATGCAACTTGGCATCTTTACCGCAAGGTTGTTGAGTCGTAATAAGCTGAGCGAACATTCCGTGGCGCTAGTGTAGCTGGCACGCCGCACCATCACGGTAGCAATTAAGGGTAGACCGAACAGAAGTAGGCGAGAACCAATTTACTGATCTTGCACGTTAGTCGGCCAGGCCAGCGCACGAGCCGTGCTATCCTTTGAATTCATCATGACACGAGAGCCGCGCCTTCTGATGAAAAGCGGAATCTTCGCACTTACAGACTGAGCATGACTTGCGCCTCGCTTCGAGTCGCCGCAAAGCGAGCCGAAAGGGAAGCGCGATGAGAATTCTGATCGCCGGGGCGAGCGGTGCGATTGGCCGGCCGCTGGTTCGTCGCCTGAGAGCGAACCAGCATGAGGTATTCGCACTCACGCGATCGCCCGATTCCGCACCCGCGTTGAAGGAAATTGGCGCGGAGCCGGTCATCGCCGACGCACTGGATGCCGCTGCGGTGAAGGCCGCCGTCGGACGGATCCGGCCCGACGCTGTGATCAACCAATTGACCTCACTGCCCCGGCACTACACGCCCGCCGACATGAAGGCAGCGGCGGAACGCGATCGCAAAGTCCGAGTGGAAGGCAACATTAACCTGCTTGCGGCGCTTCGCGATGCGGGCGTGCGCCGCTACCTGCTGCAAAGTTCCGGATTCTGGTATGCCCCGGCGCGGGGCTGGCGGACGAGTCCGTCCCGTTCATCTCCAGCGCGTCCCCGGGAGTCGAGGCCGCGCCCGCACCTTCATGGAATTGGAAGCGCGCGGCTCGGCGACGCCGGGAATCGAGTTCGTCGCGCTACGTTACGGATTCTTCTACGGCCCCGGCACCTGGTACACGCGCGACGGCGATATTGGTGATCAGGTGCGGCAACAGCAGGTTCCGATTATCGGTGAGGGCCAGGGCGTCTACAGCTTCGTGCATATTGACGATGCGGCCGAGGCGACCGCTGCCGCGCTGGAGTGCCCGCCGGGAGCGTACAACATCGTCGACGGAAACCCGTCGCCCCAGCACTTGTGGCTGACGGCGTTCGCGCGTGCTGCAGGAGCACCTGCGCCACCCCGCATCAGCGAAGAAGAGGCGCTTCGGGCGTCAGGCCCCGACGCGGTCTACTACGCGACGAGGCTTAGGGGCGCTTCGAATGAGAAAGCCGGGCGCGAGCTTGAGTTCCGTCCGCGCCCGCTCGAGTGGATTTAGGTCCAAGATCGGACTTATGAGTGTCGGTATCGACGACCGCATATAACCTCATCGGCACTGGAAAAGACGCGACAGCGCTATGGCGAGAACCTACCGTGAAATTGCAATAGAGGAAATGCTGCGAACCGTCGAAGAAGCGATGAGTCGCGCTACTGACTGGTGGGGAGACCTGCCGCCGCCGATGAAAGAAGCGATCGAGCAGTTTCGCACCCAACTTGGGGCGGCAATTGATTCCGTAGAATTTGTTATTAATCAGTCCATAAGTAGTTGCACATTTTTATTGACAGGGCGAATTTCGTCTGATTCTGAAGGGAGATGAAACAAGACGACGCTCGCAAGCTGGATCACGCGACGCTGGAAGAGATGCGCATGCGCGCCGTGCGCAGCGTACAGGCTGGCGAAAGTCCCGAGGTTGTCGCACGATCCATGCGGATCAACCGCCGTACGATCTATGGCTGGCTGGCGCAGTATCGGCGAGGTGGCTGGGGAGCGCTGAAAGCCAAGCCGCTTTTGGGCAGGCCGCCCAAACTGGATGCGCGCGCCTTGCAATGGATTTACAACACCATCACGCAGAAGAACCCGTTGCAACTGAAGTTCGCCTTCGCGCTGTGGACGCGTGCCATGGTGGCAAAGCTGATCAAGGATAAGTTTGGGGTCGTGGTGAGCGCCAATTCGGTTGGTCGACTGCTGGCGCAACTTGGCATCACTTGCCAGAAGCCCTTGCACCGTGCGCAGGAGCGCGACGAGGCTGTGGTCGAGCAATGGCTCAGGAAGGACTACCCGAAGATCAAAGCCCTGGCGCAGCGAGAAAAGGCCGAGATCTTCTTTGGCGACGCCGCCCACATGCGCTCCGATCATCATGCCGGGCGCACGTGGGGTAAGAGGGGCGCAACCCCCATCGTCGAAACCACGGGTGCGCGCCATCGCATGAGCCTGATCTCGGCGATTACCGCGCGCGGCCATATGCGGTTCATGATCAAAGAAAAGGGTGGGGTGAATGCAGCGGTCTTCATCGAGTTTCTCAAGCGCCTGATGGCCGGCGCCAAGCGCGCGATTTTCTTGATCGTCGATCGCGGCCCCGCCCACATTGCCAAGAAGACCAGAGCTTTTGTCGACAGCCAACACGGCAGACTGCGGCTGTTTTTTCTGCCGCCCTATTCGCCCGACCGCAATCCAGACGAACTGGTCTGGAAACACCTCAAGGCCGACACTGTTGGCCGCATGACAATTACCGACAAGGCCGATTTCAAAGTCAAGGTCCGCGCATCTATGCGCCAACTGCAAAACGACCCAGAAAAAATCCGGTCATTCTACCAAAAACCATCGCTCAAATATGCCGCCTGAGAGTGCATTTACTTATGGACTGATTAATAAAAGGGCACTCGACAGACAAGTACCCGAAACTGACCGCGGGGAAGGCCCTGCGTGATGTTTGCTGGGTGCGTGGAAAACACCACGGCGTCGGCGAGCGGCGCTGGTCGCAAACGGGGTTCCGGAGCGCACGGCGAACAATGCTGCCGGTAGCGGCCGTGGTTCCTGGCGCCTAGCCCGGAGCAGGGCCCTCTCCTTAGGGCTCTCCAATGCGCACTTCAGATCGCTCGGCCTCCTGTCCTTGTTCGGTGCGTGTTAGCCAAACTCTCGAACCGCCATGGTACGGACCCGTATGCCTGGTGGTGTGGGAGGGGCGGCGTCGCGAGGCGCCCCCCTATCCCGATCGTTGACCCGTATGCGACATTGACGGCGCATTGCGCTACGCTGCGGTAAACTGATTAGCGTGATGGGGTGAATGATGCCGTTTGAACCGCTGACGCTCAGGAGCATTCGGGCCCGTTCGGTCGTCCTTAAACTTAAACGTCCGGTCATCGCGCGCATTGCTACCATAACCGATTGGCCGCTTGTGCTGATCGATCTCCACACGGAGGAAGGGATTGTCGGCCGCGGTTATCTCGAACCCTATATTGTGAAATCGATGCGCTATCTAATCTCGGCGCTCAGCGATCTGGCGGAATGGCTAAAAGGTCGTCGGATCGCGCCGGTCGAGCTTTACGATGCGGCGCGCAAATCCCTGCATTTTGTTGGTTACCAGGGCTTATCGATGATCGCCGTTTCTGGCCTCGATATGGCAGCTTGGGATGCGCTGGCCAAGGCAGCAGGCATGCCGCTCTGTGTTCTGCTCGGCGGTTCGATCGGCGCGGTGAAGGCATACAACAGCAACGGCCTATGGCTCAAAGACCCGGACGCGGTCGCTGCGGAAGCTATAGAGCTGCGTGACGAAGGCGGATTTTCCGGTCTGAAGCTGCGTCTTGGCCGCGATAGCATCCGCGACGATATGGCGACGATCGAGGCTGTCAGGAAGTCGGTTGGAGACGACATGGCCTTAATGGTCGATTTCAACCAAGGCCTGACCCTCGCCGATGCTTTGCAGCGGGGCCATCTGCTTGACGATTTGGGGTTGGCGTGGATCGAAGAACCGATCATCTATGACAATCTCGATGGCTATGCGCAGCTCGCTGCCGAATTGATTACGCCGATCCAAATTGGCGAGAATTTCTATGGCATGCGCGATCTACACCGGGCGCTTCAGATGAAGGCGTGCGACTTCGTGATGCCAGACTTCATGCGGATCGGCGGCGTGACCGGATGGCTTAAAGCAGCGGCCATTGCCGGCGCTGCCGGTGTGCCTATTTCAACGCACCTATATCCGGAAGTTGCCGCGCATGTGATGCGGGTAACCGACACCGCACATTGGCTTGAATGGCAGGATTGGGCCGACCCGGTTCTACAACAACCTTACGATGTTAAGGGAGGCATGTTCCACGTGCCGAATGTGCCTGGCGTTGGCCTGGAGTGGAACGAAGACGCTGTGAGGCTTAATCAGGTCGAACTCTAGCTCATGTCGTCATCCGATTTGCGATTGGCATTTCCGTAAACTCGCAACGACTGTCGTCGGCCGGAGCATCCTAATGGAACGAACCTCTTTCGAAAGCGACAAACTCATTAAATTCCATCATTGCGACCCGGCCGGAATTATCTTCTATCCGCAGTACTTCATCCTCTTCAACGAGTTGGTAGAAGACTGGTTCACTAAAGGTCTCAACGTCAGCGTTGTGGAACAGGTCACTCGAGAACGCATTGGTATTCCAATGGCGCGCGTCGAGTGTGACTTTCTTGCGCCGAGCAGGATAGGCGACATACTGCGGTTTGTACTGCGGGTTGTACGTATCGGCCGGAGTTCCATGACGCTTCGGACTGAGTGCCGCTCGGGCGACGAGATTCGTGTTAGAGCACACCTCACTGTGGTATTTGCCTCCCTCGATACGCTTCGACCGGTTCCCATTTCGGCAGACCTTAGACAGCGCATTGAGTGCTTTTTGGACTAATCTGCGATAACCATCTGGAGGCTTAAGAGTCATTTGCTGGCGCGTTCATGAGGAGCCCGCTCGCGAATGTCGGGCCATGAGCGGATAAGCGAACTCATCGCGGGCGCCGCGAAAACGGCGTTCATGACCCATAGGCGAAGTCGGCCACGCCGGCGAGATATTCTGTTTACATACCCAGCTCGTCGAGCAGCGCTTTGGCCTCTCTGAGTTCAGCCGTGGCCAAGCCCTCGGTAAACCACCCATAGAGGGGGGCAAGCAGGCTGCGGGCCTCGATTCGCCTGTCCTGATTGTGCAAGATATTCGCGAGACTGATCGCAGCCCTAAGCTCCCACCACTTAGTCGACTGCCGCCGGCTTATGTCTATGGCCTTCTCGAACTCCTTCTCAGCCCCCACTGTATCTGGATCGGTACCTCTAAGAAGCAATACACCACGTTGACGGCATATTTCGGCAGAATACCAAACTTCTCCGCTCGCTTCGCCGATTTGCCTTGCCTCATTAAGCACGTCAAGCGCTAACTTGAGTTGATTATCATGCGCCAGGGCCGAACTGAGAAGGCCTAAAAACAATGTACGCCATACGCGACCGCCTGACTTAGAATAGTCTTCAAGTCCCCTCTGAATAGATTTGGTTGCCTCAGATGCGTTCCCCTGCCGTAGAAGCAAGTACCCTTCATAAATCGGGACCTGAGATGTCCAAAACGGCAATTCGTAGTCCTTTGCCAAGTCACTTAATGCTGATAACCATTTAGACAGGTCTGTGTCCGCGGCCAACAAACATCCTGTACGGCAGGACATTGCTAGACAAATAGCGAGTGTCGGGAGATGACCTGTTGAGCAAGCCAGCGTGGTCGCCTCTCTGCAACGCGCCAATGCTTGTTCAGGATAACCCAACCATGCCAGTATCAAGCCAGCCCATGATAATGCTAGTAGGTTCGGATACATACCTATGTGTTTTATCAACTCGCTATGATGTGTTGCGTTATATAGTTTAATAACTTCATTTACTCTCGCTTGCGTCAGCATTGGATTTCCTTGTAACAAAGCAATGCCACCTTTAGCGAGATTTCCGATGATAAGTTCCGATGCGTCTGCATGCATTATGCCATCAGCTTCTAAGTCATCGGATAGTTCTTGCGCCTCTCGAATTTCTCCACGATTTACATGAAAAAGCCATAGACCCCAACCAACATGAAAAAAATTAGAAGGCCTACCGAGTTGATTCCATAGTGTTTTCGCTCGCGTATATGTATCGCTAACTTCACGTGCCGCGTACCCTTTGAATGCGAGGAGGGCGGTACCCTTTGCGCATTGAACTTCGAGTTCAGTAGAGTCGCGCTGAGCGCTGTGCGGAAGTCGTGAAAGCTCCGCCAATGCTTTGTCCAAGAGTTCAATTGCCTCCGACAAGTCCGATCTTGCGATGGACTGCTCGGCAGCTCTTTGATAGTATTCACTGGCATCAGTAATCATGCCTGCCTTAGAACAATGGTAGCCGAGCATGTCGAGTTTAACGTCTTCGCCGGCCTTACGTTTTGCGGTGAGGGCACTGACGATCTTGGCATGAAGCGGGATGCATCGGTTCCGTATCAGACTGGCATAGGCGGCGTTCTGCACGAGCGAATGTTTGAACACATAGATGGAGTCCGGTGGCAGGGCGCGCTGAAAGATCAGCTCGGCTTTGACGAGTGTCGATAGCGCCGCCTGAAGACCTGCGGCAGGAAGTTCCGCGACGGCCTCGATGAGCGAATAGGAGAACTCTCGGCCGATGGCGGCGCCGAGTTGTGCAACGGTCTTTGCCGGCCCAAGTCGATCTAACCGCGCCAGAAGTGAGGCTTGCAACGACGAGGGAATCGCCATCGGTGGCAAGGGCCCCGAAAGCTCGTACTGTTGGGCTGCTTCGTGCATCAGGCCACTCTCCAACACGGTCTTTGTCAGCTCCTCGATGAACAACGGCACGCCGTCGGTGCGGGCCACAATCTGATCAATGACTCCGTGCGGAAGGGCCTTGCCCCTTGTCAGGCCTGCAATTAATGCTAATCCCTCCGCCCGGTCGAGCCGGCTCAGCGCGACATTGGTGACATGACGAAAGTTGGGCCAGGGTGCTACAAATTCTGGGCGTGCACTCGCCAACAAAAGGATCCGCATGCCGTCCGCCTGCTCGACGATCCGTGTCAGCAGATCAAGCGAAGTCGGGTCAATCCAGTGCAGGTCCTCAAAAATCATCAGAACCGGTTGGCCACCGCACAGTCGCGCTAATAGCGCGAAGAGCGCCGAAAGCGTACGCTCTTTTAATTTTCGTGGCGTTTCGCGTGGCAAGGGGAAGCGATCGCCGGTTGGTATTGACATAAGCGCTGCAAAAAGCGCCATGTCCATCTCCGCTGCTCCGCCCAACTCGCTGAGCAAGGCTGCTAGCTTTTCGAGCTTGGCGTCTGAGGGATCGTCTCGCTCGATGCCGGCAGATCGAGACAATTGTCCAATTATGGGTTGAAGCGCGCTGTCCTGATGATACGGTGAGCAATGAAAGATCAAAGGAATATGCGGTTCTGTATGAAGTTTCTCCTGCACTGTCCGCATAAAACGAGACTTGCCGATCCCCGGCTCGCCGGTCACGAGTACGACCCGGCCCTGCTCTCGTTTAACTTCAGCCCACCGGCGTGAGACTAGCCCAAGCTCTTCGTCGCGACCTATAAATGATGTCAGAGTCGTTCCATGCAACGCCTCGAAGCGACTCTCGACTGCACTCGTACGAAGCACTTGCCATACTGGAATGCGTTTTCCGCCACCGGTTTCGATTTCGCCGGCATCGCTGCAATCGAATAACGTTCCGACCAGTCGTCGCGTAGCTCCGTCGATAATGACTGAGCTTGGTTGCGCTGACATCTGCAAGCGGACAGCGATGTCAAGCGCTTCGCCGGCGATGCTGCCGTCTGGCGTTTCATGACCGAGATTGCCGATAATGACAGTACCTGTCGAAATTCCGATGCGGCAGCGCAGCAGGATATTGCCGGTTGCTTTGAGCGACTGGACTGATGCGCAAAGCGCAAGTCCGGCTCGGATGGCACATTCGACGTCATCCTCATGCGCCGTGGGAAATCCGAAATACAGAAGGACTGAATTGCCAACATGTTTAGCTAGGAAACCATAGAACGAACGAGCGATTTCGTTCGCGCTGTACTGATAAGCTCTGACCGCCTCGTGCAACTCCTCAAGGTCAAGACCCGAACAGATCAATTCGGATGACATTATAGATAGCTGCCGACGTTCGGGTTCGGGTTGCGTCTGGATGCTGACAGCTACCGCCTGCACGCTTTCGGCAGCTTGAGCCCCCGGCGTATGCCGATCGGCGCTTTCATTGTTTTGAACAGGTGTCGTGATTGGACCGATGAATCGGTACCCACGGCGCGGCAGCGTCTCGATCCAACGCTCGCCCCCCGGCTCCGCGCCGAGAACTTTACGGAGCGCAGCGATCTGGACTGGCAGATTGCTCTCCTCAACCGCCAACCCTGACCACGCGGCTTCTATCAGAGCGTCTTTTGAGACCGGTGCGCCCCGCCGCTCTACGAGCGCGCGGAGCACGGCAACCGCACGCCTCCCGACCGGAACCGGTTCCGTACCGCGGAATAGAATTTCCGCTTCAACATCAAGCCGGAACGGCCCAAAATTATGGATCATCGCCATAGCCTGATCTGATCACGAATTCAGGAACATTTTGTAACTTTTTAAGAGCCGTTTCGCGACTTCCCGGGTGACTAGCTTCAAGGTGCATTCGTCGCTGCCGAAGTGGCGACAAATGCCACGGGAAGAGCTGTATGGCCATGGTTGATGAACCCGCACCTGCTGCCCGAAGACGCCCGAGACGTCTTCCGCGCGCGGCCACGGAAACTGCTGCGGCTGCTCGAAAAGCGGTAGCTCGGTTTCTGTCGCTTGTCCGCACATGGGCGCAGAGCTACTGCGACCGCAACGAAAAGCGCGCTCGATCTGTGATCCGCACATGGGCGAAACGTCATCGCGATCGACAAGAATTGCTCAATCTCCTGGACCAAGATCATCGGATCGCGCGGGATATGGGCACGACCGAGCAAGAGCTGAGGGCCTGGGCGGAAAAGCCTTTCTGGCTACCCTAGGTGCGTCCTGGCTGTTGCAAGGCGAAACAACTCCAGGCGACCGATTCGAAAAGGAAGACAGCGATGACGAGGCTGGGGCTGATTATTGGAGCAGTATTCGTATTGTTGGCCGCGGTTATTATGGCGTTCGCGGAATCCGCTATGGCGCGAGTTCGATTGCGCGACCCTCGACATAGCCGCGATCACGATGATTGAGAAACACGGGCGCATGGCAGATGTTCCGTCAGACCGACTATACGGTGCTGCGCTCGTCATGCAGCAAGCTCGTCAGGCCTGTCGCGATGCGCGTTTCGACGAAGCGCGCGCGTTGTACGACCTGGTCCTTTCACTCGGTCCGGTCGTCGGTCACGAAACGGAGGAGTAAGGCAAATCGTTGCCGACAACAGGTGCAGCGAACTTTGAGGCAACGCCGATCCGCGTCTGGTGGTCCTCTCCCGGCACACTATGGCGCGGGCGGGACCGGCCGAAGCCACAGACCTCGGCCGGTCCTTCGTTCTTGATCGACGGGAGGAGATGGGCGTCGCGCCGCGCAGCGAGGACGTTGTTATGACGACGGACAATGAAAGCGATAGACCTCTCGTCCAGAACAGCGATCAATATGAAAAGCGGGGTCTTCAATTTCTCGCTTTGTGCTTGATCCTGACAGCCATGCTTTTCATCCTGATCGACGCGATCGTCTACTTCACCGCCCCAACCGGCGCAACTCCGCGCGGTAGGGAAATGTCCGAGACCGCAAAGCCCGTCGGTAAAGCGATGCCCGTTCTACCTTAGAGGTGCGGGGCGAGCAATGTCTTCGGGATCATCAAGATTAAACCCGGAGGTCGCCAACCGGGTCAGTTCGCCGCTGGTGGCGCCACGGTTGCCGATTGGTTGCTGCGCTTGATCGCCTCTTCGACGAAGCCCGAGGCTTTCACGTCCTCGACAAAGGCGCGCAGATAGCGCGCACCGGACGTACGGCCTTTGGGAATGCCTATCGCCTGCTGGGTCTCCATGAAATGGCCTTCCATGACGCGGAACTCGGGATGGTCCTTGGCGTAGGCGGCCAGCGCCTGCCTCACCCCGGCGGCCGCCTCAAGCCGATCTTTCACGAACAAATCGATCATTGCGCGCCCGCCCCCCGTCGCGGCGCGGATGATCGTTGCTTTCTTGATCGTGCGAGTCAGATATAGGTCGTAGGCTGACCCCAGGCCAACAGCGATGCGCACGCCGGGTTGATCGACATCGGCGATCGCCTTCAACGGAGAACCCATCGTCGTCATGTAGGTCCCCTCGATGAAGACATAGGGCGCGCTGAAATCGATCTCGGCGGCGCGCACCGGCTCGATCGCGAGGAAGGCGATGTCCCATGCGTCGTTCTTGACCTCACTAAAGACCTTACCGGCGGCCTCGTATACGACGAATTCGACCGGAACCTTGAGCCGCCGCCCGAGCTCCAGCGCAAGATCGGGCGTAATGCCCTTAAGGTGGCCGGTGGCAGCGTCCGTCTGCGCCAACACCGGATTGCCTAGGTTGATCGCCGCTCGCAGTCTTCCCGTCGGGGCAAGATACTTTATCGCGTCGGCTGTTGTGGCGCTCCCAAAGCTCTGGCCGAAAGCGGAAACCATCGCGGCGAGAAGTATGAAAGCAGCAAAGATCAAGTTATGCATGGATTTTTCCATCTTTGGGGATTGCTCTCCGCGAGTCTGTTTATGGCACTCTTCGCCAATTCGCTGCGCTGCAACGGCGCGTCCGCAGCTGAGGGCAGACCGTCCGTGTCCCGGCTGGCATCGTTACGGCAGCCCGTGACCCATTGTGCGAAGACAAGGAGGAACCGGATGACCAACCCAGTAAACTTGCCGGCGATTGCGCTCGTTGCGGCCTTTGTCATCGGCACGAGCGTGCCCGTGCAAGCGCAACAGACTTCCATGAGCTTCTTCGTCACCAGCGTTGGGATCGGCAAGGGCGGTGACCTCGGCGGGCTGGAAGGCGCGGACCGTCACTGCCAGAGCCTTGCCCAGGCCACTGGCGCAGGCAGCAGGACCTGGCGCGCCTACCTGTCAACGCAGGGTTCGACTCCGGTCAATGCAAAAGACCGGATTGGCCGCGGCCCATGGTTTAATGCCAAGGGCGTGCAGATTGCAGCCAGCGTGGCCGACCTGCACAGCGACAACAACAAGATCAACAAGGAAACCGCCCTCGACGAGAAGGGCATGACCATCAAGGGTCGCGTCGACACCCCCAATCAACACGACATGCTGACGGGCACGCAGCACGATGGCATGGCCGTACCGGGTGACGATGCGACCTGCCGCAACTGGACCAGCAGCGCCGATGGCCAGGGCGGCGCAATCGTCGGCCATCACGACCTGATCGGGAACACCCAGGGCCCCAATTTCTGGAATTTCTCGCACAAGACCCCAGGCTGCGCTCCAGCGAATTTGCAGCGGACCGGCGGAGCCGGCCTGTTCTACTGTTTCGCGACAAACTGAGGTGGGCAGTATGCCCGAGAGTGCTGTCTTTACGGCTCCAACCTCGTTGATGCGTTCTGGGCGTCAAAGCCGCAGTTGTAGTCGATCCGTCTGAAGTGTACGGCGTCTCCGGAAAAGCGGGGTGAAGACTTTTTGGACTCTCAGTGCTGGTCTCTTGTTGTATGCGTGACGAGGATCGAGGACAATAACTGTAAACTGCGCCAAAATAGCGCTAAAGAAAGACAATAGGCATGGATTTATGTTCAACCTGCTCAGAACCTGTCGGAGCTCATTCGTGGCATTTAGGAACGCTTGGAACCCCCTCTCCCATACCGCTGCCGAACCGTCATTGGCGACAACCCAACCGTTGCGCATGTCGGTCGCGTCGTGCGGGTCACTAATATGAATGCCGAGCGCGTGAAACATCTCGATCTCCTTGCGGCCGAGATCGAAGACGGTGCGCAAGAATCCGCCTTTCCACCAATCCACGAACAGGATCGGTGGCCTTGGATTGCGTGACCGCGCCTCCTTGAGCCAAGTGTTGAGATGGAGGTCGGCGAGGCCGGAGCCGATGACAAAGATCGCGTCGGCGCTCATCAGGTCATCCGCGAGAGCGGAATAGAAGTGCGACAGCGGCCGCTGTTGCAGCCTCGAAAGCTTATCAAGCCCCGTGATCACGGCCGTGCGCGCGAACTCCGTCCCGTCCATCTGACGGACGCCGCTGCCATGAAAGCTTGAGTGTTTCAGGGCCTCCCCCCGGTCATCGAACCAAGATAGCTCGCCGATATCGGAGTGCGGGCCGGGATGGGCAAAGCCCATATGTACCGAGCCGTGCAGATAGAATGCCGAATGCAGGTTGCGGGTCTCCCAGAAGCGGTCGAGCTGAAAGCCTTTCGGAGTTGGGCTCGGCTCCTTGTCGAAGCCGGTGTACAAATCCGGAGCGGCTTGAAGGAGGAAATCGTCGTAGTTAGTCGTGTAGATGCGCGTGACGTAATCCGCACGCAGTCTGGAGATGAAGTCCGTCAGCGGAGTGAGGCTGAGCGGGTTGTTGGCGCAGGCGGCAGAGACTTCGGCAAAGATCACCTCGGCCATCTTGTCGACGAGAGCGTGCAAGGCTTTCTTCGGAATGCCAGTTTTATCGGCAATGAATGGATAGAGCAGCGGGCGGAATTCATCGACGGCGCCGGGCGTTGGCGCATTCATCGATAGCAGCTCGTGCGCGCAGTGGTAAATCTGCTCGAAATTCGGTGGGTCGCTCAGGTAGCCTTGTAGGCCGCTCTTGATCTTGACGAAGGTGACGTCCGCACCAGTGTGCTTCATCCATTGGTCGGCCATAACGGCGCGCTCGATCGCGTCCAGTAAGACCGGCCGTTGACGGGGCCTTGTATTCAATCGATGCGCCGGCGCCGATCAGAACGACCACGCGCTTCTCACGGCAGCCCCGCAAGAGGCCGCCGGCTATCCACTTTATCAAACCGCACATTCGGGACATGATTAGTTCTCTCGGTCGGTCGTGCGATGCTCGCCACCCGAAGAATTGGGCCGCCGCACGCGGAACACGCCCGGAATAGTGCACGCCCCGGGTTGGTCACTTCCGGCAAAAAACGGAAATTCTTCGATTACGCTAGTCGAGTTGATGTGGGGCGTGGGCCCGGCCCACCAAGGCTCGGCTGGCCGAAGCTGCCCGTCCTTTGTGCTTCCACAGCATACGGAAAGCGGATGGCCCTTTATGCCAGCACACTTTCAATCAACAACCAATGAACCTTGCCTTCCTTATCAGTAATCCACCAGCGGTCACCCGCTTTCTCGTAGCCTGACGGACTGCTGTGTGCCACCTGGGCTTCGACCGCTGCCAAGGCATCGGTGCGCAATTCGTACCGCCCACACAACACAGCGCGCTCCGCCAGCTTTCCGCTATCATTGTAGGTGTGTCTAACGGTTCGGAAGCGGGCGGCGAGGTCACCGCCTTGCGCAAAGATGGCATGAACCATGCGCATGGAAAGATCGCCGTCCGGATGGGAAGACACGACATACGTGCCATCCTTCTTCGCCACGTAACGCCAGATTCCAGGGTCCTCGAACAGGGTCACGTCGACCGGAATCGTTGCGTACGGATTGGTATAGAGCTTGAGACCATCGGTGAGACTCTCTTTGTACTCTGCATTCCGGGCAACAATTCGGATTGGTTCAGCATTGTTGCGTATCCGAGTTGCATAAAAGACGAACTCCCCCTCGTGCCTACCAAGGGCACGGGTCTTTCCAAACGTGGCAACCGATGAGAACATCACAGCACTGATGTGCGCGTAGCCGTCCGCGTTGAACAGACCGAGGGGTACAGCCGAACGGTTCGCTTTCAACACCTGCTTCTTATTTTCCGGATCGAACAACAAGCGCTGCATGGCCACGTCCCCAAGGAAGTTAAAGTCTTGCCGACCGTAGTTGGCAATCGCGACGACATAGGCGCGACCCGCAAGGTGAGGAAGGGAGGCGTACCGTTTCTTGAATGCTTCCGACTTGCCCATCAAGGCATTAGACAACCGAATGGTCGATTGCAATTGCGCTGCTTCCACATTCATGTCGGTTATACCCGCGAATGATTTCTCCCATTCTGGAACGTCATCCTGGGCATGACTCGCAATCGCGGCTTCGATTGCGAGCGGATGATCCGCGGCGACAAAGTCGGGCGCCTCGTACGAGAAATCGACCTTGATGCCGAGGTGCTTGAGCACGGCAAACAGGTAAAGTTCCCAGAACGATGAGTTGTAGGTCGTTTGGAATTCTGCGACGAATTTCCCGTCTCTATCCGCGAAGCCATCGGCCCAGCCGGATAGGACCTGCCGTACACCCGTAGCGTTTGGCTTAATCGTCGCCAGAAAATTGTGATGAAACTTGTCTTCGGTGACCACTGGCTTGAACAAATCCATGCGAGCCTTTCTGGTTCGATGGCATTTCAGCGATTGGCATGCGCAGGCGCTCGGCCTGTAGTTAAAGGGCCTTGCCCGGGTAAGCCTTCCCTCCCGCAGGGCTAGGCTTTCGCGGCCTCCCGTGCGATTTTATTCGCGTTGCTCAGCGCTTTGAAGTCATCCGCGAGCTTGGGCAGCGGCTCTCCGGGAGCGGTCCCGCCGGTGACCTCGTTGGCGGCGACGATGATGCCGAGTACGGCGCTGCAAAGGACCTCCAGTGTGTCCTCGACCTCGCGGGTACCGAGCGTCGGCAGCGCATGCACCGTGAATATCTGGTTGCCCTCGGGCCCGCCCCAGGTGACATGCCTACTCAGGGACACTGCCGACGGATGCGCGGCGTCGCCGGAGAGCTCCCGGTAAATCTGGTATCCGTCGCCCACCCCGCCCTCCTTGGCCGCCTGCTCGTGGTGGATAGTCCCCGGCTTGCCATGCTTGTCCTTCATGCCCGAGTAGAACGCCTCGAGCGTCTCGACGAAATCGAGGGGCTGCTCTTGGGTCTTCGCCCATTGGAGGAGGTTGTTCGCCCGCTTCATCCGGTTTGCCGCGTCATCGAGTTCCATCGCCTTCACGAACTCGTCGCCCTTCTTCGTGAGCGCGGCGATCCAGAAGAGGTTCTCCCAGCAGCAGCGGGTGAGCGTCCGCGCCTCGACGGCGTGCTTGCTTTCGAGAAGGTGCACTGCAGCTTGGAAATGCCCGAGGGTGCGCGCCAGCAGCGTTAGCGCCACGACCTTCGGATCGCGGGTACCAAGCTCGCTCTCCATTACCTGAGAGCCGTTGAACACGTCGACGCCCTTCGCATATAGGCGGTCGCCCAGCGCAAGCCATTCCTCGATCGCCGCCGTGACCGGCATCTTTTCCCTTCCAAACACGCCCAGCATCCACCGCCATACGGGGGCGAGAACGTTGACGCGAGAGTTCCCTAAGGGGGTAGCCGTATAGTGACCTTTTTGAAAGCTGGGCCAACAATTCTGCGCGTCGGCGAAGCAGCCAAGTCGTCCGTTTTGGCTCATTTCGACCGAGTTGGCCGAAACCACATGGCTGTACTCCTCCGCAGCACGCCCAAAACGGACAGCCCCGAGGAAGCCTGCATCCCACATCAAACGCGCATGAATGCCCGAAGCTAAATTCTGCTTCGCCTCCGAGACCGACCGTCACGACGGATTACGATGAACGGAAGTTCAGTGCCAGCACCGGACTAATCAGTTGCATGTCGCGCAAATCACACCGAAGATGCCTTTGCCGCGTTTGGCAGTCCGATGCGGGGACTTTGCGGCATGGCCGATATTTTCATCAGCTATACGAGCAGCGATCGCGAATGGGCGTACTGGGTCGGCCATGAGCTCGAATCGCTCGGCCACACACCACATATCCACGACTGGGAAATCTCCGGCGGTGGCGACATCGCAGCTTGGATGGAGGAGCGGCATCACGCTGCCGACCACGTCCTGTGCATTGTTTCCAACGCCTACCTCGAGAAGCCTTATTCGGCTTGGGAACGTCGCGCGGCGCAATGGGCCGCTGCTACTGATCGGCCCAACTTTGTGCTCCCGGTCTTCGTCGAGCCGTGCAAGGCGCCTACTCTCCTTGCTCATCTGAAGCGCTGTGATCTTCACGGCATCAGCGAGGAGGAAGCGAGCGCGCGCCTTAAGGCTTTCCTCCAACCGGCAGCAAAGCCGCCGCGTGGAATTTTTCCAGGGGAAGCTAAACCCTCGTCAGGGCTGGCCGGGTCTCGGCCGCCGTTTCCCGGCAAGGCTGCGCTGTCTAACGTTCCGATCGGCGTTCCCCTGCACTTCATGGGTCGCGACGACGCGCTCGCGGCAATCGCGACGGCGCTCCAGCGCTACGAGGGGCGCGTCGCTGTCACGGCGCTGCACGGGATGCGGGGCGTGGGCAAGACGACGCTCGCGGCCGCCTATGCGGAGCGCCATCGCGGCGACTACCGGGCGACGTGGTGGATCAGGGCGCAGACGGAGCCCACTCTGCGCGCTGATCTCGTCGGCCTCGGCATACGGCTGGGCTGGGTCGGCGCGGACGAGAAGGAGGAGCCGGCCGTCGCGGCAGTAATCGAACGGCTGCGCCACGAGGGCGAGGGAATTCTTCTGATCTTCGATAACGCGATCGATGCATCGGCGCTGAAACCCTATCTGCCGCGCGGCGGCGCCGCGCAGGTGCTGGTCACCTCGAATGCGCATGCCTGGCGCGGGGTCGCGGCGCCGGTCGAGATCAGGCTGTGGCCGAAGCAGATCGGCGCCGACTATCTGATCGCACGCACCGGGCGGGAGGCGGAGCGCGCGGCGGCCGAAGCGTTGTCGGATGCGCTCGGCGGCCTGCCGCTCGCGCATGAGCAGGCGGCGGCCTATTGCGAACGGCTGGACATTCCGCTCGGCGAATACGCTAGGCGCTTCGCCACCACCCCGGCCAAATATTTGGACGACGCGCGCCACGCTTCGGCCGAGTATCACGACGGCCTTACCGTCGCGAAGACGTTCGCGCTCGCGATCGACGAGGCGGCGAAGCTCCATCCGGCGGCGGAGCCGCTGATCGTTCACGCCGCGCTGCTGGCGCCGGAACCGATCCCGCTGTTCCTGTTCAAGGAAGCGCGCGAAAAATTCGGCGAACCGCTCGCCTCGGTGCTCGCGGACGAGGGCCTCGACGAGGCAGTGGCAGCGCTACGCACCTTTGCCCTGGTCGAACGCGAGCCAGATTGTGGACGAGCGCGATCCTGCGATCACGACCGACGCAATCCGGCTCCACCGTCTGGTGCGCGAGGTCGCGGCGTCGCGTTGCGATAGCGCGCAGCGGGATGCAGCACGGCGCGCGCTCGTCGCGGTACTGGCGGCGATCTATCCTGAAGACAGCTATCGCAACCCGGCGTCATGGCCACGCTGTGCGGTACTAACGCCACATCTCATCTCGAGCTGCGAGACCGAAACCGCGGACGCAGCCGAGAGCGCGCAACGTGCCGACCTTCTAACCCGGGCAGGCAGCTATTTTCATGGCCGAGCGGCCTATTCGGCTGCCGAACCGCTGCTTCGGCGCGCGCTGGCGATCCGCGAGAAGGCGCTCGGCCCCGAGCATCCCGATACGGCGACGAGCCTCAACAACCTCGCCTTGCTGCTGCAGGACCAGGGCGACCTGGCGGCGGCGCGGCCCCTCTACGAGCGCGCGCTGGCGATCCGCGAGAAGGCGCTCGGCCCCGAGCATCCCGATACGGCGACGAGCCTCAACAACCTCGCCACCTGCTGCGGGAGCAGGGCGACCTGGCGGCGGCGCGGCCCCTCTGCGAGCGCGCGCTGGCGATCCGCGAGAAGGCGCTCGGCCCCGAGCATCCCGAGACGGCGAGCGAGCCTCAACAACCTCGCCATACTGCTGCGGGACCAGGGCGACCTGGCGGCGGCGCGGCCGCTCTTCGAGCGCGCGCTGGCGATCTGCGAGAAGGCGCTCGGCCCCGAGCATCCCGATACGGCGACGAGCCTCGACAACCTCGCCCTACTGCTGCGGGACGCAGGGCGACCTGGCGGCGGCGCGGCCGCTCTACGAGCGCGCGCTGGCGATCCGCGAGAAGGCGCTCGGCCCCGAGCATCCCGATACGGCGACGAGCCTCAACAACCTCGCCAGCCTGCTGCAGGACCAGGGCGACCTGGCGGCGGCGCGGCCCCTCTTCGAGCGCGCGCTGGCGATCTGCGAGAAGGCGCTCGGCCCCGAGCATCCCGATACGGCGACGAGCCTCAACAACCTCGCCAACCTGCTGCGGACGCAGGGCGACCTGGCGGCGGCGCGGCCCCTCTTCGAGCGCGCGCTGGCGATCTGCGAGAAGGCGCTCGGCCCCGAGCATCCCGACACGGCGACGAGCCTCAACAACCTCGCCACTGCTGCAGGACCAGGGCGACCTGGCGGCGGCGCGGCCCCTCTACGAGCGCGCGCTGGCGATCCGCGAGAAGGCGCTCGGCCCCGAGCATCCCAATACGAGTTGCGCGCGTCGGTCTCTTGCCCGGGTGTTGAGTGCCTCCGGTTATGTGAGGGAAGCGCTGCAGTTGCAGGAGGTGTGGGCGGCGGAAGTAGAAGCAGCGGAGACGAAGCGTGAGGGCAAGCCGGGCAAGGAGACGGCGCGGGCGCTCCAGGGCGTAGCGTGGCTCGTTCTGTTTGCACGAGAATTCACGAGAGCGCTGAGCGTCGCAGACCGCGCCCACGCGCTCCTTCCGGACGACCTGGGGATCGAAACTAACCGGGCGCACGCACTCATGTTCTTGGAACGCAGCGAAGAAGCTCAGACGCTCTACGTTGCCTACAAGGGTAAGCCCATGTCGGAGCAGGATAGTAGCGTATGGGAGCGCGTCATCGCGGCCGATTTCGCGGAATTCCGCAAGGCAGGCTTGACGCACCCGATGATGGCCGACATCGAAAAGGAGTTGGGCGTCTCCCGCTGATGGCGACTTAGATAGACACACCCATCTCCATTGATCATGCATTTGCGAGCCGAACGTTTGTCGGCTTGGGGTCAAAAGCTGCCTTGAAGATGGTGTGCGAGCCACGGACGGTGTACGTCCAGCAACTGACGCCTCGCACGCCTCTCTCGATCCGGGCTCCCGCTCACACGCGAGTTATTACCAAGTGACCGCGCGACGCTGTTGCCCGAAGAGCGCCTGCGGCTCGCGCGTGCCCGCGGCAATCGGCGTCGATCCATCGAGAGTCGGTTCATTGAGCATCGCGATCACCACAGCGGGCGATATAGCCGGGCGGAACGTCGCGCGGGCGGATGTGGCGCGGACCTTCGTCGCGCAACTCGGGCAATGCCGTCGCCGCCCGGAAGCGCGACGTTTCGATCACCTGCAGCCAGCCCGCGCCTGTCGGCAGCTTCATCGTGCCAAGCGCCAGCCCGAGCGCCAGGTCGAACGGCCAGCGCGCCGGATCGAACGAATGCGGAATGTCGCCATGGCACAGCGCAGCCAGCGTCAAGTGAACTGGTTTGACATCCACCGAATTGCCGCGCTCGCGCAACCACTGGCGCGCCTCACCACACCACCACGAGCACATCCGCGAGGTGTCGAGCCGATCGCTGCGCGACACGCTCGACAAATATTTGAACGCCGCGGCGAACGACGCGAAGTGCTCGCGCTCGTCGCCGTCAGCAGGCGCAAGCACCTTCGCCAAGCCGCAGCCCAGCTGATACGACGCGCGCAGCTCGCGCTCCGACGGCATCGTGAACTGACTGGGCGCGGCGGTTTGCATGATCCGCACAACCGGTTCGTCGGGCCGCTGCGGCGGCTTCGGCTTCGGTTCCAGCGCGGTCAGCCGGGCTTCGAGGGCGCTGTTTTTGGCCTCAAGATCGGCGATCCTCGCTACTATCTCGTTGTTCTTCATTTAGGTCCGCCTACCTGTTCGCCGCGGCGCTTCTTGCCCGCGTTGATGATGGCTTCGGCGGTCATCGCGACCAGCGTTGGCTGCGGCGGCGGCGGTGCCAGCGGAACCTCCCCGCGACGACGCGCGCCAGCCAACAAGAAGCGCTCCACGAAGTCGTTCGCTTCGCTCGCATCGTGTTCGCGCGGAGGTCGCTCGCTCTCGGGTTCGCTCTCGCCGCGTCCGGCATTTCGCTCGGCGCGAATGCGAGCGGCGACCTCGGAGAACTCGGACCGCTGGTCAGTCTTAGGCCGACGACAGATGAGCGGGATAAACCGGGAGTAATTTCCTTTAGTCATGTCATGGCCTCGCTAGGAAGTGCGGCGGGAACGGCCGTTGGCGCCCCGGCGCTTCGCGCCGCTCGCGCAGCGCCTTCGCGATCAGCGCTCGCGCAACTTGACTCGGCTTCAGCGCGGCGAGCGCCAATTCGGCGGCGAGCGCGGCGGCGATGTCCTGGGGCAAGGTGACGAGCATTCGGACTTTGGTGTTCGATTTGAATCATGTCGACTTCTAGACGAACAGTCACAAACATGCAACGTTATAACGTTGCGGTTTCGCCGCAACCCGATAAGTTCCCCCCCCATGCCCAAGACGCGAAACGATCCGCCAGTTCGCCGCGAGGCACGACGTTCGATGATGACCCGTCAGCAACTGGAAGCTCGCCGGTTATGTCGTGAACGCCGCCGACGGACACATCGATAGTGCAGACGAGCGAACGCTAGGGCTCGCGTCAGCGGCCGGGCCGTCTATCGGGGCGGTCGGGCGCGCGGACCGTGCGGAGCGACGGGGCCGCAGCGGTCGCTCTCGCGGAGCTAAGCGAGGCGTTACACCGCGATGCCGAGCGGGGGATGGAGTGGCTTCTGGCCGTGGTGTTCCCCGCGTTCCCCACCGAGTAAACCGACCGCGGCGGGGCGTTGACAGGGCGATGGGTTCTCGGTGATGCTTCCTTCCGATGAACCTGGGCCTTGGGGGTTCGGCGCTAAATAAAACCAGTATTTTCAAGCACATATTTGCCTGCGTGCATGCTCGAGTGCACCCTCGTGTGCCAATCCGACGCCAGAGAAGTACCTTTTTGCAAACAAACTCAATGACGAGCGCCATCGCCTCCGGAGCAATCACTTCGACCACTGCCCCGGCTCCCCGGCGTGTGTGACAATCGCCGCGGACTAACTCGTGCTGACACGCGCCTAGCGCCGTCGAGCACCGCTGGAAACGGTAGCGCTGACTCACTGACACCGCAACGCTGTTCAGGAGCGCCCACGATGCCCAATCCATCCCTTAGCACGTACTTTTTGCTCGCCTTCATCACTCACGCTGCTAGCGCTGGAGTGCGTCTCCGCCGAGCCGCCCTTGCGACGAGTCGCCGTCGACCCCTGGACTGCTACGTGAACGGCGCCGAGGTTAGCGCCCGCTATCCGAATTCAGCCATGCCGAGGTGCTCGCGGCGCGGCTGCGCACATCGGCGCCGGCGACGCGCTGCTCGCCGCCATCGTCCCGGTGCGCTGCGCCGACTTCCCCGTCATGGTTAGCGGCCATTGCCTCGCGCGTCGCGGAGCCCCGGCAATGACCATCCTCGCCCCGCTCGCCTATAATTGTCGCCCTAGCGCTGGCTGCCGCGGCGGCTAACGCCGCCGCCAGCGACTACATGCCCTCGGCGATGATCTTTGGCGATTGGTGCATCGTCCGCGAGCGGCAAGACGACGCAGGTCTATCGCCGTGGGAAATGTCACGGCCCCGACGATTGGCTCACCGTCCGCCGGGACGGCTTCCACGCGCACGAGACCGACTGCGCCCTCGTCGCCGCCGCGGGGACGCCTATCTGGCTTTCCGCTGCTATTCCGACGAGGAGCGAACAACGCTGCCGTGGTCCCTAATCGACCGATGGCGGCTTGTCGCGCCGGCCGCTTGGTCATCGACAAGCGCTAGGTCGCTTTAAGGGATTTGGCGGGGTGTTCGCCACGGCGGCCATCCGCTGGGCTTCCTTGAACAAGGAAGCCGGCTGCGCCTTCCCTTCTCCTTCATCGGCCGGCCGTTGGTTCCATGGTCCACCCCTAAAGGGGGTGGACCTCATGGACCCTTGCCAATACGGCGAGGTCCATGGACCCTATTTGGACCCTTCGTGGACCTTCGCCTAAGTCCTTGCCACCATTGCGCAATGTTAGGTCCAACCCCTTGGACCCAAGCCGCTCAAATCGCGGCCAAAAGAGTTAGGTCCAAAGTTAGGTCCAAGTTGGGTCCAAGCCCTCATCGGCAAGCCGGTAGATTCCGTCTGCGCACGCCCTCCCGTCCTTCACCAGTGCATCGCGGATGCGCTTGAAGGTCGTCTTGGCTATCCTCGACTTGTCGAGCCATTGCGTGTGGCTGGCGCCACGCTCGAAGGTCGCCAGCGCCTCTAAGGCCTTATCCTCGAATAGCGATGGCCTATCCTCAGCCTTCACCACCTTCACGCTCGTCACCGCCAGCGTCTTGATTGGCTTGCCGCGCCGGTCCATTCCGGCGTCCATCTGCGTCCAGCTCGACGAAGAACGGTCCCGGCTCCGCATCGTCCTTCATCTTCCGGCGCTATAGTTCGAAGTCCTTCTTTGACCACTCCGCTCGGTCTCAAACATGAAATCGGAGCCGCCGCGCAGCGCGCTGTGTCCGCGCTCCCACTCGCCGTTCTTAGTCGCGTGATGCAGCGCGAGAATGGTCGCGCCGAGCGCGTCCCTCATGCGGGTCATATGCGCGACGGCTAGCGACATGTCTTCCGCTCCCTCGTCGGTCCCCGGCATCGCGCGCGCCAGCGTATCGATGACGACCAGCTCGGGCCGGATTCCCTCGCGCTTGAGCTTCGCCACGGCGCATCGACCGAGCCGCGCTCCCGCAAATCGAACGCTCCCATCTTCACGAACATGATGCGGCCGGCGCCTTCGCGAATGCCATGGCGTTGCCGAAACGCCGCAACGCGCTTCTTCAATCCGCTCAGTCCTTCGCCGGCGACGTAGACGACATCGCCGGCGGCGCTCACGCGGTGGCCGAAGAAGTCGGCTGCGCTCGCGAGGCAAACCGACATCGCGATGGCGACGAACGATTTGAAGGTCTGCGATTGACCGAACGCCACACCGATTGAATGGGCGGGGATGAAGACGTCAATCGAGGTCGGGCAGCGCGGCCAGCTGCGCCTCGGTCAGGAATTCAAGCTCTTGGCCCGCATGCGCCGGGCGATGACGACATGTCGACGTCGGCGGGCGAGATGTCGTGTCGTTTCGCCACAAGGTGCTTGGCTCGCATGTAAGCGAGCGTGTCCGGATCCATCGCCGCCAGCTCGTCGATTTCGTCGCTGGGAATCGCACGCGCGGCGCCACGGCCGTGAGACGACCCGGCGCCTTCGGAGACGGACGGGATAACGACGGCGCGTACTGCTTTCGTCATCGTTGGTTGGCATATTATTATTCTCCATGATGGTCGGAATCCAACGGTTTGCGGCCAGGGCATTCCATCGGGTTTATTTAGCTGGCGGCTTCGGCCGCCAGCGCTCCGGTCCTCATAGCTGCAGCTCCATCTTTCCCGCTTAGCCGCTCATATGCGGGAGTGACGTGCGGCGCCACTCCGGGTCGGCGAGTTGCGCCAATCGGACGAGCGTTCCCATGCGGATGGATGACATTCGCCACGGCGTTCCATTGGCGGACGACGGCGGCCGGGTCGTACTTGTCCGACGTCCGCGACCAACGGTCGAACCATCTGAAGCCGGCGTCGCCGAACTCCATCCGCAGGACCGCGGCGACCCGCCACCAGACGGCGTCGTCGTCGGCCGGGATGACCATCAGCGCCGCGACCGCGCAGCTCGCCGCGACGAGGTCGAGGCCGCGTCCATTTCTTTGTTCAAGATGTATCGGTCGGTCCCTTAGCGGCCGCCTTATCGGTCGGTCCCTGGCTATTTTTGAACAAAGGAACTGACGCCGGCCACGGGGGGAGCTGATGCAGCATCGACAGCAGGTCCGGCCCCATCCACGCGCGGCCGTCACCCGGCGGCAGGATGACCGCGCCGCCTTCGCCGCGGACGTCGACGCCGCTCCCAACCGCATCCTGCGAGCAACGCACGCGGCCGGCTTCATCGGCGAAGAACAAGTGCCGTCCGCCGCTCGGCGTCAACGCGATGACCGGCGTCAGCTCGCGCCAATTCGGCACGGCGAGGAAGCCGTCGCGGCCACCCTTGCGGTCGAGGTCGAGCACGGCGATTCCGGACGCGCGTCCGGTCCGTAGTGAAATCGATGCGTCCGGCCAACGGCGCCACCATTCGGCGACGCGCGGGCCGACGCAGGTCGCGTCGAGATGACCGTGACGCGTGAGGGGACGTTTGTCCCGCGTGGGGAAGATAGGTAACGCGCGGCATGCATAGGCCAGCGCTGCGGCCTTGCTTCCGTCATCGGTGGCTGGCATGGCGAGGCTAGTCCCAGCGCGCCAGCGTCGAGCCGCCGAGCGCGTCCAGACCGCGCGCCGCAGGCGTTCCACGGCGAGCAGGGCGAGGTACTCCGAGCCGATGTTCAGCGGCGGCGGCTCGCCGACCGGCACGCGCATCCGAGGCCGACGCTGGCGGAACAGCCGCTGGCCTCGACGATGCCTCGCGTCTTCTGGGTGACGATGGGAACGCGCCACGGTCCGACCCGGCGGGGCTTCGACCAGCCAGCAATCGCGGTCGTGGGGGCTGTGTTGACCGTGGTGGTCGTGGGATTGCGCCGGCGCGTGGCGCCGGCTAGTGTGAGTGCGCGTAAGCATGACGTCCAAAGTCCCTATGGTTCGGGGTTTCGTCGGCTCCGGGTCGAATGAAGTGCGAAGGCCCCCTGCTGCCGCCGGGGGCCTTTTCGCGTTGTTAGGCCGCGGTCGGCTCGCCGAGACGCAGCACGTCGCCGAGGCGCATGCCGCGCCGGCGCGGACTCACGGTCAGGATCTTGTCGGGGAACCTGCGCTTGAGGGTGTCGACTGAGACACCGCTCAACTCTGCCGCCTGCGACAGGCTGACAATCCGGCGCATCTCGACGAACTCCGAAAGATTAATCCTATTGACGATGGGCATTGGTTGAACTCCCGCTGAGGTTGAACTCCCGCTGATGCGCGCCTATGCGCGCTGCTGATGGGGGGAACGTGCGGGGGGGGGAACTCGCTGGCGTCAAGACGTTGCTGAGCGAATACTTAGAAATATTGGCGCAAGTTGTATTGTTGTATTATTTGACATTTGGACAATACTTGAGTTAGCGGCAATTAGCGCGGACTTAGCGCGCTCGCCAAACGCTCGGCCCACGCCTCCAGCGCCTTCTTCACATCTCCGTGATAGGCGGCTCTATTATAGATGCCAGCGACGCCGGCCTTGTCCCACTAACGTGATTCAAGAGCGCCTCGACGACGTGTGGCGCAACGCCAAGCTCGGCCATGTGCGTCGCGACGCTGCGGCGAAGGTCGTGAACCATCCAATGCGGCGAGCGTCCCGTATGCGCGCGTCAAACCTTTCCTTGCATCTCGACCAGCCGGAGAATGGCCGGCCGATGTCGCGACCAAAGACGAACGCTCGCCGCGCGGCTGGGCATCGATGATAGCGCGTGCCGCCGGCGCCAAGGGGATGACATGGCGCCGGTTGTTCTTCGTCCGGCCGACGGCAGCACGATATCGCCGTCGCCAACCTCGGACCACGCAATCCGCCGATCTCGTTCGCGCGCTGACCGGTGAAAATCAACAGTCGGATGATTCGGCCGTAGTCGTCATCGTCGTCGAGCGCGTTCCAAATCCTCTACAGTTCGTCGAGCGACAGCACGCGGTCGCGCGAACGCTCCGGGCGCCGTCCGGTCCCGACAACAGGATTCTGCTCGGCCAAGCCCTCGCGGATGCACCACGCGAAGAATGCCGCTAGTGTGCGCGCGTCCGGTTTGCGGCGACGTCGCCGCTCGCGGCGGCCACCGCGGCCATCCTCGCGGCAACGGCGCGCCGAGTGACGCTGGCGAGCTGTAGGCCGTGCAGTTGACGGCAATGCTTCTGCAGGTGCCGCGCAACCTCGTCATAGCTGCCGGGTTTCAAGCGGCTTTGCTGATAGGGCAGATAGAGCCTGAGCGCAGCGCCCATGGTCTCGGCAGCACGCGCACGGCTCTCGGCTTTCGCCGGCCGGGTCGCGGCCAGGCGCACCATCGCTTGCAGCTCGCTGGCAGCTTGCGCGCCTGCGTAGCCGATAGCGCCCCCAGCGAGCCGAGCGTCATGCGGCGAAACTGTGAGCCGAGCTTGTAGTGATAGACCCAGCGCGAACCGCCGCTGGCCCGCAGGCGAAGCCCGAAGCCGCCAACTCGTCATCAAAGAAGATTGCCTCGGTTTTACCGGGCGGCAGCATCAAGGTGGCAATCGTGACCTGTGTGAGCTTCATCGCAGCCCAGGAAGACTATAGGAAGATGCCTTATGCGTCCTATGCGTCTATTAAGCTGACGGTATGAGACAGGAAACCTCTATGCGTCAAGGACTATGCGGCCTCGTGCGTTCTTGTGCACATCCGCAGGGCGGCTATCTTCTAAGCTGACGGTCGCAGGTTCAATTCCTGCCGGGGTCGCCAGTGATATCAAGACCTTAAGTTTGATTGCAAGGCGAGGCTGAACTGGCAATTAAGCATCAGGGTAACGTATCGGGTAACATTCCAGAGCGCGTGGCTTCGGCTTCATCATCTTGGCGAATGGTTGCCCGGCCTTCCGCTCAATGCGAGAAGCTCCCCGCAGCTGGAGCTTCCGGCCACAAGGTTCGAAGCTGGACCCCAGGGTCTGCCTGGGAGCGAGCGGGTGTCGGCTCGGCCGGTCTCGGTTCTGCAGGCGTGACCGCATCGAGGCTCTGCGGCTTGATCGCGGTCGCATGCCTCAAACGCTGCGGCTTGTGAGCCAGCTTCTTTGCCTTCCCTAAGAGCTTGGTTTTCGGCGGAATGCTCTGTGCCGGCCTTGGCTCAGGTTCGGCAGAGAAGCTCTCGGCGCTGGCTTCGCCAAGACGCTCGGTCGAACTGCATCCTGCGAGAGCTACGCTGGCAAATAGACCCAGCAATACGATTGCCTCCCAAGCATGGCTGCGCATGTTCCTACGCCTGTTCTCGACAAAAAACCCGACGCTTTGAGCGCCGGGGGCAAGTCAAAACTCAACGTAGGGCACACTCAAGCCTAATCGCTGTTCTTGGTTGATCGTTCGTTAAGGATTGTCCTTAAAAAGTCGGGTGGCAACCAAGTTGCTCCGGGGCTGCTTCACGAAGCCAGCCGCGGCGCTGACCTTGACCGAGCCCGCATCAACGGCCGCGGAGACCTCGGGGACGCCGTCGTCGATCACCTCGCGGGCGCGCTGAACACTGTGCCGACCGACGTTGAGCATCGCAGCGGCGTCGTCTTGGGACATTGCGCCAATTGGCGCATTTTTCTGACGGCCGACCAGCTCCCAGTGAATGCCCATTCGCATCAGTAAAGCGCATGCTTGGTCATCCTCATGAAAGGCAGCGATAAGCAAGGGCACTTTGCTGTTCTGCTTCCGCCTGCGTTCGCGCCACGCGACAGACACCGCGCGGTCGGCTATCAAGCGCAGATCCAAAAGGTTCAATCCGAGCCGCGCCATGCCCCTGATGACGACTGCGGAGGCGACGGTCGCCTCGCTGCTCGCGCACGACATTTGCACCGTCTACGCCCTGCCGGGCGTACACAACGATCATCTGCTCGACGCGCTGTTCAAGGCGTCGGACCGCATCCGCGTGGTCCATACCCGCCACGAGCAGGGCGCAGCCTTGATGGCGCTGGGCGCGGCGCTGGCGACCGGCCGGCCGCAGGTTTATGCGGTGGTGCCGGGACCCGGCCTCCTCAACACCGGGACGGCCCTGCTTACGGCCTATTCGATGAACGCGCCGGTGCTCGCCCTGATCGGCCAGATCCCGGACGCCGACATTGGGCGCGGGCTCGGCCATTTGCACGAAATACGCGATCAGGCCGGCATCCTCTCGCGTCTCGTTGACTTTTCCGCCCGCATTCGTTCGCCCGCCGCAGCGTCTGGCCTGGTCGCCCAGGCCTTGCACGCGATGGCGAGCGGCCGCCCCGGCCCTGCCGCGCTGGAATGCGCCATGGACCTCTGGGGACAGAGTGGGCCCGTCGAGCTCGTCCCTCCCTTGATCCGCACGGCCCCTGAGATAGACGAGGACACCGTGCTTGCCGCCGCGAAACAACTCGGGGCAGCGAAGAATCCGATGATCGTGTGCGGCGGCGGCGCCCAAGACGCCTCCGAAGAGGTCACGCTGCTATCCGACATGCTGCAGGCGCCAGTCGTCGCCTATCGGCGCGGGCGCGGCGTGCTCGACAGCCGCAACCCGCTGAGCGTGACGTTGCCGCTCGGCCGCGAGCTCTGGGGCGAGGCCGACGCAGTGCTTGCGGTCGGCACGCGGCTGCTGATGCAGTTCCGCCAATGGGGCGTCGATGACGATCTCGCGATCATCCGCGTTGACGCCGATCCGGAGGAGCCGGCGCGCTTCCGCCCGCCCGCGGTCGCCTTGATCGGCGACGCCGCGCCCATCCTGCGGCGGCTCATCGACCTCTTGCCCGCGCACAACGCCAAGCGCGCCTCCCGCCGCGACGAGATGATGGAGCGGCAGGCGCGTTGGGCCACGCGGCTGCAAAAGCTCGCGCCGCAGCTTGCCTTTCTCGACGCCATCCGCAGGGAGCTGCCGGAGAATGGCCTATTCGTCGACGAGGTGACCCAGCTCGGCTTCGTCGCGCGCATTGCGATGCCCATTTATCGGCCGCGCACCTTTCTCTCGCCCGGCTATCAGGACCCGCTCGGCTGGGGGTTTGCGACCGCGCTCGGAGCAAAGGACGCCCGCCGCGACACGCCGGTCGTGTCCATCAACGGCGACGGCGGCTTTCTCTACACGGCGAACGAACTTGCCACCGCCGTGCTCCATCGCATCCCGCTGGTCGCGATCGTGTTCGCGGACGGCTCGTTCGGCAACGTGCGCCGCATCCAGGAGGAGCGCTTCGGTAACCGGCTGATCGCCTGCGACCTTGCGAATCCGGATTTCGTGCGCTTCGCGGACAGCTTCGGAGCCGCCGCCGAGCGCGCGCGAACCCCGGACGAACTGCGCACGGCGCTCGCCCGCGGCTTTGCCCGCACCGATGGTCCGACCGTCATCGACGTGCCGGTCGGACCGTTCCCAAGCCCCTGGGAGTTCATCCATATGCCGCGGGTGCGTGGAGGTTAAGCTGCAACTCGTTCGCATAAGCTTATGCGCGAACACGGGAATCTCCTGAGTTTCCCTCCTTCCCGGTCGGTGCTAGCGCTCTTCAACCAACCTCGGTCTGGGGGCGGCGATGAGCGGACGCTTGGCGCGTTATGGGCTCATTCTGATTGCGCTTGCTGGGCTGGCCATCGGCCTCGCCGCCTGGCTCGCCGGACGGTCGGCGCTCGCCTCTTGGGCATGGGCGCTCGGAACGACGCCGGTTATCGTCTCGCTCGCCATCACCATCGTCCGCGACCTCATGGCTGGACGCATGGGGGTCGACGCGGTGGCCTTCGTGTCGATGAGCGCGGCGCTCGCGCTCGGAGAGACGCTGGCGGGCGTGGTGGTCGCAATCATGTATGCCGGCGGCAATGTGCTGGAGCAGATCGCGGTTGCACGCGCCGAGCGCGACCTTCGATCCCTCATGGACCGCGCGCCGCGCATCGCCCACCGTCGGCTCGACCAGCAGATCGAGGACATCCCGATCGAAGCCGTCGCCATCGGCGACCGTCTGCTCGTGCGCGCCGGAGAGGTCGTTCCCGTCGACGGCGTGGCGATGGGCGGCGAGGCGCTGATCGACGAATCGGCGCTGACGGGCGAACCGCTCCCGGTGTTGCGCCGCGTGCTGGAGCCGGTGCGCAGCGGCACGGTCAATGCCGGGGAGACCTTCGACATGCGCGCGCTCGCGACGGCGGGCGATAGCACCTATGCCGGCATCCTTCGCCTGGTCACCGCCGCGCAAACCGCGAAGGCGCCCTTCATCCGTCTTGCCGACCGCTTCGCCTTGCTGCTTCTGCCCGCCACGCTGATTGTCGCAGCCGCGGCGTATTTCTGGTCAGGTGATCCGATCCGGGCGCTCGCGGTGCTGGTCGCATCGACCCCCTGCCCGCTTATTCTCGCTGCGCCCGTCGCCTTCATTGCCGGCGTTTCGCAGGCGGCGCGCCACGGCGTCCTGGTGAAAGGAGGCGGCGCGCTGGAGGCGCTCGCGCGCACCCACACGGTGATGTTCGACAAGACCGGAACGCTGACCGTCGGCGGGGCGCGGCTGGTCGCGGTCGAGACCGCGCCCGGCGAAAGCGCGGACGAAGCGCTCAAACTCGCCGCTTCGTTGGAACAGGCCTCGCATCATATCGCCGCCCAAGCGGTTGTCGCCGCTGCCGCGGCTCGCAGATTCGTCCTCGCGGTTCCCGAACGGGTTCGCGAGACCTTGGGCCTGGGCGTCGAAGGACTGGTTGAAGGGCGAAAGGTTCGCGTGGGAGCGCCATCGCTCATTTTCGGAACGGCGCGCCCGCCCGACTGGGCGATCCGCGCGCTGCGGCGCGCCGACTGGCGAGCCGCGCTGAACGTGTTCGTATCCATCGACGGTCGGGCGATCGGCGCCCTCCTGCTCGCCGACGAGCTACGAATCGAGACCCCGCGCGCCATCCAGGCGCTGCGGCGCGCCGGCGTCGGGCGGATCATGATGGTCACCGGCGACCGCGCCGAGGCGGCCGAAACGATTGGTGCGGCGCTCGACCTCGATCAGGTGCTCGCGGATCGCGGCCCTTCTGAGAAGGTCGATGCCGTGGTGACCGAGCAGCGCCTCAACCCCACCTTGATGGTCGGCGACGGCATCAACGATGCGCCCGCACTGGCCGCGGCCGGCGTGGGAATCGCGATGGGCGCCCGCGGCGCGAGCGCCTCTTCGCAAGCCGCCGATGTCGTGATTCTCGTCGACCGGCTCGACCGGGTCTCGCAGGCCGTGGAGATTGCACGCCGGGCGCGGCGGATTGCGATTGAGAGCATCGTCGCCGGCATGGGCTTGTCCGGTCTTGCCATGGCCGGGGCCGCCTTCGGCCTCCTCACCCCGGTCGCCGCAGCGCTTATCCAGGAGGGCATCGATGTCGCCGTGATCCTCAATGCGTTGCGCGCGCTCGGGCCGGGACGAGGCATGGCGAAGGGCTCACGCAAGTTGCCCGCGGCCGTTGCGCACGACCTTCACGAGGGGCACGAGCTTCTCGAGCGGGCGCTCGACCGCCTCCGCAGCATCGCCGACAACCTCGACGACGCCAATCCCGCGCGCGCCGCCGAACTGATCGCCGAAGCGAACGCCATCGTTTCCGAGCAGGTCGTACGGCACGAGCGCGACGACGAAGCCTCTGTCTACCCGCGGCTGACCAAAGTTCTGCGCGACGGGCATGGACTCTCCGCGATGAGCCGCGCGCATCGGGAGATCTTGCACCTCGCGCGGCTGCTCGCCCGCCTGGCCGGCGGTCTGCCGGCGCAGGACATCGATCGCTACCTCATTCGCGATGCGCAGCGGGTCATCGAATCGATCGAAGCGCTGGTGCGGCTCCACAACGCCCAGGAAGAGGATATATACGAGCATGCGAGCGCGGCCTGAGACCAATATGGTCAAGACGTTACGAACGGGATCTTCGCGCCTCTGCCGCTTGAAGAATGGAATAGTTTTCTTTGACAATGACAAAAAATCGCGTGAAAACCTTATCTTGAGAGGCGATTCTCAGATTATTCGTCCGGTGCGAGCCGTTTGCCCAGAGCGATGTTGATCGAGGACCCGCGTAGGCGCCACGCCCGAGAGAGCCAATTCGGTTCTGGAGTGGACGTGATCACGACGACCGAGGGCCTTTCGGCAGCATGCGAAAGGATGGCGGGTTATCCGTTCGTCACGGTCGACACCGAGTTCCTGCGCGAGTCGACCTATTATCCCCTGCTCTGCGTGGCCCAGATGGCGAGCCCGGCCGAGGCCGTCATCATCGACGTGCTCGCCGGGGATGTCGATCTCGCCCCGTTCTACGCGTTGATGGCCAATGAACGGGTGACCAAGGTCTTCCATGCCGCGCGGCAGGACGTGGAGATCATCTGGCATCAGGCGGCGCTGATCCCTCGCCCGCTGTTCGACACCCAGGTCGCCGCCATGGTGCTGGGTTATGGCGACGCGATCTCCTATGACCAGCTGGTCCAACGCGTGACCGGCGACGCTCTCGACAAGTCGAGCCGCTTCACCGACTGGGCGCGCAGGCCGCTGACGCCGGCACAAATTTCCTACGCGATTTCCGACGTGACCCATCTGCGCGATGTGTATCTCGCGCTCGCCGCCAACCTCGCCGAGCGCGGACGCGCCAATTGGGTCGACGAAGAAATGGAGATTCTGACGTCGCCCGACACCTATCGCGCCGATCCGGAGACGGCGTGGGAACGCCTGAAGAGCCGCGTGCGGAAACCGAGGGAACTCGCCATTTTAATCGAGCTGGCGAGCTGGCGGGAACGGGAAGCGCAACTTCGCGACGTGCCGCGCGGTCGCGTGCTCAAAGACGAGGTGATCGGCGAGATCGCCATTCAGGTCCCGACCACGCCCGAGGGGTTGGCGGCGCTGCGTTCGCTGCCGAAAGGTTTCGAACGGTCGAAGTGGGGACAGGACATTCTCGAAGCGGTCAGGCGCGGCCTCGCCCGCGATCCGAAATCGCTTCCCCGTATCGAGCGCACGCGCGCGCAAGCGAATGGAAGCGCGACCGTCGAACTCCTGAAGGTCTTGCTGCGCATGACGGCGGAGAAGCACGGCGTCGCCGCCAAGGTCATTGCGACGGTGGACGATCTCGAGCGGATCGTCGCGCACGACAATGCCGATGTCCGGGCGCTCAAGGGATGGCGGCGCGAACTGTTCGGCGAGAAGGCGCTTGCGCTCAAGCACGGCGAACTCGCGCTCGCCATCGAACGCAGCCGCGTCGTCGCGGTCAAGCCGCGAGCGGACCTAGCTTGAGATCAGGATCGACTCGCGTCCAATCAGCCGCGCGAGCTGCCGCAACCGGTTGTACAGCCGTTCGCCGCCCAGCGCGGCGTGGCGGCCCTTCAGCGTCAACATGAGCTGTCCGCGCATGACCCTGAGCGGCGTTTCGGGCAAAATTCCCGGCATCGCCGCCGAGATGAGATAGGCGACCCGCAACGCCCCGCCGAGCACGCGCGCCCGGTCGATCATCCGGGCGCTCGCCAGTTCACGCACATGCGGCGACAATTCGCCCTCCCACAGCCCGACATGCCGGAAGAAGACGGCGAGCGAGAGAAAGGCGCGCCCGGGATGGTCGACGCCGAGAAAGCTCGCATGGGCGATGATGTTGAGCGACTGCTCGCCGCGGTAGTCGGGGTGGGCGCGCCAGCCGGTATCGGCGAGCAGGCAGGCCGCGTGACGCAGTCGCACTTCCTCGGCCGTCTCCTCGATCCCGGACGACGCCATGAACCGGTCGGTCCAGCGGATCAATTCCTCGCCATGCTGGGGCGAGCGCGACCGCAACACGTTGAGGTCGCTTGCCGCCGCGATCAGCGCATCGCGCTGCTGCTCTTTCTCTTTGAGGAGCGAATAGAGAAGTCCTTCGCGCACCCCGACCGCAGACACGACGATGTCGCGCGGCTTACCGAGCCGGATGATGTGCTCCAGCACGAGCGCCGCGTAGCCGAGCAAAGGCCGGCGCGCATCCGTTACCGTCTCGATCTGCGACAGCATTTCGGGATTCACGCGGCGCACGAGGCGGATGAATTCCAGCGCTTCTTTGGCGGGGATCGAATAGCCGTGCATCACGTGGAGCGGATAGCCTGTCTGGCGCATGTGCAGGCGGGCAAGCGCGCGCCACGTGCCGCCGACCGCATAAAAGGCGCGGCCGCCGCCGGCCGACAGAAAGCGGACGCTCTCGAGCTTGGCCGCGACGAACTTCTCCGCCTTCTTCACCGACTTTTCCGAAATATCCTGCAGCGCAAGCCCGCCCAGCGGCAGCGTGGCCGCCGCCCGCAAGCGCGCCCCGCGCAGATTGATCAGTTCGAGCGATCCGCCGCCGAGGTCTCCCACGAGACCATCCGGTTCGTGCACGCCGGAGACGACGCCGAGCGCCGACAGTTCGGCCTCCCGCTTGCCCGAGATCACATCGATTCTGGCGCGGCAGATCCTCTCGGCCTCGCGAATGAAGTCCGGACCATTCGCGGCGTCGCGGCAGGCGGCCGTCGCGATGATCCACAGCCGACGAACGCCCATCGCATCGCACAACGCGCGGAACCGTTTGAGCGACGATAGCGCTCGCTCGACCGCATCCCGGGCGAGCAGTCCCGTCGATTGAACCTCGCGTCCCAGACCGGCGAGCACCTTCTCGTTGAATATCGGGGTGGGACTGCGCGTGAGACCTTCGTAAGCGACGAGGCGAACGGAATTCGAGCCGATGTCGATGACGGCGATCGGCGGGCCGTGATCAAGACGACCTTTGGCGGCGCCGCGCCGGGCTAGGCTTTGGCTAGCCACGTTCTCCCCGCCGCGTGAGGCTGCGGGGAGACGATTCCTTGAGCGATTTTCCGCGACCGGACAGGCTGGGATTGGTCATGAAATACTTGTGCGCATTGAACGGTTCCTCACCCGCAGCGACGTTGATACGCGTCCAGTTCCCTTCCGGCAAGAGCAGCCAACTCTGCTGGTTGTCCTTGAGATTGGCGATCATGATCTGATCAAGGACCTGCTGATGAACGGTCGGATTGAGGATCGGACAGAGCGCCTCCACTCGCCGGTCGAGATTGCGAGGCATCATGTCGGCCGACGAGATGTAGACGTGCGCCTTGGGGTGCGGCAATCCGTGTCCGCCGCCGAAGCAGTAGATGCGGCTATGCTCGAGAAACCGTCCGACGATTGACTTGACCCGAATGTTCTCGGACAGGCCCGGCACCCCTGGACGCAGGCAGCAGATGCCGCGGACCACGAGATCGATCGGAACACCGGCCTGCGAGGCGTCATAGAGCGCGTCGGCGATCTCGGAATCGACCAGCGAATTCATCTTCATCCAGATCGCGGCCGGCCGGCCGGCGCGGGCATGGGCGACCTCCTGCCCGATATGTTCGAGGATGCGCACGCGCAGATTGATCGGCGAAGCCGCCATGCGCTCCAGCTCGGCGGGCTCGGCATAGCCGGTGATGAAATTGAAAATGCGGGCGACGTCCCGCGCGATCGCAGGGTCGGCGGTGAAGAAGGACAGATCGGTGTAAACGCGGGCGGTCACCGGATGATAATTGCCCGTCCCCGTATGAACATAGGACAAAGGCGAACCGCCCTCCCGGCGCACCACCAGCGACAGCTTGGCGTGGGTCTTCAATTCGATGAAGCCGTATACCACCTGCGCGCCGGCCCGTTCCAGGTCGCGCGCCCAGCGGATATTGGCCTCCTCGTCGAAACGCGCTTTCAGCTCGACCACGGCGGTGACCGACTTGCCCAACTCGGCCGCCTCCGCGAGCGTCTGCACGATCGGACTGTCCTTGGAGGTGCGGTAGAGCGTCTGCTTGATCGCGACCACGTCGGGATCGCGCGCCGCCTGCTGGAGAAATTGCACGACGACGTCGAACAATTCGTAGGGATGGTGGACGATCAGGTCCTTCTGCCGAATGGCCGCGAAGCAGTCGCCGGCATGGTCACGGATGCGTTCAGGAAACCTCGGTTTGTAGGGCTTCCATTCGAGATCGGGACGATTGAGGGACGAAAGCTGGGACAGCTCTGAGAGGGCCAGCGCGCCCTCGACCATGAACACCTCGTCGTCGGCGACGTCCAATTCGCGTTGAACGAAGCGCCGTAGCTCGGCCGGCATCGCGGCGTCGACTTCGAGCCGGATGACTGAACCGCGACGGCGCTGTTTCAGTGCCGTCTCGAAGTGACGCACAAGGTCCTCGGCCTCCTCTTCGATTTCCACTTCCGAATCGCGCAGCACGCGGAAGCCGCCCTGCCCTCTGACGGAATAACCGGGGAACAGGCGGGGCACGAACAGGGCGATCACGTGCTCGAGCGTGATCAGCCGCACGACTCCGCCGTCGCCACCTGGCAGCCGGATAAATCGCTCGACCTTTGGAGGCACGCGGATGAGCGCATTCAGGGCCCGCCCGTCATGAGTCCGCGCAAGCTGCAAGGCGAGCGAGAAGCTGAAATTCGGAATGAACGGGAAAGGATGCGCAGGATCGATCGCGAGCGGCGTCAGAACCGGAAAAATCCGATGCAAGAAATAGTCTTCGAGCCATTGCCGGTCGGCCTTCTTGACCGAGTCCGCTTCGATGAACACGATATTGGCGGACGCCAAATCCATCTTGAGCTCACGCCAACGCTGCTGCTGATCGACGGCGAGCGTAGCGACGGCTTCGTTGATGCGCGCGAGCTGATCGCGCGGCGTCAAACCGTCCGGGCTCTTGCCGGTGACGCCCGCCTCGACTTGGCCGATATAGCCGGCAACCCGCACCATGAAGAATTCGTCGAGATTGTTGGCGGAGATGGAAAGGAACTTCACGCGCTCCAAGAGCGGATGGTTGGGATTCTCCGCCTCTTCGAGAACCCTGCGGTTGAATTGGAGCCAGGACAGCTCGCGATTGAAAAAGCGCTGCGGACTGGTCCTGATCGAGAGGTCGGGCTGATCGACCGGCCGGCTTGCGGCTTGTGCTGTTTCTCTTGGAAGAACAGACAGTTTTTGGTCAGCCATGATGCTCGCCTTTAGTTGCCAGGATAGCTGGTCCGCGCGCCGAATGGCGGCGAGGCTATCGCGAGTCGTTATCGCCAAATATGACAGGCAAATGACCCGCTAGCCACCGATAACGCCACCCTCCCTATCCAGGATGTCGGCCGCAAGGGCGCGCGTAATCGGTCGCTGCTGTTGAAGTCCCTCGCGATCGAGGGCCGCGACGATGGCTCGCGCGGCCGCGAGCGAGCGCTCCGCCCGCCGTTCGAGATAGACGAGAAGGGCCTCGTCGACGAAGAGTTGGCGGTCGGCAAACAGCTTGACGAGGACGGCGCGGAACAGCGCGTCATCGGGCGGCGCGATCGCGACGACGGGGACGGCCCGCAGTCGCGATGTGAGATCGGCGATGCGGAGCGTCCAGGACGCTGGCGCGCTCTGCGCTGTCAGCAGCGCATGGCCCTGCTCCTCCGCCGCGATATTGAGGAGATGAAACAGGGCCCGCTCGTTGACATGGCCTTCGGCGACATCCTCGACGACGACCGCACCGGTCGCGAACGCGCCTGGCGCCGACGCTTCGTCGAGCGCGCCCGCTGCGACGATCCGCGCGCCCGAGCGCTGCGCCCAGATGGCGGCGAGATGGCTCTTGCCCGAGCCGGGCGGGCCGACCAAGCAGAGCGTGCGCGCCGCCCAGTCGGGCCATCGCTCGACCATTTCGAGCGCAGCCATGTTAGAGGAGCCCACCACGAAATCGTCGCGCGCCATGCTTTCGGAGTGGCTGAGGGCAAGGGTCAGCTGCACCGGGCCCGGCCCACGCGTCCCTATCACCCGAGCTCATGCCCCTGTGCGTTGATGTGACGAATCCATTCGCGCGTGTAGAAGCCGATCGATACGAGGGTTAGCAGGGCGACCGTATACATCAGAACTCTCTGAAGCAGGGGCGTCGCGAGGCCGAAGGCGAGCGAGCCGAGCACGAGGCAGGCGAACACGATCTGGACCACCGTGTTGAGCTTGGACACGAACAACGGCCGTATCTTGACCGGCTTGCCGAGCAGCAGCGCGAGCGTCACCGCTCCGATAATGAGAATGTCACGGGAAACGACGAGGACGACGAGCCAGAGCGGGATCGCCCCAATCACGCCCAGCCCGACGAAGATCGAGATGATGAGCGCCTTGTCCGCCAGCGGGTCGAGCAGCGCCCCGAAATCTGTGGACATGCCGAACCGTTTGGCGAGGAAGCCATCGATGGCGTCGCTTAGGCCGGCGGCGAGGAACAGGGCAAATGCGACCTTCGGCTCCCCTGCGGCAATCGCCCAGACGACCGCGGGAACGAGCATGATCCGCCCAATCGTGATAAGATTGGGAATTGTAAGGGTTGGCCTTTGCTTATTCATCCGGCAATAGTCGACTCACATCACGCGTGACATTACTGTTTCTGATATTGCGATCAGGATTGTCGCGCCAGCTTCTTCTTCTCCCCTTTAGCGCCAGCCGTCATCTATGCGTGAAACCATGCAATCAGGCCTGAGTTACGCCGACGCCGGGGTCGACATCGACGCCGGCAACAGGATGGTCGACCTGATCAAGCCGCTCGTGCGGGCGACGGCGCGGCCGGGCGCGAATGCGGACATCGGCGGATTCGGCGGCCTGTTTGACCTTTCGCGCGCGGGGTTCAAGGATCCGGTGCTGGTAGCGGCCACCGACGGGGTCGGCACTAAAGTAAAGATCGCGATCGAAACCGGGCGGCACGACACGGTCGGGATCGACCTCGTCGCCATGTCCGTCAACGACCTCGTCGTGCAGGGCGCCGAGCCATTGTTCTTCCTCGATTATTTTGCCTGCGGCAAGCTCGATCCCGAGGTCGGCGCGGCCGTCGTCGCGGGAGTGGCGGCAGGCTGCCGGTTGGCCAATTGCGCGCTCATCGGCGGGGAGACCGCGGAGATGCCCGGCCTGTACGCGCCCGGCGACTACGACCTTGCGGGCTTTGCCGTCGGCGCGGTCGAGCGGGCCCTGCTGCTGCCCCGCTCCGACATCGCTCCCGGCGATGCAGTGCTCGGAATTCTGTCCTCGGGGGTCCATTCGAACGGCTTCTCATTGGTCCGCAGAATCGTCGAGCGTCAGGGACTGCATTGGCCTGATCCGGCCCCTTTCGATCCGACCCGCTCGCTCGGCCAGGCCTTCCTCACGCCGACCTTGATCTATGTGGTCCCATGCCTTGCCGCGATCCGCGAAACGCAGGCGGTCAAAGCGCTGGCGCACATCACCGGCGGCGGGCTGACCGAGAACATTCCTCGCGTGTTGCCGCCCGGACTTGGCGTGCGGATCGACCTTGGACGCATTCCTGTTCTGCCTGTATTCCGCTGGCTTGCGCAAACAGGCGGAGTCGCCGAGGCTGAAATGCTGCGCACGTTCAACTGCGGCATCGGCATGGTGGTCATCGCCGCCGCCGAAGGCGCCGATGCGGTCGAGGCCTCCTTTATGCGGACCGGACAGAGCGTCGTCCGCCTCGGCGCGGTGGTCCAGACGTCGGGCGACCGCGTGGCCTACGCTGGGCGTCTCGTTTTGGAAACGTGAGCGCGGCGGCGAGAAGACATGGAACGCAAACGTGTCGCCATCCTGATTTCAGGCCGCGGGTCGAACATGGCGGCGCTGATCGCCGCAGCGGAGGGTCCCGACTATCCGGCCGAAATCGCGCTCGTCGTCTCCAACCGTCCCGACGCGGCGGGGCTTGCGCGGGCGAAAGCGGACGGCATCGCAACGCTCGTGATCGACCACAAGCCGTTCGGCAAAGATCGCACCGCATTCGAGCAAGCGCTCGACTCCGAACTCGCGGCGCGCCAAATCGATCTGATCTGCCTCGCGGGCTTCATGCGCCTGTTCACCGCATGGTTCGTGTCCCGCTGGCAGGGCCGAATGATCAACATCCACCCGGCCCTGCTGCCGGCCTTCAAGGGTCTCGACGCGCACGAACGCGCGCTCGCCGCCGGGGTGAAGCTGCACGGGGCCTCCGTCCATTTCGTCATTCCCGAGATGGACTCCGGCCCCATCATCGTCCAGGCGGCCGTTCCGGTGCTTGACGACGACACGCCGGAAACGCTCGCCGCCCGCGTGCTCGCCGCCGAGCACCGCATTTATCCCCTCGCCTTGCGCTGGCTGGCCGAGGGCCGCCTTGCCGTGGTCGACGGTCGCTGCAAGGTCGCCGGCGCAGCCGCCCACGCCGACATGCTGATCTCTCCGTAAAGCTGACGCTGCGCCCGTGTCGCCAGCCGCAGTGAAGACATCGCCAGACGTTGTCGCAATAAAAAACCCCCGGCTTGGAACCGGGGGCTACGGGCAAGCACCCGCAAAGCCGACTGGAGTCGGCTCGTCGCTTTACGCGACTTTGAGGTTCTCCGCGGAGGTTTTGCCGCGGTTGGTGACGAGTTCGTACTCGACCACCTGACCTTCATTCAGGGTGCTGAGACCGGCGCGCTCGACAGCCGAGATGTGGACAAACACGTCCTTCTCGCCGGTCGATGGCCGGATGAACCCATAGCCCTTCGTGGGGTTGAACCATTTGACGGTGCCTTTTTGCATCGTCGGCCTCCTAGATCAGTCTGAACAAGGTGAGCGCAAATTGCAGTCGCCTGCAATTGGCGCGACAAGCCGGGTTTTGGGAGAGATCCGAAGCGATCGCGTCTTCAACGCTCAGCGGGCCGGAGCGGCCAAAATCCGATTGCTGCGCTGTAATTAACGCGAGACCCGCGCCAACGCAAGCCGTGCGACAGGAGTTTTCCTGCCGATCGCTGCGATTTGTAGCCATTTTCGTGGCAATGTTTTTTGCACAGCCTGGATTGCTCCTGCGCCCCGCGTCCGCGGCGCTCACCATGGAAAAGCCAGCAGCCGGCGCGTGATGCGCCGGCTGCTTCACCGCAACGCTAATCGGGCGATCTAGGCGGCGGGCGCCGCGCGCAATTTCGAACGTCGCCAAAGCCCGCCGACAATGACCACGAGCACGGCGCCGATGCCGGCGGTGACCAGCTCGACCACGTGCGCCCCTTCTTTGCCGAATTGCGCGACCATCCACGGCTCAAGGGCGTGATCGGTGGCGATCGTCTCGCCGACGATCCAGCCGAGCAGCGCGGCGCCAGCCCAAACCAGGATGGGGAAACGGTCGAGCAGGCTCATGATCAGCGCTGCTCCCGCGACGATCAGCGGAATGCTGATGGCAAGCCCGATCACGAGCAAGACCATGTTGCCCTGCGCCGCCGCCGCGATGGCGATGACATTGTCGAGGCTCATCACGATATCGGCGATGGCGACGATGCGCACCGCCCGCCACAGATGCTCGACAGCCTCGACCCCCTCCTCGCTCTCGTTTTCAGGCACCAGCAACTTGGCCGCGATGTAGAACAGCGCGAGTCCGCCAATGATTTTCAAGTACGGGAGCAGCATCAGCGACGCGATGACGACCGTGAAGACGATGCGCAGCACGACCGCGACGCCGGCGCCGAGGATCATGCCCCACAGCCGCTGGCGCGGCGGCAGGCCGCGGCACGCCATCGCGATCACGACGGCGTTGTCGCCGGAGAGAAGAATGTTAATCCAGATGATCTTGCCGAGCGCGATCCAGAATGCGACCTGCGAGACTTGCCCGATCTCGCACTGCAGCTGCAGGATCCAAGAACCGAGATTCTGGCATTCCATGTATTGCCTCCCACCCGGCCTCGCGTATCAAACCGCCATCGCCGTCTCGTTCTTATCGCCCATAATGCCACAATTGAAAACCGATACCCCTAGGAGGAGTACGGACTCTGGACAGAAACCAACGCCTGCGGAACTCAGCCGACGATCTCATTCCCCGAGAAAAACTGGGCGATCTCCTGGACGGCCGTCTCCGGGGCGTCCGAGCCGTGGACGGAATTCTCGCCGATCGATTGCGCATAGCGCTTGCGGATCGTGCCTTCCGCCGCCTTCGCCGGGTCGGTCGCGCCCATCACGTCGCGATAGCGCTGGATGGCGTTCTCGCCTTCCAGCACCTGGACGACCACGGGTCCCGAGGTCATGAAATCGACGAGCTCACCGAAAAACGGCCGCGCGCGGTGCACGCCGTAAAAAGTTTCTGCTTGATCGCGCGTGATGCGGACTCGTTTTTGCCCGACGATGCGCAGGCCCGCCGCCTCGATCGCGGCGTTGATTGCGCCGGTCAGATTGCGCGCTGTCGCGTCCGGTTTGATGATCGAGAAGGTGCGCTCGATGCCCATGACCCGCTCCCCCAATTACGACATGGTCGTGCGGCAGTTTCGAGACGCGGTAACCCGCCTCTTCGCTGAAATGCGACCACATACGAGATTTAAGGCGAATTGTCCGCGCGGCTTATAGCGGCGCTCTGAACGACCGACAAGTGGATGGAGCGATGACCTCACCGACCGACCCGAACAATCAGTGAACGGAGCTGCTGCACCCGCCGGGCTGACCGGGCAGGCTCCCTTTGCGTTGTTTCCTCGAGATGACCAAAACCGCAGGCGGACACATGAGGGACCTCCAATGCGCGCGTTCTTTGCTTTTGTCTTAGGCATCGCCGTCACCATCGGCGGAGCCTTCATCCGAGACACGTCGGTCACCGCGCCAACGCAGCGCTTCGTCAATTGGGACGTGGTGGGCGACAGCGCGCGAGCCGCGATCAACTCTGCCCGCGCCCAGTTGGACCGGTGGACGAAATAGATAACGGCAGCGACGCAACCGCCGCCGCCGGTTTCGCCGGACGATGACAGATGTGCCTCGACAACCTATGCGCTTGGGGTCAAGCTTTCGGCATGCGCCCGCCTTTGCCCGGCTTCTTTGGCGAGCGGACGCATGAGACGAAAGAGATCGTGCGATGCGCGCCGCCTATTACGAAGCCAACGGACCCGCCCGCGAGGTCTTGCGCGTCGGCAAGATGGAAACGCCGCGGCCGGGCCCCGGCGAGGTTCGCGTCAAGCTGGCCGCATCCGGCGTCAATCCGTCCGACGTGAAGGCGCGCGCCGGGCTCACTCGCAAAATGGCCTTCCCCCGAGTTATTCCGCACAGCGACGGCGCGGGCGAAATAGACGCCGTCGGCGATGGCGTTCCGTCTTTCCGACTCGGCGAGCCGGTTTGGATATGGAACGCACAGTGGCGCCGTGCCTTCGGCACTTGCGCGGAATACGTGACGCTGCCCGCCGAACTCGCCGTCCGGCTTCCCAACCATGTCAGCTTCGAGGTGGGGGCCTGTCTCGGCATTCCCGCGCTGACGGGCTACCACGCAGTGGCGACTGCCGCCGCCTGGGCCGGCTCGACCCTGCTGATCACCGGCGGCGCCGGTCAGGTGGCGCTCTACGCCATCCAGTTCGCGAAAGCGCGCGGCGCGGTCGTCATCGCCACCGTCAGCTCGGAGAAGAAGGCCGAAATCGCCCGCATGGCGGGCGCCGACCACGTCATCGACTACAGACGTGAGGATGTCGCCGGCACGGTGATGGATCTCACGGACAATGGCGGCGTCGATGCGGTGATCGAAGTCGATCTCGCCGCCAACGCCACGCTCCTGCCACGAGTTCCTGCGGCCGCGCGGCACAGCCGTCGTGTATGGAACCAGCAAGTTGGATGCGCAGCTACCGCTCCAGGCATTCCTCACCAGCCAACTCGCGCTTGAATTCATCTTCGTCTATGAGCTGACCCCGGAAGCACGCAGCGAGGCGATCACCGCCGTCTCGCAAATGCTGGAAGACCATCGGCTGCGCCACAATATCGCGCTCACCCTGCCGCTGAACGACGTCGTCGCGGCGCACGAAGCGGTCGAGAGCGGAAACGTGCTTGGCAAAGTGGTGATCACACTGCCCTGATGGTTTTCTTTTTTGTTATGCAACTCTTTTATCCGCGCGACGGACCGCGCGACCGCATCGAGCTTCGTTCATAATTCCAATTTGTTTGACCGTGCTTTTTGCGGCCGAATCCGCGCCGTGTTCACGTTCGCTCTCATTCGACTGCGGCGGAATCCCGCATTTGGATACCGTCCTTTTCCTCAGGAACCCATCCAGTCAGGCAGCGTTGGACAACGGACTCGGGACACCGAGGCGTAGGCGGTAGAATAACACAGAGAGGAAATCCATGAGGCAGAGTCAGTTATTGGCGGCGGCCGCCATTGCAGCGCTCGTCGGCGGAACCAGTTTGGCTGTGGGCCAAGGTTCGCCTGGCGGCGGAAGCGGCGGCGCAGGGATGATGGGCGCGGGCAGTGGATCGAGCAGCCCGAATGCGAGCGGCGGAAGCGGCAACGCCGCGCAACGCCAGGGACCGGGCGCCGAGAAGCGTTCGAACGCTCCGAGTTCGCAGGGCCTCGAACGCTCATCGCAAGGACCCAACAAGGGCTCCAACGCACGGAGCGAACAAGGTTCCGATCGCGGCCAGAAGACCGGCCAAGCCAATGAGCATGATCCACGCGGGAAGAGCCGGAGCGGAAGAGAGACGACCGGCCAGGGCGGCGGGCAAGAACGCAGCCAGATGAACCGCGACCAGGATCACGATCGGACCACCGGTCAAGACCGCGACCGAACCGGCCGCGATCGCGACCGCATGGGTCAAGACCGCGAGAGCCGGCCCGGCTCGTCGACGAGCAGCAGTTCGAGCAGCACATCGAGCACAAAGCAAAGCTCGGCCAGCCTGACGAGCGAACAGCGCACGCGAATCCATGAAACGATCGTGCGGCAGAGCAACGCGCCGCGTGTCTCGAACGTCAATTTCTCGATCTCGGTGGGAACGACTGTTCCCCGGTCCGTGCGACTCGCGAGCGTTCCAGCCGCCATTATCGAGATCCAACCTGCTTGGCGCGGCTATGAATATTTCGTCGTCGGCGACCAGGTGGTGATTGTGGATCCCGACACCATGCAGATCGTCGCCGTCATTGCCGCATAGCGAATGTGATGCACGACGACGAACGGACGTTGCGCGGCCCTCCTCCCTCGAATGAGGCATAAAGGCGCACGTTTCGGTCGGCCGCGCTGCGCATGATCAGGAACTGTCGGAGCGCCGCCGTGTTGGCTTTGTAGACGGCCCCACGCCGGGTCAGTCATGGAGAGGACGAATGGACAAGGAACGTATCAAGGGCTCTTATGAACAAGCTAAGGGCTCGGTGAAGGAAGCTGTCGGCAAGGCGACCGGCGACGAGAAGCTCGAGACCGAAGGCAAGGCCGGACAAGGCAACCGGCAAGATCCGGAATGTGGCCGCCAGCGTAAAGGACGCAGTTCGCGGGAAGTAACCGCCTCGATCCAATCGCCGGCATGACGGCGATCACGGTAAGATAAAACCCGGCCACGCCGGGTTTTATCGTTTTCTCCTTAGAGTATTCTTTGCTGAACGATTCCGGCTTCGTCCTGGCGCACCAATAAAGGCCAGTCGACTTCGTTCTCCGGCAGCACCCATGTCTCGAACAGCGCAGCATGCTTCCATTCGCTCCAGGCCGGGAGCGCCATGATCGCTTCCATGTAGACGCGTGATGGATAGCTCACTTCGATTGCGTAGGTATGGAAACGCGAGACGACGGGCGCGTACATCGCATCCGCGGCGCTGAACTGCTCGAACAGAAACGGACCGCCGCCGCCAAAGCGCGCCAGGCACATCTGCCACATGGCGTCGATGCGCCGCACATCCGCAAGCACGTCGTCGGAAAGATCGCGCGGCTTGACTTGTCGAGCCATGTTCATCGGACAATGACGGCGCAACGCGGTGAAGCCCGCATGCATTTCATTGGCGACGGCGCGCGCATGGGCGCGGGCCGCCTTATCGGCCGGCCATAGCCGCGCATCCGGACGCGTTTCCGCAACGTACTCGATGATCGCGAGCAATTCCCAAACCACGATCTCGCCATCGATCAGGACCGGCACCTTGGTGGTGGCGGCCAATTTGCTGACCCGTTCCTTGAAATCCGGCGACCCGAGCGGAATGACCGTTTCTTCGAAATGAATTCCCGCCACTTTCATGGCGAACCACGGCCGCAACGACCAGGACGAATAGTTCTTGTTACCGATGATCAAATGCATGCGCCCTCCCTCGCCGAGGACGGCGCCGGACCGCAAGGCGCCTGCCTTCCCCCCATCGGCGGGGTCGATGGTTCGGCGCGCCGCCCGGCACGAATTAAAAAACGCCCGTCCACGAACGTAAAAAAGAATATCCTATTCGGCGGCCAATGCCACCCGTCGTCGCCGGACCGCACGCCGCCGGCGATCACGCGAAAGGGTTAGCGACAGATGCATTTTTTTGGCCCGCTCGACCTCGCTTCGTTCGCATTCTTCTTGGCCGCCTGGATCTTTTACGCCGTATTGCTCGAGTGGACGCGATTCGGCGCGGACGGGCTCAACGGGCGGATCGATCGTTATCGCGAAGCGTGGTTTCGCCGCACGCTCGCGCGCGAAATGCGGATAGTGGACACGCAGATCATGATGGCGCTGCAAAGCGGCGCGGCGTTCTTCGCCTCGACGTCGTTGATCGCTATCGGCGGCGCGCTCGGCCTCCTGCGCACCACCGAGCAGATCATCGAACTCGTCTCCGGCCTGCCTTTCGGCGTGCCGACCACCCGCGAGCAATGGGAGGCTAAGACGGTCGGCCTCGCCGTCATCCTGGTCTATGCCTTCTTTAAATTCTCCTGGTCGTACCGGCTGTTCAACTACGTCGCCATCCTGCTGGGCGCGATGCCGCCCGTCGCTGAGAAGGATACGCCGGAAGCTGAAGCGCATGTGATCCGCACCACGCGCGTTTTCCAATCGGCCGCACGCCATTTCAACCGCGGGCAGCGCGCGTTCTTCTTTGCGCTCGGTTACCTCGGATGGTTCATTCACCCCTGGGTGTTCATTGCAGCGACCGCCGCCGTGCTGGTCGTCATGCTGCTGCGCCAATTCGCCTCCGCCCCGCTGGCCGCGCTCGTCGATGAGGTGAAGTGACGTCGCGAGTGCGATTATCAGGGTCCGGGAAGCAGCTCCGAGCTTCGCCCCGACAGCCAATACATCAGCAAGCCGACCCACTCGCGCAACGCGATATCGATGCGCTTGAGACCGTCGGCGACCGAATCGAAGGGTCGTAACGCAGCCGAACCATTGACCGTGCGCCAATCCACGGGAAACGCCTCGACCGCGAAGCCGGCGCGGCGGAACACGCCGATGGCGCGGGGCATGTGATAGGCGGAGGTCACCAAGAGCCACCGCTCGCCCGGCTTCGGGGCGGCCAGTTCTTTCGAAAACGCGGCGTTTTCCGCCGTATTGCGCGAGCGGTCTTCGGAGATGAGGCGCTCGGGCGGAACCCCGAGGCCGAGCAGGAGCTGCCGCGCCAGGGGCGCCTCGGTGCCTTCGGCGCGGACAAGCCCGGCGTCGCCGCCTGAAAAGATGATTTTCGCGCGCGGATATGCCGCAGCGAGCAGCGCGGCAGCCGTCATACGCTCTGCCGATTCATTGAGGCTCACTTCATTGTGGAAGATCGACACCTCGGGCGTCACTGCGCCTCCAAGCACCACGATCCCTGTGACCTCGCCCGTCCCGCGCCATTGAGGAAACCGGTTTTCCAACGGGATGATCAGGAAATTGCCGATCGGCGACAGGCCGAGGATCGCGATGAGCACGAGGCTCGCGACCATCAGCGCGCGTCCCGTCCGCTTGAATCGCGTGGGCAGGAGCAGCACGCCGATCAGGCCCAGCACCGTCACGAAGTTGGACGGCAGCGCAAAGAAGCCGAGGATTTTTGAGACCGGAAAGAACATCGGCTTCGTGCGCTCAAGCCGGCGCAAAGCCGGCGCGGGCGTCGCGGCGGCGCAGCCACGCGATGAAAGGAATCGACAGAAGGACCATCCATGCCTTGCCGACGACCTGGCCGGCGAGGAAGTCGAGCGATCCGAAGGCGAGCCAGAGAAAGACGATGGAATCGACCACCAAGCCGACGACGCTCGAGGCAACGACGGCAAGCATGAATCGGCGCCGGGCAAGCGGCGTGTAGACGCCGAGGTCGGCGAATTCGGAGAGAAGGAAGGCTGCCGCCGACGCGATCACCAGCGCGGGCGGAGCGAGCAGCGCCGACATTGCCGCGCCGCCAAGAATGGCGAGCGCAGCCGCAAGAACGCCGAGCCGCCGCTGCACCATATCGCGCAGCACCAGGGCGACCCCGATCATCAGCACGCCGGACGGCGCCTGCAGGCCGGGCAGCACCGGGATGAGGCACGGTCCGCGCGGCACGCAGACCGCGCCGACATGCTGGACGAGGTAGTTCGCGGCGGGAATGGTGAGTCCAAACAAAACTAGGAACAGCAATCCCTCGCGGCGGCGGCGGGCTTGCGTTTCGGCGCTGTCTATCATCGTGATGCAACCCATCGGGCATAGCCGTCCGCACGCAGCCGGCAGGCCGGGCATTCGCCGCAGCCATAACCCCAGGCGTGGCGTTGCGAGCGGTCGCCCAAATAGCAGGTATGGGTGTATTCGAGAAGCAGATCGACGAAGGGACGGCCGCCGAGTTCGTGGGCGAGCGCGAAGGTCGCCGCCTTGTCGATCCACATCAGCGGCGTGTGCACGACGAACCGCCGCTCCATACCGAGATTGAGCGCAAGCTGCATTGCCTTGAGCGTGTCGTCGCGACAATCGGGGTAGCCGGAATAATCGGTCTCGCACATGCCCGCGACGATATGCCTGGCGTCGCGGCGATAGGCGAGCGCCGCGGCGAAGGTGAGAAACACCAGATTGCGACCGGGAACGAAGGTGGTCGGCAGGCCATTCTCCGCCATCGTAATCGCCGCATCGCGGGTGAGCGCCGTGTCGGAGATCGCGGCGAGCGCGTCGAGTCCGATCACGTGGTCCGCGCCAAGACGCTCGGCCCAGGCCGGATCGAGCGCGGCAAGCCTTTCGCGAATACGCGGTCGCTGTTCGAGCTCGACCGCGTGGCGCTGGCCGTAAAAGAACCCGACCGTCTCCACCTGCGGGAAGCGCGCAAGCGCCCACGCGAGGCAGACGGTCGAATCCTGCCCGCCGGAAAACAGGACAAGCGCGCTGTCTGAGGTGGTCATGCCAGCAATATAGACTCAATCCCACGCGGGGGCGCCGGACCATTCGACGATGCGTCCGCGCGGATGCGCAAGCGCCCGGATATCTTCGATCTCTTTCTCGCTCAGCGCGAAATCGAAGATCGCAAGGTTCTCGGCGAGGCGCTCGGGCCGCGAAGTGCGCGGAATGACGATAGCGCCTTCCTGGATCAGAAAACGTAGACTGACCTGGGCTGCTGTTTTCTTATGCATCGCTGCAACGCGTTCGAGAACGTCATTGCCGACAATGCGGCCGCGCGCGATCGGACTGTAGGCGATGATGGCCATTCCGTGTGCGCGACAGGCGGACCGGACGTTGGACTGGTCGAGGAAGGGGTGCCATTCGATCTGGTTGACCGCGAGCGGCTCGGTCGCAAGTTTCACCGCCTGCTCGATCAGTGCGACGGTAAAATTCGAAGCCCCGACATGCCGCGCAAGGCCGGCCCGCTTCATCCGGCACAGCGCGCCCACCGTCTCGGCGAGCGGAACGCGCGGATTCGGCCAATGGATGAGCAGCAGGTCGACCTCCGACAAACGCAGCCGCACGAGGCTTTCCTTGGTCGCGCGCTCGAACTGGCGCGGAGCGAGATGGTCCGTCCACACTTTGGTGGTGACGAACACGTCATGGCGCGCCACGCCGGAGGCGCGCAGCCCCTCGCCCACCTCGCGCTCGTTCTCATACGCCTCCGCCGTGTCGATGTGGCGATAACCGGCAAGCAGCGCATGCTCCACAAGTCTGGCGCATGTGCGTCCGCGCAATTCCCAGGTGCCGAGTCCGACGGCGGGAATGGTCGCCCCGTTTGCTTCGACAAATTCCATGCGTCTTCTTTCTGCTCCCACCCTTCAAGTAAGCGGCACGAGGCCCTGGGGAAAGAGCGGCGCTCGGGCAATGCTGACGGACGGACCCTCCTCGCGTTTTCCTGGAATTCCGATGCGAATGCGCCCCGAAGCCGCCTCAGCACCGCTGCAGCACCGCTGCCGTCAGTTGTCGAGCGACGGCGCATGACAGCCCCCAACGACGGTCACGGTCCCGTGAACTGCGCAGGGAGCCCGTCATCGGCCCGCGCGCTCGGCTGCGCATCGACCTTGCAGCGAGGCTTAGAAAGAGCAAATATTTGATCCGTTCGGGAGGCATTCCGGAGAATTCCGGAAGGGATATATGACCACAACTCGTTTCGTATGGAATTCGGGGGGCAGGACGATGAGCCTCTGGCGGGCAGCCTTTTTGGCAACGAGTGGATTCTCGGGCAACAGCCAGAAGATCGGCTCCGGATAAGGCGGGCCACCGAACGATTCGATATGCGCATGCAGAGAACGCACGTCATCGAGGCTGTCGTCCGCGGTGGGCATTCCCCCCAACACTTCGGATGCCGCCGAACTGAAAGGACCGAACAGCCGTGCACGTCGCTTGCCCGTTCGCACAGAGAACGCAAGCTGATCCACGCCGGCCAACCGTGATCACGCCTAGTCGTACAGGCCGGTCGATAATGAGAACCGGCGTAAGTCGCGTTTTATGGAGGCCATTATGAGCAGCAAGACGTCACCGTTCGATATTCCCGCCGACATGCGCAAGATGACCGAAAAGAGCATGGAGCAGGTGAGAGCCGCGATTAACGGCTACATCCAGTTTCTTCAGCGCGCCGTTCCCGACGATGCCATGGGCGGCTCGGAGCTCAGCAGCAAAGTCCTGACCTACGCCGAGCGAAATCTGGCGAACGCGTTCGAGTTCGGACAAAGGCTTCTTCAGGTCAGGGACGTCCAGGGCCTCCTTCAGCTACAGATGGAATTCGTGCAACGGCAAACGCAGGCTTTGGCTGAGCAGGCTTTCGATTTGCGGGAGACCACGACCAAGGCGGTGATGGAAAGCGTAAAGTCAAAATTCCTGTGCAGCTGATCGGGGGCCGAGCGTTCGCCCACGCCGCCGATAATCGTGCCGCGGGCGAATATGCTTCATTATCTGCCATAAATTGCGTTCAGCAGCCGGTCACGTCTTCGGATTATATATGCATGACCGGCCTTCCGCGCGGGGTAACGGAAAAGCGGTTGAGCTCTCGAACAGGAGCGCAATTATGCAAACTGCAAAAGAAATAATGACTACACCCGTCGTAACGATCTCAGCTTCGGCCTCCGTGGCCGAAGCTCTGGAGGTGATGGTCGAAAAACATTTGCGTGGCTTGATGGTGGAGCCCGACAATTTGGACGACGCGTACGGGATCGTCACCGAAGCCGATATCGTCTACAAGGTCGCGGCCTTGGGGAAAAACCCCGAAACCGTGACCATCGCCGACGTCATGACCAAGCCCTGCGTCGAGGTCGATCCCGACATGACGGTAGAGGAAGTTTGCCGAATCTTCGCGCAATACCGGCTCCACCGCGCTCCCGTGATCAAGCAGCACCTTATGGGCGTGATTACCGTGACCGATATCTTGCGTGAAACAATGTGGTGGCACGGCTGAGCAATACGGACGCGTTTGCCGTGTATGACCCGGCCGGCCTCGCAAGCACAGCCACTGTTCCTAGCCCGCCAACGTAGAAGTTTTTAGGGACGGTCGCGTGCGCCCCAAAGCCAGCGCGCCGCTTCTTACAACAGCGCCTGGAACTCGAGCAGTTCGTTTTCGCTCAGGTCGGAGGCGGCCCAGTATGTCATGCCGCCCTTGCTCCAGGTCACGAGATTGTAGCCGTTGACCTTCATGATCGAGGGTTTCGTCTCCTCCGGACCGGCAGACGGCCACATGAAAACCGTCACGAGATGCAGGCGGCGGCGGTACACCAGGGCGGCGACGCGGCGGCCGCCGACGTAGTCGAGCCGCCCGCCGAGAAGCGGGAAGCCGTTCGCAGCCAGATCGACGACGGCAGGGGCGAATTCGATCCGTCCGGAAAACCATGGCTTGACGGTGTGGCGATCGGACGAGGCGATCTGGACCGGCTGCTCCTGCAACAGCGAACGGACATGCGCTGACAGGACGTCGCTCTCGATCCGTGCGCGATCCGCCGTCCCGCTCAGCATGAACCACGTGGCCGCCGCCGAGAGCAAAGCCGACATGAGGACGACCGCGGCGAGCCGCATCAGCGGACGCAATCGGCCGCCCACGAGGTCGCTCAGTTTGCCGCTCGATGCGGCGAACAAACGAACGGGGGGTTTCTGCTGGGGCGTCGCAATCATCCGCACCGCCTCGGCATCGAGCGCGCTACGCAAGCGAGCCGCGAACGCCGGCGAGGCCGCCGCGCGAACCGCGGTCACCTGCCGCTTCAACTGCCTCAGATCGGAGAGCTCCTGGGCGCAGCCGCCGCATCCCTCGATATGGGCGTCGATCTCGCGACGCACATCGCCGGCGAGTTCGCCGTCGATCAGGGCGCCGACTTGATCGCGGGCCTCCTCACACTGCATGTCTGTCCTCCTTGTCGATCAACTCGGTCAATCGCGTCTTGAGCTGAGCGCGGGCGCGCGACAGCCGCGACATGACCGTGCCGACCGGAACGCCCGCGACATTGGCGATCTCCTGATAGGAGAGTCCCTCCATCTCGCGCAGTACGATCGCCTCGCGAAACGGCGGCGCGAGTTCCGCCAAAGCCGTGACGACGAGCGCACGCTCGGCCTGCCCGATCAGCAATTCCTCCGCGGATGCCTCGTTTGACGGGACCTCGAAAACCTCCCCGCTTGCCGCGCGCGACGACAAGGCCTCTTCGATCGAGATGACGTTGGCGGCCTTCTTGCGGGTCGTGAGCCAGCGATAAGCCAGATTGCGGACGATCGCGAGCAGCCACGGCTTGACGTCGCCGGAGCATGAATCAAACGCCCTGAATGCACGGAGATAGGCGTCCTGCACGATATCTTCCGCATCCGGCCGACTGCGCACCAGCCAGAATGCGAGGTTGTGCGCGGCGTCGAGGCAAGGCAGCGCCCGTTGCTCGAATTCCGCCAGCCGGCTCATCCCGTTACCCGCAGGCCATCGTCATCAAGACCTCATCAGGATACGACTCCGCCGCCGGCCGATCTATTCCCAAGCGTCAATCATTTCTCAGATCTCTTCGCGACCGAATTTGCCGGCGCACCCGGGAATAATCGTCGGTGAGTGCGAGTCTCCTTTATCGAAGCCGCCGGGCGCGCCGAAGCGCCGGCCTATCGAGAGGACGACCATGCTCGATCTATCACGTCGCGACTTCGTCATATCGGCCAGTCTCGCCGCCGCGTTGGCGCTCGACAAGACGCTCGCCATTTCGCCCGCCTTCGCCCAGAAGACGCCCGACCCGGCCAAGGGCTTCCATACCTACAAGGTCGGCGATGTCGCGGTGACCGCGCTCTATGACGGCATTTGGGAAAAGCCACACGATCCCGCCTTCATCAAGAACGCATCGGTGGAGGAGACCAAGGACGCACTCGCCAAAGCGGCGCTTCCCACCGATTTCGTTTCCATTCCGCTCACCGTCACCGTGCTCAAGGTCGGCGACCGGCTGATCCTTGTCGACTCCGGGTCAGGCGGGCAGTGGCAGCTGACCGCGGGCAAGCTGCACGGCAATATGAAGGCGGCCGGCATCGATCCCGCTCAGATCCGCACCATTCTCGTGTCGCATTTCCATCCCGACCACATCTACGGTCTGATGGAGAAAGGCACAAACAATCCGGTCTTTCCCGACGCCGAGATCATCGTCAGCGGTCCCGAATATCGCTGGTGGACAGAGCCCGGCCGCGTCGAAAAGCTCCCGGAGGGAAGAAAAGCGCTGGGCCAACGCATCCAAGCGGTGTTCCCCACCTGGAAAAACTTTACGCTGATCGAAGGCGAAAAAGAGGTCGCGCCGGGCATTCGCCTCGTCAATGCGCCGGGTCATACCCCCGGCCATTCGGCGTTCCTTGTCGGCTCCGGCAACCAGCAGCTGATGATCTCCAACGACACGGCCTACGTGCCGGCGCTTCTTGCACCGCACCCGGAATGGCAGGGCGCCTACGACCAGGATGGGCCGCTCGCGGTCGAAACAAGGCGCAAGCTCATCGACCGCGTGATTGCCGACAAGATGATGGTCTGCGGCGCGCATTTCCCGTTCCCCGGCGCCGGCGCGTTCGCCAAAGACGGCGCAGGCTATGCGTTTACGCCGGCCGGCGTGTAATCCCTTTGTCGCGGAGAGACTTGATGACGAACCTGTGCATTCGAACGATCGCTGCCGCGTTGCTCGGCGGCGCGCTCGTCGCGGCGCCCGGCGTTAAGCCGGCGCTCGCCGTCGATGCCGTGACGACCAGGGACTCACCCGACCTGCGGCCGGTGCGCGCGAAGATCCGAGCCAAGGACTGGAAAGGCGCGACCGCAGAGCTCTACGCGATGCTCGATCGCGGAATTCAGCATGCCGACGTCTATAATCTGCTCGGCTTCGCCCTGCGCAACAACGGCGACTACCAGACCGCCTACACCTTTTATCGCAAGGCGCTCGAATTCAATCCTCAGCACAAGGGCGCGCTCGAATATCTTGGCGAGCTTTACGTCAAGACCGGCGAGATCGCCAAGGCGCGGGAGCACGTCGTTCGCTTGCAACAACTGTGTCCGCAGGGTTGCGAGGAGCTTGAGGACTTGGAAAAGGCGATTGCCGAAGCGCCAAAGACTCAGTGAGCCGAAATCGCGGGGATCGACCGGCGGGCGCGCTCTCCGACACGGCGCGCCAGCCAAGCCGCCCCCTTCAGACGCGGTCAAGGCCGACCTTCCGCGCCCTGCCCTTCGAGAGCCGGCGCCTGCACGCTCTCGCCGCCGTCACGTCATGCTGAGAACGGCCATGTGGCACGACAGGTTGACCGCTGCGGCAGACCTCGCGGGCCGCGTCCTGCTTGGATTTCTGTTCATTCACGAAGCGTGGAGCAAGCTCGCCGCGCTCGATGCGGCCGCAGCCTATATGGAGGCGTACGGCCTTCCCGCACAGCTCTTGCCCTTTGCAATTGCGCTCGAACTGGGAGGCGGACTGTTGGTCGCGCTCGGCTTCCTCACGCGTCTGGCCGCGCTCGCGCTCGCAGTGTTCTGCGTTGTCGCCGCGGTCGTCTTCCATAGCAATTTTGGCGATCGCGGCCAGGCGATCCATTTCCTCAAAGACCTTGCCCTTGCCGGCGCGTTTCTCATCCTTGCGGGGCGCGGCGCCGGCGCTTTCTCAATTGGGGCACTGTGGTCCTCGCGGCGTCACAAGAATTGACGAGCCGCCGCGGCCGTCCATCGCGCTAGGCAATACCGGATTTCGGAACAGCAAGTGTTACGGCCATCCCTCTTGCAGCGAGGCCACACCGCATGCCGCCTTGGGATTTGACCGGCATCGGCAGGTGTGGTTCCTCATGCGTCTACGTCTGTCGGACCAGATTTGCCAAAGGGCTGCCAATGGAGGTCGTTTCGATTATCGGTTGGGTAGGTGCGATTTTCCTGGTGACTTTTGCGCTCTACAATCTCTTCCACTACGTCTTGTTCCTGCTCGCCACGCACCCGCAGGACGCAGGGAACATCGGCCACGAACTGAACGAATTCGAGCGGCGCCAGCTGGTGGAGTGGGCGCCGAGGCCTGCGGATTTTCTCAAACATGATGATGAGAATCGGACCTACGACGACATCTTCGGCGCCTATCGGAGCGAACTTGCCAGCTACAGCACTTGTGTTTTCCCCCGCACGATCTTCTCGGCGCCCTACGCAGCCGATTACTGCCTCCTGAAGCCGTGGGATGGAATGCGTCTGTTGGATCTCGGATGCGGATCAGGCGCCGCGGCCGACTATATCGCCAGCCGATCCAAGGTCGACATCACCTGCGTCACGAATTCGCCCGTGCAGGAGAACATCTGCCGACGGAGATTCGAAAAATTCGGCGGCCGCGTCCGCGTCATGGTCGCCGACTTCGACAGCCTGGATCTTCCCGATGCCAGCTTCGATGCAATCTATTCGCTCGAATCCATCGGCTACACAAAAGACATCGAAGCTTGGCTTGCGCGCTATTGGCGGATGCTCAAGCCGGGCGGACGCCTTCTGATCAGGTCGCCGGGCTCGCTGGATTTCTGTCGCCGGGAGAAGGACTACAGGAACGTCACGGCCTTCTTCAACAACTGGCGGTACAATTTTCTTGGCTCGAATCTGCTTGTTTACTTCATGCGGCGGCTCGGGTTCGAACCGATCGAATACCGGCGGCTGCCGTTCGGGGCTTATGGTTTGACCTGGAACTTCATCCAGCATCTGTTCTTGTGGAAGTTCAAGCTGCGCATGCGCTCGATGGTGGACCTGGAAAAAATCATCTGGCGTACGTCGAAGATTTTCGTGTTCGGCAACGGCTACAATATCGTCGTCGCCACCAAACCGGCCCGAGCAATGGCGACCCCTGCATTGCAAGCCGCAAGAGAACGGGTGTCGGCAGCCGGTTGATACTGCACGCCGGACCGGTTCACGCTGGTCACGCTCGGCTTTCGGTGCAGGAGGCGAAGCCGGTCTATTTTTGCTTGGCGACGACCCAGGCGCGAAGAATCAGAGCTGTCAGGATCGCGTGCAGGCCGACCACCGGCCACAAGAGGACGCCGACCGAACGGCCGTCGATGCCGACAGAGAGGAAGAAGATCGTCGCAAGCAGGTTATAGGCTAACAGCCCGCGCAGATCGGACGATGGGCCCTTCGCCGCCGAAGGCGAGCACGCGACGGCAAGCGCGAGCAAGGCTACTCCGGCAAGACGCCCGATCGCTTCTCCCGGCGCAGACAGTGCCCCGCCGAATACGAGGACAGCGGCGGGTGACGGGCTGACGATCAAGGCGACGCCGACGATAGCCTCGAGGGCAACGGCGAGAATAATCAGGCTCAAAGGTCGCTCGCTTTCATCATGCCTTGCGTCCAGGCGTGTTGGCCGAATGTCGAGCCGATCGTCTACCGCATGTCCCGACACAAGGGAGCCGGCCCACCGCCAAGACGACGGCATGGCGGCCGGGCCGGACAGCGCTGCTTGCGCCGATCGGATGCGAGTCACCTCTCGAAACGGAAGAGCTGGAAGAAGTCCGTCGGATCGACAAAGACCCGCCGCGCCTCATTGAAGCCGGCCTCGCGGCCGAGATCACACCAGCCGTCCGCCGTCTCTGGGAAGTCGCACGTAGTGACATGCCGCCAGATCTGGTCCCATTCGGCCGGGGTCAACACGCTCCACAGCGGCTTGTTGGTCCGCAGGAAGCGATCGAGAAACGCCGCGCGGTCCTCGTCCGCCCGACGCGTCGGTTCGTACAGCAAAAAGAGGCCGCGTGGTCCGGTTGCGCCGCGGATCGCCTTCATCAAGCGCAACTTGTCGTCCGTCGCCAAGTGATGGATCGACAGGCTGCACCACGCCGCGTCGGCATGCTCCGGACGGCGCATCATGGCTTCCACGAAATCGCGGTGGTCGAGATCGACCTCAAAGGGTGCGCCGGCAAGGTTGGCGGCGGCGAGATCAAGGGCGGGCTGCGATAGGTCAATTCCTTGATAATGCCGAACCTTGGTGCCGGACAGCGCAGACTTCATCATGCCGGCGTCGCCGCAGGCAATGTCGAGGAAGGAGAATGGCTGGGTGAAGACGTCGTTCAGGGTCTTTGCGAGGATCCGGCTGACCTCGCGATGGGCGAGGCAATCGCCGTCGATCAGCTTGCGGTAGGTGGCCCACTGCTCTTGGAACTGCGCAAGCGCGGCAGCGTCCACCACGGCGCCGGAGGATTGAAACTGATGGATGTGGACGTTGACCAAATCCCTGTCCTCCTTCGCTCGAGCATGCAACGGATCAAACGCCTATTCGCTCCCGACGCACCGGTCACTGACTCGCCGCTACGGTATGCGTCCTCTTCTTCCCTCTTAATCAGCGCGAGTGGCAACCGTCGTCGGAATCGAATGTCGGTAAAACCCGCGTGACCCGCTGGACCGACGCCCCGCCGGCCCCCTTCCGATGCCGAGTTTGCTCCAAGCCGACCTGCTTGCTAGCGTGCCGGCGGCGACGCGCGATCCGTCCAGAGGACGACATGACATCGATCGAGAACGACGCGCATCACAATGCACAGGGCGCCGCTCAGGCAGGTCTTGGTCGGCGGGACCTCATTAAGGGAGGCGTTGGACTTGCTATGACCCAGGCGCTTGGTTCCGAGGTGAAGGCTGCGGGCGTCACCCGCAAGATCGCGCTCGAGGAGCACTTCACGACGCCCGAACTTGCGAAGAGATATGTCGCCAGGCCGACCCGAAGCGACGCGTTGTTCGCCGACATCGAGCGCCGCCTCGCCGACTTCGATCAGCTGCGGCTGGAGACGATGGACAAGGCCGGCATTGATCTCGCCGTGCTCTCGATCACCGTGCCAGGCGTACAGGCGGAAGCGGATGCAAAGACGGCGATCAGGCTGGCGCGGGACGCCAATGATCTACTGGCGCGCGAAGTGCAAAAGCGGTTGCAACGATATGCGGGCTTCGCCCATCTTCCCATGCAGGACGCCGGCGCTGCCGCCGCGGAACTCGAGCGCGCGATCAAAGAGCTCCGGTTCAAGGGCGCGCTCATCAACGGCCAGACCAACGGGAACTACCTCGACGCGGACATGTATCTCCCGTTCTGGGAGCGCGTGCAGGACCTGGATGTGCCAATCTACCTCCATCCCGGAGAGCTCGCCGATCGCCCCGCAATGTTCGCCGGCCGCCCTGAATTGAACGGCGCCGTCTGGGCTTGGACGGCGGACACCGGGAGCCATGCGCTACGGCTCGTCTTCGGCGGCACGTTCACGCGCTTTCCGAAATTGAAAATCATTCTCGGCCATATGGGCGAGACGCTTCCGTTCCTGCTGTGGCGCTTCGACAGCCGATGGCAAGGCGTGCTTGGCGAAGAACTCCCGCCGGACGAATTGCCCTCCACCATCATCAAGGAGCACTTTGCCGTCACCACCTCGGGCGTCTGCGACCCGGGACCGCTTGCGGAAGCCATCGGAGCGCTCGGCGAGGACAATGTGATGTTCTCCGTCGACTATCCCTACGAGGACTCGCAAGTCGCGGCGGACTTCATCAACTCCGCGCCCGTCAGCGAGGCGGTGCGCGCCAAAATCTGCCACGGCAACGCCCGGCGAATCCTGAAATTGTAAGCGAGGCGGCGGGTCGGCTTGCGGCTCTGCTCGTCCGGACCACCGCGGCCGCGGTTGCGCGCGACCTGACCCGAGGGCGGCGACGATCAGCCCACGGGTCCTTCGTTCTCCAGCGCGTCGATGATGGCCCAAGTTGCCGGTCCGACAATCCCGTCGACGGGCACGCTCCGTTGCTGCTGCAGCGTCTTGACCGCCGCTTCGGTCTTGGGCCCGTAGCGTCCATCGACACCGCCCACATTGTGACCGACGAGGCTCATCCGCTTCTGCGCCCGGCGCACGGGGAGGCCTGACGAGCCTCGCTTCAGCACGGGCTCGCTCTGGTCGGCCTCATCGATATTGATCCAGGTCACCCTTCCGACGATCCCGTCGACGGCGATGCCCCTCGCCTGCTGGAAAGCTTTGACGGCGGTCTCGGTCGTCGCGCCGAAGACGCCATCGATGGGTCCGGAGAAATGGCCCAGCGCTTTCAGCGCATCTTGAAGATCCTTTACTGCCGGGTCGTTGGAGCCCTTCTGGAGAACCGGCTCTGCCATGGGTGCGTCTCCTGTGATTGCGTGTTGTTGCTAGACCGTGACCAGTCCCGCCAGCGAAGCGAGCGTCGCGCCCGCTGCGCCCGCCGGAACCCACCAGGTCTGATCCGCGACCATCCCATCCGCATTCAAACCCTGCTGAGTCTGATAGGCGCGCACGGCGGACTCGGTTTTCGGACCAAAGCTCCCGTCGGCCGGCCCCGGATCGGTCGCGGTGCCGGTCCCGCCAAAGGTCCGCAAGCCCTTTTGCAATGCGGTGACCGCGGTCCCGGTCGAGCCGCGCATGAGTCTCGGCGTGTTCGGATCAGCCGGAAGCGCTTTCCAGGTCATCGATCCAACGACCCCGTCCGCGGTCAGGTTGTTTCCCTGCTGGAACGATTTGACGGCGGCTTGCGTCTTCGGCCCGAAGGCGCCGTCGATTTGGCGATAGTCCAGCAACTTTGTCATCACCAGGATGACTTGCAGGCGGCGGACATCCGCGCCCGTCGAACCAATGGTCAGGGTTGGTCCGCTGTTCATACCCGTCCTCCATGGGTCGGCTTATCGCATATTGAGTGCGCGCGGCCGGTGATCCCGTTCACTCGGACGGCCGATCGTTGGCGATTGACGGAAAATTGACGACGCGAGGGAGACCGCGACCGCAGATGCCGCGTGGGTTGGACTCGCGCATACCGGTGCACGCTGAAGCCGGGATTATGCGCGCCGCAACAGCGCGGCTTGATCCAGATCGACTTTTCCCAGACCTCTACTGATTGCCGCGGCCGAGACCGCGGCTCAGGATCCGCGCCAGCCGTTCGCTGAACAGTCGCGCGTCCGCCGGGCGATCGCCATCGAGCACGCGCGCGTCATCAAGCAACAGATGCGCCGTATCCTGCTTCACGGCCGGATCACCGTCGCTCAACGCGGCCAATGCAGCGATCAGCTCGTGATGCGGATTGATCTCCAGGATCGGCTTTGCCGCGGTTTTAAGCCGGCCCGCGCTCGCCAGCAGCTTCTCCAATTGCCGGTCCGGACCGAGATCGGACGCCACGAGGCAAACCACGCTGTCGGTCAGTCGGTGCGACGCGCGCACGTCTGATACGGCATCGCCAAGCGTCTCCTTCACAAAGGCGATGAAATTTGTCACCGCCTCGCCAATCTCGCTCGCTGGTTTGCTTTCGGCGTCGAGGACCGGGATCAGCGCGAGATCGGCTGCCCCTTGCGTCACCGACTTGAACGGCTTGCCGCCGAACTCCGCCGACGTGACCCAAAAGCTGTCCACCGGATCGGCAAGGAGCAGCACCTCGACGCCACGCGCGCGGAATCCCTCCAGATGCGGCGAGGCTTCGAGCCGCGCAAACTCGTCGCCGACCAGGTAGTAGATGGCGGTTTGGTTCTCCTTGAGCGAAGCGACATACTCTTTGAGGCTTCGCCATGATCCGCCCGACGCCGTCGTCTTGAAGCGCAGAAGAGAAAGGAGTGCTTCGCGGCGCTCGTAGTCCTCGTAGAGTCCTTCCTTCAGGACGGCGCCGAAATTGTCCCAGATCTTTGCGTACGATTCCGGTTCGTTTTCGGCCAGCTTTTCGAGATCGCCGATAACGCGGCTCGTCAGGCCCTTCTTGATCGCGACGAAGATCGGGCTTTCCTGGATCATCTCGCGCGAAATGTTGAGCGGCAGGTCGGCGGAATCCACCAGGCCCCGGACAAACCGCAGGTAGCGTGGCAAGATCTCCGCTTCGTCCGTTATGAAGACGCGCTTGACGTACAGCTTGATGCGGCCTTTGCGATCCGGATCATAAAGGTCGAATGGCCGCGAGCCGGGGATATAGGCGAGCACAATGTATTCGTGTCGACCCTCGGCGCGGAAATGAATCGTGAGCGCCGGCTCGTCGAACTGTCCCGTGATGCTGCGATAGAAGTCCGTGTAGTCCGAAGCCGAGATTTCCGATTTCGGCTTGGCCCAGAGCGCGGCGCCATCCGCGACTTCGGCAGGTTCCGAGCCCGGCTTGTCGACGATCGCGATTGGAACGGGAACGTGGCCCGACTGCGCCTTGATGATGCGTTCAATTGTGTACCGCTCCGCATAGGACTTGGCGTCATCCATCAAGTGGAGGATGACGCGGGCGCCCCGTGCGGGAGCGTCTTCCGATGGCGCCGGCGCGACGGAGAACGTGCCTTTGCCATCGGAGGACCAAAGCCAAGCCTCGTCGGTTCCGGCGCGCCGAGTGATAACGTCCACACGCTCAGCGACCATGAACGCGGAATAGAACCCGACCCCGAACTGGCCGATCAACGTCGCGCCCTCTCCGCTTTGCCCGGCCTCGACGCGCTCCATGAACGCCTTCGTCCCGGAGTGGGCGATCGTTCCCAGGGCCTGGACCAGCTCCTCGCGGCCCATGCCGATGCCGTTGTCCTCGACCGTCAGGCGGCGCTGCTCATCGCCAATGGCGATGGTGATGCGAAGCGCCGGGTCCTCGCCCAGCAGCGCCGGATTTGCGATCGCCTCGTAACGAAGCTTTTCGCAGGCATCGGCCGCGTTCGAAATCAGCTCACGAATGAAAACATCCCTGTCGGAATAGACAGAGTGCACGATCAGGTTCAGAAGCTTGGCGACATCGGCCTCAAACGCCCGGCTTTCCTGCTGGGTCTCATCGACGACGGTCATGTCAACATAGTCCTCACACTGTGCGGAGCGTCTTGCCGGACGCGTATCCTCGGCAGCTTACGCTGAATGTCCGCGACTTTGCTTGCTGCAAATCCGGAAGAAGGACTTCCCGCCAGCGCCATCGAATGGAAAAGTCGCTAGGTGGGTCGCGATAAAAGGTACATTTCATAACCATATCCTCTCCTGAGCATATGGATACGAAGGCGTCTGCGGGCACTCGACGTCCGGACCAGGATGGCAAAATTGGTTGGCGCGCGACGATGTGGTTCAACGAGCAGCGGTTTTCAAGAGTGAACAAATTTGGAACGAAGCCATATCTGCGAGCTGTCGCTGCTAGGCCAGATCCACCGCGAAGCGCTTGAGGTCGGCGAGCGAGCAATAGCTCAGAGCGGCTTCGTGCGTGGCGCGCAGCACCACGCGGGGCGCCTGGCCCGCGTCGAGCGCCTCCTGCCAGCGGGGGGCGCAGAGGCACCAACGGTCCCCGGGCTTCAGGCCTGGAAAGCCGAACTCCGGAATCGGGGTGGATAGATCATTGCCGCGCGATTTGGAGAACTCGAGAAACACGGCGGTCATGACGGTGCAGACCGTGTGACTGCCGAAATCTTCGGGCCCCGTATCGCAGCAACCGTCACGGAAAAAACCCGTCATCGGACTGATCGAGCAGATTTCGAGCCGATCGCCGAGCACGTTGCGGGGAGAGCCCCGCCCGCCGCCGCCTCCATTGCCCCTGTCATCCTTCCACATCGCCCGTCTCCTTGCTGCCGCCGGCTTCCGTGTTTGCCGTCCGACGCCCCTCGCGCGAGCCCCCTACCCCGTCCGCTCGAAAATCTCCCGGCCGATCAGCATGCGGCGGATTTCGTTGGTGCCGGCGCCGATCTCGTAGAGCTTGGCGTCGCGCAACAGACGCCCCGCGGCGTAGTCGTTGGTATACCCATTGCCGCCGAGGCATTGGATCGCGTCCAGCGCCATCGCGGTCGCCCGCTCCGAGGCGAACATGATCGCGCCCGCGGCGTCCTCGCGGGTGACGCAGTTCTCGTCGCAGGCGCGCGCGACCGCATAGACATAGGCGCGCGCCGCGTTGAGCGCGACATACATATCCGCGAGCTTCGCCTGGATGAGCTGGAAGGAGCCGATCGGCTGGCCGAACTGGCGGCGCTCATGCACATAGGGGATCACGAGATCGAGCGCCGACTGCATGATGCCGAGCGGCCCGGCGGCGAGCACCACGCGCTCGAAGTCGAGGCCGGACATCAGCACATTGACGCCATGGCCGACCGGCCCGAGCACGTTCTCCTCCGGCACCTCGCAGTCCTCGAACAGAAGCTCGCAGGTGTCGGAGCCGCGCATGCCGAGCTTGTCGAGCTTTTGCGCGGTCGAGAAGCCCTTCATGCCCTTTTCGATGATGAAGGCGGTGATGCCGCGCGGGCCCGCGTCACGGTCGGTCTTGGCGTAGACGACGAGCGTCTCCGCCTCCGGCCCGTTGGTGATCCACATCTTGCTGCCGTTGAGGATGTAGCGGTCGCCCTGCCTTTCAGCCCGCGTGCGCATCGAAACGACGTCGGAGCCAGAGCCCGTCTCCGACATGGCGAGCGCGCCCACATGGTCTCCGGAGATGAGCTGCGGCAGGAAGCGGCGCTTCTGCTCATCATTGCCGTTGCGGCGGATTTGGTTCACGCACAGGTTGGAGTGCGCGCCATAGGAAAGGCCGACCGAGGCCGAGCCGCGCGAGACCTCCTCCATCGCCACGCAATGGGCGACATAGCCGAGCCCCGCCCCGCCCCATTCCTCCTCGACCGTAATGCCGTGCAGGCCGAGCGCGCCGAGGTCCGGCCACAGGTCGCGCGGGAACTGGTTGGTGCGGTCGATCGCGTCGGCGCGCGGGGCGATGCGCTCGTCGGAGAAGCGGTGGACCAGGTCGCGCAGCCGGTCGATGTCGTCGCCGAGTCCGAAATTCAGCCCTGACCAGGCGTTGGGGATCATGGAAGGCGCTCCGCCCGAAAGTTTCGTTGGAGGGTTATAGCGGCGAAGGGCGGAAACGGCCAAATGGGCTGCCCCGGCCCGGGGCCGCGTTACGCCGGGCGGCGGGCGACGCCGGTCACTTAAGGCCGAACCACAGCGTCGCAATGCCGAGGAAGGAAAAGAACCCCACCACGTCGGTGATCGTCGTGACGAACACGCCCGACGACACCGCTGGATCGGCGCGGAACTTGGCGATCACCAGCGGGATCAGTATGCCGCCGAGCGCGGCGGCGGCGAGGTTGCAGATCATCGCAAGCCCGATCACCAGACCGAGATCGGGGATCCTGAACCAGGCGAAGGCCACGACCCCGGTGATGACCGCAAAGGCGAGGCCGTTGACGAGCCCCACCAAGAACTCGCGAAATACGACCCGGCGCGCATTGCTGTCGCGCAGCTCGCGGGTGGCAAGCGCGCGCACCGCGACCGTCATCGTCTGCGTCGCCGCATTGCCTCCCTGGCTCGCGACGATCGGCGCGAGCACGGCGAGCGCCACCATCTTCTGCAATTCGCCCTCGAACAGGCCGAGCACGGACGAAGCGAGGAACGCAGTCGCCAGATTGACCAGAAGCCAGTTGAAGCGGCCGCGCGCGATGGTCCACACCGAGTCCGACAGCTGTTCGTCGCCGGTGACGCCGCCCAGCGCCTTGATGTCCTTTTCCGCTTCCTCCTCGATCACGTCGACGACGTCGTCGACCGTGATCACGCCGACCAGCCGGTCCGCTTCGTCGACCACCGGCACGGCGATCAGGTTGTAGCGTTCGAACAGGCGCGCCACCTCTTCCTGGCCGTCGGTCGCCCGGACGCGCCGGCGCTCGGCGTCCATCAGCTCGGAGACGAGCGTGGGCCGCCTGGTCCGCAACAGCCGGTCGAGGCCGACCGCGCCCAACAGGCGGGAGTCGCGGTCGACGACGTAAAGCTCGTAGAACCGCTCGGGAAGGTCGGCCGTCTCCCGCATGTAATCGATCGCATTCCCGACCCGCCACGTGGGCGGCACGGCGATATACTCGGTCTGCATCCGCCGGCCGGCGGAATCCTCGGGATATTGCAGGCTGCGCGTGAGCGCGACGCGCTCGGGCGGCGGAAGCTGGTCGAGAATTTCGGCCTGCTCGTCCTGGGGCAGGTCTTCGAGGATGTAGACGGCGTCGTCCGAATCGAGCTCGCGCACCCCCTCGGCGACCGCTTCGGGCGGGAGCTCTTCGAGAATCTCTTCGCGAACCGCATCGTCGACTTCAACCAGGGCGGTGAAGTCGAAATCGGCGCCCATCAATTCGATCAGCCGAGGGCGCTCGTCCGGATCGAGCGCTTCGAGCAGATCGCCGAGATCGGCCTCATGCAGTTCGCCGACGAGTGCGCGTAGCGTCGCCGCATCGCCGGCCTCGACCGCGGCGTGGACGCGCTCGACGAATTCGGGGCGGAGCGCGCCTTCCTCGTCGCGAAGCGCGGCGCTCTCCGTGTCGGCCGCCGGGGTCTGGTTTCCTGGCTCGAGCATGCAATCTCCCGATCGGGGGGCGCGTGTCCGTTCTGGGTGGGTGGGCCGAGCTGTGCAAACCGCGAGCGACAGGATTATGACGAGGCGGCGAATCGTCCAAATCGTGTTTGAATTTCACGGCTTTGGCCAGCGATCCTTGGTCTCGCGTCGATCCTGCCGCATTCCATGTCGGGGATTTTGCGTATGGCGAAGACGCCTGCCGCCGATTTTGATGCAAGCCGAGCACGCTCACCGCAATTTCAACGCTTATGCACCTTATTTTATCCCTCCGGCCGTTATCAAATCAGCCGAACTATGAAAGGACTACGTCGATAATACGGATCGAGGGAGAGGGCCTTGACCGACATGCGCGCGCTAGGCGCGCTTGCTGCTTTGCTTGCGCTTTTTGCGGCAGGGCCGGCGAGCGCGGCCGGTTGTCTTGGAAAATCGGACGCGCTGGGGACGAGCCGTACCCTGGTGGTCGACCCGACTGAGCATATCCGTCTTGGGATGATGCAGTATCCCGAGACGCTGCCGCTCAACGACCACGAAGTGGTGCTTACATTCGACGACGGGCCGCTTCCCGCCTACACCAACCGCGTTCTGGACGTTCTCGCGTCCGAATGCGTGAATGCCACATTCTTCCTCGTTGGTCGGATGGCGAAAGCCTATCCCGACATGGTGCGAAAGATTTACGCTGCCGGCCATACGATCGGCACGCACAGCAACACGCATCCCTTCACGTTCCACCGCATGACGGTTCAACAAGCGGAGGCGGAGGTCGAGGGCGGAATCGACGCGGCGGCGGCCGCGCTCGGCGATCGCAATGCCGTTGCGCCGTTCTTCCGCATTCCCGGACTGATGCGGGGCGAGACAATCGAGCGATACCTCGCCAGCCGATCGCTGATGACCTGGAGCGCCGATTTCCCGGTCGACGACTGGAAGCACATTTCGGCCAAGGAAATCGTCGCACGCGCCTTGCAGCGGATTGAAGCGCGCGGCCGCGGCATGGTGCTGTTGCACGACATCCAGCCGGCGACCGCGCTGGCGATGCCGACCATCCTCAGCGAATTGAAGCGCCGGGGCTATCGGATCGTCCACGTCGTGCCGGCGACGCCGGACCGCGTGAAGACCGCGACGCTTCCCGCGCAATGGCTAGCCCGCGCCAATGGACGATGGCCGGCGCCGCAGCTCAGCATCGAAGTGCTGCTGGCCGAGTCGGTCCTGTCCGCTCCGGCCCCGGCGAGCTTTGGCCTTTCAAAATCGTTCGTGCCCGGCGAAACGGTCGTCCTGCGGCGAATGCGGAGCTACGCCGCCCCACGCGGTCACATTCCGCTGCCGCCCAAATCGCCGTGGTCGCTTCTACGGGAGCCGCCCGGCGAGCCGGAGAGCACGCTGGCAGCAAGGGACGGCGTGCTGCCGGCTCCGAGCCTCGCGAGCTTCGGTTATGGCGACGATTTCGCCCCGATCATCCCGGAACCAAGCTCCGGACAGCGGGACGCTTCTTTCCCGCCGCTGCCTGAAAGAAAGACCGCAAGCCGGGAGAGCACGGGCGATGTGACGTCGTCCATCCGCGCACGCGCTCCCCGACGACAGGTTGAGACGGCCGGAATTCTGCGCTTTCTGTTCGGGCCCAGGCAGGCAAAGCCGATGTAATGACCGCCGCGGCGGCTCAGATCATCTGAGCCGATCGCCTTGAGCCGGTTGCGCGTAATATCCAGCATTCGCCGTTTTGCGCCTCTCCAAGCGTGCCTCAGCCAGCCACTTCTTGAATTGCCCTTATCGGTAATGGCGGGCCGCGCGCCGCGGGGCCGCGTTGCCGCCGAAGGAATAATAAGAACCGTACGCCTCGTACCATGTGTTGACGGCGCAATAGCCGCCGACCCCGCTGACGGCCAACCGGCATTGCTCGTAAGTCGAGAAGTAACAATTCGTGGCGCCGCCCCTGGTGCTGTAATACGCGCACCAAGGATACAGCCGATAACCGCCTTGCGCGCTCGCCGGCGCGGCTTCCAGGCAGACGGCCGCAGTCAAGGCGGCCAATCCAAGCAGAGCAGTCCAACGCATTGATGCTCTCCCTTCAGTGCGTAACCTCACCCCTTGATGATGTGGCGACTTTCCGGGATCGAACCAACCCACCCCCCGCCCCTCGCGCTGATTTGCGCGGCGACACCAGACCCAATCGCGGCTGATGATCTTGGTGCGGTCGAGAGGACTCGAACCTCCACGGGTCGCCCCACTAGCACCTCAAGCTAGCGCGTCTACCAGTTCCGCCACGACCGCTTAGGATGAACGCCGGCTCCAAAGGCCAGCGTTTTCGGCGACAAGGCTGCATGTAACAAATCGATCCGGCCGGGACAAGCTCACCGGAAACCGAGGCAGGCTCCGACCCTTCCCCGCCGACGAAGGGTGCTTGGTTCGTCCGACGACCCGCGCCATCTAAGAAAATGCGACAGGTTGCAGCGTTCAGCGTAGAAGGTCATGCCGTGATCGGCACGCTCAAGCGACAGGTTGAGGCGACGGCTATCGGCGCGACGCCTACAAGCAAGCTCGCGCCGGTCGAATGGCGCGTCGGCACAGGTCTTCTTGCCTATGCGGAAGCGGTGGCGGTCATGGAAGCGCGCGCCGCCGCGGTCGCGGAAGGCCGCGCGCCCGAACTCGCCTGGCTTGTCGAACACCCTCCCCTTTACACGGCCGGCACGAGCGCCGAGGCCAGGGACTTGATCGATCCGCGCTTTCCCGTGCATCGCACGGGCCGCGGCGGGCAGTTTACCTATCACGGGCCGGGCCAGCGCGTCGTCTACCTTGTGCTCGATCTGAAGCGACGCCGGCCCGATGTCCGTCGCTTCGTCGCCACCCTCGAGGAGCTGATGATCCGCACGCTTGCGCATTGCGCGGTGCGCGGCGAGCGGCGCGCGGGGCGGGTCGGGGTTTGGATTCAGCGGCCCGATAAAGGCGAAGGTCAGGAAGACAAGATCGCCGCAATCGGCATTCGTCTCCGGCGCTGGGTGAGCCTGCATGGCGCAAGCCTCAACGTCGAACCCGACCTCTCGCATTTCTCCGGGATCGTGCCTTGCGGCATCGCCGACCCGCGCTTCGGCGTCACCAGCCTTCGCGATCTCGGTCGCGAGACCCGAATGGCGGAAGTCGATGCCGCGCTCAGATGCGAATTCGAGCCGCTGTTCGGCTCCCTCGAACCGTACCCGGGCGAACCCGCCGAGCTCTTGCCCCTCGCGGCGCACGAGGCAAAATGATGACCAAGTGCGCCGTCACATCGTGGATAGAACTGAAAAGCTCTCGCCTCGGCGGCGTTCGGTGAGGTCACGGACCGTTGCTTCCGAGACGTCCATGCCTGTCACGCGCGCGAGCCAAGGCCCCCGACGCGCCGCCTCGATCATCGCGGCAACGGCATCCGCTGGACCGGCGATCACCGCCTCGACCGAGCCGTCCCGCCGGTTCCTCACCCAGCCCTCGAGGCCCCGTTCCATCGCCTCATTTGCCGCCCAGGCCCGATAGCCGATGCCTTGCACGCGTCCACGCACAATGAAATGCCGGATTACGCGGGTCTCGCCCCCCATAGGACAATCCCAATGTCAAAAGCGCGGCAGCGCGCCGACCACCGACCGCGACGCGCGGCAGCCGCGAATTCTAGAAGGGTTTTTTCAGCGAAGCGAGCCCATCGGTCAGCATCATGTGGATGGACGCGCCATGCGCCGTTGTCGTGCAGCCACGGGGATGCCGGCCGTCCGGTTGGTCAGCCGGAGTGCTCGTCGCGGAGAGTTGTATTCCCTTCATTGCTCACGCGGCTGCAAAGGCTGAGAGTCTCCGCTTCAAGCCGCGCCATGTCGAGAATGAAACCGAGCGCGTTGAGCCCGTGCCGGCGCGCGATTTGAGCTAAATTTGATGACATTTCAGCGATGTACGCAGCGGCCGCGGAAGGATCACTATGGCCGTCGACGTGCGAGTTTTCTGGCATCTCGAACCTGCCGGCAGACTTTTGAAACCCAGTCTCAATGTCTATACCGTTAGTTGATTTAGTAACTAATCTCTACTCCTAATTTTATAAACAGAACCGCGCAAGGGGCGGGTCAATTTGACAGCAGGCGGCTCCTTACCCATTTTCCTGGCCATCCACGCGGCGAGCCGCCCAACAGCGCCCATCAGAAAAAGCTTAAAACACAAGGCCCTTCATGAACATAGTCGTCGTCGAATCCCCGGCCAAGGCGAAGACCATCAATAAATATCTCGGCCGCGGCTATGAGGTGCTGGCGTCGTTCGGCCACATCAGGGACCTCCCAGCCAAGGATGGCTCGGTTGATCCGGCCGTCGATTTCCGCATGGTTTGGGAGATCGATCCCAAGGCGCAGAAGCGGCTCAATGACATCGCGCGCGCCGTCAAATCAGCGGACAAGCTGATTCTCGCCACCGACCCGGATCGCGAGGGCGAGGCGATCTCCTGGCATCTCATCGAGGCGCTCAAGGAAAAGCACGCGTTAAGCGGTCAAGCCATCGAACGTGTGGTGTTCAACGCCATCACCAAGCATGCGGTCACCGAGGCGATGAAGCATCCGCGCGGAATCGATCAGGCCTTGGTCGATGCCTATCTCGCCCGCCGGGCGCTCGACTACTTGGTCGGATTCACGCTGTCGCCGGTGCTGTGGCGCAAGTTGCCGGGCGCGCGCTCGGCCGGTCGCGTTCAGTCGGTTGCGCTGCGGCTGGTCTGCGACCGTGAGCTTGAGATCGAGAAATTCGTCCCGCGCGAATACTGGTCGCTCATTGCGACGCTCGCCACCCCGCGCGGGGAGCCTTTTCAGGCGCGGCTGGTCGGCGCCGACGGGCAAAAGATCGCGCGGCTCGACATCGGCGCCGGGGCCGAGGCCGAGGCATTCAAGCAGGCGCTCGAACAGGCGGCCTTCGCCGTCGCCGCGGTGGAGGCAAAGCCGACCAAACGCAACCCGGCGCCGCCGTTCACCACCTCCACGCTGCAGCAGGAGGCGAGCCGGAAGCTCGGCTTTCCGCCCGCGCACACGATGCGCGTCGCCCAGCGCTTGTATGAGGGCATTGACACCGGCGGCGAGACGGTCGGCCTGATCACCTATATGCGCACCGACGGCGTGCAGATCGCCGAAGAGGCGATCACCGCGATCCGATCGCTGATTCGCGAGGACTATGGCGCGCGTTACGTCCCGGATGGGCCGCGCCGCTATCAGACCAAGGCGAAGAACGCTCAGGAAGCGCACGAGGCGATCCGGCCGACCGACGTCACGCGGCGACCACGCGACATCGCCCGCTTCCTCGATTCCGATCAGGCCAAACTCTACGATCTAATCTTCAAGCGCGCGGTGACGAGCCAGATGGAATTGGCCGAGCTCGAGCGCACGACGGTCGATATAATCGCGAATGTCGCAGCGCCCAAGCCGCGCGTCCTCGATCTGCGCGCAACCGGGACGGTCGTCACCTTCGACGGCTTTCTCGCCGTATACCAGGAAGGCCGCGACGAGAGCTCCGAGGACGAAGAAGGCCGCCGCCTGCCGCAGATGAGCGTCGGCGAGGCGCTCGAGAAGATCGCCATCGACGCGAGCCAGCACTTCACCGAGCCGCCGCCGCGCTATTCCGAAGCGTCGCTGGTCAAGCGCCTGGAAGAGCTCGGCATCGGGCGCCCCTCCACCTATGCGTCGATCCTGCAGGTTCTTAAGGACCGTAAATATGTGCGCGGCGAGAAGGGCCGGCTGATCCCGGAGGATCGCGGCCGGATCGTCACCGCCTTCCTCGAAAGCTTCTTCTCGCGCTACGTCGAATACGACTTCACCGCCGATCTCGAGGAGCAGCTCGATCGCGTCTCCAACAACGAGATCGAATGGCTCGAGCTGATGCGCCGCTTCTGGCGCGATTTCTTCGCGGCGGTCGACGGGATCAAGGATTTGAAGGTCAGCGACGTCATCGATGCGCTCGACGACATGCTCGCGCCGCACATCTTCCCAGCCCGGCCGGACGGGACCGATCCGCGCCTGTGCCCGACCTGCGGGACCGGGCGGCTCTCACTGAAGCTCGGCCGCTACGGCGCGTTCATCGGCTGCTCGAATTATCCCGACTGCCGGTACACCCGCCCCTTCTCCGTGCCGGGGGCCGACGGCGTGGCCGAGCCGGAAGCGCGCGTGCTTGGGCAGGACCCGGAAACGGGGCTGGACGTCTCGCTGCGAAGCGGCCGGTTCGGCCCCTACGTGCAGCTCGGCGACGGCAATGGCGAGGAGAAACCGAAGCGCGCGGGCCTGCCGAAAGGAACCGACCCCGAAACGGTCGACCTCGACTTTGCGCTCGGCCTCCTCTCGCTGCCACGCGAGGTGGGCAAGCATCCGGAGGATAGCGAGCCCCTCGTCGCCGGCATCGGCCGCTACGGCGCTTACGTCCAGCACGGAAAAACCTTCGCCAATCTCGAGGCCGGCGATGATGTGCTGACGATCGGCCTCAACCGCGCGGTGACGCTGATCGCCGACAAGCGCACCAAGGGTCCGCGCGGACGCAAGTTCGCCGCCGATCCCGGCCGCTCGCTGGGCGAGCATCCCGACAAGGGCGGGCCGATCGTGGTCAAGAGCGGGCGCTACGGCCCCTATGTCAGCCACGACGGGCTCAACGCCACCATCCCGAGGGACAAGTCGCCGGACGCCATCACGCTGGAGGAGGCGGTCGCGCTGTTGGCCGCGCGGGCGGAACGGGTCGGCAATGCTCCGCCGCGCAGGCGCAGCGGCGCAGGCGGTCGCAAGAAGGCCGCTGAGGCTGGCACCGCAGCGGACGCGACCGGCGCGGCGGGGGCGGAAGCGGCAACCGCTACGAACGGCGACGCGACCGAAGCAGCCGGCCACGGAGCCGCCGGTCCGAAGCGGCGCAAAGCTGCGAAGCCATCGCTAGCCATGCGAGCGAAGAGATCGTCAGCCGCCAGCGAGTGACGCGCCCCCTCTCCCGCTGTCGGGGTAAAATCACGCCCGCAGAGAAATACTCGTGGTCTGATCGTCAGCGCCCCCACCTGGATCGCTATGCCAGCCCCCTTCCGTCGCACTTCCTTCCGCCCCCGTCTGCGCCTATATTGTTCAAGCCGGCTTGCCGGCTATGGCGATAAATGGCCGTCGCAATAAACCTATCGGACCCGGGGGCAGTACCCGGCGCCTCCACCATCTGCCCATTGGAAGCGTTCCAGTGGGAGCGGCCCGTAGCTTAGGCACGCGACCTGCTCTGGCGCGACGATGCCCGCACACGGTGGGCAGGTGATGGGGGCGAAATAGGATCGACGAGGGCGTAAAGGGCGCGCTTTTGCTCGGTATGGTTCCGCCGTTATCGGGCCATAGCAATAGTTGCCAACGACAACTTTGCTCCGGTGGCTCAGGCCGCGTAATGCGGTTTGAAAAACCGATTTCAAGCCCTGACGTTTAGCAACGGCAGGCGGGGTTCGGAGGCACCTGGCAACAGAAGCCTCCACTTCGCCTTCCCAACGCTGCTCCGGTTCATCGCCTACGCGATTTTGTTGCGGCGCGTTGCGCGTCCGGTCCGCAGTGATCTGCTTTGCGAAGAGACGACGCCAAGCCGCGCGACCCCCTCCTTGTCACCGGCGTCGCAATTTCTCGGGGTAAGTTCCCAGTTGCCAGGAATGGGGTAAATTCCCAATCTGCCAAAAAATGCTCTAGCATCGTATCTGTCCGAATCGAGAGACTTCGATCGATGGCGACCGACTACATCCGCTACGACATCCTCACCCAGGAGGCGCTCCGCGGGGTCGTGCGCACCGTCCTCACGGACGTGGCCGCCAAGGGACTTCCCGGCGAGCATCATTTCTTCATCAATATCGATACCCGCGCCGATGGCGTGAAGATTTCGCCCCGTCTGCTCGCCCGGTACCCGGAGGAGATGACGATCGTCCTGCAGCACCAGTTCTGGGACCTGACGGTTCAGGACGAGGTCTTCGAGGTCGGCCTGTCGTTCAATGGAATCCCGGAGCGATTGATCGTGCCTTTCGCGGCGATCAAAGGGTTCTTCGATCCGTCCGTGCAGTTCGGCCTGCAATTCGCCGTGGAATCCGATCTCAAGGGCGAGCCGCCCGAGGCGCCGGTCGCTGCCGAACCGCCGTCGAGCGCCGCTCCGGCCCTCCCGGCAGGCAAGTCAGGCAAGGAGCGCCCGCCGGCCCGCCATAAGCGCGTGCCGGGACGCGCGAGCGAGCCCGTGCCGACCCCGGCCAATCCGGAAGCTCAGGCCTCGAAGCCTGAGGAGCCGCCGAATAAACCCGAAGGCGGCGGGCAAGTGGTCCGCCTCGACCGTTTCCGCAAGAAATGATGCGGCCGGCGTGCATGCGATGCGCCATCCGTGATCGCTTCGCATATGAGCCGGACACCGGGCCGGCGTATGCCGGACGCATCCGAGAGCATCGTCAAGCGAGACTGTCATGACCCGGACGCGAACCGAGACCGACACGTTCGGTCCGATCGAAGTTTCCGCCAACTCCTACTGGGGCGCGCAAACCGAGCGTTCGCGCCGCAATTTCCGTATCGGCGAAGAGCGGATGCCGCTGGGACTCATCCGCGCGCTCGCCCGCGTCAAGCGCGTGGCGGCCGAGGTGAACGCCGCGCTCGGCCTGCTCGATCCGCGGCGCCGCGATGCGATCGTCGCTGCCGCTGACGAGATCATCGCCGGGCGCTTCGACGACCACTTCCCATTGATCGTCTGGCAGACCGGATCGGGCACCCAGACCAACATGAACGTTAACGAGGTCATCGCCAATCGTGCGAACGAGTTGCTCGGCGGGTCGCTCGGCGCCAAGGCGCCGGTGCATCCCAACGATCACGTCAATATGAGCCAGTCGTCCAATGACAGCTTTCCGACCGCGATGCATGTCGCGGCCGTCGCGGAGATCGCCGATCGGCTCATCCCTTCGCTGATAGATTTACGTGTAGCTTTAAGCGCTAAGAGCGATGAATTCGAGCCAATTGTGAAGATCGGGCGGACTCATTTGCAGGATGCCGTCCCCCTCACCCTCGGCCAGGAGTTCTCCGGCTATGCCGCGCAGGTCGGCTCTGCCCTCGCCCGCATCGAAGAGGCGGTGCGGCATCTTCACCCCCTCGCCCAGGGCGGCACTGCGGTCGGCACGGGACTCAACGCGCCGCCCGAATTTGCCGAACGGTTTGCCGCGGGCATGGCGGCGTTGACCGGCCGCCCATTCGTGAGCGCCGCGAACAAGTTCGAGGCGCTCGCTGCGCACGACGCCTTCGTGTTCGTGCATGGCGCGCTCGCCGCGCTCGCGTCGGCCCTGTTCAAGATTGCGAACGATATCCGCCTCTTGGCGAGCGGTCCGCGCTCCGGTTTCGGCGAGATCATCCTGCCTGAGAATGAGCCGGGCTCCTCAATCATGCCCGGCAAGGTCAACCCTACCCAGAGCGAAGCGCTCACCATGGTTTGCGCCCGCGTGTTCGGCAATGAAACCACCATCACGGTCGCGGCGAGTCAGGGCCATTTCGAACTCAACGTGTTCAAGCCGGTGATTGCGTTTGCTTTCCTCCAATCGGTGCGGCTGCTCGCCGACGCGGCGCGCTCCTTTACTGACAACTGCATCGTCGGCATTCGCCCCAACGAAGAGCGGATCGCAAGCCTGATGCGGCAGTCGCTCATGCTGGTAACGGCGCTCGCCCCGAAGGTCGGCTATGAGAAGGCTGCGGAAATCGCCAAGGCGGCGCACGCCAGAGGCACGACGCTGCGCGAGGAAGCGGTCCGGCTCGGCCATGTGACCGCGGAGGAGTTCGACCATCTCGTCCGTCCCCACGCGATGACACGGCCAGGTTGATCGACCATTGGATTCGCGCTCGCCGCTGCAAAACGCACCAAAACGCGAGGACGTGCGGAACGCGCTGGCGGGAAACGGGTTCTGCTTTAAGGAACGTCGAAGGCTGAACGAAGCGGCCGCTGGTCAAGTATCTGACCCACCGCGATTTTCACCGACGCCGCGCCGAAAACGGGAGACGATTATGAAGTCGCCAGTCGTGAAGCGCTCGATCGTGATCGCCAGCCACAAGACAAGCGTGAGCCTAGAAGATGCGTTCTGGAAGGGTCTGAAAGAAATAGCCGTCAGTCGCAATATGACGTTGTCGGACCTCGTTTCGGGCATCGATTCGGACCGCCAGCACGGAAACCTTTCATCGGCCATCCGCCTCTTTGTGCTCGATCATTATCGCTCGAACCACGGCAGCCTCCCCCCTACGGCGAGTCGTGAAGGGCTCAACGAAAGCATCGGCCAACCGGCCTTGCGCGTTGGCTGAAACCATCGCTTGCGTGATGCGGGCCACATCACGGGCGGCCGAAAAAATCCCATAACGATCGATTGGACGGCGGCGGTGGCGGCTTGGCTGCTGGAGCAGCCGCTGCCGGTTTTGCCGGACGCGGCTTGACGTCGATGGCCGGCGGCAGGTCGGGAGCGCGCTCGGAGCCGGCCGGCCCTGTCGCGCCGGAAACCGTCCCGGTCGCTCGTTGCCGTCCACGCACAGCCTGGTCGGGATCGGGTGTCGGCGCGACCGGGTCTCGCGCTGCACGTGCGCGTTCGGCGGCGGCGGCCTCCTCACGCCGTTTTTTTGCCTCCCGCTCCGCCGCCTCGACGCGCTTTGATTCCCGTTCGACCGCCCGCAACATGACAAAGCTGATGAGATCGGCGGTGTCGATTTCACGGATCGCCGTCGGCAATGAGCCGTTCAGCAAAATGGACACTTCCGGCCGGCGTGCCTTCATGTCTTCGCGGGGTGAGCCGGAAAGCGTCACGCGGGCGTTCAGATTGTCGTCGACGAGGTTGAGCGTCCCGGAAAATTTGAGGTCCACCCCGTCCGCGTTCACCGCGATTGGAACGAGAGCAACCCGCCCGTCCGATATTGCGAGCGCAGCCGTAGCCATGGGAACTGTGAGCCTGCCCGCGTCGAGGGCCGTTCCGAGATAGGCAGAGAGCCTGTCCGGGGCCAAGCCGCGATCGGCCGCCTGGATGGCCGCCTCGATCGCCTTCGGGTCGAGGCCGGGAATTTCCACCTTCTCGAGCGTCACGGCTGCGTTTCCGGCAAGCGCCCCGAGCAGCGCGGCAGGACTCCGTCCGCTGCCGTCGATCTCGGATACGACGGAGACGCCCCCGCTGGCGGGAGGCTTGTTGCGGCCGAAGGTGAACTGAGCGAGGTCGCCCTTGACGAGCCCGAGACGCGCGCGCGCCGACAGTCCCTCGGGATTGGTGCGAAACGCGGCGTTCGCAGTGAACGCGCCGCCTGCGAGGCTGCCGCTCACCTCGTCGAGGGCAAGGGAAGTGCCGTCGAAGCGCGCGCGCCCTTTGAGGTTGTTGACGGCGAGGCCGGACAGAAGACCGGCGCGCGCCGCCTGGAAACTGATGGCGCCTTCGACATTGTCGAACAACGGCCGGACAAATGGCTCGGCCGACCAGCCAAGGTCTTCTTCGCGCGGCGCGGCGCGGCGGGGAACGCCGATCAAGGCCGCAATGACCTTTCCGGCGTCGAGATCCGTCACCCGAACGCGCCCGTCGACGCCAAGCGGCGAACCAAGCCGCAGACTGATCTTCCCGTCGACCGCCGAGCCGGCCACCCTGCTCTTGACGTCGTCAAAGATAAGCGCACGGCCGGCGAACGCGAGCCGGCTCTCGACTGAAAGCGGCAGCGCCGCGGGCGCACTTGCATTCAGCAGCACTCTTGCATCTGCGGCCGAGAGCGACAGGTTGGCGCGGCCATTCCATTCGCCTTTGTCCTGGCGCGCCGCGCCGTTCGCGGAGGCCGAAAGCCCGCCCGCCGCGAGGCGCAGATCAAAGGCCACGTCGCCGTCGAGCGGTCCATTCCCGCCAAGGGAAATCTGCGCGGGACGAGCCTCGATCGCCGCTATGCGGTCGAAACCGACCAGCGCCGCCAGCACCTTGCCATCGTCGGCCTCGATCGACCCGTCGATCCTCACTTTGGTCGAAGCCAATGCGGCGACATTGCCGGTTCCGCCGGCCGCCAGGTTAATCCGTACCGCGCCGAATTTGCCGTTGATCGTCAGCCTCGCGTCGCTCGCCTGCGCGCCGCGGCCGGAACTCGGCGGCGCCGGTTGGGCCGGACCCATTTCGAGCCGGACCCGCAATTCGACCGGAGCGAGCTGGCTCCCGTAGCGCCTGATCTCCGCCGCCGCATCCGGGGCAAACCGTCCGGCAATGCCAATCAATCCCTCCGCACGCGTCGCATTGAGCGCGAGCGATACGGCGCCGTGCGGCGAGGATGACGAAACATCGATCAATCCGCTTGCTTTGACATTGGCCCCCTGCAGATCGGCGACGGAGAAACGTTCGAGCGTCAGGCCGCTTGCATCGAGCTTCAGCCTCGCCTCGACTTGGCTTGCCTGGATGTCGGCGTAGGAGAGCTTGCCGGCCGAGATCGCAAGCGAAACATTATGCGGCCTTTCCAACTTCGTGCCGGCGAACGCACTGCTCGCGATTGCAATCACGCGGTCGAGGTCGATGTCGTCGGCGCGCAGTACGGCGTCGAACCGGGCGGGGCCGCCGGCCCCGGTCGGCGCATAAGCGACGCGACCTTCGATCCGCCTGTGATCGATCTCCGCTCGCAGACGATCAATGACGATGCCTTGGTCGCCGATAACGAGATCGCCGCTCGCCTGCAGCGGAGCGACCGGAGCACCGCGGGGCATGTCACCCGCGTCCTCGACGAACGACCACAAGGCTCTAGGATCGGCCGAATCGATGCTCGCGAGGCCGGCGAATTCGAGGCCCTTCGCGCTCGAACTCGAGGCGGCCGCTCATACGCACTTGCGTCAGGCCCGGCGCTCGAAACTCTATCGTCTCGATGTCCCACTGGTCGCGGTCGACGCCAACCGTCCCGCGCAAGCTCTGCACAGCCGCGCCGCCGATCGTCACCGCGTCGATATCGAGATCGACCTGTCCGCGCATGGGGACGCGGGTTGCTTCGAACGACGCTCGCGTCGCCGCGATGATGGAGGCCGCCGGCGCGCGCCGCCCCGTTTCCGAAGCGCCGGTCAATCTGTCGAGATCGATCTGGCGTCCGGTCAACGACGCTTTGAAATGTCCATGCTCTCCCAGCACGACGTCCGCCTTTCCCGCCAGGCGCAACGAACGGTCTTCCGGCCCATATTGGAACTCGATCTGCTCGGCGAGCGCGCGGCGGGGATCGACTCTTGCCTGCATGGTCAACCGCCACGGCTCGCGCGCGAGCATCCGCCCGCTGGGAAGTACTGCGCCGGCGGGCCGCGCCAAGGTGATCGCTCCCTCGAAACGAGGGAGGCTGTCATCAAACTGCAAAACGCCATCGGCGTCTGCCAATAACGGACGCTCCACCCCCTCAAGGCTCAGACGCAGTTTCACGCCGCCGTCATTGTAGCGTCCGGAGGAAACTCGGAAACGATATGGGCCATCGGACGCGATAAAAAAGCCCTCCCCCCGGAGCGGTCCGGTGAGCGATCGCATCTCGCCTTCGAAAGAGAAATCGTTCAGGTTCAAAGCCGAGTGGGTCGACTCGTCGGCAAGCACGACACGCCCGCCTTCGATCACAAGCTTGTCGATGCTGAGCCGATCAAACTCGATCTCGGCCTTGACGGGAGGTCCTTTAAGATTGCCCGCAGAGTCGAGCGCGATGCGAAAGCGCGGCTCGCTGACCGTCAGCTCATTCACCCGCCATTGCCTGCGCATCAGCGGGCCGAGCGCAAGTTCGAACTGAAGCGCACGGGCGGAGACAGCGCTCTCTCCGGCCGAAATCTCAACGCTGTGCAAGGCAAGCGACGGGACGGGCAGGAGTCGCGCCTCGATCGGCCCGGAGATGCGCACCGGCGCGCCCACAAGCCGGCTCGCTTCGGTTTCGAAATCGCTGCGATATCGGTTCCAATCGACGAAATGCGGCCCCACCAGCGCCGCGACCAGCGCCAAGATCAGGGCCACCGCCAATCCGAGTAACGTCGTCTGCACGCGTACGCTCCGAACGGATTTCCCGTGGGACGCTCCGCCTATTCGCGAGTCGGCCGGCCAAGCGGGGGCGGTCGCGCGCCACCGGCCGCGAATCGGTTCCGGCTATAGTTTCCGATCGGCATCACAGACAAGCAACGATCTTGCCGGGATTCATGATGCCCTGCGGATCGAGCGCCTGCTTGATCGCGCTCATGGCGGCAAGCGCCGTCGGGCCGAGTTCGCCTTTGAGATACTTCATTTTGCCCTGCCCGACGCCGTGCTCGCCGGTGCAGGTTCCATCCATCGCGAGGGCGCGCTCGATCAGACGCTCGAGCAGCGCTTCCGCCCGGGTAATTTCGCTGGCGTCGTCCATGTCGATCAACAGGCAGAGGTGGAAATTGCCGTCGCCGACGTGGCCGACAATGGGGGAGACGAGCCGGCTCTCGGCGAGATCCGCCTGGGTCGCGACGATGCATTCGGCAAGGCGCGAAATCGGCACGCAGACATCGCTGACGAAAACCTTCGCGCCCGGGCGCAGCGCTACCGCCGCCCAATAGGCGTCGTGCCGCGCCTGCCAGAGTCGCGTGCGATCCTCCGGCCGCGTCGCCCAGTCGAACGGGCCTCCGCCGAACTCCGTCGCGATCTCGCCGAAGCGCTGCGACTGCTCGGCGACGCCGGCTTCGGTGCCGTGAAACTCGACGAACAGCATCGGTGTTTCCGGCAAGGCGAGTTTCGAATAGGCATTCACCGCCTTCACCTGCAGTTGATCGAGAAGCTCGATGCGAGCCACCGGAAGGCCGGTCTGTATCGTCGCGATCACGGCGTTGCAGGCGGCCTCGACGCTCGGAAACGGACACACGCCGCCGGCGATCGCCTCCGGGATGCCGTGCAGCTTCAGCGTCAACTCGGTGATCACGCCGAGGGTGCCCTCGGACCCGATGAACAGATGGGTGAGGTCGTAGCCGGCGGAGGATTTTTTCGCGCGCCGTCCGGTCGTGAGCACTTCGCCGTTCGCGAGCACAGCCTTGAGCCCGAGCACGCAATCCTTCATCGTGCCGTAACGCACCGCATTGGTGCCGGAGGCGCGCGTCGCGGCCATGCCTCCGAGCGAGGCGTCGGCGCCTGGATCGAGCGGAAAGAACAGTCCCTGGTCGCGCAAGAACACGTTGAGCTGCTTGCGCGTGATGCCGGGCTCGATCACGCAATCGAGGTCGTCGGCGTGCACCGCGAGGAGACGGTTCATGTCGCGGATATCGATCGATACGCCGCCATAGGGCGCATTGACATGGCCCTCGAGCGAGGTGCCGGCGCCGAAGGGAATGACCGGCACGCCATGCCTCGCGCAAATGCGAACAATCTCTTGCACATCTTCGGTCGAACGTGGAAAGACCACGGCGTCCGGCGGCTCGTTCTCGATCCAGGTGGTCGTATGCCCGTGCTGCTCGCACACGCTGCGCGAGGTGACGACCCGATTGCCGAACGTCGCGTTGAGCGCGGCGATCGACGCTCTGACCGCTTCGGCGCTGCAGCGCGAAACCAGCGTGGGAGACCGCCGTACATCAAGCTGTGTCATGCCGGCCTCGCCCCCATGTCATTTTGCAGCGCGGCATTGCGGGCCCCGAGGCCGCACTTCGACTTTGTGGCACAATGCTGGCATACTCGGCTCATGACGGTCTCGATGGATTTGCTCGAATTCAAACCGCTGTTCTTCGCGCCTTTCGTCTCGTCCGTGATGCGGGTCGAGCCGGAGTGGATCGATTACAACGGCCATCTCAATATGGCTTATTACCATGTCCTGTTCGACCGCGCCGTCGACGAAGTCCTGCACCTGATCGGCGCCGATCCCGCCTATGTGAAACGCGAACGCCGGTCCTACTATACGGCGGAAGCCCACATCCGCTACTTGCGTGAGTTGCGCGCCGGCGACCGGGTCCGCGTTACGATCCAGCTTCTCGGCTACGACCTCAAACGCATGCATTATTTCGAGCAGCTGTTCCACGCGTCCGAAGGCTGGATGGCGGCGACGCTGGAGAGCGTGGCCCTGCATGTCGACATGGGAAGCAAGAAAACGACGCCTGCGCCGCCGCTGGTCGCCTCCCGCCTCGCCGACATGCGCGCCTCGCACGCCCTCCTTCCAATCCCGGAGGCGGCCGGCCGGCGGATCGAAATGCCCGAGCGGAGCTGAACCCGCGCGCGCTCCTCCGATCCGAAGCCCCTCCCCAGGCGGCCCGCCGAATGCCATCTTGAGGGCAATTCGATTCGCTTGATCGCAGGCGCATGCTGACCGGTCCTGTGCGGGCGAACTAGGAGCCGGAATGGCCGAGCCGAGCAAGCGTCCGTCGCAACCCTTCGACCCTGCACCGCCGCCGCCCGCCGCGGGCGGCATTGCGGCGCGGGCGCGCGGTGCGCACCGCGCACCCTATCTCGAAGGATTGAATCCGGAGCAGTGCGAGGCGGTCGAGACCCTGGAAGGCCCGGTGCTGGTGCTTGCGGGGGCCGGCACCGGCAAGACGCGCGTGCTGACCGCGCGCATCGCCCACATCCTCGCGACCGGGCGGGCGCGCGCTTCGGACATTCTCGCGGTCACCTTCACAAACAAGGCGGCGCGGGAGATGAAGGCGCGCGTCGGCCATATGGTCGGCGAGGTCGTCGAAGGCATGCCGTGGCTCGGCACCTTTCACTCGATCGGGGCAAAGCTCCTGCGCCGCCACGCCGAGCTGGTCGGGCTCAAGCCCGACTTCACCATTCTCGACACCGACGACCAGATCAGGCTGCTCAAGCAGCTTCTTGCGGCCGAGAACATCGACGAGAAGCGCTGGCCCGCGCGCGTGCTCGCCTCCCTGATCGACGGTTGGAAGAACCGCGGTCTTGCCCCGGAGCAGGCGCCGGCGGGCCAAGCCGCCGCTTTCGCCGACGGCGCCGGACAAAAGCTCTATGTCGCTTATCAGGCGCGGCTGAAGACGCTCAACGCCGCCGATTTCGGCGACCTCCTGCTGGAGACGATCCGGCTGTTCCGCGCCCACCCGGAAGTGCTGCGGCAATATCAGACGCGGTTCAAATACATCCTGGTGGACGAGTACCAGGACACCAATGTCGCGCAATATCTCTGGCTGCGGCTCTTGGGCCAGCGCACGTCCGCCCCTTCATCGTCATTGCCGGGCTTGACCCGGCAATCCATGCTGCCTGTCGATGAAGATGGATCACCGGGTCACGCGCCTGCGGCGCGGCCCGGTGATGACGAGGTAGTATCTCCTAACGAACCCTCTCCCCCAGGGGGAGAGGGTGGCGAGGACCAGAGGTCCGAGCCGGGTGAGGGGTGCTTTCCTCGTGGGCGCTCGGACCCCTCACCCACCCTCGCGTCTGACGACGCTCGGGCACCCTCTCCCGCAAGGGGAGAGGGTGGCGGCGTGCCGGCGACGAAGCAGAGAGCAGCAAAAGAGGAGCAGAAAAACATCTGCTGCGTCGGCGACGACGACCAGTCGATCTACGGCTGGCGGGGCGCGGAGGTCGACAACATCCTGCGCTTCGAGCACGACTTTCCCGGCGCCAAGGTGATCCGGCTCGAACGGAATTACCGCTCCACCGGGCATATTCTCGGCGCCGCCTCGCATCTCATCGCCCACAACGAAGGCCGGCTCGGCAAAACGCTCCGTTCGGAAGGCGCGGCGGGCGACAAGGTCGTGGTCGCCTCCGCCTGGGACTCCGAGGAGGAAGCGCGCACGATCGGCGAGGAGATCGAGCAGCTCCAGCGCCAGGGCGAAAAGCTCGACGAGATGGCGATCCTGGTGCGCGCCTCGTTCCAGATGCGCGAGTTCGAGGACCGTTTCGTCACGCTCGGCCTGCCCTATCGCGTGATCGGCGGCCCGCGTTTTTATGAGCGCGCGGAAATTCGCGACGCCCTCGCCTACCTGCGCCTCGTCAACCAGGCGGCCGACGACCTTGCCTTCGAGCGCATCGTCAATGTGCCCAAGCGCGGGCTGGGCGACGCCACCTTGCAGACGCTGCACGATCTCGCCCGCGCGCGCGGCGTTCCGCTGATGGAGGCCGCGCGCCTGATCGTCGGGACCGAGGAACTCAAGGCAAAACCGCGCCAGGCGCTGCGCGACCTCGTCGCGTCGTTCGACCGCTGGCGCGGCCAGCGCGACGCGCTCCCGCATACCGAGCTTGCCGAGATCGTGCTCGACGAGTCCGGCTACACCGAGATGTGGCAGAAGGACCGGTCCGCCGACGCCGCCGGCCGGCTGGAGAACTTGAAGGAGCTGATCCGCTCCATGGAGGAGTTCGAAAACCTGCAGGGCTTTCTCGAACACGTCTCGCTCGTGATGGACGCCGACCGCGGCGAAGAGGTCGAGGCCGTGTCCATTATGACGCTGCACCAGGCCAAGGGTTTGGAGTTCGACACCGTCTTCCTGCCCGGCTGGGAGGAAGGGTTGCTGCCGCACCAACGGTCGCTCGACGAGAACGGCCGCGCCGGGCTCGAGGAGGAGCGCCGCCTCGCCCATGTCGGGCTGACGCGCGCGCGCAAGCGGGCGCGCATCTCCTTCGTCGCCAACCGGCGCATCCACGGGAGCTGGTCGTCGAGCCTGCCGTCGCGCTTCATCGACGAACTGCCGGAGGCCCATGTCGAAGTGGCGGAAGCCAAGGGCTTCGGCGGGTTCGGCGGCTACGGCCATTACGGCTCGCGCTTCGATACGATGCAGACCTTCGCCTCTAACTACGGCACCCCCGGCTGGCGCAGAGCGCAGCGAAACCGCGAGGGAGGCGACTCTGGCGGGTCCGGCGGAAATGACGGAGGAGGCGGACAACGCGGCGGAGGTGGATACGGCGGTGGTGGAGCCGGCAGCTTCGGTAGCCGGAGACGTGGCGGTTTCGAAGAGGGGTCGCAGCGCGAGTTCGGCGAGGAGTTCGAGCGAATTGAGTTCCCGCTCTCGTCGTTTCCAGCGAGATCAAGGCGACGCCGCCTCTGATCGCCTCTCCCCGGCGGGGAGAGGTCGGCCGACCCCCGACTTGATCGGGGGGAGGTCGGGTGAGGGGAAACAGGCCGGCGAGGGGCGATCCCCCTCGCCCGGCGCGCCTTCTGCGCGCCGACCTCTCCCCGCTGGGGAGAGGTGGGACTCGGCAACATCGCAATCCGAACCAGGAGAGAGGCGGGATCCCGCACCATCGCAATCTGAACCACCTCCCCCCTTGAGGGGGAGGTGGGCCGCCGCAAGCGGCCGGGAGGGCAGTAATTTCGGGCCAGGCGGGGACCAGGATAATTTCGGGCAAGGCAGCCCGCACCAAGGTATCCCCTCCCCCGCGCGCGGGGGAGGGTCAGGGAGGGGGCGTCCGCCGCTCACCATCGAAGGCGAGCTGGTGGCGCGCTCGACCGGCACGGCCTCGCCGTTCCGCCGCGGCGACCGCGTCTTTCACCAGAAATTCGGCAATGGCGAAGTGGTCGCCGTCGACGGCAACAAGCTCACCATCCAGTTCGACAAAGCCGGCGAAAAACGCGTGGTGGATAGCTTTGTGACGAGGGTGTGATACCATTTCTGGCCTAGACTAGGGCGTGTCCTCAATTGAGCCAGATGGATATCGCAGCGGCGTAAACGCCTGCAAGGAAGTTCGTCGCGCGCTTGTCGTATCGCGTGGCGATGGCGCGGAACTGCTTCAGCTTACAGAAGAAGTTCTCGATGAGGTGGCGTGCGACGAAGAGGTCACGGTCGTAGGGACGCGGCTGCTTGCGGCCAGGCATTGAAGGGATCACCGGCGTCTTGCCGACCTGGAGGAGAGGCTCGATGACCCGCTTATCGGCATCAAAGGCCTTGTCGGCGAGCAGCGTGTCAGCCTGCATTTGTGGGAGGAAAGCGTCGGCACCCTCGAGGTCGTGAGCTTGGCCAGGCGTGAGCAGGAAGGCGAGCGGATTGCCGAGCGCATCGACCATGGCGTGGATCTTGGTGCTCAACCCGCCTCGACTGCGCCCGATCGCTTCCTCGCCTTGACGGTTTTTTTGAGCGCACCGGCGCTGTGCTGGTGAGCGCGCACGATGGTGCTATCAATCATGGCGTATTCGTTGTCCGCATCGGCCGCCAGCGCTTTGAAAACCCTCTCCCAGACGCCACTTTGCGCCCACCGCGTGTGACGGGTATGCACCTGTTTCCAATCACCGAACCGCTCTGGCAAGTCTCGCCACGGGATGCCCGCGCGATAGCGGTAGAGAACCGCTTCAACGAACCGCCGATTATCCTTCGCGGTTACGCCAACGTGGCCTTCTCGACCTGGAAGCAGCTCCTTAATGCGATCCCACTGGTCATCCCGCAGCCCGTAGCGGCGCATGGGTCAGCCCTCCGAATCAGACTGACCCTCCAGGAATCATCGCGACCCCGATTTGGGAATTCGCTAATTGAGGACACGCCCTAGGCCGTGCAACACGGCCATTTAAGTAATCGGGGTCCCGGTCTGGATAAAATCGAGTAAGATTTTTTCAACATCCCTGATAACTCCATCAAAACCATACTTCGACATTGCCGCCGAGGAAACTACGTGCCGCTTGCAGTTGTTCGATACGAAATAGACCTTTGGATCATTATGTGCGCTTGCGAGTATCGCGCCGTTCGTCAGCTGATCGCCAGGAGGAACGGTATCGAGGTCGAGCACTTCGTCCACAGTATCCGTGGGTCCGAACAGGTTATTGGCAGTTGTAGGATTCGGAACTAGATGCCGCTGTCCGTCTAAAATCAGAAAGATGGCAGTGTCACCTAACTTACTGATGCGCTTTCCTTCGAATTCGCTCAGATTTTCCGCTGTGATCGATAACGTTGTCATTGAAACCCTCCCATGAGCAACTGCACCCAATCCACAACATAAGTTATATGTCTAGCTCCAGCAAGCAAGCGTAGACCGCATGAAGCACAGCGGAATGCGGGGAAGCGGACCCATCAAGGCGTACTTAAATCGTTTCCCGGATTGCGCTTCGCTTCATCCGGGCTACGGGGGTGCCCATGCCCCATTACATCGCCATCGTTGAAGAGTCAGCAACCGACACCGCGGTTGGAGTGTGGTTTCCCGACCTGCCCGGCTGCTTTTCCGCGGGCGATGATCTCGACAAGGCGCTGCGCAATGCGCCGGAGGCGATCGCCCTTTATGCAGAATCGCTCGCCGAAGAGGGCTTGGCGCTTCCGAGGCCGCGCGCGCTGACCGAACTCAAGCGCGACCCGGAGGTCGCGCGCGACATTGCCGACTACATGGTCGCACTCGTGCCCGCGCCCGTCGCTGCGACCGTGGAGTAAGCGCGCCGCCTCGGAGTAACTACTTGGTACGTGCCCCCTTCACCGCCCTTGCCCATCTTCACTGCGGATGCCAGCAGAGAGAGGCCTAACATCGCGTAAGCCAGGATGTTCAGATCCACGGCAGGCGATTCTTCGCAGCACGTTTCCGTGCCATCATGACTGCTAGTGCGATGATTTAAGCAACTGGCGACGACCGTATCCCTGGGATTTTCGGGAAGCGGCCCGCGGCGTGGCGCCGCGAGCACGCCACTTTAACGACAAACAGGTCGCCAATATCAGGAACCGGTCGCTACAGGTTACCGTCAAGAGCCCGCGCGTCGGGCGAACGCCGCTCCGCAGAGCAAGGATGACCGTGCCAACGCTTAGCCAACTCCTTTTCAGGCGCATCGGCGCGCCATGGCCTGGATTGGCGCTGGCCCTGTGCGCGTTGCTTGCTGCATATTTGCTTGCCGCTCCTCGATGCTTCGCTTCGGGTTTTACCGAGATCGAGATTCGCAAGGACCGGGACGGCGCCGGCCCCAGTCACATCTTTCACCTGCACGACAATGTGGTGGCGGTGGTCGATCCGCTCGAGGGCGCAATCTCCGCCTATCGAGACACCCAAGGCGTCGCCGCGAAGACTGCGCTCATGCCCGCCGGCTTTCGCCCCTGGCGGCTCGTGCGGCAGCCCGCGAGCGTCGCGATCATTTCGGAAGACGGGAAGCAGCGCATCGACGTCGGCCGTGACGAGTCCGATTGGCCGCGCGCGTTCACAGCCGTCGCGCATGACGCCAAGGATGCGGCGTATCGCATCCCGCCCGTCGTCCGCACGCGATCGGGCCTCACGTTGAAAGCTTTCCGCGGCGAACGCGCACTGCCGATCCGCGCCGTCGGTCCCTATTACCTCGCCTCCGCACGCGAATTGGAGCGCATCGGCGACGGCCGGCGTTACGTGCTTTGGAAGGAATACTACCTGAGCGAACCGCCGTCCGATCAGGCGGACGAGCAGCGAATCAAAGTCGACGTCTATGTGGGCCGCTTCGAGAAGGACCGACGCCTCTCCGGGATCGCGCCACTGCCGGTCGCCGCAATGTCCCGGATCGGTTTCGACTATGCGACGATCATGCCCGACGGGACGATCGCGCTGCTCGCGAGCCTCGTCTCGTCCGAAACGTCGGGCCCGTTCAAGATCTACCGGCTGCCCTTCCAGACGCCGTCGCCATATCTGACAAAGCTGCAAAGGACTGGCGGACGCCCGCGGCATTGGGCATCGCCGCCGCCGATTTCCGTCATGTTTCCGCTCATCGAACCGTCCGACACCGCCATTCTCGACCCCGGCGACGAGGAGCGGCCGGTGGCGAAAACCGCCCCGGAAGGCCGCGCGCGCCTGACGCGGTCAAGCATGCGCGCGGAAATGAATGCCTATCGCGATCATCGGTGGACCCTGAGCGACGCCAACCTGCGCAATCCCTGCGAGACGATGATCGTCGCCGGGCTCCCGATCGCCTGCCGCCGGCCCGACCGCTTCGTCCTTCCGCCCGAACAGACCAGACGGCCGCGTCCAGCGACCATGACGGGCGTGCCCTACGATTGGGGCGGAGCGGATTCGCTCGCGCGCTTCGATCAGAAGATCCGGCAAGGATACATCGCCGGCAATATCGGCGGCACGTTCTGGTCCTATGACGCACCACGCCGGGTCACCGCCGGCGTCGATTGCTCCGGCTTCGTCGCCAATGTATGGGGACTAGGCCGGCATATCGGTACGTCCGCGCTCGCCGAGGTGACGGAGCGCGTTCCCACGCTCGACCGCATGCGCCTCGGCGACGCGCTGCTGCTGCCCGAACACCATGTCGCGCTCTACCGCGAGCAGGCGAAGCCGGACGGCGCCTCGCTCGCCATCCGGGTCACCGAAGCGAGCAGCCGCTGCGGCGCGGTGTGCGACAGCGTGTACGAGATCGATCATTTCCACGGTTATGCGCTGCGCCGTTCGAAGACGCTGCGCTGATCATCGGCAACCGCCTCCCCTCACGGCTCATGGCGTGCTACAGACCGCAGAAAGTCCCTTGCGCGCGGCAAACGCTGCGCTATTCGTTCGCCGATTATCCGATCTCAGGCAGGTGAAAATGGGCGGCGCGCACGAGAAGCTGGAACATGCCGAGCATGTCGAGCATGCGGCCGGACACAACAAGCAGATCGCGCTGTTGATCGCTGTGATCGCCCTGTTTCTGGCGATCTCCGAGACGTTCGGCAAGAGCGCGCAGACCTCGGCGATCAGCGACAATGTCGAGGCTTCGAACCTGTGGGCCTTCTTCCAGGCGAAAACGATCCGCATGACCGCCGTGCGCACGGCGGCCGAGGCCCTGTCGATCGAGGCCGAGGCGACCGCCGACGCCGCGGCGAAAGCCGCCATGATGAAGCAGATCGAGGTCTGGCGGAAAACAGCTGCGCGCTATGACGACGAGCCGGAGACCGGCGAGGGCCGCAAGCAGCTGAGCGCGCGCGCGCAGGAGGCCGAGCACAGCCGCGACACCAATATGGCGAAGTACCACCATTTCGAGCTCGCCTCGGCCGCCTTTCAGGTCGGCATCGTGCTCGCGTCGGCCTCGGTCATCACCGGCATGATGGCGCTCGCGTTCGCCGCCGGCGCGCTCAGCCTCGGTGGTCTTGCGCTGATGGGCATCGGCCTGTTCGCCCCGCACGCCGTGCATCTGGTGTGAGGGGCAGCACTACGCCGCCTTCGCCCGCTCGGCGATCGCGACGAGCCGGCGCAGGATGGCGGTTGCGCCCTTGAGGCGCTGTTCGGGGCGCGGCCAATCCTCGAAGAACACCACCTTCATGTCGGGGCGCACGCGCGCGGCCGGCCCCTGGTCGCGGATATAGGCAATGAGCCCCTCCGGATTGGCGAAGGCGTCGTCGCGGAACGAGAGCACCGCGCCCTTCGGCCCCGCCTCGATCTTCGCCACATTGCCGCGCCGGCACAGGCCCTTCAGCACCACGGTGTCGAGCAGATGCCGCGCTTCCTCCGGCAGCGGGCCGAAGCGGTCGACCAGCTCGGCCGCGAACGCGTCGATGTCGCGCTCGTCCTCGAGATCGGCGAGGCGGCGATAGAGCGCAAGCCGCACTGACAGATCGGCGACGTAGTCTTCCGGGATCAGCACCGCCATGCCGATGGTAATTTGCGGCGACCAGCGGTCGCTCACGACCGGCTCCGCGACGCCCGCCTTGAGACTGGCCACCGCCTCTTCCAGCATCTGCTGATACAGCTCGAAGCCGACCTCCTTGATATGACCGGACTGCTCTTCGCCCAGCAGGTTGCCGGCGCCGCGAATGTCGAGATCGTGCGAGGCGAGCTGGAAGCCGGCGCCGAGGGTGTCGAGCGACTGCAACGCCTTCAGCCGGCGCTCGGCCTGCGGCGTGATCTTTCGCCCGGCGGGAACGGTGAACAGCGCATAGGCGCGCGTCTTCGAGCGCCCGACCCGCCCGCGCAACTGGTAAAGCTGGGCAAGCCCGAACATGTCGGCGCGGTGCACGATCAGCGTGTTGGCGGTGGGGATGTCGAGGCCGGATTCGATGATCGTGGTGGAGAGCAGCACGTCGTACTTGCCGTCGTAGAAGGCCGACATCACGTCCTCCAGCACGCCCGCTGGCATCTGCCCGTGCGCGACGGCGACGCGCGCCTCCGGCACCTGGGTGTCGAGGAACTCCTTGGCTTCGGCGAGGTCCTCGATGCGCGGACACACATAGAAGGCCTGGCCGCCGCGATAGCGCTCGCGCAGAAGGGCTTCGCGCACGATCAGCGGGTCGAACGGGCTGACGAAAGTGCGCACCGCGAGCCGGTCGACCGGCGGCGTCGCGATGATCGAGAGTTCGCGTACGCCGGTCAGCGCAAGCTGCAGCGTGCGCGGGATCGGCGTCGCGGTCAGCGTCAGCACATGCACCTCGGCGCGCAGCGCCTTCAGCCGCTCCTTGTGCGCGACGCCGAAATGCTGCTCCTCGTCGACGATGACGAGGCCGAGGTCGCGAAACTTGATCGACTTGCCGAGCAGCGCATGGGTGCCGATGACGATGTCGATCGACCCATCGGCCATAGCCTTCTTCGTCTTCGCAAGCTGCGGCGCGGCGATCAGGCGCGAGGCTTGCGCGATATGCACGGGGAAGCCGCGGAAGCGATCGGTGAACGTCTTCGTGTGCTGACGCGCGAGCAGCGTGGTCGGCACGACGACGGCGACCTGCTTGCCGTTCATCACGGCGGCGAGCGCCGCGCGTAGCGCGACTTCGGTTTTGCCGAAGCCGACGTCGCCGCAGATCAGCCGGTCCATCGGACGGCCGGTGGACAGATCGTCCAAGGTCGCATCGATCGCGCCGCGCTGGTCGTCGGTCTCGTCATAAGGAAAGCCGGCGCAGAACTCGTCGTAGACCCCCTGCCCGACCGCAAGCCGTGGGGCTTCGCGCAGCGCGCGCTGCGCCGCGACCTTGATCAGCTCGCCCGCGATCTCGCGGATGCGGCTCTTCATGCGCGCCTTGCGCGTCTGCCAGCCGGCCCCGCCGAGCCGGTCCAGCTCGACCGCCGTCTCCTCCGAGCCGTAGCGCGACAGAAGCTCGATGTTCTCCACCGGCAGAAACAGCTTGTCCTTGCCGGCGTAGTGAATCTCCAGACAGTCGTGGGGCGCGCCCGCGGCCTCGATCGTCTTCAGCCCGATGAAGCGACCGATGCCATGGTCGACATGCACGACGAGGTCACCGGCCGAGAGGCTGGTGAGCTCGGTCAGGAAATTCTCCGCCCGCTTGGCGGCGCGGCGCGGTCGCACCAGCCGGTCGCCGAGAATGTCCTGCTCGCCGATAACGGCGATATCGGCCGTCTCGAAGCCTGCTTCGAGCCCGAGCACGGCAAGCGCGACTTCGGGCTTCGGCCGCGCGAGCGCCTCCGGCCAGCTCGTCACGTTGCGCAGATTGAGGAGCCGGTGATCGGCCAATACGTGGCTCATGCGCTCGCGGGCGCCTTCGCTCCACAGCGCGATCACGACCCGCTTGCCGGCCGATTGCAGCGCCTCGACATGCGCCCGCACCGACTCGAATACGCTGGCGTCCGCCTGCGCGCGCTCGGCGGCGAAGTTGCGGCCCGCGCGCGTGCCCGCATCGATCGCGGTGGCTGTATCGGTGCTGGCGAACGGGGACAGGCGAATGAGCGCGGTCGCATCGAGCCGGTCCCGCCATTCGCTCTCGCCGAGGTAGAGCCGATCCGGCGGCAGCGGCTTGTAGGGCGTCCCTCCGCCGTCCATCGCGAGCGCCTGCCGGCGCGCCTCGTAATAGTCGGACACCTGGGAGAAGCGCTCATGCGCCGCCTCTTCGGCCAGCGGCTCGATCGCGATGGGCGCGTCCGGCACATAGTCGAACAATGTGTTGAGCCGGTCGTGGAACAGCGGAAGCCAATGCTCCATGCCGGGATAGCGGCGTCCTTCGCTCACCGCCTCATACAGGAGGTCCCCGCTCGTCGCGGCGCCGAACTCGGCGACATAGCCCTGCCGGAATCGGCGAATGGTGTCGCTGGTCAGCTGGAATTCGGACACCGGCACGAGATCGAGCGCACGCAGCTCGTCGGTCGAACGCTGCGTGTCCGGATCAAAGCTGCGGATGGTTTCGAGCGTGTCGCCGAAGAAATCGAGCCGCACCGGATCGTGGATGCCGGGCGGATAGAGGTCGAGGATGCCGCCGCGCACGGCGTAATCGCCGGGCTCGCGCACGGTGGCCGCGCGCAAATAGCCGTTGAGTTCGAGCCACCGCACGATGCCATCCATGGCGATGCGGTTGCCGGGGCGAGCCGACAGCGCCTGACCGGCGACGACGCCGCGCGGCGGCACGCGTTGCACCGCCGCGTTGACCGTCGTCAGCAGCACGACCGGCCCGTCATGGCCTTTCATGCGCGCGAGCCGCGCGAGCGTCGTCATCCGCTCGGCGACGACCCCCGCGTGCGGCGAGACCCGGTCGTAGGGCTGGCAGTCCCAAGCGGGAAATTCGAGCACGGCGATGTCGGGGGCAAAGAAGGCGAAGGCGCGCGCGAGCGCCGCCATGCGCGGTCCGTCGCGGCAAATGGCCACGAGGCTGACCGCGGGCGGATTCGGCCTCGCGGCAACCGCCCGCGTGAGATCGGCGAGCACGAGGCCCTCGGCCCCGTCGGCGACATTTGCGAGCGTCAGCGGCCGGCCGGGAACGAGCCGTTCGGTCGGCGAGCGCGCCTTGTCAGACAGCCTTGTCACCATCCAACCCCGCGGCGGCTGCGTGGTCGAACGCGCGAATACGCCGCAACAGCTCGGTGTCATACTCGGGCGGCACGGGACGGCTGCCGACTATCCAGGCGTAAAGCTCCAGGTCGGGAACGTTGCACAACCGCTCGAACTCGTCGATCTCGGCTTCCGACAGCGTCCCGACCGCCTCATCCAGGAAGCGCCCCATGATCAAGTCGAGCTCGCGTGTGCCGCGCCGCCAAGCGCGAAACAGGAGTCGTCGCCGTCTGCGATCCAGCCCCTCGCTCGATCGTGTCGTTCCCGTCATCCTCTGCTCCCGCCGTACCGCGCGACCGTCCGTCCAACGCCAAAAGCCCGGACGGAGCCGGGCGTGGTTCTGATATAGCGGTTCAAGTCCGGATGGTGGAGGGGGGAAGAGGAGGATAACCATAAAATTTGAAATTCAACCCCTTGCACAGTATCTTTTCGGGGGCCGATTCGTAATGAAGGATTGGACGCGATGACATCAAAAGACAGGTTCGCACCGGCAAGGACGAATGACGGCCGGTGCGATGCTTCCTCCCACGAATGCGAGACGCCGATGAAGGACCCGCCGGGAGACTCGCCAAAGGACAAGTCCGCGCCCGGACGCCCGGTGACGACGGAGGACACCGCGCGTGCGAATGATGCCTCTGAGCACAAGCGCGCGCCGATGGAGGCGGGCGATCCGCCGAAGACACCGTCCCCACCCCGCGCCGTGATGACGCCGGAGGAGATTGCCGGGACCTCCGACCCGAAACTTTTGCTGCACTTGGTTTCTCAGGTGTGGAATGCGCGCACACCGGTCGTGAAGCGTAAAAAGGACAACGAAGACATCTTTCGGGGCGCGATCCTGGCTGCGCTGAAGGGCATTGCGCCGCAAAATGAAATGGAGGGCATGCTGGCCGTGCAAATGGTCACGACCCACAATGCGGCGATGGAGTGTCTGCGCCAAGCCACGGTTCCGGGCCTGCCCCCCGAGCTACGCGATCAGAACCTGAAACACGCGGCCAAACTGATGAGCATCTATGTCCAGCAGATGGAGGCGCTCGACAAGCGTCGGGGCAAGGGCCAGCAGAAGATTACGGTCGAGCATGTCAATGTGCACGCCGGCGGACAAGCGATTGTCGGCAATGTCGAAGCGCCCGCTCCTGCGGCGTCGATCCCCTCACCACCCGTGGCGCCCCTCGCCCTGCCCGATCGGTCGGGCGAGGCCATGCCGCTCCTCGAGGAGCGAGCGAAAGAGAAAGTTCCCAGGAAACTACGATTGCGTTAGGGGCAACCATGGCCAGCCGGCATCCTCGCAATACGGCGCCGATGGTGAACAGCCCGCGCTGCGGCGCGCGGACCCGCGGTGGTGAGGCGTGCCGCGCACCGGCGGTGCATGGCAAGAGGCGCTGCCGCATGCATGGCGGCGCGCCCGGATCGGGCGCGCCAGCGGGAAATAAGAATGCGCTCAAACATGGCCGCTACACGCGGCAAGCGATCGCCGAGCGCAAGGCCTTGCGAGAGCTAATTCGGCAGTCAATCGAAACGCTCGAACAATTCGAGGAGTGATAGTCAGGTCGCCGGGATTCAAAGTCGACCGGATTTTCCTCGCGATCGGCCGTCTCGCCGAGGCGCACCACCGTTCCTGGCCTGCCGCCCGAGTTGCGTGATCAGAACTCAAAACACGCGGCCAAGCTGATCAGCATCTATGTCAAACAGACGGAGGCGCTCGACAACCGTCGGAGCAAGGGCCAGCCGGCCGCCAACGAGTATATGCGCCCCGCCTTGGTGCTCTTGTCTTACGCTGCGCGACGACAAGATTGACAAGGCGATTGCGATCGCCGAAGGTTTCGATCTCGCCTCCGTCCAGCGGGAGCGCCTCGCCCGGAAGGCCGTGCGCGGCTAACCGCGCATTTTTCGGTGGCCGTTGCTTTTCAGGTCCACGAGAGCTGATTTTTCGGCAGTCGCCCGCTTGGATCGTGCGCCGAGACGCGACAAGGCAAGTCCGGACCCCATTTCCACAGCACGAGATTGTGCATGTCTGCGCGGGCGCTGGTGGCGAACGACGGCACTAATATGCCCGGCGCGCTCTCGCGCAGCCGGCTCGCGATGCGCCATGACGCCGGCTCCCGCCCGTACGCGCGATCGAGCTCCCAGGCGCAAGCCATATCGGCAAGCTCGACATCGGCCTCGCGGCGGCCTTGGTCCGTTGTAAGATCAAAAATGTCGTCCACGTCAACATCATACGTGACGATGGTCAGCGGTTCCAATCGGCGCGCAAAACCGTGCCCCATCTCTACGAACACCCCTTCAATCGTTGAAGCCAGATAGAGCGCATCGACATCCGGCGGATTGAACCGCCCGCCATGTATCCTGGCGCCTTCGCCGGAGAGCGGCGAGAACGACCAGCGCGGATCGTGACCGCGATAGAAAACCGCTTGCAGCCTCACACGAAGCCGCCGAGCGCTACCCGGTCAAGATAATCGCGAACGGCCGCGGCCTTGCCGTCCTTCACCAGGGCCTCGGCCGTCCGTTCTCCGAACGCCGGGATCGGCTCGGCCCGATACCACGCCACCGCCTGCACCGGGCCGCCGGCCCAATTCGAAACTCGTCTGATAATCTCAAGCCCTTCGAGAAGCCGTGTTTGCGTCTTTGGCGCAGCGGCGCGTGCCTTCCGCTGCAGGGTTACGGGCGCAATGCCGAACGTCTCCGCAAGCCGAGCCTTCGACATACGAAGTTCTTCCACCGCCCGCTCAATGGCGACCAATCCATCGCGGTCGAGAGGCACACCGCGCGCCGTTGAGCCAATCGGGCCCCTCGACTTCCTGCTAGTCTTGCGACCCGGACCCGATCGCGCGGCCGCCTTGCGGCTCTTCTTGCTCGCGTGCGTTTTCATCATGTCAGCTCATTTGTCGGAGTTTACCGACATAATATATGACAATAAGTCACGTGCGCAATTGGGAAATGGCGCGGCGCCGCTACAGACCGCCCGGCGGAGCGTGACCCTCTCGAGGATGGTGGTGGTCCAGACGAAAGCAGCGCTGTTGGCACCATAGGAATCGACATTAAGCCGGCGCATAGGCTCTTCAGTACGCCTGGGGAGCAGCGAGGGCCCGTAAGGATAGGCTATCGTCTTCGGTTAGATTTGGCTCGACGGATCGAGCGGCACGGGAAATTTCGCCTGCAACTGCCGCACTATAATTCACGAAGCGGGATACCCAGCGCCCGCGCCGCCTCCAGCATTCGATCATCATAACTCGCGAGTTCAATCGTTTGCCGCCGTGTGCGTAGAAACTCTATCGAAGCGAGATGCAAAGCATCGAGCGTGCGAACCGGGATCGGGAACGGCTCCAATGCGCGCCCCAGAACCGGCGCTGCCAATTCGAGCAGGGCCACGTGGCCGATCAGCTCGCGGACCGCGTCGCCGTGCGACTGTCCAAGCCTTCGCGCATGAATCCGGTTCCACACCTCGTATTCGAGCAGACGACTCGAAACGAGCGGCTGGTGCCACAGGCTGTCCGGCGGTGCCCGATCTTCCGCCAAGAGATGCGCGAGCGCGACCGAGCTATCGAGGTAGATCACCGGTCGGCTCGGTCGCGTTGAAGCTCGTCCAGAATATCGCGCAGCCGCATGACGGGTTTACGCGCCGGCGGGCCGGCCGCCACGATCAGAGGCGGCGTCAGCCAGCCCTCGCGCACGGCCTCTGCTAGCAGCGCATCGGCAAGGATGGGACTGCGACCGGGCCGCGGGGGAACGATCTCAGCGACGACGCGGTCGCGGTCGGTCACAAGCACGGTTTCGCCTCCGGCGGCGAGGCGCACATACTCACTGAGCTTGTTCTTGAGCGTCTTGAGGCCAACCGATCGCATGCCGAAAAGTAGCTACGAGAAGCTACTTTGTCAAATTCTCTCAGTCGTAAGGAGCATTTCGAAGGTGTTTAGTACCTCGCAGCGGCTGAGCTGCTAAACTTTTTTTGGCTTCCTCAAGCGGACGCCCGGGCCTCCTCCATTCTCGTCAATGAACTCGACGCCGGCTGCCTCGAGAGGCGCGCCGGACGCTCTAGTCTTGGCCAGTCGTTTCGGGAGTCGCCGGCATAGCGGCCGCACTTCGATATTGCGAAGATCGTGTTTCGGTCCAGCCCGGCAGCCTCCGCCAGATCACGGACGGTCCAATTCAGAGCAGCCCTCGCCATCCTGACTTGTGCGCTTGTCACAGGCATCGTCTGATTGTGCTATTGTCACATGTGCAGTTGGCATCAATCCATTGGACTGGAGCATCATGCTCTGATTCGCGCCGACCAGAACCGGTTCGTAAGTTCGAGAACGCCGCTCCTTTATCGGTGGCTCGGACGCACGGATCATCATGGGCGACGATGAGGCTGCTCTCCTCCGGCTGTGGCGCGAAAAGCGCGGCGAGGTCGAACCCCAGGACCTTTCGGACAATCTCGTCGTCCAGCTCGGGGTGGCGACCGAAGAGCTCAATCGGCGCTGGTTCGAACGCAACACGGATCAGGTCGTCACAGATGTCCAGCGTCGGGTCCAGCACCCTGTCCTGCGATGGATGACGGCAACGCTGGACGGCATGGTCGAGGCCACAGGGGAGGTATTCGAAGCCAAGTTCATGCTGCCATGGTCCTTCTCCGAAGAGGCGGCAGCCGAAAAACACATGGCCCAGCTGCAGCACAACATGTGGGTCACCAATGCCAAGCTTTCCGCGCTCTCGATCATCACGGGCGGCGGCAAATGGGTCGAGATCGAAATTGCGGCCGATCCGCTCTATCAGCATCTCTTGCTCACGGCGGAAAAGAAGTTCTGGCGCTGTGTCGAGAGCGGCGAGCCGCCTCGCCTGTTCGGCGTCGAGCCGTCACGGCCGCGGATCGCGGCAGTGCGGATGGTCGACATGAGCGCTTCTAATTCCTGGGCCGAGTTCGCCGCCATCTTCCGCACGACCCGAGGGGCCTTTCTCGAGCACGAGCGCGCGAAAACGGAGCTCAAGGGATTGATGCCGGAAGATGCCAAGGAGGCGTTCGGACATGGCGTGCGTGCCAAGCGCTCGAAGTCCGGCGCGATTAGCTTCGAACTGCTGGAGCTGGAGACGGGCCATGCACCGGTGCAGTGAGTCGATCGGTGCGATTGCGGCGGCGCTCGCCAAGGCGCAAACGGAGCTGACCAATCCCGAGAAGTCGCTGATCGCCACCCTGCCCTCGCCGGCTGCGGAGGGTGATCGGACCTTCCGCTATGCGCCGCTGTCGAGTGGGCTTGAGATTGTGCGCAAATGCCTTGGCCGGCATGAGATCGCGGCGATACAGACGACCGCGATCGATGTCGAAACTGGAATCATTCGCCTCACGACCGTGCTGGCCCATTCCTCCGGCGAGTGGGTCTCATCCGACTGGCCGGTGTGCCCGGCCAGCGAAACGGCGGCGCCGCACCGAATGGGCACCGCGCTCACCTATGCGCGTCGGTATGCCTTGTTCACACTGGTCGGGATCGCCGGCGAAGACGACATGGACGCGCCGCGCCTTGACGTGCACACCGCGCCGCCGAAGCGAGACCTCGGCAGCGAGCAGCCGTCGGCGAGTGGAAAGGCCCAAGCCAACCGGCCGACGAGCGCTCTCGATCGGAGCAAGTCGGCGCTCCCTGCTCCGCAGTCCGTTCTTGACGCGGAGCGATCCAGTCAACTTCAGGAGGCGCTGATCGCCGAAATCGAGCAACTCGGCTCCGCAGACGATGCAACCCTGTGGGCGCAGCGAAGCCTGCCGATCAAGAACACGCTCACAGCGGCCGACGCAACCGCGGTCGAGCGCGCATTTGCCGACAAGGCTGTCCGGATTTGACCAAGCCCAAAGCGATCCACTTCCTGCTCCGAACGATGAGGGTCGACAAAACGCGACGGACGGCCCGCAAATCGCGTCGGCGCCGAGCCAGCCGTCGAGAACTTGAGGGCGGTGCCTCGTCCCGTCCTCCCAAAGAGCATCCGGTTGCGCGACAAGGAGCACTGCAAATTCGTCGCCAACCAGCCCTGCGTCGTGTGCGGCCGCGTGCCGTCCGATCCGCACCACCTCCGTTTTGCCCAACCCCGCGCGCTCGGCCGCAAGGTCAGCGACGAGTTCACGGTCCCGCTCTGTCGCGTGCACCACCGCGAACTCCACCGAAAGGGCGACGAGGCGGCCTGGTGGCAAGCGATCAAAATCGACCCAATGCCGCTCGCCCTGAAGCTGTGGCGGCAGACGCGGCTCGGTCGGACCAGAGTTTCCGTGCGCGGCCCCGAACCTAAGCCGCACAACGATGGTGGAAATACATATTGATGAGCGTTACCCACTGTCGAGGTCGGGGGTGCGCAGAATTGCTGACCCGCAGGAGTTGCTTGGCACACTTTCGGGCCCGCCAGGCGGCCGCTAACTGATCAAGTCGAGCTTGGGGTGCAGCCAGGGCTCGAAGGCGTCGAGCAGGGGCCGGCTCTTCGTCTGGCGCAGCGCGCGGCACTCGTCGGCACTGCGGCCACGGATCTCGGCCTCGATCGCATAGAGCTCGGCGATGCGTTCGAGTGCCTCGGCGGCGATCGGCGCCGAGCCGGTCGCAGCGATCTCGTAGAAGCGCCGTCGCGCATGGCTCCAGCAGAAGGCCAGTTGGACCTGGCCGGCTCGGCGAGCGCGCGATAGCCAGCATAGCCGTCGACCTGCAAGATGCCCCGGAAGCCCTGGAGATGGGCGGCCGGGCGCTCCGCCTTGCGGTCAGGCGCGTAGACATAGGCGACCGCCGGGGCGGCCGGTCCGCTCCACGGTCGATCATCGCGCGCATAGGCCCAGAGCTGACCGGTCTTGGTCCGCCCGCGGCCGGGATCGAGCACCGGGGCCGTCGTCTCGTCGGCGAACAGCTTGGGCGAGGCACGCAGCGCGTCGAGCAGCCTGGCGTGCAACGGCTGCAGCCACCAGGCACCCCGGCCGACCCAGTCGGCGAGCGTCGAGCGGTCAAGGCCGACCCCCTGGCGGGCATAGATCTGGGCCTGCCGGTAGAGAGGAAGGTGGTCGGCGTACTTGGCGACGATGACGTGAGCGACCAGCGCCTCCGTCGGCAAGCCACCTTCGACCAGCCGAGGCGGGGCTGGCGCCTGCACCACCGTACCGGCGCAGGACCGGCAGGCGTACTTGGGCCGGCGCACTACCAGGACCCGGAACTGGGCCGGCACCACATCCAACCGCTCGGCAACGTCCTCGCCGATCTTGTGCATCTTGCGCGCAGCACGGACAGGTCTGGTCGGCGACGTCGACCACCGTCTCGATCCGCGGCAGGTGCGCGGGAGCGATCCCCGGTTCATGCGACGCCTGGCGGCGCGATGGGTCCGCTCGGTCGGAGCGGCGGCTTCCTGTTGCGCCTCGCTCGCGGCGGCCGCCTGCTCGACGTCTTCCAGCCCGAGCAGCAGTTGATCCTCCGGCAGCGTCTCCGCACGCCGGCCGGCGAAGCGGCGCTCCAGGGTCCGCCGCACGCCCGGGTCGATGTCAGGATGCCGGCGGCAAAGCTCCTCGAAGATCGCCACCGCGCGGATGCCCGGCGCAGCCTCCAGCATCGGCACGATCTCGCTGTCCCACACCCCGGCAAGCGGGTCGGGACGGCGGCGGCCGCGCGGCTTCTTCTTCTGCGACGGCAGCCGCGGATCGCTTTCAATCCGATAGGCGGTGGCGGTGCTGAACCCAGCCTTCGCCGCAGCAATGGCCGGACCATGGGTCTGACGGGACTTCATGTACAACCTCGTCTGGCAGTCGGTGATGTGTCGGCCAGGCAAGCGCTGATCCTTCTCGTGACGAAGAATCAGATGCTGCGCCTGACCACTCCGACCGCCAGAACGCGCCAGTCCCCCTGGGGAAAACGCGCCGCCGGGGTCGCCTGACTACGGTCGGGCTACGCCCTCCCTGTGTCAGTCAACCCCGGCGCCATTCTCATCCTGATTGTCGCTCCCCTTCCGCATTGCCTTGTCAGAATTGCTCCCGGAATATTGACCGTTGCCGCATCTGAATTGCTCTCGGCGTATTTGCTGGGAGTGAGCAATGTGACGGATAAGCATGGCGACACGAGACGAGCTGATCAGGGCATTATCGAGGCGCTATTCGGAAGTGAGGCGGATCGAGAGGAGCCGCATTCTCGACGAATTCGTCGCGGTGCGGGGTATCACCGCAAGCACGCGATGCGCGTTCTGCGAGACGGGTGCACGGGCTCGCGCCATGGATTGCGGCCCAGCCGCCGTGTTTACGGTGACGCGGTTCGGGAAGCAATCATCCTGCTCTGGGAAGCCTCTGATCGGGTCTGCGGTAAACGGCTGAAAGCGCTGTTGCCAATTCTTGTGGGAGCGATGGAGCAGCATAGCCGGCTTAAACTCGACCCAACGGTGCGGGCCGGGGTTTTAGCGATGAGTGCCGCCACGATGGATCGGGCGTTAGCGCCAGCTCGCGAGAAGAGCGGTGCATCGCGTCGCTCGCGCTCAGCGGCTCTGCCAAGCGTGCGGCGGGCAATCCCGGTTCGTACATTCACCGATTGGGATGATCCGGCGCCAGGCTTTGTCGAGGCGGACCTCGTGGTGCACAGTGGCCCGTCGACGCGTGGCAGCTATGTGCAGACGCTGATATTGACAGACGTCGCGAGCGGTTGGACGGAATGTGCGCCGCTGCTGGTGCGCGAACAACATCTGCTAACCGAAGTATTGAAGAAGCTGAAGGCGGAGCTGCCGTTTGCGCTGCTCGGCATCGACACGGACAACGACACGGTGTTTATCAACGAGACGCTCAAGGCGTATTGCGATACAAATCAAATCGAGTTCACCCGCTGCCGGCCTTATCGCAAAAATGATCAGGCGTATGTCGAACAGAAGAACGGTGCAGTCGTGCGCCGGCTGGTGGGCTATCGGCGGCTTGAAGGTATGAGCGCCGCCCGCGAGCTGGCGCGACTTTATGCGGCGGCTCGGCTGTTCGTGAACTTCTTCCAGCCCTCATTCAAGTTGATCGATAAAAGCCGCGAGGGCGCGACTGTCAGGAAGCGGTACGATGCTCCGGCGACGCCTTGCCAGCGCCTCTTGGCTGATCCGAGGACGCCAGAGCTGGAGCGGTCGAAGTTGAAGGCATTGGAAGAGCGGCTCGACCCCGTGTCCTTGCTGCACGACATACGAGAACATCAACGAAGGCTCGTAGAGATCGCCGACAAGACCAAGACGGAGGACACGCAGTCTGCGTCTGTCGAGGAGTTTTTGGCGGCGCTCAAAACAGCGTAGCGAGAGGGCACGCCGCGACCGACCGAACAACGGCCGCCACCGAAAGTGCGCTGGTGGCGATCACGCAAAAATCCGTTTGAGACCACATGGCCCGAGATTCGGAGCTGGGCAGAGACCGATCCTGACCTCACCGGCCGTCAATTGCTTCAACGGCTTCAGGCCCGATATCCCGGCGCGCATGACGACGGTCAGCTTCGCACCTTGCAGCGTCGCTTGAAAGCATGGCGGCGAGAAATGGCACATAATCTGGTTCTCGGCTCATTTAGCGATCCCGCACAACGGACAGGCGCGCCAGCAGCTCCCGATGCCCACAATGCTGCCATCGTGCTCGCAGCCGTCAAGGACGAGCCCTGCGGGTGGCCGCTAAAGAGCGGCCATCCTTGACGGCTACTGCGCGCGATCGCGAACGGCGTTTGTGGTCGGGACGAAGGAATGGCCTTCGGTCAAACAAAGGAATAAAATCATGAGGCAATGGGAACATTCTTAATGAGGCAACGAGATGCTTCATGGGAGCATTCCTCGGTGAGGCAACATGCCCTCTCACCCTGATTGTCGCGCAGCAGGTCCCGGTCCGCTCGCTTGGCGCGGAAAACATAACCGCGCCGCAGAAGGGATCGGCCTTGATCTCCTCGCGCACCAGAGCCGCAAGACCCTCCGCGCCCATGCGGAAGTCAACCGGCCGGGTCGCCACCATCACCGTGACCCTCCGGTGAAGACCGCGGTCAGGATCGGCGCGGGCGCTTGGAGGCCGGCTTGCGGGACCATTTCCTAGCGAGGGCGGCGACCTCGTCGGCGAGGCATTTAGCGTCGACGACATGCGGATCGAAGTCGTCGGCGATCCACTCCTTGAATTCGGCGTGGCGCTCGTGCTTCGGATCGGCGATTGCTTCGAGAAGCTCTCCGTAATCCCAGGGGCCACCGACATCCTCGGGAGGACAGCGGCCACTTGCCTCGATCAGCCGCGGATAGGCGACACCAGGCTCCGGATCGCCGAGGCGCTCAATCTTGATGGTGTGCTCCCAGCCGTCGCCGAAATCGTAGATGTATCGGAGCCAGAAAATGGCAGCCTGGTCCTTCGAGGCCAAAATCATAAACCGCCGCGCTTGTGAGCCAAAAAAGCCCGCCGATCCACAGGGCCGCGTCAGCCCGTTGCCTGCGGCCGCCACGTATAGTGCGGCGCGCGCCAATCGATCCCGGACAAGAGATAGCCGAGCTGCGCCGGCGAGATCGCCACTGTGCCGTCCGCCGGCGACGGCCACCAGAAATCGGCCGCGCTCCAGCCGCTTCGAGAACAGGCACTGGCCTTGGCCGTCATGCCATAAAATCTTCAAAAGATCGCCCCGGCGTCCGCGAAAAACAAAAAGATACCCGCCGTGCGGATCGCGCTTGAGCGTCTCCTGAACCAGCAGCGTCAGGCTCTGATAGCCCTTGCGCATGTCGGTGTGGCCCGTCGCCAGCCACACCCGCACGCCGCTCGGAACAGGGATCATCGGGGCGCCGCCGCTTCGTGTTCGTCAGCGCCGCGATCATCGCCGACACCGTCGTGGGATCGACCGCGCCAGATATCCGCATCCGCGTCCCGCTCGTAAACTCGATCTCCACCACGCTGCCCACCGACGGTGCCGGCGACGCTGGCGTCGGCCTCGCCGCCAGCTCGGACAGCGCCGGCGCCGCGGGCGCAATCATCACCGCGGAAAATGTCGGCGCGCTCTCCGCAGCGCTCTGCGACGACCATCTCTTCCAGCGTCGCGTGATCCAGCTTGCGAGCACCGTCTTGTCTCATCTCCCTTCCGAGAATCAGACGAGATTCGCTTTGTCAATAAAAATGTGCAACTACTTATGGATTGATTAATACACGCGGATTATGGCGTTCTATACCCCAACTCCGCAAAATCCGAAGACCCCCCTTGCCAAACGGCGCGATCCGGATTCTACCGAACGGATGATACGGCCCGGCTTTCTGGACATAGATCGCGGCAAAACCTGATCGAGTTGGCTCGGGACGGGTCGGCCGCTCATCGTCTGGCCCGACGTGCGAACGCGCTGGTGTTGCTAGACGATGGGATGAGCTGCGAGGCGATTGCGAAGGTCCTGTTGCTGGACGACGACACCATCCGCACTTGGTATCGCCTGTATGAAGAGGATGGGATCGAGGGGTTGACGAACTTCAGCTACGAGGGCAGCGCTTGCCAGTTGAGCGGCGAGCAACAGGAAAAGCTGAAAGCCTGGGTCGCCACGGCCTTACCGCGCACAACGCGCCAGGTCGGCGCCTGGATCGAGAATGAATTCGGCGTCGTTTACGAAGGCCGGTCAGGACTGATCGCGTTGTTGCATCGCCTGGGGCTCGAATATCACAACCCAATGTCATCCCGCGCAAGCTCGACGAAGAAAAGCAGAAGGCTTTCATTGAGGGCTACGAAAAGCTGCTGAATTCCTTGGGCGACGACGAGGCCGTGCTGTTTGCGGACGCCGTGCATCCGACCCATGCGGCGCGGCCTGTCGGCTGCTGGGCGCCGAGCCAAGAGAAGCTCGCGATCGAGCAGACGAGCGGGCGTCAACGCATCAACATTCACGGCGCGATCGACCTGGAGACCGGACAAACCCGGATGATCGAGGCCCTGACCATCGACGCCGCCTCGACGATCAGGCTGCTGCAATCGATCGAGGCGCTCTATCCGATGCTGGCGCTCATCCATGTTTTCTTGGACAACGCGCGTTATCATCATGCCAAGCTCGTGCAGGAATGGTTTGCCCTGCCGGGACGACGCATCAAGCTGCACTTCATCCCAACGTATTGCCCGCACTTGAACCCGATCGAACGGTTATGGGGCCTCATGCACAGAAACGTCACTCACAACAAGTGCTACGCAACTTGCGCCCAGTTCGCCGATGCGACGCTCAGTTTTCTGCGTGAAAAGGTTCCGGGGAATTGGGCGGACTTTTGTGATTCGGTCACCGACAATTTCCGCGTCATCAACCCAAAGGTTTTCGGGTCATGACGTGAACGGGGTATAGCTACGAATGAGTTTCGTTTTGGCCTGAATTACAGGGTCGTCCCGTGGTATTCACCTGCTCGTACCCCTGATCGAGTTCTTTTCTCACGGCGGCAAGCTAGACGTTCGAATTCGGTGACCTTGATCGAGCGCCATCGTGCGGAGGCTCGGATGAGCGTACAAATAGGCCATACGCGTTTGCGGCCAGGAGGATCTGTAGCGTCGGTCGACGCAAGGGATGCAGCCATCCTTCTACGAAGCAGCGCTTTTCACCGAGCTTGACTGAACTCAGTTTGGGAACCATCTCCGGAATCCTTCTTAATGGGACGATATACTCGGACCGGGGAGAGTAGGATTCGGGAGGGTTGGATCAGACTTCAGCCGCCTTTAGCCGCTCGAATGCTTCGGCCAGCTTGGCCCGGCGGGCCGCCGC
>CAVRVX010000013.1:0-289992 GCA_963724735.1 uncultured Alphaproteobacteria bacterium
AGCACTGGCGCCGGATCTCTATTCCGGGACCGTGGTGCCATATCACGACACGGAAGCCGCCAATCGCGAGATGAGTTCGCTCAACTTCCTCGATGCGACCGACCAGGTGGTGCGCGGAGCAGTGGCGTTCCTCAAGCTCACCGGCGTCAAGGTCGGCCTCACCGGCTTCTGCATGGGTGGTGCGGTGACCACCGTTGGCGCGATCCGCATTCCGGAGCTGACTGCGGCGGTGTGCTTTTACGGGTCCCCGCCTGTGAATGTCGCCAACCCCGCCGAATCGGCGTACCGCTGCAGGCGCATTTCGCCAACGACGACGACTGGTGCACGCCCGCGGCGGTCGACGACTTCGAAGCGGCGCTCAAGCGCGCGGGAAAACCGGCCGAGTTACTCCGCTACGCGGCGAAGCACGGCTTCATGAACGAGCAGCAGCCCGACGCACATCAGCGACAGGTGGCGGAGCTCGCGTGGTCGCGCACGCTTGCCTTCTTAGCGAAGCATCTTTAGGGCGGAACGTCAGGCTGACAACTGGAACCACTTGGACCATGCGCGCAGTGTGCGTAATCAATCAGACGCCGACATCGGGCGTGCATTCACCCGGCTACCAGAGCCCGGCAGGTTTGTCATGGAAGCCTGCCGGGCTCACTACGCCGGGAACGGCAATCCAGGGTTCTGGCAGTGAGCTGGCTCGTGCTTCAGCCTAACCCAGCTGTCCCTGTCGCAAATTAGATCCGCACGTATTGGTGATGCAATCCACTCAGGACTGGGCAGCCGACTATGCGACCAACGGCCTGGATGGCGCGCGAGATCCGCGCATCCTTGTCCAATGACAGGTGTGTGCGCGTCTCATTGTAGTCCAGATAGGACCGCAGCAGGTGCCGGAGGTGGCGCTCACCAAAGACAATCACGTGATCAGTACACTCCCGCCGGATCGACCCGATCAGCCGCTCCGCATATGCGTTCTGCCACGGCGACCGCGGGGATGTGGGTCGATCTCGATCCCCATGGCGCGAACACGTCGGACGAATACCTCACCATAGGATCGATCGCGGTCGCGCACGAGATAGCGCGGAGCCTCGTCCCATCCACAGGCCTCAGTAAGCTGCCAGGCGATCCATTCTGCGGTTGGATGCGTGGTGGCCCCCAGCCACAGAAGCCGACGTCGGTCATGCCGCAGAAGCAGCAGACCATAGAGAAGTCGGAACGAAATCGTCGGCACCACGAACAAATCAATTGCAGCGATGCCGTCCGCGTGGTTGCGCAGAAATGTCCGCCAGCCCTGCGACGGTGGGCCCCTCTCCGCGCCATATACTTCGCCACACTCGTTTGCCCGATATCGATGCCGAGCTTGAGCAACCGGTCGTCGGTTTGAAGTCATTGAAATTAAATGTTAATAGAATGCGCGACTGCAAAACTGACTTGTTTGACGCTCAATCCATCAAAGGGTTAAAAGGGTTACGGACTGGAAAACAAAACCCGCTGACCCTGGAAAAGATCGCGCTCGCGCGGGTTCGAGAAAAATATCCAGATGCAGCGTTATGGTTTCAACAGGGCGTGTCAGCGAATATCTGATGGCGAGATCACTCATCGTTGCGGTTTCATTCCTGACGGATGGTTCGAACTGACCGCGATTTTCAAATCCGGTGTGAGTTGGCCATGCCTTGTATGCGTAGAGATTGAAGATTTCATTTCTCGGTTTCTCGTGCCATGGCGGCAAGCCCGCGCTCCGCCGCCTGGTCTGGCTCCGGCGTGCGGGCGAGCTTGTACAGGTCAGCAGGGATATCCTGCTCGAGATCATCAAAGCGCATACCGCCAGTGAACCGCGGGACCGCGGGCCGGCCGAGCTGGGGGGTCGAGTATCATTCGATCGATCCCGACGACAAGACCGTTTACGGCCTGCTCACTGGCAAGTCAGCAGCAACCATTGCCGCCATTCGCCGAACGGGCGTTACGGGAATATCGCGGGGGATCGACTACATCGGCTGATGTTGGCCGCCCGGGTCACCTTGCCCCACTTCTCGGTTTCGGTGCTGGCACGAGTTCGGACGTGCCGGCACTGCTCGCTTATGTCGGCTATCGGTGGAAGACCGCAAAACATTTGCTCGGTCTGAGCCTTACCGGTTTTGACCCAATAGCAGACTTTCGACTTTGACCAGAGCCTGTTAGAATTTCTAGCCAATTATTTTGCCCGGGGCAGCCGCGATGGGTGACGTCGCAATCCAAAACGTGCTTTGTGATTTCAGGGGAGGCGCGAAAATAGCCTTTGCGCTGGGATGCCTACGAGCCTTCCGCCGCGAGGGTATTGAATTTTCCGTCGTCTCCGGAACTTCGGCTGGCGGCCTATGTGCGATCATCTGGTCAACCCAAAAGATCGAGGAAGGCATCGCGCTCTGGAAGTCGATCGACCACCGCTTGTTTCGGCAATACGCCTGAAGGATGCTTTCGGCGACTGATCAAGATCTTGAGCATCGTTGGAAAGATGTTTGTCCTCAATGTGAGGAACGCCGATCTTGAAGGCCGCCCCCAATTCGCGCGCGACGCCGTATTCTCGCTGCTCGTCGGCTTACTGTTTTGCGCCCTTTTACCCCCCGGCATGCTATCTTGGCTATCAGTGGCGGCCTTGGTTCCAGTCGTCGCGCTTTGTGCCTATTTCAGCACGCTGCCCTGGACAGGCTGGACACTTAGTGTCCGGAGCAGAATTGTCGGCACTCTCATCTTCATAGGCGAAACCGCGGTGTTGGTTGGAGGCGGATGGCTGCTGTTGGAGTTCTTTGGACTCGCACAGCAATCGGCGGGTTTCAGCTGGCACTATGTGATCTACAACGCCGCTATCGTAGCCGCGGTACGAGCGCCCATCGAGGTCAAGTCGACGCTGATGGAAGGCAAACTGTTAGCTGGAAAATTACCGACTTCCTTGCGAAGTACGAACTGACGATGCCAACCTTCATTACGGTCGCCGAGGAGCATGCACCCGGATCAATCGATCGGATAGCATTCAGAGCTTATTACGCGGACCTCCAAGCAAAGTCTCCGGAATTAAGAGAGGACCTCGCCTATGCGAGTGCCGCGCTTCCATTTGGCATACTTCCCGATATGCAAATTCTGGACAGAACTTTCGTTGACGGGGGCGTGGCCGACAATACACCATTCTTGCCGCTGCTGATCAACGGCATGATAAACAACATCGATGAGCTGTGGCTAATCCTCCTGAGCCCGTCCAGCCCTACCTTGGACAAGCACGCGAGAAACGTGGTGAGACAAGGCGTGTTCGCAGACGGAATACCGCCGGGCGACCGCGACGGCATCAAGATAGACCTGACCACGCTGTCGAACTTAAAGGTTGTCACGTTTACACCTCGCGTTTCGCTCGGAAACGTGCTTACCGGCACGCTCAATTTCAATCGGAAGCGCACGAAGGCACTTATTGCCCATGGCGAGTACGTTGCGACGGGCACGCTGAGAAGCGAACTTGGTCCGTCGTCGCCTGTTGACCCATTGCCGTACCGGCGCATGACCAGGTTGCGCCCTCTGTTTCGCGCGTTGCCGCGGTGCAGCCTCTTTTCACCTTTCAGGCGAGGCAACGCGAGCGAACTGTTGGCAAATGATTTCAACTTCCCACGGCCAATTCGCCAATCGCCAGACCAAGCAGCAGGTGCAGCATGGCTAGCCTCAGTGGTGTTTCTCTGGGCACTCTATCTGGCAGATTTGCCGAAAGGTGATTGGGGACGTGCGGTATGGGCGACACTGATCGCGTTGTTCATGCTTTCGGTACCCACATGGTGGGCTCGATTGAGGAGAAATTTTGGGTGGCGGTAGAGGTATCCGCGCTCTTGCGACCTGAAGATCGACAGGGGTTTCGCCTCCAATGTCTGATGTTGGCACTTCTCGGACCTCGGGAAATGTCCGAGTTGAGTCGCAACTTAGGGCCAAAGCGGACATTGACCTGCTCGCGATATCATGCGACTCCCGCGAGCCGTTCTTTATTGCGCTCGCCCGCGAGCTGAACGGACACCTGATCGGCGATGGGCTATTGCATCGATGCATCGCTGCGGCTCAGAAGAAATTCGCCAAAGCGACCGGCGGGGAAGAACTCTAGATGATAGCGCGGACGCGTGGGCGGGTAGGTCAAAGGCGGCAGGGGGGTCGTCGAGACTTGATAAGCTATTGGCCGGAATCGAACGGACGCATTTCAGCGATAGTCCGCCGCTAGGCATGTCGAGTTCATTCGATCGACCTCACAATCTCATAATCCCATAACCTATGAGAACCCCGGGGTTTTTGGGACCCAGGGATTTTGGACGGATGGGACCCATAAACGGCCAAAAACAAAAACCCTATGAAACGATTGAATTATTATGGTATTGCACGAGAAAGTTGTAAAGGGAAATGGGTAGTAATCTGATTTCTGGGTACCTAATGAGATGAGCGAAGGCAGGGGGGCCTGGCCAGGTGGGGGTGGGGGTCGGCCACCTCCCTCCCCTCCCGGAGAAGTAGTCTGACTGAGCTATACCCCGACTCCGCGAAGATCCGAAGACCCCCCTTGCCAAACGGCGCGATCCGGATTTTACCGAACGGATGATACGGCCCGGCTTTCTGGACATAGAATTGCGGCAAAACCTGATCGAGTTGGCTCGGGACGGGTCGGCCGCTCATCGTCTGGCCCGACGTGCGAACGCGCTGGTGTTGCTAGACGATGGGATGAGCTGCGAGGCGATTGCGAAGGTCCTGTTGCTGGACGACGACACCATCCGCACTTGGTATCGCCTGTATGAAGAGGATGGGATCGAGGGGTTGACGAACTTCAGCTACGAGGGCAGCGCTTGCCAGTTGAGCGGCGAGCAACAGGAAAAGCTGAAAGCCTGGGTCGCCACGGCCTTACCGCGCACAACGCGCCAGGTCGGCGCCTGGATCGAGAATGAATTCGGCGTCGTTTACGAAGGCCGGTCAGGACTGATCGCGTTGTTGCATCGCCTGGGGCTCGAATATCACAAACCCAATGTCATCCCGCGCAAGCTCGACGAAGAAAAGCAGAAGGCTTTCATTGAGGGCTACGAAAAGCTGCTGAATTCCTTGGGCGACGACGAGGCCGTGCTGTTTGCGGACGCCGTGCATCCGACCCATGCGGCGCGGCCTGTCGGCTGCTGGGCGCCGAGCCAAGAGAAGCTCGCGATCGAGCAGACGAGCGGGCGTCAACGCATCAACATTCACGGCGCGATCGACCTGGAGACCGGACAAACCCGGATGATCGAGGCCCTGACCATCGACGCCGCCTCGACGATCAGGCTGCTGCAATCGATCGAGGCGCTCTATCCGATGCTGGCGCTCATCCATGTTTTCTTGGACAACGCGCGTTATCATCATGCCAAGCTCGTGCAGGAATGGTTGGCCCTGCCGGGACGACGCATCAAGCTGCACTTCATCCCAACGTATTGCCCGCACTTGAACCCGATCGAACGGTTATGGGGCCTCATGCACAGAAACGTCACTCACAACAAGTGCTACGCAACTTGCGCCCAGTTCGCCGATGCGACGCTCAGTTTTCTGCGTGAAAAGGTTCCGGGGAATTGGGCGGACCTTTGTGATTGGTCACCGACAATTTCCGCGTCATCAACCCAAAGGATTTTCGGGTCATGACGTGAACGGGGTATATCATTCTATTCCGTTCAATTTCTCGCGAATCAAACTTCGCATGAATCAAAATAATCGTGCATTTGGTGCCTCGACCAAATGCACGGGCGCGAAGTCATCACGGAGCGCATCACTGTCCGCCCGGTCACGCCGATGAGCAGGGTTGCGTGCCTTCGCCCAATCGGATGTCCTCCCACATCCGCAACTCGCCGAACCTGACAGCCGACCAACAGCGCGATCTGCCAGACTCGGACCTTCCGGCGATCATTTGATTACATCGTCGACGCGCGCCAGCAGGGTGGCCGGAATTTCGATGCCAAGCGCCTTGGCGGTTTTGAGGTTGATGACAAACTCGAAGTTGGTGGGCTGCTCCACCGGCAGATCGGCGGGTTTTGCACCCTTCATTATCTTGTCCACTTAGTCGGCAGCACGCCGAAACAAGGCCGCAAGTTCGTTCCGAGCCCCGGATTTTATGCGCTCTTTATTTTAGATAAATTGCCCCCCTTTTTTCGGCTTCGCGGAGCCCGCCGAGCTTCCCTGGCGAGCCGATTGGAAATGGCGATCGAGGGGGCGGTAGGATAAGACTGAAGAACTGTCCGCGTTATGCAGTCGGACGCCATCGAAGCCTTTGCCGTGGCGCGCGCCGCCATGACCTCGATACCGCCGGTGAGGGTGACACGCCACGCGTCGAGATTCTGGCGGTGGGTCTCCTCGTCCGCCAGCGTCCTCATGAACGCCTCAAGAAACAGCTCGAAGTGGCGCGGCTCGAGCCCGAGGTGCTGATGGCGTTGCGCCAGCTGCTCGAGCTGCTTTTTCGCGGTCGACGAATCGGCGCGGAACTTGAGCAGCCAGTAGATGGCGCCGTCGAGCATCCGGTACTGGCGTTCCATGTCCAGCGTTTGGAACTTGGCCTCGATGCCTTCGGCGCTGGAAAAAGGGTTGCGATAGAACCGGTTGAAGAACTCGCGCTCGTCCTTGACGCCGCGCGCCGCCAGGATCTGCAGGTAGCCCGACGTCGCCTTCTTCCGGTTTTTTTCCTGCGCCGATTCGGCTACCTCGATGTCGCGCAGGTGCACTACGACTTCGGTCATCGACGGCCAGCGCTCCTCCGGATTGATGCGCAGCATCCGCCGCAGCAGCCCGGCGAATTCGGGCGAGCGCTCGGCGAAGCGCCAGCGCCCGGACTCGAGGTCGGAGTAAAGCCGCTCCTTGAAGCCGAGATCGCACGGGTGCATCACGCGCTTGATCGGCTCGCCGCTCAACAGCTCCGTGGCCAGAAGGCCCAGCGAATACTGGTCGGTGGCGGCCGTGGCCTGGTCGCCATAAAACCGCTCCGGCGTCATGTACGACAACGACTTGCGATCGACGAAGAAGTTGCCGGTGAGTTGCAACTGCTCGCGTTCCACGTTGGAGAAATTCACCGGCGACAGGCGCGGCGCACCCGAGGGCTGGATCAGCACGTCCGACGGCACCATCTCGCCGCGCCGCCAGCCGAGCGCGTGGATTTCCTCGATGCCGATCGCGAGGTCGAGCAGGATCGTCTTCACGCTCGCGAGCGGCAGTCCCTCCGGGTAGCGGCGCAGGTAGTCGTTCAGCTGCTCGCCGTCCACGAGTTCCAAGATCAGGTACTCGGGCGACTTGCTCATCGCGCAGTCGAAGATGCGGATGAACGCGGCGCTGCGCAGGTTGACCGCGCGTTCGACGCACTCGGTGAACTCCTTGCGCGCCCACTCGTCGAGCTCGGACGCGGTAAAGACCTTGACCGCGACCGTCTGTTTCGGTTGTTCGCGTTCGGCGCGGTAGAGTATCGAGAACTTGCCCGACTGGATCTCTTCCTTGATCACGTACTTGGTCCCGAGGTGCCGCTGTACCTGCTCGCGCAGTCGCTCCCTGCGGTCCTTGCTGATCGGCTTCGCGACGCTGAACTTGTCGACGATGCCCAGGCAGATCTTCTTGATCGCCTTCGTCAGCTCCGGCTCCGACAGGCCGTCGAGCGGCGCCTCCGGGTTCCAGCACGGCTGCAGGCTCCCGAGATTGGAATACTCAAACAGCGACGCCGAGATCGGCACCCAATGAATGGAGACCGCGCGCGCCGCCGCCGCTTTGAGCAGCCTCTTCAGCTCGACCTCGCTGATGTACTTGGACTCGAAGAATTTGGGCGTGACGAGAAGCAGGCCGATGCTGGCCCTGTCGAGCGCGCTCTCGATCTGGTCGGCCCATTTTTCGCATACGGGAATGAGGTCGTCGGACCACACCTTGACGATGCCGCGCTCGCAGGCGGGCACGAGCATCTGCGTGAAGGCGTCGCGCCACTTCACGTCCTCGTGGGCGTAACTGATGAAGACGCGTTTGCGTTCTCCGTGAACCATCGCAAAGCCTCATCGTGCCGCCGGGCCGGCACGCCAAAGGGTGTTGAATAATCGGCGTGCAAACCGCTGTCCCGGTCCCCGGCTTTGAGGAACCCGCGGCTCGTGTCTCGATGTCGGGCGGAAGGCTGCGCATTACCAAACGCGGGTGTTTGCGATGACCTGTCGGCAATCAAAAAGAGCAGCATCAGGGCGAATAGGAAGTAGGCTACCCCGAAAGCGAAGTAGGCTCCGGTGTTGGCAAGGTGAGATGGGGCGTTTGCAAACCTTTCCGGAATGACGCGCATGATCGCCTCCGAAGGTCTTCGAGCCTCCAGTATGCGCCGCCGGCCAACAAATGGAATGTGAACCACTTCACAGACAGCAGGAACTACGGCCCGGACCGCAGCGGCTCAGTGCCCGGCTTCAGCCTGAGAAAGCACCAGTGGCGGCTCTCGGCCGGCAAGCTCTTGGGCACGAAAAAGAAACGCGCATCGGCGTCCTTGCGCCGCAGCGCCGCTTTAAACGACTGCATCAACGCGAGGTTCTGCGAATTGTATACCCCGACTCATTGAAGGTTCGGGAAAATTCCTTGCGTTTCGTTGCTGGTCGGATTCCGATGGAGGCATGATTTTGAGGCGGCTTCCTTGGCGAAGAGGATCGTAACAAGCTGATCGCGTTGGCGCGCGATGGGGCGGCGGCCAGTCGGATGACGCGTCACGCGAACGCCCTAGTGCTTTTGGATGATGGGTGGAGCTGCCGGGAGGTCGCCAAGGCGTTGTTGCTCGACGACGACACGATCCGCGGTTGGCGCAAGCTCTTTGAACAAGGCGGTATCGAAGGCCTGACCAGCTTCGATATGGGCGGGAGCGCGGGCTTTATGAGCGCCGCGCAAGAAGACAACTTGAAGGCTTGGGTCGCCGCGAGCTTGCCGCGGTCGACGCGCCAGGTCGGGGCCTGGATCGAGCAGGAATTTGGCCTCGTCTACGAAAGCCGCTCGGGACTGATCGCGCTGCTGCATCGCCTGGGTCTGGCGTATCACAAGCCGAACGTCATCCCGCGCAAGCTCGACGAAGCGAAGCAGAAGGCCTTCATCGCAAGCTATGATAGCCTCCTGAATTCCTTGGGCGACGACGAAGCCGTGCTGTTCGCGGACGCCGTGCATCCGACCCATGCGGCGCGGCCTGTCGGCTGCTGGGCGCCCGAGCAGGAAAAGCTCGCGATCGAGCAGACGAGCGGACGTCAGCGCATCAATGTTCACGGCGCAATCGACCTGGAAACGGGTCGAACCCGGATGATCGAGGTCGAGACCGTCGACGCCGTCTCGACGATCAGGCTTTTGGAATCGATCGAGGCCTTCTATCCGATGCTGGCGCTCATCCATGTTTTCCTGGACAACGCGCGCTATCATCACGCCAAGCTCGTGCAGGACTGGCTTTCCCGGCCCGACTGCCGGATCAGGCTGCATTTCATTCCAGCCTATTGCCCGCACTTGAACCCGATCGAGCGGTTGTGGGGCGTCATGCACAAGCACGTCACGCACAACAAATGCTATGCGACATGCACCCAATTCGCCGACGCGACGCTCGGTTTCCTGCGGGAAACGGTTCCCCGCAACTGGGCGAACCTATGCGATTCGGTCACCGACAATTTCCGCGTCATATCGCCCAAGGATTTTCGGGTTATGGCGTGAACGGGGTATATCTCAGAAACCAGCGCCGCATTCGAAGCACCGGGTTAGAGCCTTAATCAGTCAGCGGGGGATCCCGGATAATTTACAACCGGGTCAGAGGCCCGGCCAAGACCATCGGAAGTCAGCTCAGGGTCATTCGCGTCGCCGGTTCTCCTAGCTGAGGCAGGTCCCGCCCGAAACCAGACCTGGCCTGTAGTCATCCTTTTTGAATTTCTACAAAATTCGCTGAGGACCATTGCACCAGCCAGCCCAACCGGCAAGGTCGGGCCGCATTACTTCAATATCTGCCGTGGCATTGACCACCGACCGGTTTGCGCCAATCGCGTGCGCAAGTCGGTCGGACGCCGAATGGCCGCTACTTCAGCGGCCGCGCAAGCCGGCCTCACGGATGCAGTGCTCGCCAGATCGTAGCTTCACCGCAATCGTACTCGCCCGCTAGAGCGGCTATCGTCTCGCCATCGGCGTAACGCTCGGGGATTTCAGACCGGCCGGGGAGAGGGAAGAGAGGAAGGATTCTCCCAGGCGCTCAAACTACCGGATGGTTCATTCGCACTTTTGCAGCACGCACCTCGACTTCACGATGAGGGCCGAGCCCGTCGTCCTTGTTGGGCGACACTATCGAGGCTTGGTCAGTTCTGCCTCGATCATGCGCCGTCGTTCTTGCAGGGCTCTTACTTTCTCTTCCGCAGGGGTGATGACCTTCGCCGCGAGTGTTTCGAGCAACGGCTTAAGGCTCTCGTATCGATAAGGCGGAAGCACCCAATCGTATTTCCAATAATCCTTGAACATCGCATAGGGCCGCGACCCACCTTCGAGCAGCGGTTGAACGGGTACGGCAAGGTGCGGGACGATAGCTTCCAACTCCTTGGGAATGCTGCTCGGGTCAGTCAGGTCGGCGATAATGAAACGAGCCATTCGGGCCAACAGCGAGATGGTCTCGGTAATATCGCGGGCGGCGGGAACATTGAAGTCGACCAAGATCGGCAGGTAGTTACGCTTGCGCAATTCCTCACGTAGTGCATCCAGGCGCTCATCCGTAAAGCGACCGAGGATGAGCACCGTCTTGGACGTGATGGTGTCGATCACGTCACGAATCTTCTGGTTATGAAGCATGAGGTAGATGAACTGCGCGACCTCGATGTTATCTACCGTGATCTCGGGCTCGTCCGGACGTGTGATGACCAAGTTCTGCTGCTTGCTCCTCTCCAGTTTTAGACCTGTCGCTTCCGAAAACTTAGATTCGTGCATATCGATGGTGAAGTCCGCCAAGGACCGGATGCGAAACAATATCTCCGAACCGCTCGATCGGACGTGTGTAGGGCGCGTCCTTCCCAAGCGAAACGTGAGTTCGCACTTCGTTATAATAGGTGGCATATTTCGCGAGAATTCGTCGAAGGTGCTCCGCGTTGACCACGATCAAATGATCAGTGCACTCGCGCCGGATCGACCCGATCAAGCGTTCGACATATCCGTTCTGCCAGGGTGCACGAAACGAGGTGGGCCGGTCCCGGATGCCCATCACCCGCACGCGAGCTTTGAAGACGCCGCCAAATGCCCTGTCATTGTCGCGAATGAGATATTTCGGTGCGCTGTCCCAGGGAAACGCCTCGGTGATTTGCCGCGCCAGCCACTTGGCCGTTGGATTCCGGGTCACCGCGGTCCACAACAACCGCCGCCGTCGGTGGCCAAGAACAAGAAATGCGAAGAGCTGCTCAAAGGCAATCGTCGGGACCACAAACAGATCAATCGATGCAATCCCCTCGGCGTGATTGCGAAGGAAGGTCTTCCAGGTCTGCAATGGCCGATCCTGCCGCGGCGCCATGTAGATCGAAACCGTGGACTGGGCGACATCAACGCCCAGTTTGAGCAGCTCGCCATGGATCTTGGGCGCTCCCCACAGCGGGTTCTCAAAGCTCATTCTTCGAATGAGATCGCGCAGCTCCTTGCCGATCCGCGGTCGGCCCCCAGGGGAGCGGGACTTCCATCGCCAGTAGGCGGCAAAACCCATTCGATGCCAGCGCACGACGGTCTCAGGTCTGACAATGGTTATGGCGTCAAGAATGCGCGGACAGCAACGATAGAGCCAAATGAACAGGGCACGGCTGGCCCAGTGCAGATGCACCCGGCGTGGCGCGCGCTGTTGCAAAACATTGAGTTGATGCCGGAGGACCAGGATTTCAGCTTCGAGCCGCTGGCGCGACTTGAAGCAGTCGCCCAGCATGCGGACGAAAAGAAAGGCAATTGCCATCATCGACCGGGATCATGTTCTGATTCGGTCAGAGCCGCCACCCAGGCGGACAGAGTTTTCGGAAGCGACAGGACCGGGCGCAACAATGGCTGGACGCAAAGCCGGGTCGCTGGCTTGGGCAATCGCTGCGGGATTGCCGTCTATCGCGACGGCGAGCGCAGCGAGCGCGGCGAAGTGACTCTCGACGAAGCGGCGAGCATGCTTAACGTGAGCCCGATGACGGTCCTTCGCATGATCCGGCGTGGCGTCCTCGCTGCACGACAGCTGTGCAAAGGCGCGCCGTGGGTGATCCGAGCCGCTGATTTGAACGACGCCGCCGTCCGCGCCGAAGCTAGCCCCCCTCGGGCTGAGCGACCCCCCGGTAGCCTGGACAGGCCCCGCCTCTCGCCTGTCGAATGACGTGAGGTTACGACCTGCCGCTCACCTTCGCAGCCTTGGCGGCGTCCCACCACCAGATGGTGGGAAACGCTGACATACCGTATTCGGGCAGCTTTCCCGGCCGGCCGAAGCGGTCCCACCGCGCGGTGCGCACCTTGCCGTAGGTCCATTGCGGCACGACATAGTGGTGCCAGAGCAGCACGCGGTCGAGCGCGCGGGTCGCGGCTACCAGTTCAGCGCGGCTCTTGGCGAAAGTCACCCGGTCGATCAGGGTGTCGATTGCCGTATTCTTGATGCCGATCAGATTGCGCGAGCCGGGCTGATCGGCGGCCTGGGAGCCCCAATAGCCGCGCTGCTCGTTGCCGGGCGAGAGCGATTCTGGCCAGATCGCGATGGTGAGGTCGAAGTCCCATTGGCGCAGGCGGTTCTCGAATTGCGCATCGTCCACCGTGCGCACATCGACGACGATGCCGAGCCGTTCGAGCGAGGGCTTGTAGAAGTGCACGTACCGTTCGGTATTGGGAGAGGCGAGGAACTCGACCACATAGGGCTCGCCCGACTTCGCATCGACAAGCGTCTGGTCGCGCACCTCGTACCCCGCCTCGCGCAACAGCCGGACCGCCTCATGCAGATTGGCGCGCACCGTGTACGGACTGCCGCCGACCGGATTTGCGTAGGGCGTGGTGAAGACTTCGGGCGGCACCTGGCCGCGAACTGTCTCCAAGATGGCCAGCTCCTCGCCCGTCGGCAGACCGGAGGAAGCGAGCTCGGTCCCATCGAAATAGCTCGCGATCCGCTTGTACTGGCCGAAGAAGAGCTGCTTGTTCATCTCCTCGAAATCGAAGGCGAAGTTGAACGCGTGCCGCACGCGGGCATCCTTAAACTTGTCGCGCCGCGTATTGAACGCGAAAGCCTGCATGATCCCCATGCTGCGGACCGGGAATTCCTCCAGCACGACACGCTTTTCGCGGACCGCCGGGAAGTCGTAGGCGGTCGCCCAGTTCTTAGCGCCGTACTCGGTACGCCAGTCCATCTGATCGGCCTTGAAGGCTTCGAGCTCGATCGTCGGATCGCGGAAGAACTCGATGTGGACTTCATCGAAATTGTCGCGGCCGATATTCACCGGCAAATCCTTGCCCCAGTAGTCCGCGACGCGTTCGTAGACGATCGAGTGGCCGGGGACGAAATCCTTGATGCGATAGGCGCCGCAACCGAGCGGCGGCTCGAGCGTGGTCGCGGTCACGTCGCGCTGGTTGGCGGCCTTGTCGACGCCCTCCCACCAGTGCTGTGGCAGCACGTTGAGCCGGCCGACGATCTGCGGCAGCTCGCGATTGCCGGGCTGGTCGAACCAGAAAGTGACCTCACGCTCGCCGGTCTGAACCGCCTTGACGACATGCCGGTAATAGGCCCCGAGCTGAGGATGGTTCTTGCGGAAGACCTCGAAGGAGAAGATCACGTCCCTGGGCGTCACCGGCTGGCCATCGTGCCAGCGGGCGCCCGGGCGCAGGCGATAGGTCACGAAACTGTAATCATCGGGGTAGCTTGCGCCCTCGGCGAGCAGGCCGTACTCTGCCGAGACTTCATCGAGCGCAGGGACCATAAGCGAGTCGTAGATCAGCTCGACTCCGACGGCGAGCGACCCCTTCACGCCCGACACGACGATATTGAAGTTGTCGAATGTGCCGACGGTGCCCTGGCGCACCACGCCGCCCTTCGGCGCGTTCGGGTTGACGTAGGCGAAATGCGTGAAATCAGCCCGGTATTTGATGTCGCCGAAGAGCGACATGCCGTGCCGGAAACGAGGTCTGCCGTCACCTTCCTCGCGCGCCAGGGCAGCGGTCCATCCGCGGGGCTCGGTCAGGGGTTTAAGCCCGGGGACGGCCGCCGCGAGGACCGTGTTGCGAAGGAGGTGACGACGGGTCAGGGGCAAGGAGGTTCTCCACCGATGCGATCGCCGACCGTTGAAACCGATTATGTCCGTTTTCGGCCGGCTTGCCTTGGATTCAGTGTCGCATCCGGGTTATGCCACAAGAATTTTCAGCTTCGGATTCCGCTCGAAAAACGGCAGCTTGGCCGCCCAGCCGTCGAGCCCTCAAGCATGGCCCGCGCGCGTCGCGATTAGATAACCAAGAACGACCGCATAGACGATGTGAAAGTCGATGATGAAATTGGTGGGGTCGTCGATATAGGGCCAATCCATTAGCGCCATCCAATACAGCAGCACCAGGGCAATGCCGAGGGCAGCGCTGACGCGCACAAAAAGCCCAACGAGGAGCGACAAGCCGATCAGGAGATGCCCCCAGGCCACCAGGAAGGTGATGACGGGAATCACCTCGGCGGTGGCGAACACGGCGAAAAAGTTGTGGAACGTCTTGGTATTGCGCAACAGCCCGGCGAACGAGAACATCGGATTCAACACCTGGCTGGACGCGGCATAGAGAAACGTCCATGCCATCAGCAGACGGAACACCAGCGGGAAAAAACGGTCGCTGCGCGATTCGATCATGGCCTTCTCCCCAAAACCGAGATTCCCCGGATGACTCCTGAACTGGCGCAAATATACCTAACCACGGCGCAAGACCTACCCAACCGCGGCAGAAGTGTGGGAGGCCCGCGCGCCGAGGTCATCTTCCAGCGTGCCAACATAGCCCGTAAGGCGCTCGGACTAGACCCGCTGACGCGCGAACAGGTTATCGCCACGGATTTGGTCGTGAGCGGCTTGAGCAGCACGACGCGGACACGCAATGACGTGCAATTTGGGGAATTGTCTGATTGCGTCAGACCTTGGGGGATGGCAAACAGGAGAGTGAATGACCATCGAGAGGTCGCGTGGCGCTGTCAAGCTGCAACAAAGCCAAGGGAAACAACCTCATAATGACTATGAACGACACCAACAGAGCCAAGGAGATAATTTCAAAGATTATCTACATCACGATTGCAAGCGTCTCAAAGGAGGGTCAACCTTGGAACACGCCTGTATATTCCGCTTTTGATGAGCAGTACAACTTCTTCTGGGCTTCTTGGAAGGAGGATGAACACTCAAAGAACATTAGGGATAATTCCGAAGTTTTTATTGTGATTTACGATTCCACAGTTCCCGAAGGAACTGGTAGAGGAGTTTATGTTAAAGCAAAAGCATTTGAATTATCTGACTCCAGAGAAATCAAACACGCGCTTAACTACCTTTACAAACGTAAAAACAAAACCTCAAGGAAAGTTGAAGAGTTTTTAGGAGAACACCCTCGAAGAGTTTACAAAGCCGTTCCAGAAAAGTTTTGGATAAATGAAGACAGCGAGGTAAATGGAAACTTCGTTGATACGAGAGTTGAAGTTCGCATATTATGAATCAAGCAAACAAAGCACACGCGTCAGCGGCGTGTGCGATTTGCCGATCTTGCGGATGAAATTGTAGCGGGCGACGTGGTAACTCGGATCGAAGCCGAAAAAATTGCGCCGCATGCACGCAAGCTCCGCATCGCGGTAGGACTGAAGCGCCTGCGCGGCTTCATCGGCGCGCCGGTGGGCTTGTTTCGCCGCGAGCCTGTCGGCGAAATCGGGCGCATGGGCGAGCCCTTCGGCAAGTCCTTTTCCGACTTCGCCTTCCGAATTCCTCTTGGCTATACGGTAGGCCTCCTCGAGGGTCTCCGTCCGTGTCACATGGACGAAGATGCCCCAGAAGCGATGTCGATCTCCGCCCGCACCTCGTCGCGCCCGGCCGTCGGGGGCGTGCGGTCTTGTGCGGTGTTATGCGGGGATGCCAGCAGCGTTAGCTGCGGCGGCCCGCCGGCTTGTGTCTTGCGCCTGCGCTTGCGTCGCTTCGTGCCCCGGTTCGAATCAATCCACGCGGACATGGCAGCCGAATGGCATTGTCACGTTGATGAATGATAGACGCGACAAATCGTGCATTCAATCGCGATCATGCCGCGGCGGCGACCTCGCGCCATGTTTGCATGGCCGAGGCTCGGAACGCCCGGTGCGTCTTTGCTGATATGAGGTGCCGCTGGACGTTGAAGGTGTTGTAGGTGGCAGCGTAGACGGACAGAAATCGCTGGGCTGATCCCGCACTCTTGAACCCCTGCATCTTGCGCTCCCTTCGTCGGGTCGGTTGATGCGAGTTCTCCGCTCGGTTGTTGCGCCATCGCCCGCGTTGATGGCGATGAGATATCCCAAGATCACGCGCGGCGGCGCCGTAAGATCGCAGGTCATCGGTCACAATCTCATCTGGAACAAAGCCCATTTTCTTGAGCAATTTCCGCATCAATTTTAGTGCCGCTCGCTTGTCCCGCTTGCTCTGCACGAGCACATCGAGGACCTCGCCCTCGGCATCGACGGCACGCCATAGGTAGACCAACCGGCCATCGATTTTGACAAACACCTCGTCAAGATGCCAGGTGGAATGAGGCTTGGGCCGGCGTCGTCGAAGATCAGCCGCGATCATGGGTCCGAAGTGTTTCACCCAGCGGCGCACCGTTTCATAGGAAACCATGATCCCGCGTTCAGCCAACAGGTCCTCGACATCGCGGAAGCTGAGGGTGAACCGGGCATACAGCCAGACGGCCTGCTGAATGATTACGGGTGGGAAGCGATATCCGGCGTAGCCGATCTTGGTCATGATGGACACTTACGGCCGCAAATCCCCGCCCACAAGCCCAATAACGTGACAATGCCCTCGTGACTGCTTCGCAGATGGCCTCGGCGTCAGCGGCATCGTTCTTCTGTCGCTTGATGTAGGGCTTCACGTACGCCGGCGGCATCAGCCGCACCGTGTGCCCAAGCGCCTGCAGCTCGCGCGACCAATAATGGGATGAAGCGCAAGCCTCTATCCCAACAAGGCACGACGGCAACTTCTGAAAGAACGTTTCCCATGCCACCGCTGCCCCTGCCTATAGATATTACTTCGGAATAGTCTGAAGAAAGTGTGGCAGGCTTAATCCAGTAGGAATACGTCCCTTCAGACGCGATTGGACCCGTCATCGTTGGCGAGACAATATAGCTGCTGCTTCCATCAAACTTCATCGCCTGGCCGATTTTGCCGGGAGTGGGCGCGGTGGTGGTGCCGAGGGAGACGAGGGTGCCGGTTTTGCCGTTGCCGCTTGCGTCGGCGACTTGGTTTTTGCGCCAATCCATGGAGGGGCCGTCGAAGGTCCAGTAGCCGACGAGGCCGTTTGAAATGACGGTGTTGGAATGCGCGATGTTCGCCGTGCCGAGATTGTAGAGCTGCTTCACTTCGGTGGGGGAGAGCGCGCGGTTGTAGATGCGGGCGTCGTCGATAGTTCCGTTCATGAAACCCGCTGCGGGGTCTCCGCTGTCCGCTCCGATACAAACGGGTAAACTGTTAAGAATTGACCCTGTGATAGTCGTATTACTCCCATACTGGGTTGTCGTTTGGAGCACGCCGTCGACATAAATTGATTCTCCAGCCATCGCACTGCTCCCATCGTACCTCATCACTACATGATGCCATTGTCCGTCATTGAACTTCGCAGTGGTTTTATACCTATCTCGTCAGATGCACTAAATAGATCAAACATTACCACGCCGGTATACATTTGTACAAAATATCCGATCCATGGATCGGCATCCGGAGTTTGGTCAGGATATCATGTCCGGCATTGGAGGAAGTTTTAAGCCACATGCTTATAGTGAAAGGGGTCGTCCTGTCAAAGCTAAGCGCACTGACATTGCCTATATCCACATAACTCGTACTGCCATCAAACTTCAGCGCCTGGCCGATCTTGCCTGGCGTCGGGGCGGTGGTGGTGCCGAGGGAGACGAGCGAGCCGGTGTTGCCATTGCCGCTTGCGTCGGCGACTTGGTTTTTCCGCCAATCCATCGCTGGGCCGTCAAAGGTCCAGTAGCCGACCAGGCCATTTGAAAGCGCGACCGTATTGGAGTGCGCCGCATTGGCCGTACCGAGATTGTAGAGCTGCTTCACTTCGGTGGGGGAGAGCGCGCGGTTGTAGATGCGGACATCGTCGATCTTGCCATTAAAGAAGGTCAATGGTTCCGCATTGGATTTTCTGCCCAATGTTAAATTATATATCTGAGGAATTGATGGCGTAGCCTCCGCTTGTGAGCGACCCCTTTGTCTACTCAGTATCCCATTGCGATACAATACGGCTTTGCTTGCCATCTATAGACCCCGACCAAAGCATCACTGTACTGGTTATTGGGCTTCATTCTAGGCGGATTGTGAAGCATCGCCGCCTTGCGGTGTAAGCTGCAAATTGGTTTGAGTGTAAAAAAGGAGGCCAGAGAGCCCAGTGTGTTAGAGGAAGGTGGCACGTTGGTTGGAGGGTTGTTGGTGAAGTACCAAACAGAGAACGTTACACTTGATAAACCCGTTCAAATACGCAGGCGGGACCAAAGTCTACATAACTTGTGCTCCCATCAAACTTCAGCGCCCCGCCGATCTTGCCCGATGGTCGGCGAGGAGGAGGTGGACATATTGATGAGCGAGCCGGTGTTGCCATTGCCGGAGAGGTCAGCAATAGTGTTGGTGCGCCAATCCGTGACCGCGCCATCGAGGGGCCAGTAGCCGACGAGCCGTTCGACAAGCTCACGGTATTGGCGGAGCCGAGGCGGATGGCGGCTTGTGCGTGCGGGGGAAGTGCGAGCGCTGCGGCAAGGACGATCATCCCGATCCCGAGATGACGAGCGACGCGAGTGCCAGAAAAGAGTTTCATACCCGGGCAGTAGCCCGTGCGGCAAATAATATCATGGGAAGTGCGACCCGGCTTCGCGCGGGAGAGCAATCTGCCTTAAAGACAGCAAGCAATATTGTCCGCTTTGGGAGCGCATCCACCGAGTCCGCCGTTCGCGCCGAGCTCTGCCATGAGGCGATGCGGCTCGCTACGTTGCTCTTGAACGCACCGGCTCGGGGCGACACCCAGGACTTGTGCGCCGCAACCACTTCTCATCGAACTTGGCCATCTTCTTGGAGACATTGTCCCGGTGACGGTTCACCAGAGATATCGCGAGCCGCCCACATGGCGCTGGCAGCCCGATCAGCCGGCAATCGCATTCCAGATAGGCGAGTATTCTGGGCCTGCGGACGTGAGTGTCGTGCTCAAGTTGGCGCTCAGCGCGACCGTCACCGACGATCGGCTTCGGGCCGTGCTCGGCGATGATGTCGCCATCTGGTCCTTGACCGCGGAAAGCCCCCACAACGATATCATGCGCCGTCCCGAGGATTCGGTGGAGTTCAAGCGCCACCTTCGGCGTCTATTCGACCAGATCAAGGCTGTTCATGGAGAGAATGCGTTCATTAACGTCTTTCCCGCATTGCCGAACTCAGCTTCTGTCGAGGTCGGGCGTGTTCGGATGCCGAAAGCCGATCTGCCCTTGCACATCTATGATCAGAATGGTCGGTCGGCGGCTTCATTCCGACCTTGAAGATCACGAGTTAGCCCCTCGATCGCGGTGAAGTTGTGGAACTGCCCGACAATGGTGACAGTGCCAATCCATTCGAAGGATTCCGCCTCGGCCAACTCCATGCACGTCAGGTTCAGTGCCTTAGCCTTGGTGCGGGCCGTGCTTGTAAAGCCGTTCGCAGCAACTACGATTCCGTGATCTATTCCGGTCTTTTCGCACTTTTTGGCGAAGGCCTCGATCTGAGGGACTCCTACCTTTCGCCCTTGGTCCCTGCACTCAATGGCGGTCAGGTTCGGCTCGTGATGGGTACGACGGATAATTACCACGTCATGTTCGCGAAGCCGCCCGGTGTCCTTGTCGGGCAACCGTAAGGAGGAAGCCACGTCACTCTGTCCTAGTGCGCGAACATACGCTCCAAGATGGCGACCAAATGATGAAATCGCTGACCAGGTCGTTCAAGAGAGACGGTTTCTTTCGCTGCGAGATTCCTACCCCATCGTGTCTTAGCTTTGCACCCCAAACAGGACGGCAAGCCTTCGCCATCTTGCAAAAGGAGGGCCTTAGAGGGTTATGGAGTAGACAGGTTCCCATCTTCACCTGAGACGGCGCGCCAGCAACATCGACGCGCCATCTCATTGTATTCCGACAATCAAAAGTAAAGCTCATCACAAACTTCATATCCCCGCTCCGCGCCCTTCCCGTCGCCGTATCGTTGAGGCAGGCGCTCATCGCGGTGTCCAACACGAGGCTGGTCCAGCAAGGACAGCAGACCAAGATGGAGCAGGTCTACCACTATCTGACGGGTACGAAGTTCAAGCAGTGCGTCGATGCCGTCATGGAGGAGTTCAACGACATGCGGGATGGCCTCGATAAGGAACGCAAGTTCATGACCCGGCAATGGGCGAAGCGCGAAACGCTGATACTCTCCGTCATCGAGTTGACCGTCGGAATGGTTGGAGACCTGCAGGCGATCGCCGGCAAGGCGATGCCCGAGATCCCCAGCCTGGATCTTCCACTCCTTGAGAGATTTGACGCGGCCAAATGAAGGAGCGCCGAGATGCGTCTTGCCCAAGAATATTGGCAGACGCAGTCCCGGCGTGACGCATCGCTCGCTCAGATGACGGTGCTCGTCCACTTGCGGACCGAGCGCATGATCCGCTCCACCCATCGGTAGCCCCGCCGGTCGCTAGCCATGAACTTGCGGATATCGAAGGTCATGTCGCCGACGGCCGCATTCGGGTAATGCGTGCAGGAAGCCGACCAGCGCCGAAATCGTTCGGCCTCGGTGACCAAGCCGGAATTGCCGTCGTACGAGAGATAAGCGCCTGGCTTGGCCCGTCGACTTCAGGGAGTCACCATCTGCACGACCAGCCCGACTGCCAGCGAGGCGAGCACGCCGTTCGACCACACCACCTGCGGACGCCCGCCGGCGGCACCATACTTGCGGGACTCTTCTGCCAGCGCCGCGTCAGTAACGATTTCCCATACAGCGCAGGCACGGGCTGCCGGGCTCAGACAGCACCACCTGGCCCGCAACCAGGTGGCCATGCCGGGCGCCCAACTTGTGAACGTCCATGCCCTGATCGATGTACGGGATCAGGAAGCGCCGGCAGAAGGCATCGAGTTCGTCCTTGCCGCGCACGTTGTCGAGACCGCCCACGATGACCTCGCAGCACTTCAGCGCGTCGCCCGCAAGCTGCCACTGCTTGAAATGGATCTCGACGCGGGCCTTCGGATTGATAGCGAGGATCATCCTTTTCATGATCGCGACCTTTGCGGTCCGCTTCAACACGTACCACCAGGTGCCCCCGATCAGTCTGTTGAGGTTGGTCAGCGAGATGTGGTCCGCGTCCGCCAGCACGAAGTGGCCGACGCCGGCGTGCGCAAGCTGCTGGGCTACATGCGAATTGCCGCCGCCGAGTCCCACCAGGCCGACGGTCATCTCGGCCAGCCGCTGTTCGCTGTTGGCGCCGAGAAAACTCTGACGATCAAGCCAGCTCATATTTCGCACTCCATTGCTCGACGAGTGGTTGATCGATGCGGATGAAGCGGTCGATCGACATGGAAGGTTTGCCGGGTTCGAGCCAGAGAAGACCCGTTGCGCCGTTGTCGCTCAGCACCAGCAGTCCGTGCGGCATCTTCGGGCATGACTGGAAGAAGCCCGGCACGAATTCGTTGCCGCTCTCGAGGTCGACCCCGCTGAACCCGGGAAGGCCGCGGCCGCCGTGGGTGTGGACATGCAGGATGGTCGAGGCGGGTCGATAGGCAGCCTGCGCGGCCTTGCGCATTGCGTTGGAGCCGATCCGCGCGCCGACCTTGGGAGCGACCTCGTAGTCCTCGTCGGCGACCGGCATGTATCCGCGCACCACCAGCATCAGGCCGCCCGGCACCGCGGCCGCGCCTGCCGTCAAGAAGCCGACGCGCTCGTGTGCGAAAAAGTGGGGCCGAGCGAGATCGCGCCGGACCAGATCCAGCAGCGAACCGGTAATTTTGAGTGCCACTTTCATTTCAGCTGTCCCAGGTGGATGGCGAGGATCTCGGACCACGGCAGCGATGCCGGCACGTTGTTGAACGACATCGTGTGCCAGGCGCGGCCCATGATCTGGTGCGCGGTCCAATTCTGGCCGCGGTTCGGAAAGGGCTGCGACAGGAAGAGCCGCGTGGTGTAGCTGGCGTGGTTGCGGGGGCAGAGCAGACCATCCACAGTCACCTTTCCCCCATTGTGCTGCACCTGCATGCTCGGCAGGTAGACGAGGGGCTGTCCCGCCTCGTCCCAGATTTCGGCGCGGCGGTTGATCCGCCGCAGCGCCACGAGTTGGAGTTCAGCGTTCACGAGGACTGTCCCACCGGCGGATGGGAAGCGAACTCCATGCCGTCCTTGACCTTGAGGCGTTCGCCGGGCGCCATCTCGCGGAAGACGCCGTCGTTACCGATGATGTCCAGCTTGTAGCCGGCGGGAACGCCGAACACCGTCATCAGCTCCTCGGTGGTGTAGACGCGGCGCTCGAGTTCGAACTCGACGTCGCCACCGTAGATCACCGTGACCGTCTTCTTGCGGTGCCGGAGCTTGAAGCGTTCGACGCCGCCACCGCCGATGTCGACCTCATCGTCATCATCGAAGACCTGGTCGACACCGGGACGCTCGAGTGACAGGGCCTGATCGTCGCCGACCCCGGCGAGGAACTTGATCTGCGAGGCGATCAGCTTCTTGTCCGGCCATTCCATCGCCAAGCCCTCGACGAAGAAGCGGTGCGTGTCGCCGCCCTTGATGACAAAGAAACGGCTGACCTTGTTCTTGTCGAGGTCGGAGGTCTCGGTGGGGCGGAGCGTTTCGAGTTCGCCCGTCGCGAGGTGCCGCAGCACGACGTAATCCTCGACCGGGTGCCGGCCGGCAGCCATGCAGACCTGGGCCCCGGTGACCCTGGCATCCTCGAACGCTTCCGTGAGGAACTCGAACTTGTCGTCACCGATCTGGGCCTCGAAACTGCGGGCCCGCTGCGTCCGCTCACCATCGGCACTCTTCAACACCGTATCCATGCGTCTTCTCCGTCTCATGCGCACGGACGGGCGCCGTTTGGCTTGACGAAATCCCGGAAGAGACCGATGATTCCGAATCGAGTCCCGTAATGAGACTGTATCTAATGGGACTAAAATTGTAAATTAAGTCCCATTTGGCACCAACCGAGGAGCCTATGGACATCAACAACCGGACAGAGACAGCACAGCAGCCACAAGGACCACGCCCATCATCGCTCGACTTCTTCTTCAAACTCGCGGAGATCTGGGATTTGAGCACCGATCAGCAGATCAAGTTGCTGGGATCGCCGGGCCGCTCAACCTACTTCCGTTGGCGCAAGGACGGCGGCGACGTTTCTGCGGATACCCTCGAGCGGATTTCGCATCTGGGCTCCGTCTATAAGGCTCTCAGCATCCTGCTCGATTTGCCTGAGGCCGCCGTACGCTGGATCCGACAGCCAAACCGGTATTTCGAGGGGGCATCCGCTCTCGAAATCATGCTCACCGGCAATCTGAGCGACATCATTAGGGTACGACAGTACGTCGATGCCCAGCGCGGAGGGTAAGTTTGGCGTATCCGCAAATCTCAGTCGACGCCCAGTATCGTCGGTTGATCCCCTCGAAATGGCCGACGATCGACATCTACGAGAAATTCGGTTCTCGCGAGATGCAGGCGGTTGCCGCCGAGATCGAGACGATCACGAACCCGCGTCTTGCAGCGAAAGCCCGCATCACCGGCGGCGACATTTCCGCCGACTCCAATTCTCCCCGGCTTCAGAACTGGAATCATGCGCCTTTCGCGTATCCCATGCCGGAAGGGACATATTCGCTTCCGCCTCCTTACTCGGTTTTGGAGCTCGCCGCCGACGAGCGGGGCGCTCTCGCCCGGGCGATCCTCCGGCGCGAGGAATTTCTTTCCCGTACCGACGAGCCGGCCTGCGGCATCGACATGAGAATGATCACGAACAGGGTCGTCGGGAATTTCGTCGATCTTCGCGCACTGCCGCCCGACACTTCGCAGACCGCCAGGTGGATGATGGGGCGGCAGCTATATGAGGATGGCGTTTACGGCGTCCTCTTCAAAATGACCGAACTGCCAGGCAGTGAATTCATCTGTGTTTTCACCAATGAGGTGCTGGTGGACCGTGGCGTGCAAGGCGCCCATTACCGCTTCCGCTGGGACGGTCAGCGTATCGGCCGCCTTTATGACTTCGCCGCCGACCGCGACATCGATCGCAACGACATTATCGCCGGGTCGAAAGCGGCGTAGATCGCTGCCTGGGTGAGGAGCGCCAACATGCGCACGTGGCTTCTTGTTGCAATTTCCGTCGTCGCCCCTTTCGGGCAAGCGCCGGAGTTAGCGCAGCAGTACGCGCAACGTCTTGGGCGGGGCGATCGACCAACGAGGCGGTCAATCTGAAGATCGGAGCTTAAGATCATCCTGTCCCTTCAAATCATTTAAGCCTCTGATTTAAAATGGAAATCGGCTGTTTGGGGCCTTCCGATTTATTGCCACTGGCAATCTGCCGGGTGAGAGGTAGCTGTTACCTAGCTCGGGTATTGCGCTTCGCATTCATGCCTTGGCAGCTGCCTGATTGCAGCCTCATTGAGCTCAGCCTAGAGTAGAGCAAAAGAATGATATGAACTCGGTGGCGGGGCACCGCTCACATTGAGGTTTTGGGGGAGCGCGTGCGGGTTGATCATCTGCCCTGCGGGGCATTCGCAAACTCTAGTGAAGAGGCGGCCTTTCGGGCAGTCGACAAGTACCTTAGGGCGCCTTTCAACCGCGTTAAGAACCCGCTGGTCGGATGCCGTTCAGGCCCTCTTGCAGCGCGATGTCGGTCACCTGGCCGGGCGCAGCGTAGACCTGGTAGAGCGCGCCATCGGCGAACGGGTAAACCTGGACGGCGTTGAGATAGCCGCGGCGCGTCGGCTGGACGCGCGCGGCGGCGTTCGCCAGATCGACCCGCTGGCGTTGATCGCGGGGCTTCTGAAAGAGGCGCGCTCAACGCACGCCATATTGCGCGAGCGCGTCGTTTCAGGATTGTGACCGAGCGTTCAAGACGGGAAAGAAGCGTTCTTAGTTCGTCGGGGCCGGCTTCTTCAAGGCGGAGATCGCCACGGGGCTAATGCGGCCTCGGGTATGAATGACTGTGCGTAACTTAGCCGCAAAAGACCGCAATAACGAGCGGTTTCTGGACGGGGTTTGTTAGGCACTGTTATCACCGCGGGCGCATCGCCTCCTTACTCGTTGTCCCTCCCGGCGGGAAGGGGAACGCTCCGACCTCGGCATCCGCACATTATTGGATTTGCTTCACCAGCGGGCAGCCGCCTTCGTCGAGGGGGCGAAATGCCTGGTCGGCGGGCACCGTCGCCACCAGCTTGAAGTAGTCCCAATCGCCCTTCGACTCCGATGGCTTCTTGGCCTCGTAGAGATAGACCGGATGGATTTTCCGCCCATCGATGCGGATCTTGCCCTTGCCGAACAGCGGGTCGTCGGTCGGCATCTCCTTCATCTTGGCGACGACGGCGCGGCCGTCGCTCGCATCCTTTAAGGCCGCCACCGCCTTCAGGTAATGCACGGTTGCCGCGTAGACCCCCGCCTGCATGTCATTCGGCATGATTTTGCGGGGATGCTGCGCCTGGAACCGCTTGGCGAAGGCGCGGCTTGCATCGTTCTGGTCCCAATAGAACGGCATCAGCCCGAGCACGCCTTGCGTCGCGTCCAGCCCCAACGCCTGCACATTGTTGATCTGGAACACGAAGCCCGGCATGCGGAACTTGCCGGCCAAGCCGAACTCGGCCGCCTGCTTCAGCGCGTTGGACAGATCGCCGCCGGCATTGGCAAAGGCGATGGTATCCGCGCCGGAGGATTGCGCCTGGATCAGGTAGGAAGAAAAGTCCGAGGTGCCGATCGGCGCGCGCACCGAGCCCAACACCTCGCCGCCCAGCTTCTTGATGCCCTCGCTCGCCGCCGCCTCCAGATCTTTGCCGAATTGATAATCGGCGGAAACGAAGAACCATTTCTTGCCGCCTCGGCCGAAGACTGCGCGCGCGAATCCGTTTCCGAGTTCCCAGGTGTCGTAGGTCCAGTGCACCGTGTTGGGCGTGCAGGCGACCCCAGTCAGATTGGCAGTGCCGGCGCCCGACCCGATCAGCACCTTGTTGAAGTCCTTCGCCAGAGTGTTGGTGGCGAGCGCCACCGCGGAATTCGGCACGTCGATGATCATCTCGACGCCTTCATTCCCATACCAGCCGCGGGCGATATTGGCGCCGATGTCCACCTTGTTCTGGTGATCGGCGTAAACAACCTCGACATTGAGGCCGAGTTTTTTTGCGTAGTCTTCGATCGCCATGCGCGCCGCGATCACCGACCCGATGCCTTGCGAATCGGCATAGACGGTTGACTGATCATTGAGCACGCCGATCTTGATCGGCTTGACTTGCGCCGCCGCAGTCACCGGCAATGCCGCGAGCAGTGCGGCCGAAACGATATATCGCAGTTTCATTGGTTATCCTCCCTTCGATTTCTTGCATGTCGCGCCTCGAAGCTCTGGACATGGCGCCTCGGCGATCGGCCGCTCCTGCGCTCGCGCGCAGCGGTTATCGAACCTCCTGTTCGCCGGCGCTGGTGAAGATGACGCGCGAGGAGGGCGGTTCCGCATGCAACTCGTCGACCAGCGCCGCGCGGTTTCCCAAGACCATGCCTTGGTTGATCGAACCCTTGTCGGTGATTTCGCCGAGGTCGAGCGAAGGCTGCTCGTGCATCAGGATCGCGCGACAGACGCGATTCGAGCTGCCGGTGCTTTGCTTCGCAAACGTGTCGAGCAAAAACGCGAATTCGCCGCGCACTTGCGCATCGCGCAGAAGCATGGCGGCCGGAGCGTTCGCCGGCAGGTGCGGAACGAGCCTTCGGCAGGCCTCGACATCGGGGAAGACGAGCACGCCGATTTCGTCGCGATTGGGCCCAGATATGACCACGTCGCGCACGAAGGGCGCGAAATGGTCGATGATATGCACGCGCAAGGGACCGACATTCACCCAGGTGCCGGTTGCGAGCTTGAAATCCTCGGCCGTCCGTCCATCGAAAAGGAGACCTTCCGAGGGATTATCGGGATCGGCGAATTTGAACGCGTCGCCAAGCTTGTAGAAGCCCTCTTCGTCGCGGGCCGCGTCGCTGAGCTGCGGTTGACGCCAGTAGCCGGGCGTCACATTGGGGCCACGCACGCGGCCCTCCAGCTTAGCCTCGGCCGGCACCAGCTTGAACTCCATACCGACCACCGGCAGCCCGATATTGGCGGCGGAACAGCTTGCCCAGGTTCGTGCGAGCGCCGCGGGTGCAGTTTCGGTGGCGCCGAAACCGGTGAGAAACAGGATATGCTCGCCGCAGGTGTTCAACGCGAGAGTCTTCATCTCGTCGAACACATGCTGCGCGATGCCGGCGCCGGCAAACCATAGCACCTTGACGCGGCTGAAGAAATTCGCCCGAAGCTGGGCATCCGCCCGGAAATAGGGCAACAGCGCTTCAAAGCCCCGAGGCACCGTGAAATACCAGGTCGGAGCGATTTCACGCAGGTTGCGAACAGTCGTCTCGATTGCGCCCGGCAGCGGCTTGCCTTCATCGATATAGAGCGTACCGCCATTGTAGAGAACCAAGCCGACATCGTGGTTGCCGCCGGCGGTATGATGCCAGGGCGCCCAGTCAACGATGACCGGCGGCTCGTCCGCGAAATAGGCGAGGGCCGCTCGCAGCATCTCCTGGTTTGAACACCACATCCGTTGAGTGTTGATAACGGCCTTGGGTTGGCCGGTCGACCCTGAAGTGAACAGGAACTTGGCGATGGTGTCAGGCGTCACCTTGGCATGGGCCGCCTCGACCGCTGCGCTCGGCGCGACGGCAAGCAAATCGGCGAAGGGGGTCACGGCCCGGCCGGCGGGGGAATGACGGACGGTCACCAGCTCAACCTGCGGCGGAACGGCGGCATTGATCGCAGCGCTGTAAGCGGCGCCGTCAGCCGCGAGAACCAAATTGGGCGTCAGCAGATTGACGATGTACCGCAGCTTGGCGAAATTCCTCGAGACGAGCGAGTAGGCGGGCGAGACCGGGGCGTAGGGAATCCCGACATAGTTCGCCGCGAGCCCGAGCAACGCGTGCTCGATGTCGTTGCCCGAGAGAATGAGAATCGGCCGGTCGGCCGAGAGATCGCGGCGCAGCAGGGCCTGGCCGATCCGGTGAACCTGAGCAAGCGTTTGCGCATAGCTCACCTCACGCCAGGGTCCCTCGGCCGTGCGCTGGGCGAGAAACGTGCGGTCCGGCGCAACCGCCGCCCAATGCTCAAGCCGTTCGGTGAGCTTGTTCGGATAGGCGGCAAGCGCCTGCCGCGACCGCAAATAGATTTGTCCGTCGCTCCGGCGTTCGACCACGAGGTCGCGCGGCCCGAGCCGGACCGGCCGCACGGGCATGCCGGGCTCGGCCGGCCAAGCAGCGAGTGTCGGCGGCTCCGATCCCGATGGCATATCAGCGCGCGACGACATCCGCTGGCTCTGAGGTCAGATCGGCGTGAAGACGGGAATGCGATAGCCGTTGTCGCTCGGCTTGAAGACGACGCGGACACGCTGGCCAATGCGCAGGGATGCCAGATCGCAGTCCACGATATTCGTCATCAGCGTCGGTCCCTCGTCAAGGGTGACATAGGCAAGCGCATAGGGCGAACCGCCGCGCCGCATGATGCTATACGAGTAGATCGCGCCGACGCCCTTCGATTCGAGCCAGTGCGTTTCATCGCTGAAGCAGAACGGGCAGATCGAACGCGGATAGAAGTGGATTTTGCCGCACGCATTGCAGCGCCGCAAGAGAAGCCGTCCTTGCATGGCCGCATCCCAGTAGGCCTGCGTTTCCGGATTGGGCTGCGGCGCGGGCAAGGCGCGATCCTGCGTCATCGACCGTTACTCCCGCTCCAGAATGAGCGTGGCGCTGCCGTGCCGGGTCGGCAGCGCACCGCCGGTGCCGTGCGCGAGCGCAAGGTCGCAATGCTTCACCTGAACGCGGGGATGCGCCTCGCCGCGCAACTGGCGCACGGCCTCGATCACCTTGGTCATCCCGCCGCGGTTCGAGGGGTGGTTGTTGCACAGCCCGCCGCCGTCGGTGTTGATCGGCAGCCTGCCCACGCCGGCGATGAGATTGCCGTCGGCGACGAACTTGCCGCCTTCTCCCTTGCGACAGAAGCCGAGATCCTCGAGCGTGATCAGCACGGTGATGGTGAAGCTGTCGTAGATCGACGCGTATTTAATATCGGCGGGCGTCACGCCCGCTTCCGCAAACGCGCGCGGGCCGGACCAGATCGCGCCGGAACTAGTGATGTCCACGCGCCCGCCGAGCTGATATTTCGGCGCATAGCCGGCGCCGATCACGCCCACCCGCGGCTTGTCGAGGCTCTTTGCGACCTCCGGGCTGACGACGACGAGGGCGCCGCCGCCGTCGGTGATGACGCAACAGTCCAGCCGATGCAACGGATCGGCGATCATCGGCGAATTCACCACGTCCTCGACCGTCACCACCTCGCGCAACAGCGCATGCGGATTGTGCTGGGCGTGATGGGAAGCGGCGACCTTGATCCAGGCGAGTTGCTCGCTCGTGGTGCCGAACTCATGCATGTGCCGCATCGCGCACATGGCGTAGAGGCCGACCACCGTCGGTCGATAGGGCAGTTCGAACTGCGCTTCCGGCGCGTCGAGGCCCTTGGCCTCCGCCTCGGTTTTCGTGCCGGTATGCATGCCTTCGGCGCGGGGACGCCCGGCAAGAGTGATCAGCGCGACATTGCACTTTCCCGCGGCGATCGCTTCGGCGGCGTGAGCCACGTGTACAAGATAGGAGGAGCCCCAGGACTCGGTCGTATCGAGATGGCGCAGCCTGAGGCCGAGATAGTCGATGATCGAGAACGGCCCGGTGCCGGGCCGTTCCCAGCCGGCGACGTCGCCCGCGCAGAAATACCCGTCGACATCGCTCTTGCTCAGGCCGGCGTCGGCCAGAGCCCCGCGCGCCACCTCGGCATGCAGTTGGGCGAGCGACTTGCCGTCCGCCTTTCGCGTCGGGTGCTCATAAATGCCGGCAATGTACGCTTTACTCGCGGCAGGCATGTTCGCTGCCTTCCTCGCAACGTTTCCCTCGATCGTCCGGCGTAACCCGCATTCCGCCGACGCTATTTTTATATAGTATAATCATAATATGACATAAGCTCAATATTCGCCGACGGCATGCTCCGCATAGGCGGCGCAGCCGTAGAGGGCGGGCTCCTCGCAGGTAATGAGGAAAGTGGGGATCGCCTCCAGCAAGTGCCGATGCGGCGGATGCATCACGAAGGCCTTGCGAAACGCGGCCGAGTCGATGCGGCGGCCGAGCTTTGCCGCGACGCCGCCGGCGATATAAACTCCCGCCCATGGCCTTGAAGATGAGCGCGATGTCGCCTGCAAAGTCCTGCAAAGCGGCCGAGCAGGCGCACGACCCGTCTGTTGCAACCACAAATAGAACGTCGGTTCTTCACAATGGGAGATCGTAACGTGATCATGCGCGCTCAATTCGAAGGCAATGACGGCACGGTTGGCGACGTGCGGGACGTTGTCGAGCCGGGCGAAATGTTCCTCGGCTTTTCTTACGATGAGCTGAAGGGCGCCGCGCTAGGCTCGTTCATTGTAAAGACGGAATAGCAGTCATCGACCCCGCGCGATAGTAACTCGGCGATCTGCTCGCGTTAATTCCGAAGCTGCTCGGTCGGCAGAGTTTAACTCAGCTCCCAGCCGTCCGCCTTGCTCGACCAAGGGCGACATGGCCGCAGCCTCATCCTGTGAAGCTGCACAAGTTTGCCAACTGTTTTCCACGCTATCTCGTCCGTGACCGCGATCGATCCTATGGGGAGGTATTCGTCCGGCGTGTTCGCGCCATGGGCATCCGCGATCGACCCACATCACCGCCGTGGCAAAACGGCTAGGGCCAAACATCCTCCTGCGCGCACGCGCTGCCTGGGTCCACGAATTCGAACGCGATGCCATCGTGTCTGCGCAATTCGCAACGCTTCCCAACGGCGCTCTACGAGGCCGGCCACATTATCCTGACCCAGCCACTGAAGGGCTGCACGGCCCTCGATTGCAAGGGAACATGAAGACGTCGTCTTCCCGATAGGCAGGCTGCAAACTGATGCCGTTGCTCCCCGTTATTATGTTTATTCTCGATTTCAGCATTGCAAATCTCTTACTGATCAATGAGTCCATCCCGGCTTGACGGCAGGTCCGGCCGCGCCGAACCCGCGCACCGGCGTATGGGTCAGGGCGAAGCCCTGGTTGAATCCCGCGCGCGTGACGAGGATCAGCTTGAAAGCCCAGCCGGCGATGAGCGTCGTCGCTCCGGCAAGCGCGAACAAAACCGGCGCAAAGTTCGGCAGCACGAAACCGGGCGCAACCAGCCAGAGCGGCGCCGCGAGGCCGAGGATCAGGAGCCATGGCGCAAGCGCGCGAAAGATCGAATGGGTTTCCGTCGGCGCGCCCTCTCGCTCGAGCTCGCCGACATAGAATCGCCAGGCGAGGTGTCGTGCCGCGACGAGCATTATCAGCGCCGCGGCGACCGGCAGCGCGAAAGCCTGCAGGTCAGGCACGAATGCAGCCACGATAAGGAACAGGCCGCTGCCTTCGGCGAAGCCGGTGGCGACGAGAAGCGGCACGAGGGTCTGTTGCCGCCAGGCGGGGATGCCCTTCGAGGCATAAAACATCATGGCCTGGCAGAACATGAAGGCCACCCCGAGCAATGCCGCGACGACGAGGCCGGCGCGGATATCGAACCAGACGGAGGTCAGCGCCACGGGGAAGAATGCGCCGGCGACCCAGGCCTCGCGCGACATCCACGATCGCTGCGGCTGGCGCAGGACATAGGCGAAGCGGAAAGGCCGCCCGATCTTGAAGATGAGCAGGAACAGCCCGAAGGCGACGACGCCGAGCGCAGTGAGCCCGCCGGCGAGGGCCGGCGCGCCGCCGAGCCCGGCGAGCGCGACGAAGGCGAACAATCCTGCGCCTGCGCCCCCGCACAGGAAGTTGCCGGCCGCCTTCCAGTTCCAGTGCTGCTGATGCCAGGGCTCGACGCCGCGGGTGCGGACCCTTCCGGCCTGCGCCTGCAAGGACGCGGCCGCCGACGCGCCGGCCGTCAATGCCGCGGGCATGTTGTCCGCCGCGCCGTCGGCCTTACCGTAAAGATAATAGAAGCTCGGCTCGGTTCCGACCTCCGCATGCATGCGGAAATGCCGCTGTTCGCGCAAAAGCTTGGAGACATTGCTGTAGGGGTCTTCAACGTCGCCGAACACGAGCGCGTCGGCAATGCAGGCATTGACGCAGGCGGGCGTTGCAAGCGGATCAAGCCCGGGCGTGAGGCCATGTTCGAGCCCGTAATCGATGCTATCGGAGCAGAAGGTGCATTTCTGCGCGACTCCGATCCGGCGATCGTCGAAGCGCGCGACCTCATTCTGCATTGCCGGACCGTAGGCGAAGTGGGGTTCCTGCACGAGGAAGCGCGCCTGGTAGGGGCAGGCGACGTCGCAATAGGCGCAGCCGATGCAGATGTCGTAGTCAATGGTGACGATGCCGTCGGGGCGCTGGCGGGTCGCCGTCGACGGGCACACATGCATGCAGGGCGGGTCGGCGCAGTGCTGGCAGCCGACCGGCACGAAAGTCCGGTTCACATTGGGGAACGCGCCCGCCTCGATGTCGAGGACCTTGCGCCATTGCACCGCCGGCGAGGTGGCGTTGGCGTGACGGCAGGCGGCGGTGCAGGTCTGGCAGCCGACGCAGCGCTCGAGATCGGCGAGCATCGCCCAGCGTGTCATGTGCGTGCTCCTCCGACCCGCTTGATCGCGACCTTGACGAGGTCCGCGCTCGAGCCGGTCGCGTCGGTCAGGTCGAGCAGCATCGGCACGAGCGCATTCATGTTCGGCGTCTTGAAGTCCTTGGCGTAGGGCGTCACCCATTGCTCGAACTGGCCGATGATCAGGAGCGTATCAGGGCGGATACCCTGGCAGAGCACGACCGGGCCCCGCGTCGAATTGAGCGGCGACCGCACTTCGACCAGATCGCCGTCGTCGATGCCGAGGCGTTCCGCGACCGTTTCGTTCATCACCACGCTGCCGTGGCCGATGACGTTGCCGGCGAGCTCGTGCATGAGCTGAATACCGACATTGTTGCCCCAGGAATATTGCATGCTGCGGGCGGTGACGAGCCAGAACGGATAATCCTCGATCCGCACCTGATAATGCTTGACAAGCGCGTCCTCCCACAGCGCGGACAGGTCGCGCCAGCGCGGCATTGCTTCGTATTCCTCGATCTGCCGGTCCCACCAGTGGATGCCGTGCTCATGCAGCCGGCGCTCCAGCTCCTTGCCGATGCGCAAGAGCCGTTCTTGGTAGGGCTGCTCGAAGCGCAGCCCGCTCTCGACCAGTTTGGGATAGAGATACCATTGCAGCCGCGAGAACGGCCCCACCCGGAACCCGCGTTCGCGGTACCAGTCGAGCCCCTGCGATTCGGCGCCGTCCGTCAGTTCGGCGCTCGCGGCCTTGCAGGTCGCATCCCAGATCGTCTCGACCTCATGCGGCTCCGACGGAGCGAGGGAGAAGTCGTAGTTTGCACCCGAGAGCTTGATCCCGTGTGCGCCGCGATTGATTGCGCCGTTGTATTCAGCGAGCAGGCCGGCGCGTCGCGCGAGCTCGGTCGCGATCCAGGTGAAGTCCTTCGCCTCGCCCTGCGGCGGCACCGCGGGATCGCGCAGCGCAAAGCCCTGAAAGTCCCAGAACTGCTCGACATATTTGGTGCCGCCGATGCGCAGAAGCTGCAGCCCCTCGAGGTCGGTGCAGTCGGGCAAGAGCACATCGGCAAAATGGTTCGTCTCGTCGAGGGTGAACGCAAAGCACACGGTGAAGGGAAACTTCGCTATGATCTCGCCGACGCGCTTGGTATCCCAGAACGAGATCGCCGGATTGGTGCGGTAGACAAGCCACACGTCGGGCTGAGAGGCGTGCGGCAATTTATCGAAGTCCTCGGTCTGCATCATCCAGGCGAGATGCGTCGGGCCGAGCGCCTGGCTCCAGGGGGAATTGGCGATGAGCGGAACGAGCGTGCGGTGCGCACTGCGCACGGCCGGCTGCGACAGCCACTCGTTCTTACTGGTCGGGTTCATCGGATAGTCCATGAACCCGTCCGGCCCCGGCTGGACGCTCGACCAGCGATTGTCCGCGGGCCGGTTGAGCCGCACGGTCGTGCCGAGCGTTCCACCCGGCACTTCGAGCGCGCCGACCAGGCAGGCGAGCAGCGTGCGCGCCCAGCAGCACTCGTAGCCGCCCCACCCGTTATTGACGGTCTTGCCGAGCGCGATCGCGACGGGGCGGAAGGGAAGCGTGACCCCCTCGATCTCGATCGTCTCGCCGACGCGCGCATGGTTGAGATATTCGTTAGCGATCCGACGAATGGTCGCGGCCGGCACGTCGCAGATCGCTGCAGCCCACTCCGGGGTATAGTCCCGCACATGCGCAACGAGATGGGCGAGCGCCGGCTGCACGATCGCCTTGCTGTGCTCGGTGGTATCGCTGTCCGGTCCGACCTCGATGCCGTCGACGATGTATTTGCCCTCCAGCGCCGGCCGCATGTCGGGCGTATCGAACGGTAGCGCGCGGCCCGTCTTGAGGTCGTAGACGAGCGGCTTGCGCGTCTCGGGATCGCGCAGGAAATAGCCGTTCGGCGCGATCAGATAGGCGGCCGAGGTGCGCTCCTTGAGGAATGGCAGGTCGAGGCGCTCGCGCCGGTTCTCGTGCAGGAGCACGTAAAGGATCGCAAAGAGGAAGGCGGAGTCGGTCTTCGGCTTGATCGGAACCCATTCCGCCGAGCACGCCCCGGTGACCGAGAGGTGCGGCTCGATCTGCACGCGCTTCATGCCGCGCTTGCGCGCGTCCGCATGGCGTTTCACCCCGCAGACGCCGCCCGAGGCCTCCACATTCGCGCCGAAGGAAAGAAGGTATTCACACAGCGGCGTGTCTGGAGAGACGGTAAAGGCGCGGTGCCACAATTCGCCGTAGAGATGTTCGGAGTGGTAGCACTTTACGCCCTGGCCGGAGCCGAAGCTCATGTCGATCGGGCCCCATGCCGCGAGCAGGGCGGGCAGGGTGCCCATATAAGCGGTGGGCGTGCCGCCCCCGCCGAAGCTCGCGGCGAGCCGCGGGAAGCCGGTGTCATCGAGCACGCCCGCCGCGCGCGCGGCCTTCAGCCGGTCCGCCACGAGATCGAGCGCCTCGTCCCACGAGATGCGAACGAATCCGGGGTCGTGCTCGCGGCCTTTGTTAGGGTTCGTGCGTTTCATCGGATAGAGCACGCGGTTCGGCGTATAGGTCTTCTGCAGGAGGCCGAACGCCTTCACGCACACCTTGCCGCCGGCCGGGTGGACCTCCGCCGCTTCGAAATTCGGCATGATCTCGGTGGCGACGCCGTTATCGATGCGGACCTTCAACAGGTCGGGACCGGCGACACATTGGTAGCAGTAAGTGGAAACGGTGCGCTCGTTGCCAGGCTTGCTCACCGGCATGACATGGGCTCCGTCACCGGGCGCGGCGCTTGGCGACCTTCGCGTTCACCCGTTCCAGGGTCTTGGCGACATCGACGACGAAGCGCGCATGCGTGCCGCCACCGATCGGCTCGACCTCGGCCCTCGACCGCCGTCACCGTCGCCGTGATCTCGACCGTCATGCCGGGAGGGGTCGCTGCGCTCTGCTTGATCCCGACTTCGATGCCGACCGAGTCCTCGCCGGGATCGGTGTGCTCCAGGATCAGATCGCGGCAGGTGTGCTCGATATTGCGAACGAACCAGTGCGTCGCGGAGACGCGGCCTTCTTCCCCCATGAAGCTGATCGTCCTGGCGGGGTCGACGACGATGCGATTGGTGCGCGATAGGCCTGGGCGAAGACTGGGCTTCATTTCATTTCCTCCCAATGCCGCGGGCTTATGGTCCGAGCCTGCGGCCGCATTCCTTGATTGGCCCATGGGGCCGAGATTTCTCCCATACGGCGGGACCGCCGTCTTTGATTTTGTGCAAACGGGCGGATGTCGCGCTCATTCGTCTCATACGCCGAGATACCCGCTCTGCAACCGGGGGTCGGTGAGATTCTTTAGCCGACGAACTACGTGCCTGGCGGGCGGAGTTCGATCTGTCCCAGTCGCGCGCCGCGCAGATCTTCGACGTGTCCATGACCTTCTCGTAGGACACATCGATGCCACGCTCGGCGAGCATATCCCCGACGTCACGGTAGCTCAGAGCGAAGCGAAAATAGAGTTAGACGGCTTGCTGGATGATGCTGCGCGGAAAACGGTGGCGGCGGTATGAGAGCTTATCCATAAGCGAACGCTATATGGTCCGTCCGTACCAACCCAGCGTTACTGTGACAGTGCCTTGCAGGGTGGTCAGTGTCCGCTCTGCAGGATGCCCGGCTGAGCAATCGGTCAAACGTCAAATTCTCGACCATCTTTCTCGGCGTCATTCCCTTCATCGTCCCCTTCATCGTCACCGACCTCATCCGCCTTGTGATTCTCATCGCCTTCCCCATCATTGCGTTATGGCTGCCATCGCGTATGTAATACGGTTGGAACCCCAATCGTCCGGACCGCGGCGATGGAGCGATCGTTTAAGCAGGAAGTCCAAGCCCTGAGGCTCGGGGCGGGTGACACCTTCTATGGCGAGGGCATCCTTGCCGTCACCAAGGCGCTGCTTCAGTCGGGCGTGAGCTATGTCGGCGGCTACCAGGGCGCGCCGGTCTCGCATCTGATCGACGTGATGGTCGAGGCGCAGGACCTGCTCGCCGAACTCGGCGTGCATGTCGAGACCTGCACCAATGAGGCCTCGGCCGCCGCCATGTTGGGCGCCTCGATCAACTATCCGCTGCGTGGCGCGGTCACCTGGAAGTCGATCGTGGGGACGAATGTCGCGGCCGACGCCCTGTCCAACCTGTCCTCGCCGGGGGTGATGGGCGGCGCCCTGATCATTCTCGGCGAGGATTATGGCGAGGGGGCGAGCGTCGTCCAGGAGCGCTCCCACGCCTTTGCCATGAAGTCATCCATGTGGCTGCTCGATCCGAAGCCGGACCTGCCCACCATCGTGCGCTGCGTCGAGAAAGGCTTCGAGCTGTCGGAAACAAGCCACGCCCCGGTGATGCTGGAGTTGCGCATCCGCGCCTGCCACGTGACCGGGCGGTTCGAGGCCAAGACCAACCGGCCGGGCCATTGCTCCGTGGCCGGCTGCATCGCGGAGCCGGCCGGGTTCGATTACGCCAAGCTCTCCCATCCCCCGGCCGTTTTCACGCAGGAACGGCTGAAGGTCGAGGAGCGGCTCCCCGCGGCACAGGCCTTCATCGTCTCCAACCAGCTTAACGAGGTCATCCCGGGCGAGATCGACGACATCGGGATCATCGTCCTCGGCGGGCTCGCGAACAGCTTGCTGCGCGCGCTCGCGCGCCTGCGCCTCGCCGATTTGTTCGGCCGCTCGCGGATTCCGATTTATGTGCTTAACGTCGCCTATCCGCTTGCGCCGGAGGAGCTGCGCGGATTCTGTGCCGGCAAGCGCGCGGTGCTGGTGGTCGAGGAGGGCTATCCCGACTATGTCGAGCAGGCCGTGACCGTCGAGCTGCGCCGCGCCGATCTCAACACACGTGTGTTCGGCAAGGGACCGCTGCCGCAGACCGGAGAGTACACCTCCGACGTCGCGCTTCAGGGGCTTGCCGCCTTTCTCCGGGAGGTGCGGCCAGAGAATGTCGTCGTGGAGCCGATCGAAGCGCAGGCGCGGACGGTTCTCGCGCACAAATCGGCGGCGGCCGCCGCCGTCGCCGATTTGCCCGCGCGTCCGCCCGCCTTCTGCACCGGCTGCCCGGAACGCCCGGTCTTCGCCGCGATCAAGCTCGCCGAGCGCGAGGTCGGGCGCACCCATATCAGCGCCGACATCGGCTGCCATTCGTTTGCGACCATGCCGCCGTTCAATCTCGGCAACTCGATCCTCGGCTATGGGATGAGCCTGGCGAGCACAGCAGCGATCGCCCCGAACCTCGACAAGCGGCCGATCGCCATTATGGGCGACGGCGGGTTCTGGCATAACGGCCTCGTCAGCGGCGTCGCCAGCAATTTGTTCAACAAGGGCGACGGCGTGCTGCTGATCATGCAGAACGGCTACACCGCGGCGACGGGGCAGCAATTCATGCCGTCCAGCCCGGCGAGCCGGGACGGCTCGGTGCCCGGTATGACCATCGAGAAAACGCTGCGCGCGCTCGGCGTCAAATGGCTGCGCACGGTGCGCAGTTACAGCGTCGCCAAAATGGCCGCCACGCTGACAGAGGCGATGCGCTCGGCCGAACGCGGCCTCAAAGTGATCATCGCCGACGGCGAGTGCCAGCTGGTGCGCCAACGTCGCGTGCGCGCCGACGACGCAGGAAAGCTCGAGCGCGGCGAGCGCGTAGTGCGCACCCGTTTCGGCGTCGACGACGAAATCTGCACCGGCGATCACTCCTGCATCCGGCTCTCGGGTTGTCCGTCGCTCACGGTGAAGCCGAATCCCGACCCGCTGCGGACCGATCCGGTCGCCACCGTGATCGAGAGCTGCGTCGGCTGCGGGCTGTGTGGCGAGGTCGCGCATGCGGCGGTTCTGTGCCCGTCCTTCTATCGCGTCGAGCTGATACGCAACCCGACCCGCTGGGACCGCCTGCGCGACGGCCTCTCGCGCGGCGTCATCCGCCTCTTCGGCGGGCGCGGCCGGCCAACAGCGACATGAGCGCCCCGTCGCGTCCACTCACGCTGCTGATCGCCGCGCTCGGCGGCGAAGGCGGCGGCGTGCTGCGCATTGGATCGTCTCGGCCGCGTCGAGCCTCGGCTTTCCCGTGCAGAGCACGTCGATTCCCGGAGTCGCGCAGCTGCGAGGTCGAGCAGGGAATTAATTTTGTCGAACAGCGAAACGCGCGCGGCCAAACAGGGATTAATTTGGTTCGAGTCTGCACGGTACTAGGGCGTGAATTCACAAACGCGCATGGATCAAACGGCGCGGCGGTCCGCTGCCGGGTTTATAGCGGCCATTGTTCGCCGCCCTCGCCATGTCGCAGAAGCGCCACAGCACTAAATCGCTGCGCGATAGCTTGCTGAGGCGGGCGGCTTGTCCGCAAACACGGTAATCATCGATAGCGGGTGGAGCCTCCTGTCTTGAGGATCGAGGTGTTGTCAACCTCATCCCCGACAGGAGTTTCCCATGAGTATGGATGCTGTCAGCCCACTGCGTCAGCGCATGGTCGAAGACATGAATGCGCGCAAGCTTGGTGCGCACACACAAAGGAGCCACATCTACAGCTGTAAGCGGTTGGCCGCGTTTCTGAAGCGATCTCCTGAGACGGTTACACGCGAGGACCTCCGTCTGTTCCAGCTGCATCTGGCCGAGACGGGCACGAGCATCTGCAACCGCAACCGCATTATGACCGGGGTGCGCTTTCTGTTTCGCGTGACGCTGCGGCGACTGGATCTCGCCGCCGAGATCTATCACATCCGCGAGCCCCAGAAGATCCCGAAAGTGATGAGTGAACTGCACTGGTTTTTTCGGAGGCTATTTTCGTTGAGAACTACGCGGCCATCCTGGGCTCCTCAAGGGCCGCGTAGTAGTTCGCTTCCGCTTCGGCTGGCGGGATGTTGCCGATCGGCTCCAGTAGGCGGCGGTTGTTGAACCAGTCCACCCATTCCAGCAGGCGGTCTTCGTCCTTAATCCCGAAGACGCGCTCGTCGCTCCGAAAATCGACCCGGGCAAACCGCGTGACATGTTCTGCGCCCATAGAGGCGCATATCTTCCTCCCGGCCGGCTACGTGGACGAGGCAGGGAGTTTTGCCTGGACTTCGGAAACTAACCGCCCTCAACAATCCAAGTTTCTCCGGTCAGGTCGAGAGCGCGATCGCATAGAGGGTGAGCTGAGCAAAGGGCCCCGGTGGTCGCGTCCGGATCGGTGGCGGGCTCTGTGATCAAGCGCACCGCCCGTTGGCGGGGTTTTCGCGTCACCAACACGCCCATTGACGGCTCGTTGTGAGCCTTACTGCGGCGGAAGGCATGAAGGCCTGCATTTCCTCGGATGTGCCAGGGCAGTGTGCGGGTGGGGGCTCCGCTCAGAGAATGTCACGCCGCACTGGCCAATCGCCGGTCTCGGGTTACTCGACGCGTTCGCTCAACTAGCAACTGCGATGCCATGCGTCGAACTTGCTCGACATAGTCGCTCGTGCCCGGCACTTCGGCTCGGCCCCAAATCACCCTGACGCTTTGCAGGATGTCATCGGGATTGCTGTACGGATATGCCTGAAAAACGGCTCCGGTCGGAATATGAACGACTTCCACTTCGCTTTTGATCGCGAACTGCTCGCGTGTCACAGATGTCAATGCCATCACTCGCCTCCCTGTGGGGCTAAAAGCGGTTCTTTTTGGATGACACTGGATTAACGCAATGTGGGCTTTCGAGTTCGTCCCAGCCGGGTATTGAGGCGAGATGCCGCGCCGCGTGGCTAAGCTAAGCTGTCGGCGGATCATCTCAACGCAATATGCACCGCCCGCATCCAACCGGGGCGACATTTGCTCCGTGGCGCGTTTTTCGCCCGCCGCTGTCGGACAGCGCGGCCGTGAACGCCGCTGTGCGGGCTTCTGGCGCGTAGCGCGAGCTTGAGCGGACGCGCGTGGTGTCGGACACCGCGACGAGGCAGACCGTGGCCGATACCCGCGTCAATGTGACCGGCCGGCGGAACGAGTTCACGCCTGCGTCGCTTTAACTCTTGGTAGCAACGCGAAGGAGCATGCGATGAAAACGCTAACAACTGGAATCGTCGCCGCGGCTACTCTCCTGAGCGCGGTACCTGCGTTCGCGATAGACGTCGATGTTGGTCCCGACGGCATCAGGGTAGGTCCTCGCTACCGGGAGCATCACGAGCGGTATTTCCGTGATCGACCCAATTATCGCAACAGCGCCGACTGCCGGAAGGTGACCATCGACCGGCCAGACGGCTCAAGGTGGTAAAATACCGCTGCGATTAGCGACCGTCACGACGAATAGAGGGATGAATGGGCCCGACGGGGTACGGGGCTCTTTGTTGTTCAAGGCAGCGTCGTGACATGCCCTGCTCGTGTGCCGCTGCGGAGGTACCGGCCGGCCGCGAGCGGGGAACGGAAGAAGGATGCTCGCAGCGTCGCCAATATGACTGAGAGGGCGTCGGCGTTACGTCACCAAGTCGAGATTGGTGGCGTTATCTCTGTGCTCACACTTTTGCGAGATAAGAGGTTTCAATGGTCGTCTATGGCGAGGCGGAGGAACAGTTTCGGTTGCTGGTTGAGGCAGCGCCGAATGGCATGATTGTGGCAGACAATGATGGCGTCATCACATTCGTCAATAAACAAACGGAAAAGCTCTTCGGGTATTCGCGAGGAGAATTGATCGGGCGAAGTGTCGAAGTCCTGGTTCCCGAGCAATTCCAGGGTGCTTATCCGAGCTTGAGGGCTCAGTTTGCAACGCAGCCCGAAACGAGACCGATGGGGGCGGGACGCGATCTTTATGGACTGCGCAAGAACAAGACCGAGTTTCCGATTGAGATCGGGCTTAATCCGTTCCGCGCGGGTGACCGGCTGCTGGCCGTAGCCTCCGTGATCGACATTACCGAGCGCAAGCGGAACGAACAGCAAATCCGCTTCATCATGATCATGGACGAGCTGTCGCGCCGCTCCAAGAATCTGCTGATGGTTGTGCTCGCCATTGCAAACCAGACAGTCGAGCACGCCACGAGCTTCAGTGAATTTCAGGCAAATTTCGATAGTCGCTTGATGGCGCTCGCTCGTTCTTACGATTTATTGGTTGAAAAGGGCTGGGGTGGCGCACCGATTGAAGCGCTCATATTCGCTCAGCTCAAGCCGTTCATGGACCAGCCAGTCGCGCGGCTCGATGTGGCTGGCCCACCGATCATGTTGACTCCGGAAGCGGCGCAAAACATCGGCCTTGCACTCCACGAGCTTGCGACCAATGCGATGAAGTATGGAGCATTGTCATCGCCCGAGGGTCGTATCGTGATCCGGTGGGATGTTGATGACCGACAAATGCAAAAGAAATTCCGATTATCGTGGCAGGAGCAGGGTGGCCCGCCCGTGAATCCGCCAAAGCATCAGGGATTTGGCCACAGGTTTCTCAACCATATCGCGCAGGAATCGTCGGACACGGGTGCCGGGTTCATGTTTGCGCCCAAAGGGTTTGCCTGGAGTTTCGAATGCGAGGAGCAGCTAATGTTGCTGCCAAACGAGAACAAAATCCCCAGTACCGCCACTATAACGGCCTAACTACAGCCAGCAACATTGGCCTTCTCACACCGGCTGTCGATAGCGAGTACAGCGCCGATTGCGACACGCAAAAACCGCGGCGCCCTATTTGCCCTGCTGCTATTTGAGCGCTTCGATCTCTCACCATCACTTCGCCATGACCGGCGGGCTTCCGCACGCGTCATACCTTCAAGTGCAACGCGTGCGATGAGCGTGGCTGGTAATACAAAGCGCCTCCCCGCCCAGGTCGCGGGAAGGGTGACTGGTGCTATCGCTGCAAAGCAAGCACGCTGCATCGGATATACAAACAGGAAACGACGAGATGAGCGTCTCACGATTTACGCCTGCCGCAAGTGCGGCTCAGTCGTTTGTGCTCGTGCGGATGCATATAAAGAATGTCCGCCACAATCAAGCTGACACTACCCGCGTCTGTAGTCGCTTGCGGTGATCTACGAATCACGGCACTTATGCGATTAATGCCGGGCGACAGGAGGGCACTCGAATGGAACAGACGCTACAGGCCCGCATTCGAGAGCGCGTCTATCATCTTTGGAACGACTGGTGCGGACAGGGCGACGACAATCATTACCGGCTGAAGGAAAGAGCCGTCGGGAGTGCCGACGGCTCTTGGTTGGTCGCCCTTCAACGAGCGGGTGAGATCGCTACGGGCCGGGAGAAGCCCTGGCTACTTGCCGGATAACGGCAAGCGCATCCTCGATCGTCGCTACGGTGTCGCACGCGATCCCTTGTGTGAGAAGCTGCTGCTCCTGATCATCACCGTGGTTGTCAGCATCGATACGTAGACTCGCGCGGCAATGCGCGCCACGACGCGCTCATCGCTGCGAAAATCAACCTGGGCGAAACGCGTGAGATGATCTGCCGCCATACAGGCGTTCATCTTTGTTCTGACAGGTCATGCGCGCCAGGCATGCAATTTTGCCACAGGGTGGCACGTGCCGATGAACTAAACGGGGGCTCATCGGTTTCAATTGCAGCGAGGAAGTTCGACCAAAAAGGGATGCAAGGAGGGACCCATGCTCCGCACTCTTTTGGTAGGAACAGCATTGCTTGTTCTTCCTGCCGCAGCGCAAACAACTGTAGCGGCGTCCCTGCTGACGGGGATCATTTCCGATGATGAGCAATCGACGTCTGAGCCGCGTAGGCCGAACACGACGATTCCAGAAAAGATCCAGCCGCAGGAAAACGGGACCACTGGTTCCGGCGAACACAGCGAGAGCCTGAGCGACAAATTGGATCGCTCGGACGGCGTCCTGCCCCCGCCGGTGGACGCCGATCCCGGGCTGGCAATACCAGCTCCGGATGTCGGCACAACCCGCATCATTCCCCCGCCCGGATCGCCCGGGGGAGATCCGACGGTGAGGCCAAAGTGATCCTTGCGGGTGTCGGTACCGCACATTTTCGGATTCAAAGCCGGGCGCCCGGCGATCGTGCGCTCGCTCAAGGTGGTATGACATGCTGATTAAGCACCACGACAAGAGTTACATCGTTGAAATGGAAGACGGATCAAAGTGGCGGATTTGGCCCGGAGACCTTGCGACAACACTGAAATGGACATCGTCCGCTCAGCTGGCCGTCGTCGAAATAGATGACCAGTTCTGCACCCACGCGCTCGTGGATCAAGCGGATGGGACGCGCGTGCGTGTCATCGCGGCAAATGAGGACTGGTCTCCGCAAAATGTCGAAGCATCATTGAAAACTGATGAATCCACCTGACGATTTGCGTGTCGGGGTAAGTAGCGCAATTCATTGTCCGCAAAGGTTGGCAGGTTTACCGTAGATGCCGTTCTTAATCGGAGGCCTAAGGCCTGACGAGAGCCCCGTACAAGAGATGGCAGCGACGATGTTTATGATGCTGTTGCGATTGGGTGCCAAGATAGCAAGGAGGATCACATGTATGCGGCCGTGAGAACATACTCGGGTGCCGGAGCCAAGGACTTTTTCGACCTGCTGGAGAAGCGCAAGAGCGAAATCGAAGCCGTCATGCGTTCTGTGCCGGGGTTGGTAAGTTCAGACCTCCTGACATAGCGGATTTCCACGGCTGAAATCACTGGCCTTTCCGTCCCCCGAAGTGCGGACCAATACTGTCCGGTTTTTCTGGTCGGCAAGACGCAACTCCCTGAACCGGCGAAGGTTTTGCGGCGGCGCTTGCGGACTTAAACTTGTCCGCTCTAGCCCGGCGTATGAGCACCCAACAAGCCTTGGCGCTGCCCTCGCCGGCGGCCTCGGATACCGTGGTGATCAATGCGCGCTGCAGCTTGCGGATCGAAGCGGGTCAGCGCGTGATCATCGTCGCTGGACTGCCGGTGCATCACTATTGCGCCGAGGATGCGGTCGCCGAGGCCTATGCGATGGTGTTCTTGGTGGAGTCGGGGCTTTGCCGAGCAAACGGATGTGGCGCGGGCGTTTGCCTGATCGGTGCGCACCGTGCGGCGGTACCAAAGGCGCTATGCGCAGGGCGGGATGGGGGCGCTCGGTCGCGCGGAGGGTTGGTGTCGCGGTCGACGACGGATCTCCGGGAAACGTCTGCGCAGCATTGAGATGCTGAAGAGCCAGGGAATGAGCAACCGGGCGATCGCGCACCGGCTGGGCGTCAGCGAGAAGGCCATCCGCAAGCTGGTCGGACCTTCGAAGCCGGCCGAGAGCGCGCAGCTTGCGCTCGCCGGGATCACGACCGCAGTGGGGAGGCCGCCGGCGGAGTTGCGCGCCGTCTGCAACATCGACCGGCGATGATGTGGATGGCGCCACGTCATCGGCGGAGGACCGCGCCGGCGACCGCGATCCGATCACCGCGCCTGCGGAAGACGGTGAGCCGGTGCCGATGGGCCTCGACCGCGACGAAAGCGATCGGACCTTCGATCGGCAGCTCGCCTATCCTCGGGCTGCTCGATGATGCCGCACCGCTGTGTCGCGAGGGGTGCTCGGTTCCTGGGGTCGCGTGCCCTGCTCGCGCTGCCGTGTTTGCTCGAGAGCGGGCTGCTTCGGATCAGCCGCAGGCTCTACGGTGAAATCGGTCCGGCGTTCGATGGCCTGCGCATGACGTTGCTGACGCTCCTGTTCATGGCGCTTCTCCGGATCAAGCGGCCCGAGCATCTCAAGGAACGAGACCCGGCCGCGTTCGGCAGCCTCCTCGGGCTCGACCAAGCGCCGGAAGTGAAGAACGCTGCGGCGCCGGCTCGCCCGCCTCGCGGCGCACCATTGCGCCGAGCAGCTGGGTGCGGAGCTTGCGCGTCGGCGTGTCGATCAGCGCGGACATCTCATGGGGTTTTTGTACGTTGACGGTCATGTGCGCGCCATCACGGCCAACGCGCTATCGCATCAAAGGCTTACGTGGCGCGCCGCCATCTGGCCATGCCCGCCAGCACCGACTACTGGATCAACGACCGCTCCGGCGATCCGTTGCTGGTGATTACCGGGGAGGTCGACGCTGCGTTGACGAAAGCCTTGCCCCGGCTGCTGCGCGAAGTGCGGGACGTGGTCGGCGAGCGACGGGTCACCATCGTGTTCGACCGCGGCGGCTGGAGCCCGAAGTTGTTCGGCACGATGATCACGGACGGCTTCGACTTGCTGACCTATCGCAAGGGCCGGCGCCGTCGCATCAATGAGCGGCGGTTCATCCGCCGTCGCGCCGAGCTCGACGGGCGCGGGGTGGACTATCTTCTCCACGACCAGCCCGTGCGCTTCCTCAAAGGCAAGCTGCGCTTACGGCAAGTGACGCGCTTGTGCGACGGCGGCCATCAGACGCAGGTGATCACCAGTCGATGGGACCTGCGCGACATCGAAGTCGCCTACCGCATGTTCGAGCGCTGGCGACAGGAGAACTTCTTCAAGTACATGCGAGAAGAGTTCCTGCTCGATGCGCTCATCGATTACCAGATTGAGCCGGAGGATCCGACCCGCACCATCCCCAATCCCGAGCGCCGCGCTCTGGATAAGGAGATCCGTGCGGCCCGCGCCGATCTCGCCAGGCTCGAACGCGAATACGGCGCCGCCGCCGCGGACAATGCCGAACGGCGCCGGCCGACCATGCGGGGCTTCAAGATCGCCCACGGCAGGCTCGGCAAGCAGCTGCGCACAGCCCACGCTCGCCTGGCGCAGCTCTTCGAGCAGCGCCGCGACGTTGCCAAGCGCGTCGAAGTCCGAGACCTATAATTCCGCTCGTCTTGCCGACCCGCGCAAAGGTACCCATATCGGCGGGAATACTCAGGCCGGTCGCGCCGGCATTTGGTAGCCTAGCGGCAGGCGCTTTCGGACACTGTCCGGACATAAAACGCGGCTCGTTCGGTCGCTATTCAACGTACTCAGTAAGTATTTTGATATTGTTGGAATTCTTGGTACAGCTGGGTGGACTCGAACCACCGACCTCCTGATCCACAGTCAGGCGCTCTAACCAACTGAGCTACAGCTGCACGGGGGAGACATGCGGAAACCTAGGCGCAGGGGCCTCCTTTGGCAAGGCGGGAGGTTACCCCGGTTGTTCAGTCCCATGACACGACGCCGTCGGTGACGTTCCGCCGGCTCAGGGCTCTCGAAGCGCCCTCGGCCGCCGCGAAGAAGGGAAGACGGGCGCGTTCCTGTCGAGGCGATGAGCCGCTTTTCGGTTCATGATGGGCGGCGGGTTCGAGGTTGGCTCGCCGGCCGGCAGTCCATCGACTTACGCGTCCGAAATGTTCTTTTTCAGCAATCGGTCGATTACGCCCTTCGCTTTGAGCGCCGTGATCGCCGCGTTCAAGTGCTCGACGAGCGACCAATTCCCTTTCTTGACGGCGACGCCGAAAGGCTTCACGTCGAACCGCTCGCCAATATCAATGATGTCATAGCGCTCGCGGTGGTCCGACGCTTGTCGCATGGCCATGAGGTTGATCAGATCGTTGGACCCCGCATCCGCCTCGCCCCTGGCCACAGCCTCGAGATTCCCGAAACTCAATGGCGTGATGACCAGAGTCATGCCAGGCAGCAGCGAGGCCTGCATCCGCCGAAGGGAGATCGAGCCCGCCGTGACGGCGACACGCTTGCCGGCGAGATCGTCGAAACCCTTGATGCTGCTTCCCTTCGGAACGAGAAGCGCTTCCCGCGTGACGTGGTAGGGAATGGAGAAATCCACCTGCTCCTCGCGATCCGGCGTAATCGTGATCTGGGACAACACCATGTCCACCAGACCGGCCCGCAAGGCCGGGATGCGCTGTTCGTCCGTGACTTGATGAAAATCGATCCGGTCCGGCGCGCCGAGCAGTTTTTCCGCAATGGCTCGGGCGAGGTCGGCCTCGAAGCCCTCGATCGCGCCCGTGCGCGGATCCTTGTAGCCCATGCCAGGAATGTCGAAAGAGACGCCGGCGATAATTCTTCCTCTTGATTGAAACGTGTCCATGAGCGCTCCCAATCTCCCTACGCCGTGATCAATTCTTGCGCTGCGCAGCGCGGAGAGGTCAAGCACCTGTCTCGAAACCATGTGGCTGACCGGAACCGAGCGGAGCGAGACGCCGATCCACCGTATCAATTCGAATAAATCAACATGCGAACCGGCGAGCAACGCCGCATCGACATTTTTCGGACGCGTTAGCGTCTTGCGAACCGGTCTGCGCGGATGCAATAAGCCGGCGGCAAACTCCTCTGCCCGCCGAGCCGTTGTTGAATGAGGAAGCCGTGAGCGACCTTCGAATCGTTGTCGACAGGATTTTGGACCTGCGGCCGGCCGTGCGTGATCGCGCCGCACTGGTCGCCGTAAGCGGGATCGACGGATCGGGCAGAGGCTGGGTGACTGTGCGGATTTTCACCGAACTGCGGAACACTGGCGCGAAAGCCGCAAATATCAACATCGATGGCTGGCTCAACCTGCCGGCCAAGCGGTTCAGCCGAACGAACCCCGCTGAGAATTTTTATCTGCATGCGATCCGGTTCGACGACATGTTTGCGCAGCTGGTCCTGCCCTTGCGCGACCATCGCTCCGTTCATGTCGAAGCTGATTTTGCCGAGGAAACCGCGACCGCATTCAAAAAACGCGTCTACGATTACAGCGATATCGACGTCATCCTGTTGGAAGGAATTTACCTGCTCAAACAGGAATTCAGACGATACTACGACTTCTCGGTCTGGATCGAGTGCAGCTTTGCAACGGCGTTGAAGCGCGCCCTCGCACGCGGGCAGGAAGGCTTGCCGCCTGCAGAAACCATCCGCGCTTACGAGACGATCTACTTCCCGGCCCAGGAAATCCATTTCAAGCGCGACCATCCCAAACAGGCGGCCACGATGATCTTCAGTAATGATGCGGATCCCGCTTGACGATCGGTCTTGCCCGCCAGCCATTGGAATCCACAGATCCGCGCCGAACCACCGCGGCCCGCGTCGGCGCCGTCACGCCCATCCCGGCATTTCCTCCGCCCAGAATCAGGACGTCGTAATTCTTATCGGACATCGGTTAACGCTCCCAGCCGTCGAGCCGCCCCCTTCCTCCGAGCGTCGTCGAGGCCGATTGCAATCGCATTGTCCATTGGTGCAGCTCCCCCGCTCATCCCTTCATGCGCTGCGCGTTCAGGCGTGTGTCTTCCATCAGGTGTTCGGGCCCGTGCGCGCGCAGAGCCTGCGTGACGCCGAGCCGTTCCACCGTCGCCGGCATTTCTACATTGCCGTTTTGCCGGGCCTTTGCCCTTCCGTCTTGTCCGGCTTTCGCCGGGGCTGGATCAGCTTGGCGATAAGTCCCGTCCACCCGGTCTGATGCGAGGCGCCGACGCCGCGTCCCGTGTCGCCATGGAAATACTCGTAGAACCACAGGTAATCGCGGAAATGCGGGTCGGTTTGAAACTTCTTCACATCGCCGAAGACCGCGCGCCGTCCCTCGCCGTCACGCAGGAAAATGTGCGTCAGGCGGCGGGTGAGTTCTTCGGCTGCCTCCAGTATGGTGACGTAACGCCCCGAGCCGGTTGGGCATTCGATCTTGAAATCGTCGCCGTAGTAGTAGTGAAACCGCTGCATTGATTCGATGAGCAGGAAATTCACCGGCATCCAGATTGGTCCGCGCCAATTGGAGTTTCCGCCGAACATGTAGCTGTCGGATTCGCCCGGCAGATAGGCCACGAACTGGTGTTCGCCGCCATAATCGAAATGAAACGGATTGGCCAAGTGGACTTTCGAGAGGGCACGCACGCCGTAGTCGGACAAAAATTCGTTCTCGTCCAGGACGCGCGCGAGCAGCCGCTTCATGCGGTGTCCCCGCAGCAGCGACAAGAGACGCCGCTGGCCGGCGCCGGGTTCTGTCCAGCGTGAGACCAGGGCCGCAAGATCCGGTCGGTAGTTGAGGAACCATTTGAGTCGCCGATGGAACCCCGGCAGGGCGTCGAGCAGATCGGGCTCCAGAACTTCGACCGCGAACAACGGAATCAAACCGACTATCGAGCGAAGCCGCATCCGGTAAGCGCTGCCGTCATCGGTGCGCAGCATGTCGTAGTAGAACTTGTCCTCGTCGTCCCATAGGCCGGTGCCGCAGCGCTGGAAGTCGGTCATCGCCGCGGCGATATGCAGGAAGTGCTCGAAGAATTTGGTCGCAATGTCCTCATACACGTCGTTGTGGCGCGCAAGCTCCAGGGCGATCCGCATCATGTTGAGACAGTACATCGCCATCCAGGAGGTGCCGTCGGCCTGGTTGATATGACCGCCGGTCGGCAGCGGCCGCGAGCGATCGAACACGCCGATATTGTCGAGCCCGAGAAAGCCCCCTTGGAAGATGTTCCGGCCTTCGACGTCCTTGCGATTGACCCACCAGGTGAAATTGAGGAGCAGCTTGTGAAAGACGCGCTCCAAAAATTTGATGTCGCCGCCGTCGCCCCGCCGCTTGCGGTCGATCACGAATACCCGCCACGTGGCCCAGGCATGCACCGGCGGGTTGACGTCGCCGAAATTCCATTCATAGGCCGGCAGCTGACCGTTCGGGTGGCTGTACCATTCGCGCGTGAGCAGCACGAGCTGCTCCTTGGCGAATGCCGGATCGATCAACGCCAGCGGCAGGCAGTGGAACGCCAAGTCCCAGGCGGCGAACCAGGGATATTCCCACTTGTCCGGCATGGACAGGACGTCGGCGTTGTTGACGTGGTCCCAATCCGAGTTGCGGCCGCGCCGCCGCTCCGGCGGCGGCGCCGGCTGGGTCGGATCGCCGTTCAGCCACTCGGGCACATCGTAGTAATAGAATTGCTTGGTCCAAATCATGCCGGCCAAGGCTTGGCGCTGGACGCGCCGAACGTCCGCGTCGGCCAGATCGCGCTGCAGGTCGGCATAGTAATCGTCGGCGTCCTGCCGAGCCTGCACCAGAATTGCATCGGCATCGTCGAACGGCCTTGCGAGCATGGCGCTGCTCAGACGAACGCGGAACGTCGCTGACCCGCCCGCGGGGATTTCGGCGCGATAGTGCGGCGCGGCCTTGGAGCCGACGCCTTCGGGATTGACCGCGGAGGCATCGCCTCCGACGACGAAGTCATTAATGCCGTCCTTGAAATAGCCCTCCGCCTGGCTGGAGCCGTACAGCTTGCGGAAGTTTGTCTCGTTGTCGCAGAAAAGAAGCTCCGGGCTGCCCTCGCAATAAAGCCGAAACGTGCCGAGTTTTGCGTGCCTCGCCTCGAGGCCGACGCCATCCAGACGCGTGATGCTCGGCTTGGGCGCGCCGCTCTTCCATGACCACGTGTTGCGGAACCAGAGCGTCGGCAGAAGGTGCAGAGGCACCGCATCAGGCCCCCGGTTGTAGGCCGAGACGACCATGAGGATGTCGTCCGGAGCGGCCTTCGCGTATTCGACGAAGACATCGAAATAACGGTCTTCATCGAACAAACCCGTGTCGATCAGCTCGAACTCCGGCGCGAGCTTGGCCCATGACGGGTTTCGGTTGCGGAGCTCGGCGTATGGATATTCCCCTTGCGGGTACTTGTAGAGCATTTTGAGATAGGCGTGCGTCGGCGTCGCGTCGAGATAGTAGTAGATTTCCTTGACGTCCTCGCCGTGATTGCCCTCCGGCCCGGTCAGGCCGAAAAGCCGCTCCTTCAAGAACGGATCGCGCTCGTTCCACAGAGCGAGCGCAAGGCATAGGCGCTGCTGGTCATCGCTGAAGCCGGCGATGCCGTCCTCACCCCAGCGATAGGCGCGGCTCCTGGCCTGTTCGTAAGGGAAATTGGCCCAGGCGTTTCCATCAGCGCTGTAATCCTCGCGCACGGTTCCCCACTGGCGTTCGCTCAAATAGGGGCCCCAGCGCCGCCATTTCGCCTTGCCGCACTCGGCTTCCGCCAGCCGACGATGCTCCGCCGTCATTTTCTGGACTCCGCGTTCCCCACGCAAGCTACGGAGTGAATCAAGTTTGCATCCGACGGATGCTGTCGGCGAGATTACACGGGCTTCCGTGTCCCGAATAGCAATGCCGGCGGTTTGCGTGCGTTCATCCCACTCTGCTCCGTCCGGCCCGCTCGCTGCGCCGCGCGCGTCTCTTGACGGACTCGCGTCTTTTCGACGGCGTTGCGAGGAGGTGACGCACGGTTTCCGCGACGACCCCGACGGCTCCCTCCAGCGGGCCGAGTTCGCCTGACGTCACCATCCAGATCGCAAGCGCCGGAGCAACGTCCTGCACTGCGACCGTGCGAACACGGCCCCGGTACGGCGAATCCCTGATCGTTCGTTCGGGAATGAGTCCGATGCCGACGCCAGCCGCGACCAGCGCGAGCTGCATCGCGACGCCCCAGCTTTCGACGATGACGTCGAGCACGAGCCCGCTGTCCGCCAGCACACGTTCGAGCTGGGTGCGAAACCCGCATCCCTCCGGGTTGATCACCCACGGCATTCCGGCGAGATCGCTCAGCTTGACCCGGCTCGGAAGCGGACTGTCGGCGGAAACGGCGACAACCACGCGCTCGGTTCCGAGCGCCACCGCTAGCGGATCCTCGATCGGCCGATCCAACCTGGACACGACGACCGCGGCGTCGAGTTGGCCTTCGCGCAACTGCTTTTTTAGCGCGGCGCTGCTGTCGGCCGAAAGCCGCAGTACGACATCCGGATAGCGCCTGCGCACCGCTTCAATGGCCGGCGCGAACACCGACTCCGACAAAGCGAACGTCACCCCGACGCGGAGGGGACCGGCGGCGACGGTTCCGCGCGCGTCGCGCGCCAGCGCCGAAGCCGCGCGGAGAACCGCAACGCATTGACGGTAGGCGGCATCCCCGGCGCGGGTCGGCTTGGCCGGCTTGGAATCGCGGTCGAGCAAGGTGACGTCGAGCGCGTCCTCGAGGCGCTGAATGCGACGCGATACGGCGGGTTGCGTCAGGTTGAGGCGCAGCGCCGCTTTGCCGACCGAGCCGGTTTCCACGGTCGCCACGAAGGCTCTCATGTCCTCAAGGTTCATGGGCTTTTCATGCATATTCGTTATATTAGTGATCAATATGTTTCATTTTTTTTATAATAGGCCCGATGCTATCTACTTGCAACCGGCTGGTTTGGCTTCGCCGCCTTCCTGCCGGCCGAACGCGACAGGAGCATTCGCCATGGCCGCTACGGAACTGGTCGCGCCGCGAGCCGCCTGGCGCACGCCGCTCATCGTTTTGCTGTGCGGGTGCGCCATCGCCGCGCTGAGTTTCGGACCGCGCTCGGTGCTCGGATTCTTCCTCACCCCGATGTCGCTCGCGAACGGCTGGAACCGCGAGGTTTTCGGCATGGCGCTCGCGGTCCAGAACCTGTTGTGGGGATTGGGTCTGCCCTTTGCCGGCGCGATCGCCGACCGTTACGGAACCGTGCGCGTGCTGTGGTTCGGCGGGCTGCTTTATGCGCTTGGGCTCGCACTGATGGCTTATGCGCAAACGCCGGGCATGCTCAATCTGTCCGCCGGCGTGCTGATCGGCTTCGGCATGTCCGGATGCTCGTTCAACATCGTGCTCGCCGCATTCGGCAAGCTCGTGCCCGATTCATGGCGCTCGCTCGCCTTCGGGGCGGGAACGGCTGCGGGCTCGTTCGGACAGTTCCTGTTCTCGCCGCTCACGGTCGCGCTGCAGGACGCGTTCGGCTGGCAGACAACGCTACTGTTTTTCGCCGGCGGGATGCTGCTCGTGCTGCCGCTCTCGATCGCGCTCGCAACGCCGCCCGCATACGCGCAGTCCGCCGCGGGCGCCGCGGGGCAGCAATCGGTGAAGGCTGCGTTCGCCGAAGCGCTCGGCCACCGGTCCTACAATCTGCTGGTGCTCGGGTTCTTCACCTGCGGGTTTCAGCTCGCCTTCATCACCGTTCACATGCCCGCCTACCTGACCGACCGCGGCCTCTCGGCCCAGGTCGGGGGCTGGACGATCGCGGCGATTGGACTTTTCAACATGATCGGCTCGCTCGCCTCGGGCTGGCTCGGCGCTCGGATGCCGAAGCGTTACATCCTCTCGGCGATCTATCTCATCCGCGCGGGAGCGGTGCTGGCGCTGATCACGCTGCCGGCGACGCCCGCGATCGCGATCGGGTTCGGCGCGGTGATGGGGCTGATGTGGCTCTCCACCGTTCCGCCCACCAACGGCCTTGTCCTGGTGATGTTCGGGACGCGGTGGCTCGCCATGCTGACCGGGTTCGCGTTTTTCAGTCACCAGGTCGGCGGATTCCTCGGCGTCTGGCTCGGCGGCATCGCCTTCGAGCGCACCGGCTCTTACGACCTCGTCTGGCAGCTTTCGATCCTGTTTGGCGTGCTCTCCGCGCTGATCAATCTGCCGATCGTCGAAAAGCCGGCGTCGTCGACTGTTGCCGCCGCTCCCGCATGACGCGCGTAGGCGCGGATCTCGCGACGATCGGGAAACAGGCAGAACAATTCGCAGTTTGCCGCGTTTCCAGGCGGAGAGGACGCAATCCTCTTCGGCGAACCTTGGAAAATCTTTCAAGCGTCTCCAGAAGCGCTTGCGTCGCACGGTTCGCCGTCATTGAATGCGGCCTGACACTCGGTGACGCATCATGGGCGAAAACTCAAAACCTAGTGGGCGTTTTGCGGATGTCGGCAGCCGCATCGGCAGCATCATCGCGGCCATGATCATCGCGGTGGCCTATGTGATCTTCGTGATCATGATCGGCTTCATGTTCACTCAGGTGCTTCTGATGATCGTGAATATATCTCCGTGATCTCGCACCAGGCGAAAATCACAACCACCGGTTCGAGTGGTTTTTGTGGTTGTGTGTGTGTGTCGGTTTACTGAAACACCCGCTTGCGCGCGTGATGACAAATCGATTCCACGGTAATTCATCCCCGTCGTAAGGAAAACGGCGCCGCCTTTCGTCCGGCGGGGAGCCGAGCGCATGGCGCCGTCATGGCGCGTTCGAATGAGCTTACGCGAGCGCGCGGCTGAGGCATAATCCCTGCGATGCCATCGCTTGAGGGGCGTCTTGGCGCGCCCAAGGAGGCTTGCGAGTGAAAACCGTCGTCGTCCGCAACATCGCGCGCAGCGAAGCCGCCGTCGTGCAACGGCTCGGCGCGCTCGGCGTCTCGACCGTGCACGAAGCCTATGGCCGCTGCGGCCTGATGAAGCCCTATATGCGGCCGATCTGGCAAGGCTGCGCCGCCGCCGGCCCCGCCGTCACGGTTCTGGCCCAACCCGGGGACAATTGGATGATTCATGTGGCGGTCGAACAGTGCCGGCCCGGCGACATGCTCGTCGTCGGCTGCACCACCGACAATGCCGACGGCATGTTCGGCGAACTGCTCGCCACCTCGCTGAAGGCGCGCGGCGTCACAGGCCTCGTGCTCGACGCCGGCTGCCGCGATGTGAAGGCGATCCGCGAGATGGGATTCCCGGTGTGGTCGCGTGCGATATCGGCGCGCGGAACGGTCAAGGCGACGCTCGGCGCGGTGAATGTGCCGATCGTCTGCGCCGGCCTCCTCGTCACTCCGGGCGATGCGGTGGTCGCCGATGAGGACGGCGTCGTCGTGGTGGCGCGCGCGGCGGCCGCCGAAGTGGCGGAGAAGGGCGCGAAGCGCAAGGCCGATGAAGACGGCAAGCGCGCCAAGCTTGCCTCCGGCGTGCTCGGCCTCGACATGTACAATATGCGCGAGGCGCTCGCGCGCGCGGGCCTCGTCTATGTCGACCGTCCCGACGAGGCGTGATCCAGTTTCAGGCAAGACCCATGATCATCGATTGTCACGGCCATTACACCACTGAGCCGCGCCAGCTGCTCGACTTCCGCCAAAGGCAGATCGCGTCGCTGAAGGATCGCTCGGCGAGGCCGAGCAGAACAGCCCTCCCCATTAGCGATGACGAGATCCGGGCGAGCCTGGAAGGCGCGCAGCTCAGGTTGCAGCGCGAGCGCGGCACCGACCTCACGATCTTCTCGCCGCGCGCCTCCGGCATGGCCCACCATATCGGCGATGCGGGCATCAGCTTGGAATGGTCGCAGGCTTGCAACGAGCTGATCCATCGCGTCTGCATGCTTTATCCGCGCAACTTCGTCGGCGTTTGCCAGCTCCCGCAATCGCCCGGCGTCAATCCCGCAAATTGCGTTGGCGAACTCGAGCGGTGCGTCCGCGAGTTCGGTTTCGTCGGCTGCAATCTGAACCCCGATCCGTCCGGCGGCCACTGGACCTCGCCGCCCCTGACCGACCGCTTCTGGTATCCGCTCTACGAAAAGATGGTCGAGCTCGATGTGCCGGCGATGATCCATGTGAGCGCGTCGTGCAACGAAAATTTCCACACCACCGGCGCGCATTACATCAATGCCGACACGACCGCCTTCATGCAGTTCATCACCGGCGATCTGTTCAGTGTTTTTCCGACCCTGAAGTTCATCATTCCGCATGGCGGCGGCGCGGTCCCCTATCACTGGGGTCGCTACCGCGGGCTCGCCATCAATCTGAAACGGCCGCCGCTCGAAGAGCTATTGAAGAACGTCTATTTCGACACTTGCGTCTATCACCTGCCGGGCATCGAGCTGCTCACCAAGGTCGTGCCCGCCGACAACATCCTGTTCGCGTCGGAAATGGTGGGCGCGGTCAAGGGCGTCGACCCGCAGACCGGGCATGACTTCGACGACACCAAACGCTATCTCGACCAAGTGACTTGGCTTTCGCCCGAGGATCGACGCAAGATCTTCGAGGACAATGCGCGCAAGGTTTACAGCCGTCTCGGCGCGCGCCTTGCGAAAGCGCCCGCCGCAAACGCGGGATAGCGCGATGTCCCACTCCGCCGGAAAAACGCGGCTCTCCACCCTGCTCGGCGAGTATCCGAACACGCACGCTTTGCGCACGGGCGCGCTTTCCTCCGACCTGGTCGAGTTCGTATTCGCCGACATCGCGCCGGCAAACCGCGGCTTCAAGCAGTTGGTGCGCGAGCACGCGTTCGATCTCTCCGAGCTCGCGATCGTGACGTTTCTGATGGCGAAGGCGCAAGGCGCGCCCTATGCGCTGATTCCCGTTACCGTGATGGGCCGCGGGCAGCTTCACACCATTGTTCATGACCCGGCGCGCGGCCGGCTGGCGCCGTCCGACCTGCCGGGACGGCGCGTTGGCGTGCGCGCCTACAGCGTGACCACCGGCGTCTGGCTGCGCGGCATGCTGGAGGAACTGTATGGCGTCGATCCGGCGCGCATCCGCTGGGTGACGTTCGAGGACGCGCATGTCGCGGGCTACACCGACCCGCCGCATGTGGAACGCGCCCCCGACGGCAAGCAGCTCGTCCCGATGCTGCTCGCCGGAGAACTCGACGCCGCGATCATCGGCGACACCATTCCCGACCCGCAGCTCGCCCCGCTGATCCCCGACGCCGAGGCGCAGAACCGCGCCTTCGCCCGCTCGCATGGCGGCGTTCCCATCAATCATATGCTCGTGATCCGGGACACGCTCGCGGCGGCGCGGCCCGACCTCGTGGCGGAGATCTTTCGCCTATTCCGCGCGAGCAAAGAAGCGGCCGGTCTGCCCCCACCCGACGACGGCCTCGATCCGCTCCGCTTCGGCATCGAAGCAACCCGCCGCTCGCTCGAAATCGTGATCGAATACGCGGCGAGGCAGAAGCTCATCCCACGCCGCTTCACCGTCGACGAGCTGTTCGCCGACACGACGCGAGGGCTCGGCTGACCGGCTGACGATGCGCGTTTCGTCGCAGGCGCGGCGGGCCGGGGCCTGCGACCCCCCTCGTTAACCCTGCGTTAAGCATTGCCGTGAGACGATTTGGGGGGAATGTAGGATTACGGACGATCGCCCATGGCTGTTCCAATCGAGCTGAAACCCAGCGGCTAGTCGTCCGTAACCATGGATGTCATGAATGCCAATGCCAGTCAGGGGGCGACGACCCACTGGTCGCGGGCGAGACGCCGCGTTGCGCGAAGACCATCGCCCGTGCGACGGAGTTGGAAGACCATGCAAGACGTCTCCATGTCGCGTGCTGCCAATACGATGGCCAACCCGCGCGAGTTCGAGGCCGCCATCCTGCTCGAAGCCGCTTTGCAGCTGCAGGACGTGCAGAACCACTGGGATAACGCCAAGCAGGAGATCGGCGCCGTCCTGTCGCACAACAGGGCGTTCTGGAACCTGTTCCTTTCATCGATCTGCGATTCGGCGCATCCGCTGCCGGGTGAAATCCGGCAGACCATCGCCAATCTCGCCCTGTTCGTGAACCACCAGACGCACGCCATCGCGGCCGATCCGCGCCCCGAGCCGTTGACGGCGCTGATCGGCATCAACCGCGAGCTTGCCGCCGGGCTGCTCGGTCGCGCCTGAGGTCCAGCGCATAAACGCCCCGCCGCGGCCAACGCGCGCCGATTGTTCTATCACAGACAATTGATGCAGTTAGGCGCGGCCTGATCGGCCGCACAGCGGCGAGAGCGATCCCGTCGACCCGGTGTCAGTTGCCGCTGGCCGGAACGGGGACGCCTTCCCGCGACGGAATGATCCAGCGCGTGCACCCTAATTGAGCAGGCTGCATCGTCGCTTCTCCGCGTCTACGCTGCGCATTCTTGCCGCGTGTCGGCAAGCGCACTAAGTTCGACCCTGCCCCCGCCAGGAAGGTCGAACATCCATGCGTTTTGAAGGCACCAGCGCCTACGTCGCCACCAATGACCTCAAGGTCGCCGTCAATGCGGCGATCGCGCTCGAACGGCCGCTGCTCGTCAAGGGCGAGCCCGGCACCGGCAAGACCGTGCTCGCGATCGAGATCGCCAAGGCGCTCGCCGCGCCGCTGATCGAGTGGCACATCAAATCGACCACCAAGGCGCTGCAGGGGCTGTACGAATACGACGCGGTCTCGCGCTTGCGCGACAGCCAGCTCGGCGACGAGCGGGTGAAGGACATCCGCAACTACATCAAGCGCGGCAAGTTGTGGGACGCCTTCGTCGCCGACGAGCGGCCGGTGCTGCTGATCGACGAGATCGACAAGGCCGACATCGAGTTTCCCAACGACCTTCTGCAGGAACTCGACCGCATGGAGTTCTTTGTCTACGAGACCAGCGAGACCGTGCAGGCGCGGCGGCGTCCCATCGTCGTCATCACTTCCAACAACGAGAAGGAACTGCCGGACGCCTTCCTGCGCCGCTGCTTCTTCCACTACATCCGCTTCCCCGACCCCGACACGATGCGGGCGATCATCGAGGTCCACTTCCCCGGCATCAAGCAGCGCCTGGTCGCCGAGGCGCTCAAGCTGTTCTACGAAATCCGCGAGGTGCCCGGATTGAAGAAAAAGCCCTCGACCTCCGAACTGCTGGACTGGCTCAAGCTGCTGATGGTCGAGGACATCGGACCCGAACTCTTGCGCGAGCGCGACCCGAAGAAACTGATCCCGCCGCTGCACGGCGCGCTCCTGAAGAACGAGCAGGACGTTCATTTATTTGAGCGTCTGGCCTTTATGGCCAGACGCGACGGGCGCTGACTTCGTCGCGCCTTTTGCATCTGTTCGAGCGGCTTGCGTTCATGGCGCGGCGCAAGGGACGGTGAATGGCTATTCGCTCCGATAGTTCAGCTCACCCGATCGACCGTCAGCGCGACGTGGCCTTTGTTGTTGAAATAGAGGCCCCAGGCATCGTTGGCGAAGCAATAGAGATAGCCGGATTTGCCGGGCTCTATCCTAATCGTGCATTCCTCGCCGATCTGGAACGACTGATGCGGCGCCGGGTCGCCGTCCTCGTCGACGCCGCCGCCGTTGGCGACCACGCCGACCAGCGAGAACCATGGCATGTCCGGTTCGCGCTTGGCCCACAGTAGCGTCGCCGCCTTGTTCTTCGTCGCGTTCCTGAAGAACGTCTGCAGCGCGCCGATCGCCGACCCGATCGCGTAGCCGATTTTCGCCAGGATAAAGCCGTTGTCTTCCAGGCCTGCCGGCCCGCATTTGATGAACCAGTCGATCCATTGCCCCGATGCGGTCAGCTTGTATGTCGCGTTTTCCTCAAGATACAGGCCGGTGAAATTCCATTTGTCGCGCGCATAGATGTCGATCGGCGCATGCGGTTCGCCCGGGACGAGGTCATCCGTCGGCCAGTACGCGCCCTGGGCGATCGGGGTTGTCTTGTAGCGTTCGCATACGGATTCGTGGAACGGACCATCTTCGCACTTGTTGCTGAGTTTCGGGACGTTTCGCGGATAGGACTGCAGCGTCTTGAAGACGCCGGTCAGGGAGTTGTGCAGCACGCCCCAATGATCGATTTTGAATTGATCCTCAAGATTCTGGAATTTCAGGCCTTTGCTTTGCGCCTCGTCTATCATCCACTTCAGGGCGCTATCGGACAGCCCGACCTGCGCATAGCCGCCGCCGACGTCGGAATGCACGCCGGGAAACCAGACCTGCTTCACGCGCGCCGGATCGGAATCCTTCGGCCATAGCGTCGGAGTGAACTGGCGGCGCTTTTCGTCCATGGCGATGGCGTGGCGCGCATTGTGGACGCTTTCGGAGAGCGTCGTGTTGTGGAACGAAAATCGCTTCGGATTGTCGAACAGGTTCAGAATGGCGAGCTCATTGGGAATGCCCAGCGCGCCGACGGTGTCCCATACGCCGAGAAAGTAGATGGGGGTCTTTCCCTGCGGGTCGTCGCCTTTCGGTACGTCGTGAAACGCGAGCGATTTGAGCTCACGGAATTTCTGTTCCTTGTCCTTCAAGAGGAGCGCGTCGGAAGATGTCCGGCAATCGCCGCTCAGTCGATAGCATCGGAACGCGAGATCGATCCGCCGCCAAGCTTCGTCGGGCGTCATGCCAACGCCCGTTACGTCCAACAGGCCGCAGCAACCGATCAGGCCGCTGAGGCTGCGGACGGTGAACGCGCCGCGACTGAAACCGAAAAGGAAGATCTTGTCGCCGGCGCCATAACTATAAGCGAGCCACTGATAGGCGCTCTTGACGTTATCGGCGAGACCCGCGCCGCCGCCACCGCCGGCCAGTCGCTTCCACCAACGGCCCGAGGTCCCGACGCCCGGATGATAGTATTTTTTCTGCGGCGCGCCGAAGTCGTCTTCGTCGGCAAGTGCGTTGAATAAGCGCCTGACATTGGTGGGGGTCGGCACTTCGCCGCGGGTCTCGTCCGGTGTATTCCAGGTGCCGTCGCAACAGACCACGAGGTTCGCCATCGCGCCCTCCCCGTTACGCGTTTGCAATGCCGCGACATGCTAGGAAACATAACCTCTGGATGCAACAAGGGCGCGCGGAGACAACAAGATTGTGACGCGCGGTCGGGGACAGCGGCGATCAACGCAGCCCGTCAAGCCGCGCTTCGGGCGTTCGGTCACGGGCGGCGGGGTCTGTTTAAGCAGGGGTTTGTTAAGCAGGGACCGATGCACATCGCCAGCGGCCACGGCCGTTCACGATTGCCGAAAGCCGGCTCAACCCTCGCGATAGACCCGCTCGCGCCGTTCGTGGCGCTCCTGCGCCTCGATCGAAAGGGTGGCGATCGGGCGCGCCTCGAGCCGCTTGATCGAAATCGGCTCGCCGGTCTCCTCGCAATAGCCGTAGGTGCCCTCGTCGATGCGCTGCAGTGCAGCATCAATTTTGGCGATCAGCTTACGCTGCCGGTCGCGGGCACGCAATTCAATCGAGCGCTCGGTTTCCGAAGAGGCGCGGTCGGCAAGATCAGGATGATTCTGGTTTTCGTCTTGCAAATGCGCGAGCGTTTCCTTCGCTTCCCGCAGTATGTCTTCTCTCCACGCCAGCAGTTTCTTGCGGAAATATTCCCGCTGGCGTTCGTTCATGAAAGGTTCTTTGTCAGTTGGCCGATAATGGCCATTCTTCTCCAGGCGCATGATACGTTCACTCCCAACGCCTACCCTCTTGGCTAGCGGCTTCTTCTATGGCCGCTCAAGGTGTTGCGAGGGTATATACAATCGTTGCGGCAACTCCACAACAACGGAGTGAAATTTCCAAAGCAAAGTACAGGCCGCACGGGCTCGCTATTGGTTAACCGTTGCAGGAAAGCTTCAGATCAAGCCTAGAGCAGGGGTCGGCCCAGTCTTGGTCAGCCGGCCGATTCGGCCGGCGACGCCGGTCTCCGACGCCGCGCGAGGAAAGGGCCAGCGCGACCGGCAATTCGGGCCCCCCAGGGCATAATTCCTAGACCGTGACCTGCGTGCCGACCTCCACCACCCGCCCGGTCGGTATCTGGAAATAGCTCGTCGCGTCGTTCGCAATGCCCGTGAGCATGATAAACAACCGGTCCTGCCAGCGCGGCATCTCCGAGCGCGCCGCCGGCTTGAGCAGCCGGCGCGACAGGAAGAATGACGTCGACATGATGTCGAATTGCCAGCCAAGCTTGCGGGCGACGCCCAGCGCACGCGGCACGTTGGGCGACTCCATATACCCGAACCGAAGCGTCACGCGCGAAAAGGTCTTCCCGATCGGCTCGATCTTCACCCGCTCGTCGGGGGCCACACGCGGGGTGTGCGCCGTCACGACATTGAGGACGACATTGTTCTCGTGCAGCACCTTGTAGTGCTTGAGACTATGCATCAGCGCGGTGGGCGCGCTGGTCGGGTCGGACGTGAGGAACACGGCCGTGCCAGGCACCCGCAGCGGGGGCTTCTTCTCCAACATGGCGATGAGCGTATCGAGCGGCGTCTCAAGCTTTCGCGTCTTTTCAGACAGAAGCTTGGTCCCGTGCTGCCACGTATACATCAAGATTGAAAGCGCGGCGGCGAAAGCGAGCGGCACCCAGCCGCCTTCGACCAGCTTGAGCAGGTTCGCGGCGAGGAAGGTCGTGTCGATGACCAGGAACGGCGCCATCAGTGCCGCGGCGAAAAACGGCGACCATTTCCAGACCTTCCATATCACGATGAACGCCATGCAGGCCGTAACGACCATCGTGCCGGTGACGGCGATCCCGTAGGCGGAGGCGAGCGCGCTCGACGAACGGAACAGGCCCACCAGAAGGAGCACGCCGATCAGCAGCATCGTATTCACGATCGGCATGTAGATCTGCCCTTCGTGCTCAGCCGAGGTGTGGCGCACTTCGAGGCGCGGCAGCAACCCGAGTTGGATCGCCTGACGGGCCAGCGAATAGGCGCCAGTGATCACGGCCTGACTCGCGATCACCGTCGCCATGGTGGCGAGCCCAACCATGGGAAACAGGCTCCAATCCGGGAAAAGGAGAAAAAACGGGCTCTCGATAGCGTGCGGGTTGGAGAGGACGAGCGAGCCCTGTCCGAGATAATTCAAGGCGAGCGCGGGCAGCACGAGCGTCAGCCAGGCGGTCCGGATCGGCCTGCGCCCGAAATGGCCGAGATCGGCGTAAAGCGCTTCGGCGCCCGTGACCGCCAGGAACACCGCGCCGAGGGTAATAAAGCCGACAATGCCGTGACTCAAAAGAAACGATACGCCGTATATCGGATTAAACGCGGCGAGCACCTCCGGATCGGCGAAAAGGTGATGCAATCCGGCAAGCCCGATTACGCCGAACCAGACCGCCATGATCGGACCGAACCAGGCCGCGACGCTCGCAGTGCCGCGTGATTGCACGGCGAACAGGAAAACCAGGACCAAAACCGTGAGCGGCACGACATAGGGGTCGAACGCGGGGGTTGCGATCTTCACGCCTTCGATCGCCGACAGCACGGAGATGGCCGGCGTGATCAGCGCGTCGCCAAAGAACAATGACGCACCGATCACGCCGAAATACAGGATGGTCGCACCATGCGCGCTCACGCGGCGCGCGAGCGCCATCAGGGTCAGCGTTCCGCCTTCGCCGTTATTGTCTGCGCGCAGCAACACGACCACATATTTGCAGGTGACGATCAGGATCAGGGCCCACAAGATCAGCGACAGGACGCCCAATACGGCCTCGCGGCTTACCGAGCCGCCGCCTGCGGCCACAACCGCCTCGCGAAATGCGTAGAGCGGGCTCGTGCCGATATCGCCGTAAACGACGCCAATGCTGCCGAGCGTGAGCGTCAAGAATTGGTTCTTGGACACCTCGGCGGGCATTTCAGCGGCCCGCGATATGCCTTCCGCAGAAACAGCGCCATCGCGCATCGCTACACCGTAACCTGGGTCCCGACCTCGACAACGCGCCCGGTCGGTATCTGGAAAAAGACGGTTGCGCCTTTCGCGGACTTCGCCAACCGAATGGAGCGCTTGTCTTGCCAGCGTGGCATGCCCGACGAGTCCGGTTCGCTGGTCAGAAAGATTGCAGTTCCCGGCGCCACATGCGGGAGCGTCCTAATGCGGCTGTTGACGGGCATTCCGAGTGGAATTTCGAGATGGCGGGTCTTGGCGCCGAGCAACCGCGTGCCCCGCTGCCAAGCGAACATCATAAGGACGGTCGTTCCTCCGAACAACAGCGGCGCCCCTGCGCCTTTGGCCTCGCGCGTGATCGAAAAGGCTCCGGTGATCACTGCCTGACACGCAATGACGGTCGTTGCGGCATCGCCATATAAGACGCCGATGCTACCGAGCGTGAGACCAATAAAACGTCGGCTCGCCGAAGGAGGCGGATTGTCCGCGACCGTCACCTCGGGTCCCAGTGAGGCAGCACGGTGATCCATCGAACGAGCCGAATGTTTGTGCGGCGCGGCGTGGCCGGGCTTATACCATCGCGAGCGAGGAAGCGTGAGGCCCAATCTTCTCAGCCGCAGCGCACAGTCGAGAGATTGGACATGGGCGCAGACGATCGCGAGACAAGCTTTCGGCACGATTTTCTTTGCGCCGGCGCGCCTCCGCCGCTCGGCTTTCGAGGCGCGTGGGATTGGGCTAACAGAGAAACCGCGGTCGCCGTGCTCGACGATCGTTCTTGCGAAACGGGACCGTGCCGATGCCTGAATACCAGCTCTACTGCTTCGCCCAATCCGGAAATGCCTATCGCGTCGCGTTGATGCTGAACCTGATCGGCGCCGACTGGCGTCCGATTTTCGTCGACTACTTCGACAAGGTTGAACCGCGCACGCCCGAATACCGCGCGAAGGTCAATGAAATGGGCGAGGTTCCGGTGCTCGCGCACGGGGAACGGAAGCTCAGCCAATCTGCGGTCTGCCTGACCTACCTCGCGGCGCGCTTCGGCAAATTCCAGCCACAGGGCGAAGACGAGCGGCTCGAAGCACTGCGCTGGATCATTTTCGACAATCAGAAGGTGGGCGGATTTCTCGGGCCGTATCGATACCTGAGAAGCCTCGCGCCGACGCCGGGCGACCCTGCGATTCTTGCATTCCTCAAAGGACGCCTCGACACCTCGCTTGCGATCGTCGACAAGCGGCTTGCCGCGCATCCCTTCATCCTCGGCGACCGGCCGACGATCGCCGACGTGTCGATGTGCGGCTACATGTATTATCCCGCGGAGGAATTCGGATTCGATCTCCGCGCGGCCTACGCCAATATCAACGCTTGGCTCGATCGCCTCCAGGCGCTGCCGGGCTGGAAGCACCCCTACGACCTTATGCCCGGACATCCGATCCGCCGCTGAGGGCCTTTTGTCGCCTCCGGCGGCCGCGTCAACCGCTCCCACCGTCCAGATGCCGGACGAGCCCGGCAAACAGGCCGCGGCCGTCGGTGCAGCCCATGGCCGCTTCGACGTGATTCTCCGGGTGCGGCATCATGCCGAGCACGTTGCCGCGCTCGTTGAGAATGCCGGCGATGGCGTAGATCGAGCCGTTGACGTTCCACTCCGGGGTGAGCACGCCGTCGGGCGAGACATAGCGGAAGACGATGCGCCCCTCGCCTTCGAGCCGCGCGATCGTCTCGGGGTCGGCGACGTAATTGCCTTCGCCATGCGCGACCGGCGCGCGGATCACCTGCCCTGCATTGTAGCCCTGGGTGAACGGCGTGTCGGAGCGTTCGACCCGAAGAAAGGCGTCATGGCAAATGAATTTCAGCCCGGCATTGCGCATGAGCGCTCCGGGCAAGAGCCCCGATTCGCAGAGAATTTGAAACCCGTTGCAGACGCCCAGCACGAGCCCGCCCCGGTCGGCGAAGGCGCGCACCGCATCCATGATGGGCGCCCGCGCAGCGATCGCGCCACAGCGCAGGTAATCGCCATAGGAAAATCCGCCCGGGACCACGACCAGATCGATGTCGGCCGGCAGCTCGGCGTCCGCGTGCCAGACCATCGCTGGAGCACGGCCAGACGCGAGCGTCAGCGCGCGCGCCATGTCGCGTTCGCGATTGATGCCGGGAAAGACGAGGACGGCGGCGTTCATGGGATAATGGGTTCAATCACTCATGCACGAACAGGGCGACGGACGCTGCGAGGCGGGACGGTCAGGGCGCGATCTCGACCTGGTAATTTTCGATCACGGTATTGGCGAGGAGCCGGTCGGCCGCCTCCTTCAGCGCGGCCTCGGCGCGCGCGCGATCATCGCCCGCGAGCTCGATGTCGAATACCTTGCCTTGGCGCACGCTGGCGACGCCTTCGACGCCGAGCGACTTCAGCGCGCCCTCGATCGCCTTGCCTTGCGGATCGAGGATGCCGGATTTCAAGGTCACGAAAACGCGCGCTTTCATCGACGGCCTCTTGAACGGCAACGGGGGCACCCCGCCCCCGCGTATCACCCTTTTTTGCCGGCCTCAATGCGAGGACGAACATCTTCACCGTCGAATTCGTCACGCAAGCCCGGTGTCGCGATAGATTTCCGCGAGCGGCAAAATGACGCCGAGCGCCGGGAATTCGATCGTATCATCGAGAGACCGCAGCCGCTGCTCGGCGAAACTTGCATCACGCGCGAACGCCACGACCTCGACCGCATCCTGCGCGATCACCACATAGTGGCTGAGCGACGGCATCGACGTGTAAGCCGCGCGCTTCCAGCGCAGGTCGCGGTCCGCGGTTGACGGCGAGAGCACCTCGAAGGCGACGATAAGGTCCTGGCGATCGCGGCTTGAAAGGTCCACGTGGGACGACATCTTGGGTACGACCATCACGTCGGGCTCGGGACGTTTCGTATCCGACACGCGGACGCCGATCCCGGGCATTGCGCGCCACGGAGCGGCGGCGGCGCGCTCGTTTGCGCCGAGCGCGAATATCAGGTTTGCGATGATGAGATGATGTGTACCGCTCGGCGACGCGTGCAAGACCGGCTCCCCGTCGATCAGCTCCCACTTCTCCTCGTCCGGACGGGTGTCCGTGAAGGCGTAGAACTCATCGATTGTCATCGGCCCGGTTTTGACGGTGGGAACACCCATGGCGCCCGCCTCCAGTGCATGCGCCCCCGCTTGGCTACCCTTTCACCAGAATCGGGCCCGAGCCCTGCGGCCGTTCGTTCTCGCTCATGATGCCGAGCCGGCGCGCCACTTCGGTGTAGGCCTCGAGCAATCCGCCGAGGTCGCGGCGGAAACGGTCCTTGTCGAGCTTCTCGTTCGACTTGACGTCCCACAGCCGGCATGAATCGGGAGAAATCTCGTCAGCGACGACGATCCGCATCATGTCGTTTTCCCACAGACGGCCGCATTCCATCTTGAAGTCGACCAGCCGAATGCCGACGCCGAGAAACAGCCCGCAAAGGAAGTCGTTGACGCGGATCGCGAGCGCCATCACGTCGTCGATCTCCTGCGGCGTCGCCCAGCCGAACGCGGTGATGTGCTCCTCCGCGACCATCGGGTCGCCGAGCGCGTCGTTCTTGTAATAGAACTCGATGATCGAGCGCGGCAGCTGAGTGCCCTCCTCGATTCCGAGCCGTTGCGACAGCGATCCTGCGGCGACGTTGCGAACCACCACTTCGAGCGGGATGATCTCGACCTCGCGGATCAGCTGTTCGCGCATATTGAGCCGACGAATGAAATGAGTCGGCACGCCGATATCGTTCAGGTGCTGGAAGAGGTACTCGGAGATGCGGTTGTTGAGGACCCCCTTGCCTTCGATCACCTGGTGCTTCTTGGCATTGAACGCGGTGGCGTCGTCCTTGAAATGCTGGATCAGCGTTCCAGGCTCGGGGCCCTCGTAGAGGACCTTCGCCTTGCCTTCGTAAATGCGGCGACGGCGGCTCATGGGAGTGTACCGTGGCTTGAGGAAATCCATGTGGTGCCGTGGCTCCGAGTTCGGGTTTCAAGGCCGGCGGCGACGTCGAGCAGACGGATCCGAACTCGCCTGCTGCGACGACAAAACTAGCCGAAGGTCGGGGCAAGCACAATTGACATAGACCTGTCGCGCAGGCCGTGCAATGAGGACGTGACCAAGGGCTAGACCGCCCTTGACCTCCGGTCGCCAATATGCAAGGCGCGAAGGCGAATGCGCCGACAATTTTTACACACGAATCCGAGTGACGGGGTTTCGATATGGACAGTTTCGACAAGCGCAAGGAAGGTTTTGAAAAGAAGTTCGCCCACGACGAAGAACTGCGCTTCAAGGCGACTGCGCGCCGCAACCGCCTGCTTGGCCTGTGGGCGGCGGAAAAGCTCGGGCTCAGCGGCGCCGCGGCCGAGGCCTATGCCAAAGAGGTGGTCGTGGCCGACTTGGAGGAAGCGGGCGACCACGACGTTTTCAAGAAAGTGCGAAAGGACTTCGACGCGAAGGGCGTGCCCCAGTCCGACCACCAGATTCGCCGGACCATGGAAGAGCTGATGGCCCGCGCGATCGAGGAGGTCAAAACGGCGAAATAGCCGGTGGTCGCGTCACGCCGGCGCCGATACGAAGGTCGGCCTGCGCGAAAACCGCCGCCGTTTCGCCGCCGCGCACACTGTCGGTTAAGCGCGCGTGAGGCGACGCGTTCAGCAGGCAACCTGGCCGCAGCGCGCCCAGTTCACCTTTTGCTTGAGCGTGTCCAGGCCGACGGCGCCGATCACCACGTCATTGCCGACCACGTAGCTCGGCGTGCCGTTGAGGCCGAGCGCTTCGGCGAGCTTCATGTTCTCCGCGATCGTCCCCTTGACTTCATCGCTCGCCATGTCGCGTTCGAGGCGTGCGACGTCGAGCCCGACCTCTTTGGCGACGGCGAGCGCGCGCGCCTTGTCCACCGGCCCGCGGCTCGCCAACAGCTTCTGGTGCAGATCGAAATATTTCTTGCCGCCCCTGTCCTGCATATTGGCGGCGATCGCGACCCGCGCCGCCTCGACCGAGCCTTCGCCCAGCACCGGGAATTCCTTGAGGATGACCTTCAGCTTCGAATCGTCCTTTATCAGGTCTTGCAGGTCGGCGAGCGCGCGCTTGCAGAAGCCGCAATTGTAGTCGAAGAACTCAATCAGCGTGACGTCGCCCTTGGAATTGCCGACCACCGCATGGCGCGGCGATTCGAACAGGAGGGCGGCGTTGCTCTTTACGGCCGCCCTGGCCTTATCCGCTTCCGCGGCCGACTGGCGCTTTTCGAGCTCGACCATCACGTCCTGCAGCACCTCGGGATTGCGCAGCAGGTAGTTGCGGATGATACCTTCGATTTCAGAGCGCTGTTCCGCCGAGAAGCCTTGCGCCCGGCCTGCGCCCACGCCGCCGACGAGGAGGAATGCCGCAAACGCGGACGCAAGGGCGGCGAGAAGCAGGCGGCGGAACTGCATGCGGTCGGTCCTCGGTTAGCGGCCGGCGCGGAGTGCGGCAGCCGGTGGTCGGTAGCTTGCGATGTCGTCCGCCTTGACCCAGCCGGGCGAGCCGACAGGGAAGCGGTCCTTGGCGCGGGCGGCAAGCTGACGCGCCGTCCTGAGGTCGCCGCGCGCGAACGCGGCCTGCGCGGAGGCGAGATCGGCCTGGGCGTAATCCCCTTTGCGGCCATACGCCATCGCGAGTTGAGCGTAGCCGTCGGCGATATCCGGATCGGACGCGACGGCTTGGCGCAAATAGGCGATCGCCTCATCGGCGAGCTTCGGATCCTTCGTCGCGATCAGCGCCTGCGCGAGCATCACCTGAATCAGCAAGGGGTTTGGCGCCGTCGTGGCGGCCCGGCGCAACGGCGCAGCCGCTTCCGTCGGGCGGCCTGATTCGAGCAGGGCCTGCCCCTTCAACTCGTGGAAATACGGATTGTTCGGCTGGGCTTCGAGCAACGAATCGATTTGGCCGAGCGCCGAGCGCAAGTCGGCATGCCGGTAGGTCGCGATTGCGCGCGCATAACGGGCGGGAAGACTTTGGTCGCTCGGGCTGTAGCGGCGGGCAATGGTGCCTGGCCCATCGAGAAAACCGTAAAGCTTGGCCCGCATCAAGTCGTGGCGGAGCTGCAGTTCGGGCGCGTCCTTCTTGTCCCAGTATTGCGTCTTGGCGATCACGGCGAGCGCCGAGAGGCGCTCGGACGCAAGCGGATGCGATAGATAATACGGGTCGGCGCCGCGCGCCGCGAAGAGCTGCTGGTCCGCCATGCGCTTGAACGTGTCATACATGCCTTTGGCGGACTGCCCGCTCGCGGTCAGGAACTTGACGCCGGCGCGGTCGGCCTGGTCTTCGTGCTGCCGCTGATAAGCAAGCAGCGTGCGTTGCAGGACCGTCTGCGGCGCGGTCAGCGCAACCGCCGCAGGATCGCCGCCGACGCTGGTGCCCGCGCGCGAGGCGGCTATGGTCGCGCCGATGCCGAGCAGCACCGCAAGGATCGAGATGGTCTGCGCGTTGGCGAGCTCGGTCCTCAATTTGCTCAGATGGCCGCCGGCGATGTGGCCGGTTTCGTGCGCCAGCACGCCGATCAGCTGGTTCGGCGTCGTCAATTCAAGCAACGCTCCGGCATTGACGAAAATGCGATGGCCATCCATCACGAAGGCGTTGAACGAGCGATCATTGATGATGACGACGCGGACATTTTGCTGCGCCAGTCCGGCCACGCGTAAGATCGGCTGAGTGTAATCGCGCAGGAGCTGTTCGATCTCCGCATCGCGGATGATCGGGAGCCCTCCACCGCCGCGCGATTGCGCCTGCGCGGGCGCACTCGGCCCCGCCAGCGCGACCGCGCAGGCCACCATCGCAGCCACGGCGCGAAACGCGTGGTTCCTGAGCTTGCGCTTGACAGGTTGGTGTGCTGCGCTCATTCGAATTGACGAGTTAGTTCGGCTGGCGGCGGCCCCCATGGAGGCGATTCGGCGAAGTCAACGCACCGCCCGGACGCTTCATTGGTCAAAAATGCGCAAAATGCGGCAACAGAGCGGCGTCGAGCGACCCATTATACAGGCGAACGCGACCCTCAGACCGCCAATCGCCGGGTGCACACCCTCGCGGCGCAGCAACGTCCCGCCTTTCATGGTCATGGACGTAATGAGCGCGGCGGCGCGCCTGGAGCAGGAAGGGCACCGCGTCATCCATATGGAGGTCGGCCAGCCGGCAGCGCCTGCGCCTTCGACGGCGCTTGCCGCCGCGCGTGCCGCGCTGGAGGGCGGACGGCTCGGCTACACCGAGAGCCTTGGAACGCCCGGTTTGCGTCGCCGCATTGCCCGTCACTATGAAGAAGCCTACGGGCTTTCCGTGGACCCGGCGACGGTGATCGTGACCACCGGCTCCTCGGCCGCGTTCACGCTTGCCTTCCTCGCACTTCTCGACCCCGGCGACCGTGTCGCGCTCGCGGCGCCCGCCTATCCACCCTACCGTCACATCCTCGCGGCGCTCGGCTGCGAGCCCGTGCTGATCAGCCCTGCGGCCGAATCGCGTTTTGCCTTGACGCCGGAAGCGCTGCTCGATGCGCATCGAACGACGCCGTTGCGCGCCGTGCTGGTCGCGAGCCCCGCCAATCCGACCGGCACGATGATGACGGCCGAAGCGCTCGCCGATCTCGCCGCCGCCGCCGAGAGCGCCGGCATCGCCCTGATTTCCGACGAAATCTATCACGGGCTCGACTACGCTTTTCCCGCGACGACAGCGCTCTCGGTCGCCGAGCGCGCCATCGTCATCAATTCCTTCTCGAAATATTTCTGCATGACGGGATGGAGGGTGGGCTGGATGATCGCGCCCGCGGCGCTGGTGCGGCCGATCGAACGGCTGCACCAGAATCTCGCGATCTCGGCGCCGACGCTGTCGCAGATCGCTGCGGAGGCCGCCTTCGACGGCCGCAGCGAGACCGAGGCGGTCAAGCACGGCTACGAGACGAACCGACGCATTCTCATGGAGGGCCTGCCCAAGGCGGGGCTCGACCGTTTCCTGCCGGTCGACGGCGCCTTCTATTTGTATGCCGACGTTTCGGCGTTCACCGCCGACAGTTTCGAGTTCGCGCGCCGGCTGCTCGCGGAGGCGCATGTGGCTGCGACCCCGGGCATCGATTTCGATCCGGCCGCGGGAAACCGTTTCATGCGGTTCTGCTATGCCGGCGCGCAAGAGGACATCGCCGAGGCGGTTGCGCGCATCGGCGACTGGCTCGCGCGCGGGAAAGGCTAGCCGAGGACTCCGTCACTTTCTGCCGGCGCGACGCAGCGGACCGTGTTCCGGCTCGACCATCTCATCATCTTCGGCGTCGGCGTCCGCGCCTTCGTCGTCTGCGCCCTCGTGCTCGTCGGCGACTTCGTCGTCTTCTTCGTCTTCGTCTTCGTCGTCATCGTCGTCGTCGTCTTCGTCGTCGTCCTTTTCAAGATCGGTCTCGACCATATCGAGCGCGATAGGCGGAAACGTTTCGCGAAACGGCTCGCCTTCATCGCCGATCCAGATACACCCGATCTCGTCCTCGCCGACGGACACCACGGTCATCGAGGGGCCGCCCGACTTGAGCAATACGACGTCGCCCGGCTTGATAGACATGAACGATCCTCCGCATTTGCGAGGGCGTCACAGTAGAGCCTGACAATGACATACGGATCACGGCGGCGCGTTCGGAGTGCGCGGACCTTGACTGCTCAACGCGAAACGCTGTGTCGCGAAAGGCCGCGCCAACCGTGCAAAAGTATATCGCGCCGGAGCCGAGACTTCGTATTTGCGTTACCCGCGCGTACGGCTGCGGATCATGAACGTGTCGAAGCCGTATTCCGCCACCTGCCACCAGAAATACTCGTCGTTGCGGAAGGCCTGCACGTTGTTGATGAGTTTCTTGAAATCCTCGTTCTTGGCGGAAATCTCTTCCCACAGTTCGTTGGTCGCCTTGAGCGCCAACTCCATGATGTCATTGGAGAACGGCCGCAATTGCGCGCCGCCGGCGAGCAGCTTGCGCAGCGCGCCCGGATTGAGCGCGTCGTAGCGCGACAGCATATAGATGGTCGCGTTGAACCCGGCATTGATGAGCACCGCCTGGTAATGCTTCGGCAGCTCGTTCCATTTGCCGAGATTGACGAAGCAGTGAACCATCGGGCCGCCTTCCCAGAAGCCGGGATAGTAGTAAAAGGGCGCGACCTTGTAGAAGCCGAGCTTCTCGTCGTCATACGGGCCGACCCATTCCACCGCGTCGATGGTGCCCTTCTCGAGCGCGGGATAGATGTCCGGACCAGCGAGCTGCTGCGGCACGACGCCGAGCTTCTGCAAGACCTGCCCGGCGATGCCGCCGATCCGCATTTTCAGTCCGGAGAGGTCTGCGACCGTCTTGATCTCCCTGCGGAAGAAGCCGCCCATCTGCGCGCCGGTATTGCCCGCCGGAAAAGCGAAGATGTTGAACTTCTTGTAGAACTCGTTGAACAGGTCGGTGCCGCCATGCTGCGTGAGCCAGGCCGTCTGCTGGCGCGCATTGAGGCCGAACGGAACGCAGGAGGCGATCGCGAAGGTCGGATCCTTGCCGACATAGTAATACGAGACCGAGTGGCACATCTCGACCGTGCCGCTCGACGTCGCGTCGAAGGCCTGCAGGCCGGGGACGATCTCGCCCGCCGCGAACTGTTGAATCTGGAAGCGGCCATCGGTCATTTCGGCGACCTGCTTCGCCACCACTTCGCCGGCGCCGTAGAGCGTGTCGAGCGACTTCGGAAAGCTCGACGCCATGCGCCATTTGATTTCGGGCATCGATTGCGCAATGGCGGGCTTGGCGATCGTCGCGGCTGCGGCGCCCCCTCCGAGCGCGCCGAGGAATTGACGTCTCTTCATCGCGAGCATTCCTCTGTTTTGAGTGGATTGGAGCGGCGGCTCGACTGCGCCGCCCGCAAAAAACAACAGGTGTTACCACAGCATGGGAGCGGTGCCCGCGCAAGCAGGCAGCGCGCGGCGGGGCCGTTGCGCGCAAAGCGGCCGGCGGCCCGCCAGGCCGCCCTCACGCCTCGATGACGATCCGCGGCGCCGCCCGTCCGGTTCCGACCACGGCGAGCTGATCGCGCACCTTGGCGGCGATGTCGCGGAAGGTCTGCGCATGCGGGCCGGTCGGCTCGGAGGCGACCACCGGCCGGCCGGAGTCGGATTTCTCGCGGATCGCCATGTGCAGCGGCACCTCGCCGAGGAAAGGCACGCCGAGGCGGGCTGCTTCCTCGCGCGCCCCGCCATGGCCGAAAATGTCCGAGCGGGCGCCGCAGCTCGGGCACAGGAAGTAGCTCATATTCTCGACAATGCCGAGCACCGGCACGTTCACCCGCCGGAACATCGCAATGCCGCGTCGCGCGTCGATCAGCGCAAGGTCCTGCGGGGTGGAGACGATCACCGCGCCCTTGAGCGGGACCTGCTGCGCCATCGTGAGCTGCGCATCGCCGGTGCCGGGCGGCATGTCGACCACCATGATGTCGAGTTCGCCCCAATCGACCTCGCGCAGCATCTGGGTGAGCGCCGACATCACCATCGGGCCGCGCCAGATCATCGGGGTCTCTTCCTCGACCAGGAACCCGATCGACATGACCTTCAACCCGTAGCCGATCATCGGCGTAATTCGGTTGCCGACCATCTCGGGACGGCCCTTGATCGCGAGCAGCTTCGGCATCGACGGCCCGTAGATGTCGGCGTCGAGCACGCCGACCTTAAGGCCGAGATCGCGCAAACCGAGCGCGAGATTGACGGCGGTGGTCGACTTGCCGACGCCGCCTTTGCCAGAGGCGACGGCGATGATGGCGGCGACGCCGGGAACCATCGGCTGCTCGGGCTGGTGCGCGGCAGGGGCGCGCCTCTGCGGGGCTGCGCTCGCCGCCGGCGCCGGACCGCTGCGCTCCGCCGTCAGTGCGACCATCGCGGAAGTCACGCCGGGGATGGCGCGCACCGCCGCTTCGGCCTTCGCACGCACCGGCTCCCAGCTCTTGACCGTAGCGGCATCCACGGTGATCGAAAAGAATACTTGGCCGTCGCCGGCGATGATGTCGGACAGAACGCCGCTCTGCGGCAATGGGGTTCCGTCCGGACTGCGCACGCCTTCGAGGCGCGCGAGCACCTCCGTCTTGCTCAACGCCATTGCGATCTCCCTGCCCGGCGGTCCAAGCTCCGCCGGCCCGGATGACTGATTGGCTGAACATAGGCCGGCGGACCGCATGGTCAACAGCGTCGCTTTCAGCCGAGCTTCAGCCCAATGATGCCGAGAACAATCAGCCCATGCCCCTGCCCCTTAAAGCGCGACGGGGGCGGCGTCGAAACAATGGTTGACGCCGCATGGTTGGCCGGCACATTGGCGCAACGAACAAGCCCCCGGCAAGATCACGGCTGCTAAGGACAAAGCCATGGCGAAAGTCGCTTTTCTCGGTTTGGGCGTGATGGGTTACCCGATGGCGGGCCACCTCGTGGCGCGCGGGAGCCATGAGGTCACCGTCTATAACCGCACGGCGGAGAAGGTCGAGAAGTGGCTCGCCCAATATGGCGGCCGGCGCGCCGCGACTCCGCAGAAAGCCGCCGAAGGGCAGGATGTGGTGATGGCCTGCGTCGGCAATGACGACGATCTCCGCCATGTAACGCTGGGCGCGACCGGCGCGTTCGCGGGAATGAAACCGGGCGCTGTGTTCGTCGATCATACGACGGCCTCCGCGGAGATCGCCCGCGAGCTCCACGCAACCGCGCGGAACCACGGCTTCGAGTTCATCGACGCGCCGGTCTCCGGCGGGCAGGCAGGCGCCGAGAACGGCGTGCTCACCGTAATGTGCGGCGGCGACGCCGAGCCGTTCGCGCGCGTCGAGCCGATCATCGCGAGCTATGCGCGCGCCTGCACCTTGATGGGTCCGCCCGGCGCCGGCCAGCTCGCCAAAATGGTCAACCAGATCTGCATCGCAGGCCTTGTGCAGGGTCTCGCCGAGGGACTGCATTTCGCCGCGAAGGCGGGCCTCGACGCCGAGAAGCTGATCGCCACGATTTCCAAGGGCGCGGCCCAGTCGTGGCAGATGGAGAACCGTTACAAGACCATGATCGCGGGCAAGTTCGACTTCGGCTTCGCGGTCGATTGGATGCGCAAGGACTTGGCGATCTGCCTCGCCGAGGCGCGCCGCAACGGCGCACATCTCCCGGTGACGGCGCTGGTCGACCAGTTCTATTCGGAGGTGCAGGCGATGGGCGGCCGGCGCTGGGACACCTCAAGCCTAATCGCCCGGCTCAACCGTTGAGCGCCTGACCGACCCGCGAGGCAAATCGTCCAGAGTCGCCGGCGCGAAGACCGTGCCGGGTCAGCGGCACACCTCCGCACCGTTTTCGACGGTGCACGTCTTGCCTTCGCGCTGGGATGGCGGCCTTCCGGCAGGGCGGACGGAGCCGGTCGGGGAGCCGTCCGGACGATTGGCGGCGGCTTCACCTGCTGCTTGCGGTTGACCTGAACGCGCTGCAGCGCCGGGCGGCTGCTGGGTCGGCCTCATGCCGGCCGGTGGCGCGGCGGGCGTTGGCGGCTTTGTAGCCGCCGACGGGGGCGGCCGGCTCGGACGCGCAGCCGAGGGGGGCATCGACGGCTGCGGTTGTCCGGCCGCCCCAGACGGCGAGACCGGTGTGGCGGGCTGAGGCACGAGTCCCGGCGGACGCGGCGCATCCGGTTCCACAACTGTTCCCGGCGGCAGAGCGGCTTGCCCCGGCCGCGGGCTCGGCGCGGGCTGGCCCGGCTGCGGCCCCGGAATCGAACCCGTCTGCCCGCCTTGCCGTTGCGCCCGCGGCGGCGCGACCTTTGGCGCGGGCGGGATACTCGCGGCCGGCGCTGAGGCGCCGGGACCGCTCGCTCTGCTCGCGGACGACGACGGCGGCCGACCCGCGGATGGGGCTGTCTCCTCGCCCGGCGCGGACGGCGACGGCGTGGGCCGGACCTGCCCCGGCGGCGGCATGGCCGTGGCGGAGGGTTCCACGGGCCGCACCCCGCCCGAACCGTGCTTGGGCGCCGGCGCCGGCATGCCCGGATGAGTTCCCGCCGGGCTCCCCGGCGCAGGTGGGCCGCTTGCAGGCGGAGAGGCGGTGGCTGTTGCCGACTGGGGAGGCGCGTCGCTTTGCGGCGCGGCGGCAGGCGGGCTCAGCGTCGCGCCGGTTGGGCCCGGGGGCGCCGGCCGGCGCCCGGCTGGCTCGCCCGGCGGGCCGCTGCCATAAGATGCAGCGCGCGCGGCAAACGGAACGCGCACCCCAGGGGCGAGCCGCGGGATTGCGGGAAGCACGGTGACGGCCGGCAGCCCGCCGCGCGCAACCGGCGGGGGAGGCGGCGGCAGATCGGCGAAATAGGACGGCCCCGGCTCGATCAGAATGAGCGGCGGTGGAGGGGCGGGGGGCGCATAGTCGATGCTGGCGAGCAGTTCCTCCGCCACCGGCGGCGGGACGTCAGCGAATTCGACCGGGACGAAATCAGGCGACGGCGCGACGGGCGCGGACAGCCGGCGCAGCTGGCGCTCGGCGTCGGGCGCATAGCTTCCGTTCGGATAGCGCCGCAGATAGGTCCAGTAGGATTGCGGGGAATTGATCTCGACCGCCCGTTTCCAGGCGAGCGCCTCGCGCCGGGCGCGGATCGTCGCCCAGATACGCGCCGCATAGGGATGGCGCGGAAAAGCTTCGACAAACTCCAGGTAGACGGGCAATTCGTCCCGTTCGATCGCGACCGCATAGGCCTGCTCCGGGCCGACCTCGCGGAACGGCCGACGTTCGCGGCTCGCCGACGGCATCACCGGCGCGGGCGCCACGGCGGCGGCCTCGGGAGGCACGAGAATCACGGCCTCCCCCAGCGCGGAGACGTGCCATGGCGTCTGCTGGCCTTCGGTCAATTGATGCGCGCGCGCACGAATCCGCGTAAATGCGGCGGCGACATCGAGACCGGCGGCGCGGACCATTTCGGCGATCGCCGTCGCATAAGGCCCGTATGGACCCTTTCCTTCGGTCACGGTCAGGCCCGGACCGGTGGGAAAACCGATCAGCGTGTTGCGCGGGGCGTCGACGGCGACCAATCCCGGCGTCAGCCCGGCCGCAGCCAGCGGAAACGGCAGGCGTCGAGAAGCGTCGATGGCGACGATTTTGGTCCGCGCGGGCGCTGCGTCGAGCGCGCGGATCACGTCCGACAGGCGCATCGTATCGAGCGGAATGTCGCTTTCCCGGTCGAGCTTGGCGTCGACGGCGGCGAAATAATTGTCGCCCTCGAAGGCGAAGCCGTAGCCGGACAGATAGACGAACAGCACGGCATCGGCGCCGTTGGCCTCGGCCTTGGCGAGAAAGGCGCGCAACGACCGAACGAAATCGACCTGGTTGAGATTCGCCCCCTCGACGATCTCGAACCCGACCGAGCGCAGCGCTTCAGCGACCAGCCCGGCGTCGTTGAGCGCGGTGGGCAGCGGCGATTGCGCGTATTCGGCGTTTCCGACGACGAAGCCGAGGCGCGCCTGCGCCGCCGCCGGTCCGACTTGCATCCACACCGCGAGACCAAGCACGAAAACGAACGCCGCAAGCCGCTTGACCATCGATCGGATGTCTCCAGCCGCGCGGCCGGGCGCGCCGGCCGTCGTCGGTTCGGTCCGAATAAGACGCAATGAATTCAGCGCTTTTGAGGCTGAATCGTTTCGAAAGTCTGCAGGACTGCCGCGGAAACGGCTTCAATTCAGGCCGCAGCGCTCGGGCGCGCAGAGACCTCGCGGCGCCACCTTTGCAGGTTCACGAGCTCCTCCGGCACGGACAGGCGCGCCGGCCTCATCCAATCGACGGCGACGAGCGCGGTGATGTCCGCGACCGAAAACAACTCGCCGGCAATGAAGGGCCGCGCGGCAAGCTCGCGGTCGATCAGCCTCAACGCCGCGAGGACGCGCCCCTTGTTCGCCTCGCCCCACGCCGGCACTTGCGGATTCTCCATGTTCTTCATCGCCGGATGGAGATGGCGGAAGACATGGGTGACCGGGGCGAACAGGTAATGCTCCATCCGCCGCTCCCACATTTCGACCATCGCCGCCCCGATCCCGCTGCGCCCGAACAGGACCGGGTCGGGGGTCAGCCATTCGAGATAGCGGCAGATTGCGATCAATTCAGTGATCACCGCGCCGTCATCGAGGACCAGCGCCGGCACGCGCTGGAACGGATTGACCGCCGTGAAGGCCTCCGATTTGTGCGCGAGCGCCCCGAGATCGACCTCCTCGGCCGGCACCGTCATGCCTTTCTCGGCAAGGAAAATACGCACCCGCCGGGGGTTGGGCGCGACGCGATTGTCGTAGAGCTTCATGCCCCTGCACTCCCAATCTCGGGCCGTTGGCAGGCCGGCAGCTTAGCCGGAACCGGCGCGACGCCTAAGCCTGATTTAAGGATTTTGCGACACCTTGCTGCGAGCGACGCAATCCACAGGCGCAAATGACCCTGGCAACGGCCGAGCGATTGGATTTCCGCTCTCCTGCGAAAGGCTCGCAGGCGAAGCGGTGGCCTTTTTCCTGGGGCCGCCACGAAGCGAACGACCGCCTCACCGCCACGGCGGCCACGCGTCGCGCCTTCGACGCCGAGCTGTTGCGCCAATACGCACAGAACCGCCTGTCGGGGTCGCTGCTGATCCTGCTCCTCGTCGGAACCATCGGGTCTGCGTCCAGCCTCTGGATGAGCCCGCTTGTGGCCGCGGGCTGGACGGCCGCCATGCTCGCCATCCACGGCGTGATCGTGCTCACCTGCCGCCGCTTTCTCGCCCAGTGTGCCAAGGCGGTCGATCTTGCGGCCTGGCGGCTGCGTTTCGTCCTGCTCGACCTGATGTCCGGACTCGCCTGGGTGTTCCAGGTCGTGCAGCCGATCGGCTCCTCCGACGCTGCGCCCACATTCAACCTGTTCGTCATGCTGCTGGTGGTGGCGGTCGCAAGCATGCTGGCGTCGAGCCTGCCCGTCGCCATACTGAGCGCGACCATTCCGGTCACGGTCGCGGTCACGCTGAATTTCATCCTGGGCGGCACCGTCCAGCACTCGATCCTCGCCGGCATGGCGATCGCCGCGCAGTGCTATTTCGTCCTTTTGTCCTATCGCCTCTACGTGTCCAACCTCGCTGCGCTGGAGGCGCGGGCGGAAAAGGATGCGCTGTTCGGCGAGCTCGAGCAGGCGAATGTGAAATCGGACGAGGCGCGGCGGCGCGCCGAGGCGGCCAACATCGCCAAGTCGCGTTTCCTCGCGCAAATGAGCCATGAGCTGCGCACCCCGCTGAACGCCATTCTCGGCTTTTCCGAAGTGATGAAGAACGAGGTGTTCGGACCGCACAAAGTGGCGGCCTACAAGGAATACGCGACCGACATCCACAATTCGGGCGAGCACCTGCTCGGGCTGATCAATGAAATCCTCGATCTCTCGCGCATCGAGGCCGGCCGCTACGAGCTCAACGAGACCGTGCTCAGCCTCGCGCCCACGGTCGAAGCGTGCCACCGGCTCCTGGCGCTGCGGGCGAACAGCCGCGGCGTCGCGGTGCACGAGAGCTTCGAGCCCGACATGCCGAAGCTGAGGGCGGACGAACGCGCGGTGCGTCAAGTCTGCCTCAATCTTCTTTCCAACGGCATCAAGTTCACTCCGAGGGGCGGCGAAATTTGGCTGAAGGTCGGCTGGACCAATGCCGGCGGGCAATATCTCAGCGTGCGGGACACCGGGCCCGGAATTCCCGAAGAGGAAATTCCCACCGTGCTCGATCCATTCGGCCAGGGTTCGAATGCGATCAAATCAGCGGAACAGGGGGCGGGACTTGGTCTGCCGATCGTCAAGAGCATCATCGACCTGCATGGCGGCACGTTCACGCTCAAGTCGAAGCTGCACGAAGGCACCGAAGTGATCGTCACGTTCCCGCCGGAACGCGTGGTGTCGGCGCCCGAGCCGATCCCCGCCGCGGTCGCGCGGGCGACGCAGCCTGCGCCCTCCCCTGCTTCGCCATCCGCGGCGGCGGGCGGCTCCCTGCGGCACAGGCTCCGCCGGCTTGCCGCGCGCGGTTGACCCGATCGACGAAACGACGCAGGCGATTGCCTTCTGCGCCGGGCTTCTTATTGTCGTTCCGTCGGAAACGGGACGAATCGGCAGGGGCCGCGGCATCGTCCGGCGAGTTTGCGCCGCTTCGCCGCATATCGTGCGACCGCTAAAGTGAATCAGAGCGGAATTCCTGATCGATCGAGCCTTTTCCGTCCGAGGACCGCCGCCGCATGCGCCGATCAGCCATATGGTTTCTCCTGCTCAGCGCTATCGGGGCGCTCGTGGTGCTGGCGGCGCGCCGATCGAATGCGCTCAACGGCGAATTCGGCGACGGCGACGTGGCGGCGCTGATCGGCAAGATCGGCTTCCTCGTGCTGGTCGGCGGGGCGGCTCTGACACTCTTCCGTGACCGCTTTTTTCAGGCCGTGCAGTGGACGCTGCTGTGGGTCGTGATCGCGCTCGTTCTCGTCGTCGCCTATTCGTATCGTCTCGAGCTGCTTGATGTCGGCGACCGCGTGCTGGCGGAACTCGCGCCCGGCCGGGCTGCCTCTCACGGTGGCGCAGTCGAGATCGCGCGCAGCCGGTCGGGCGAATTCCACGTCGCGACGCAAGTGAACGGGGCTCCCGTCCCGATGGTGCTCGACACCGGGGCGAGCGCAGTCGTGCTCACGCATGAGGCGGCCAAGGCCGCCGGGCTGCCGCTCGAATTCGTGCGCTACAATGTCAATGTGGAGACGGCGAACGGACGGGCGCAGGCGGCCGCCGTCACCCTCGACCGGATCACCGTCGGCGGCATCGTCGAAAGGGCGGTGCCGGCCCTGATCGCGCAGCCCGGCCAGCTCAAGACGAGCCTGCTCGGGATGAGCTTTCTCAATCGCCTGGACGGCTGGGAGGTGCGCGGCGGCAAGCTCATGATGCGCGCGCGGCCTTCGACCTGAACCGTCGGGACTTGCGGTGGCTCGTGCGCGGCAAGCGTGCGGCTTACGAAAACAGCGTCCGCACGATCTCGTAAAGAAAGCGCGCGCAGACGATGGCGAGGAAGGCGCCGAAGGCGATTTCGAGCCTGCGCCGCGGCAGCCGGTGGGCGAGGCGCGCGCCGAACGGCGCCGCCAGCGCCGTGATCGGTCCGATCAGCACCAGCGCGATCAGCGAGACATAGCCGAGCGACAGCGGCGGCAAAATCGCCATCTCCGGCCAACCGCCGGCAACATAGCCGAGCGCTCCCGGAATCGAGATCAGGATGCCGAGCCCGGCGGAGGTCGCGACCGCCTGATGGATCGAGCGGCCGTAGAACGAAAAGATCATATTGGAGATCGCGCCCCCGCCGATCCCCATCAGCGACGATGCGAAGCCGATGAGGAAGCCATAGCCGCGCATGACGCCCGGCCCGGGGAAATCCGCGGCGATGCGCCAGCTTTCCCGGCCCGCCAGATTCTTGACGGCGTTCGAGCCCGCGATCAGCACGAAAACGAATTTGAGCAGAAGCCCGGGCGCGAACGCCGCGAGCACGCTGCCGAGCACGACCCCCACCACGGTCGGGATCGCCCACAGTTTGAGGACATCCATCCGCACCGCCCCCTTGGCGCGATGCGTCCGGTAGGACTGGATCGACGTCGGAATGATGATGGCGAGCGAGCTGCCGACGCACAGATGCATCCGTACTGATTCCGGCACTCCGAGCGAGGTGAACACCTGATAGAGCACAGGCACGATGACCGCGCCGCCGCCCACGCCGAACAGGCCCGCGAGCAGCCCGGTGACCAGGCCGGCCGCGGCGAGCGCGACGAAGAAGCCGACGAAGTCGGCAAGCGGGAGGCCAAACATCCAAATCCTGCCGGGTGGGGCGGATGGGTTGCGGGGCGAATTCAGGCCGCCATGTCGCCCATATCGCGCCCGTCGTCCACCAGTTTCGCCAACGCGGCGCGAAACGTGTCGCCTCCCGCGTCCGGCTTCACCCCTTCCTCGGCGAGGTGGCGGCGGAACGCCCGCGCCCCCGGAACGCCGTGAAACAGCCCGAGCACATGGCGCGCGATCGCATAAAGCCGCACGCCCGCGGCGATTTCGCGCTCGATATACGGAATGAGGGCCTCCGCCGCCGCACGGGGGGAGATCGCCGGCGGCGGTTCCCCGAACAGCACCGGATCAACGTTGAGGAGACGCCAGGGTTCGCGATAGGCGGCCCGCCCCATCATCACTCCGTCGACATGCTCGAGCTGCTTGCTCGCCGTTTCCAGCGAGTCGAGGCCGCCATTGAGCACGACGGCAAGCGCGGGATGGCGCCGCTTGAGCCGGTAGACGCGATCATAGTCGAGCGGCGGCGCGTCGCGGTTCTCGCGCGGCGACAGGCCGTCGAGCCAAGCCTTGCGCGCGTGGACGATCAACGCGTCGCCTCGCGCGGCCACGACCGCATCCGCCATCGCGTCGAGCAATTCCTCGGGGTCCTGATCGTCGACGCCGATCCGGCACTTGACCGTGACCGGGATGCGGACCGATGCCTTCATCGCAGCGACGCAATCGCCGACCACCGCCGGCTCCGTCATCAGGCAGGCGCCGAACCGCCCTTCCTGGACCCGGTCCGACGGGCACCCCACATTGAGATTGATCTCGTCATAGCCGAAGTCGGCGCAAATCCGCGCTGCTTCCGCGAGCGCCGGCGGGTCCGATCCGCCGAGCTGAACCGCAACCGGATGCTCGGCCGGATCATAGGCGAGCAGCCGCGCGCGATCGCCGCGCAGCACCGCCGCCGCGGTGACCATCTCGGTGTAGAGGAGCGCGCGGCGCGTGAGCAGGCGGTGGAAGAACCGGCAATGCCGGTCGGTCCACTCCATCATCGGCGCAATGGCGAATCGTCGGGCTAGGCCATCCATGTCGGGCGCTTTTCCATCTCCGACCCTTTCAGCAGGGGCTGGAAGCGGCTGTCAAGACAACCGCAGCCTCGCTTCCCGTGGGCCAGTCGGCGGTTCCGACTGGACAAACCCGTTGCGAACCCCAAACTGTCCAGCGACTGGAGAGGCGCATGAAGTTCGGCGCGGTCCCATTGGCCGAGGCCAAAGGCGGCATCGTGGTGCACGCGATCCGCAAAGACGGGATCGCGCTCAAGAAGGGCTCGGTGATCGGCGACGACGAGATCGCAGCGTTGCGCGCCGCCGGCCTGACCGAGATCACCGTCGCCCAGCTCGAACCCGGCGACGTGCCGGAGGATGTCGCGGCGGCCGAAGTCGCCGCGGCCGCGGCGGGCGACGGGGTTTGCGTCGAGCGCGCTTTCACCGGCCGCGCCAATCTGTTCGCCGCAGCGCCCGGCGTGCTTCTCGTCGACCAAGCGGGGGTTGACCGCCTCAATGCGGTCGATCCCGACATCACGCTGGCGACGCGGCCCCGCTTTGCGGCCGTGGTGGCCGGCGAGATGATTGCGACGGTGAAGATCATCCCGTTTGCGGTCTCGTCGGCCGGACGCGATCGTGCGCTCGCCGCGGCGCGTGCGGCCGCACCGCTCGTACAGATCGCGCCCTATCGGGTCGGCAAGGTCGGCGTCATCTCGACCGTGCTGCCAGGGCTGGCGGACAAGGTGATCGACAAGACGCTCAAGGTCACCGCGGAGCGGCTCGCGCCCACCGGCGCGGCGATCGCATGGGACAAGCGGGTGCCGCACGAGCGTGCCGCGCTCGCGCAGGCGCTGGACGGGCTGCTGCGCGCCGGCGCGGAGATGGCGATCGTGTTCGGCGCGTCCGCGATCGCCGACCGTCGCGATGTCATCCCGGCGGCGATCGAAGCGATCGGCGGGCGGATCGAACATTTCGGCATGCCCGTCGATCCGGGCAACCTGATGCTGGTCGCCGCAGCCGCCGGCCGGCCGATCCTCGGCGCGCCCGGCTGCGCGCGCAGCCCCAAGGAGAACGGGTTCGACTGGGTGCTCGCACGCCTTCTGTGCGGGCTGCCGGTCACCCGCGCCGACATCACCGGCATGGGCGTCGGCGGATTGCTGATGGAGATCGTCACGCGCCCGCAACCGCGCAAATCCGCGGAAAGCCCCGGCCGGCAGGTCGCGGCGATCGTGCTTGCCGCGGGCCGCTCCAGCCGCATGGGCGGATCGAACAAGCTGCTGGCCGAACTCGGCGGCCGTCCGCTTGTGCGCATCGTCGCCGAAGCGGCGCTCGCCTCGCGCGCGCGTCCGGTCATCGTCGTGACCGGCCACCAGCACGAGCGGGTCGAGGCGGCGCTGACGGGGCTCGACGTGACGTTCGTCCATAATCCCGCCTATGCGGACGGCCTCTCAACGTCGTTGAAGGCGGGCATCGCGGCGACGCCCACCTCCGCCGATGGCGTCATCGTCTGCCTCGGCGACATGCCGCAAGTGGATGCTCGCCTGGTCGATCGCCTGCTGGCCGCCTTCGACCCGGAGAAGGGCGCGCTGATCGTCGTTCCGACCATCGCCGGCAAGCGCGGAAACCCGGTGGTGTGGTCGCGACGGTTTTTCCCCGACCTTGCGGGGCTGACCGGCGATGTCGGCGCCCGCGGCTTGATCGCAGGCTATGCCGAAGCGATCGTCGAGGTCCCGGTGACCGACGCGGCCGCGTTCACCGATATCGACACGCCCGATGCGCTCGCCGCCGTCCGCGCGGTCATGGAACAGGCTGCGGTCATGGAACAGGCTTAAGCGGGCTTTCGGACGACCGAGGCGCCGCCGGGTCAAGCCCGGTGGTGACAAAAGAAGAGCGCCCTCTCCCGAGGGAGAGGGCGCAAGACGGAACGAGCGGAGGGCGCGCCGCGCTCAGCAGAGCGCTCGCGGCCTCAGTTATTGTGCGCGTAGTCGGGAAGGTCCCAGCGATCGGGCGAACGCCACAAGCCCGAGAGCAACAGGTCCTTCACGCACAGAAGTTCCTTCGGCAGCCGATCGAACAGCTTGATGAAGAACTCCTCGTGCCCGAGGATCTCCTTCATCCAGTCGGCCTTGTCGACCGACATCAGCTCATTGAACTGCTCGCGCGAGAAATTCAGGCCGCGCCAGTCGATGTCGTCATAGGTCGGCATATAGCCGAGCGGCCCTTCGAGCCCGCGGGCCGTGCCGTTGGCGCGCTCGACGACCCATTTCAGCACACGCATATTGTCGCCGAAGCCGGGCCACAGGAAGTTGCCGTCCTTGTCCTTGCGGAACCAGTTGACGCAGAAGATGCGCGGCGGGATGCCGATCCGGCGGCCCATGTCGAGCCAGTGATTGAAATAGCTCGCCATGTGGTAGCCGGCGAAGGGAAGCATCGCCATCGGATCGCGCCGCACCTCGCCGATATTGCCGAAGGCGGCGGCCGTCATCTCCGAGCCCATGGTGGCGCCGGCGTAGACGCCGAACGCCCAGCTCAGCGACTGGTAGACGAGCGGCACATTGGTCGAGCGCCGTCCGCCGAAGATCATGGCGCTGATCGGAACGCCGGCCGGATTCTCCCAATCCGGATCGATCGCCGGGTTCTGCGCGGCGGGCGCGGTGAACCGGCTGTTGGGATGCGCCGCCTTGCGGCCGCAGTCGGGGGTCCAGTCCTTGCCCTGCCAGTCGATCGCATGCGCCGGCGGCGGGCCGTCCATTCCTTCCCACCAGATGTCGCCGCCGTCGGTGAGGGCGACATTGGTGAAGATGGTGTTCTTCGAACACGAGATCATCGCGTTGGGGTTCGACTTGTAGTTCGTCCCCGGCGCGACGCCGAAGTAACCGGACTCCGGATTAATGGCATAGAGGCGGCCGTCCTTGCCCGGCTTGAGCCAGGCGATGTCGTCGCCGATCGTCGTGACCTTCCAGCCCTCGATCTCCTTGGGCGGGATCAGCATGGCGAAATTCGTCTTGCCGCAGGCGCTCGGGAAAGCGGCGGAGACATAGGTCTTCTTGCCATTGGGATCGGTGACGCCGAGGATGAGCATATGCTCGGCCATCCAGCCCTCGTCGCGGCCAAGCACCGAGGCGATGCGCAGCGCCAGGCACTTCTTGCCCAACAGCGCGTTGCCGCCATAGCCCGAGCCATAGGACCAGATCGAGCGTTCCTCGGGATAGTGGACGATGTACTTGACCGTCGGATTGCAGGGCCAGGGGATGTCCTTCTGGCCGGGCTTGAGCGGGGCGCCGATCGTGTGCATGCACGGCACGAACACGTCGCTCTCGCCCAGCGCCTCGTCGACCGCGCGGCCCATTCGGGTCATGATCTTCATGTTGACGACGACATAGGGCGAGTCGGTGATCTGGTAGCCGATATAGGAGATCGGCGAGCCGATCGGTCCCATCGAGAACGGGATCACATACATCGTGCGCCCCTCCATCGAGCCGTTGAACAGCGGCTCGAGGGTCGCCTTCATCTCGTGCGGGTCCATCCAGTTGTTGGTTGGTCCCGCGTCCTCTTTATTGACGCTGCAGATATAGGTGCGGTCCTCGACACGGGCGACGTCGCTCGGATCGGAGCGGGCGAGGAAGCAGCCGGGGCGCTTATCCGGATTGAGCTTGATGAACGTGCCGGCTTTGACCAGCGCCTCGCACATCGCGTCGTATTCGGCTTGCGACCCGTCGCACCAATGAATGCTGTCCGGCTTGCAGAGCTCGGCCATATCCATGACCCAGTTCTTCAGCCGTTGGCTCTTTACGTAACTTGGGATACTGACCGTCGCGTGCATGCGCTTCCCCCGATGTGGCGGCGAAAAAAGCATTGAGCCGCGCCTATAGCAGCTTTTCGGCAACGCTGCCATGCGGCCAAGCGGCCGTCAGGCATTCTATTTGGGCAGGGGTCGGGGTTGGCGGCGGCCCCCGGATCGCGCCCGCGGGGCCTCCGGCGGGCGGGCGGTTTTTAAGTTACGCAGCCGCGTCGATCACAGCCATTTCTTCAGCTTGAAGTAAAAATAGGGGATGACGGCGGCGACGATCATCAAAACGATCGCCAAGGGATAGCCGAACGCCCAGTCGAGCTCGGGCATGTGCCTGAAGTTCATGCCGTAGAGCGAGGCGATCAGGGTCGGCGGCATGAAGACAACGGCCGCGACCGAGAAGATCTTGATGATATTGTTCTGCTCGATGCTGATGACGCCGACCATCGCGTCAAGCAGAAAGGTAATCTTGTTGGCAAGGAAGGTGGCGTGGTCGGACAGCGACTGCGCATCCCGCTGCATGCCTTTGAGGATCGCGCGCTGGTCTTTCGCCCACCGCATCGTGTCGGCTTCATTGGCAAGATAGAGAAGCAGGCGGCCGATCGACACCAGGCATTCGCGCGCCTTCGATGTCAGGTCGCCGCGCCGGCCGATCGAGGTCAAAATCTCCTGATAGGCGCGGGAGCGCTCAGAGGCGCCCTGAATGTTGAAGATCGCCTGCGACACCCGATCGACCTCGGCGCTGATGCGTTCGAGAATGTCGGCGGACCGGTCGATGATCGCGTCCAGCAATTCCATCAGCACCCCTTCCCCGCTGAGAGCGGGCGGGCAAGAGCGTGCGAGCTTGTTGGCGACGAGAGTGAACGGCCGCGGTTCGTCGTAGCGCACCGTGATCAGACGTCGTCCGACCAGGATGAACGTCACGGCGGTGGTGGTCGGGTTTTCCGTCTCCGAACGGCACATCAGCGTCGCCGTCATGTAGCGCGCGCCGGCCTCCACATAGAGGCGGCTCGTCGGCTCGATCTCCTGCATCTCCTCGCGGGTGGGAACGGCAAGCCCAAGAGCCCGCTCGACCAGCCGGCTCTCGGCCGGGCCTGGCGACAACAGGTCGAGCCAAACGACCCCGTCCGGGATTTCCGCGTCGGCCTCGATGACCTTACGCTCGAGCGATGCGCCGCGCGGGATGTTGACCGTCAGCATGTGAACTGGGCTCCGGCGCGCCCGCCCTTCCAGCGGATCGAGCTTGGCCAGCAATCGCTCATGTTTTCTTTTACGGCAAGCGCAAAGCCGCGACCGCGTCGACCATGCCGAGGGGCGCGCCTTGGCCTGCACCGCTCGATGGATACGGCGCGGGAATCCCGCACCGACGGTCGCGACAGAGCCGCCTCGGGTCACCGAGACCGGCTTCCGGAAAAGGGGTCAGGTCAGACGTTCGCTGAGGAAATCATAAGAATGGAGGCCGCCGCGTTCGTCGTCGGGGACGGCCATCTGCTGGCAGCGCACCGCCGCGGCGACCGCCGCGATCCCGATCTGACGATAGCCCACGCCCGCCGCGGAATAGTCCTTGGCGCTGTGCGTCGCAGCATTTGAGGAATTGCCAGACTTGGTCATTTCATCGCTCCACTGGTTCTCCGCCCCGGGATCGTCTTGCTTGATCCAACCGGGCTTCCCGGGCCTCATGCAATTGCACCTCGGCGGAAATGAGTAGGAATGCGTCCGGGAACGGGGCATTCCCTCGGTCCCACCGTGGCACGCACTAGACACGCGCGATCCTCAACGGGTCGTTAAGCTCTGCTGCCTAAGTTCTACACTTCGGCTCGCCCCCTGCTTAGCCTCGAGGCGGGTCCCCGCCCCATTTTGGACAAATTCACGCTGATTGCGACAATCGAGCAACAGTCAGTGCCCTTCGTGCCGCAAAATGATGGATCACGCCTGGAACGACGCCGCTCTTTTCGATAAACCTAGGAGCGAGGCAACGCGTGCTTCGTTATGGGGGAAAGTGGGGGGCCAGTGATGACTCCGAAGACGATGGTTGTTGTCCTAGGCCTTTTGCTCGGCGGCTGCGTGACAGCCGTCCAGCAGCCGGCGCCGGCGACCAATCTAAAGCCGCGCGACCGCGAATATCTGGCGAACGCCCCCTATGCCAACGTTGTGATTCCGCAGACTTTCCAGCGCCACATCGTCAACTATCATCGCCGCGAGGCGCCCGGCACGATCGTTGTCGACACCGACGCGCGCTACCTTTACTTCGTGCTGCCGAACCAGCAGGCGATCCGGTACGGCGTCGCGGTGGGCGAAGAGGCCCTCGCCTTCTCTGGCGTCGCCAAGGTGGGTCAGATGGCCGAGTGGCCGGGCTGGACTTCGACCGAAAGCATAAAGCGGCGCATCGGCAATCTGCCGAACCACGTCGACGGCGGACCGCTCAACCCGCTCGGCGCTCGCGCGCTCTATCTCCACGCCAACGGCCGAGATACGTTGTTCCGCATTCACGGGACGAACCAGCCCGAATGGATCGGCAAGGCGATCTCGTCCGGCTGTATCCGCATGGTCAATGAGGACGTGATCGACCTCTACAATCGGGCCAAGGTCGGAACGACGGTCGTGGTGCTCGCGCCCGGTTCCGGCGACATGTTCTCGCACTTCGCGGCCGGCAGCTGATTTTCTGCAGGATGGCCCGTCATCCGCAATGGTCGGGCTTTCGCATCATGACCGACGCGGGAACAGGGCGTTGCCAGCGGGAGCGCACCGCTTTATCCCTGCCCGCATGAGTGTGTCCGCACGGCCGGAAATCTGAAATGGCGCGACGTCGCTTTGCCGAAGAGCCGGTCGCGCGCCTGGCGGTCTGGGCGCGGTGGGTTGGCCTGTTCTCGCTCGCGGTGGTGCTGCTCGCCGTCATCATCGCGCGGTCGGGGATGCTCGATATCATTCCCGCGCTGGTGACGTTCGCGGCTGGCCTGGCGCTGGCGGTCGCCGCGATCCTGATCGCGTTCGCAGCCTTCGCGGTGATCTGGCGGAGCGGGCTCGGCGGCCTCGGACAGGCCGTCACCGGGCTCCTCATCGGGCTCGCGCTCTGCGCCTATCCGGCCTTTCTCGTCATCAGGGCCTACAAGATGCCGGTCATCGCGGATGTGTCGACCGACCCGGTGGATCCGCCGCGCTTCGAGGCGATCACCCGGATCCGCACGCGGCAAGCCAATTCGGTCGCCTATGCCGGGCTCGCCACCCCTGAGCTGGTGCGCGCGACCTATCCCGACGTTGAACCGCTCGACGTCGCCCTTCCGCCGAGCGGCGCCTACGCCGCGGTGCTGGCGGCGCTCGCCAAGCGCAAGGACAACGTGATCGCGCCCCTGTGGCGCGTGATCGACGAGCGCCCGCCGATCGCCGGAACCCGCGACGGCTATATCGAGGCGATCGCCTACACCCCGATCATGGGCTTCCGCGACGACGTCGTGATCCGCGTGCGCCCCACGCGCGGGGGATCGCGCATCGATGTCCGCTCCGCCTCGCGCTATGGGCGCTGGGATTTCGGAGTGAACGCCAAGCGGGTGCAGCGCTTGCTCGAGGACATCAACGAGGTCTCGGATACGGTCAAGCCGGAGCGGCCGGCTCCCCCGAAAGCCCCGCCGAAGAAGGGCGATCAGCGCAAACGATAGCGGGAGCCGATGGCCGGGGGACCGTCCGTCGCCACGAGCCCACGCGCGACCAGATCCTCCAGATGAGCGAGCACGGACAGGCCGGCGGCGCCCGAGAGCCGTGGATCGATCCCGATATAGATGGCCCGCACGAGCTCCGGAATGTCGGCCTCCCCGCCGCGCAGCGTTGCGAGGATCGCCGCCTCGCGGGCGTGCCGGTGGGCGATATATTGCCGGACGAAGCCTGGGGCTTCGCGGACCGCCCCGCCATGGCCCGGCAGATAGACCTGCTCGTCGCGCCGCAGCAGCTTGTCGAGCGAGGCCATGTAATCGGCCATCGCGCCGTCGGGCGGAGCGATGATCGACGTGTTCCACGCCATCACGTGATCGCCGGAGAACAAAAGACCGGTTTCCCGCAGGGCGAAGGCCATGTGGTTCGCGGTATGCCCAGGGGTCGCGACCGCCTCGATCGCAAAGCCCTTGCCCCCGATGACCTCGCCGTCGGCGAGCGCATGGTCGGGAACAAAATCGTGGTCGGCGCTTGCTTCGAGCCGGTCCGCTTCGCCGATATGCAGCGGGCGCGCGGCGCGGTGCGGCCCCTCCGCGAACGTCATCGCCCCGGTCGCCGCCTTGACCTGCGCCGCGCCCGGCGAATGATCGACATGGGTATGGGTGACGAAAATATGCGTCACGCTTTCGTTGCGGACGGCATCGAGCAGCGCCGCAATGTGCTGCGGATCGTCCGGCCCTGGATCGATGATTGCGACCTCGCCGCGGCCGATGATGTAACTGACCGTGCCCTTGAAGGTGAACGGACTTGGATTATCGCACAGGAGCCGGCGCACGCCGGGCGCAACCTCCTCCACGCGGCCGGGCGCGAGGTCGAAGCTCCTGTCGAAGGCGATGTCGTCGGTCATGCGCCTAACTTTGCGTTCGAGTGAGACCCCCTTGTCGTGCGGTCGGACGAGCAAGCGGGTTCGCCATGGTTGCACCTTGCGCCCAATGTCGCTACATGCCGCGAGAACAGGCATTGGGATGTAGTGGCCCCTCTCGCCGCGGCCAATCAGGAACACGGCATGCGCGCGGAAACGCAAGCGATCGTCGAGGACATCAAGCAGTCGGTCGGGCTGCTGAGGAGGCATCTTTGATGTCGACAAGGCCCGCGCCCGGCTCGCCGAGCTGAACAAACTCACCGAGGACATTGCGTTCTGGGACGATCCCCAGTGCGCCCAGAAGGTGATGCAGGAGCGCATCGCGCTCGAGGACAGCCTGTCCGCGATCGGCCGCATCGAGCAGGAACTGGACGACCAGGTCACGATGATCGAGCTGGGCGAGGCCGAGAACGACCAGGGCGTGATCGCGGAAGCCGAGACCGCGCTGCGCAAGCTCAAGGGCGAGGTCGAGCGCCGCCAGCTCGAAGCGCTGCTTTCCGGCGAGGCCGACGCCAACGACACCTATGTCGAGGTGCATGCGGGGGCCGGCGGCACCGAGAGCCAGGACTGGGCCAATATGCTGCTGCGCATGTATGCGCGCTGGGCCGAGCAGCACGGCTACAAGGTCGACTGGCTGGAAGAGACCGAAGGCGAAGAGGCCGGCATCAAATCGGCGACCGTGCAGATCAAAGGCCGCAACGCCTATGGCTGGCTCAAGACCGAGAACGGCGTGCATCGCCTGGTGCGCATTTCACCGTTCGACGCCAATGCCCGCCGCCACACGTCGTTTGCGAGCGTCAATGTCTACCCCGTGGTGGACGACCGCATCGTCGTCGACATCAAGGAATCCGACGTGCGCACGGACACGATGCGCTCGGGCGGCGCCGGCGGCCAGCACGTCAACAAGACCGAGTTGGCGATCCGCCTCACCCACATCCCGACCAATATCGCGGTGGTGTGCCAGAACGACCGCTCCCAGCATCGCAACCGGGCGCAAGCCTGGCAGATGCTGCGCGCCCGCCTCTACGAGCGCGAGCTGAAGCTGCGCGAGGAGAAGGCCGCCGCCGAGAACGCCGCCAAGACCGATATCGGCTGGGGCCACCAGATCAGGTCCTATGTGCTGCAGCCCTATCAGATGGTGAAGGACCTGCGCACCGGCGTCTCCACCTCCAATACCGGCGCGGTGCTCGACGGCGACCTCGACCAGTTCATGGAGGCGGCGCTCGCCCAGAAGGCGTTCGGCACCGGCCCGGCCAGCGTCGAGGACGTGGAGTGAGAGCTATCTGCTTTACCTCTCCCCGGCGGGGAGAGGTCGGCGAGCAATCGAGTGCAACGAGATGCGAGCCGGGTGAGGGACATCGACTGGCTTCGTAGCCCCCTCACCCGGATTCCTTGCTGCGCTCGGAATCCGACCTCTCCCCACAGGGGAGAGGTGTAGATCAAGCTTCCCCGGACAGCCCTGCCCCCAGTGGGCGGAGGCAATTGTGCGTGTATGCCCCACCCAGAAGAGTGCGGCGTACCGCACTCGGTGGCTGAGCCCGTCATCGCTGACACGTCGGACAAAAAAAGGTCGAGCGCCCGCCTTGAACGATGCGCTTGACGACGCCCCCGCAACCCGGCGTGACGCAAGGCTTGCCCTCCCGATCGTAAACGCGGAAACGGTGCTGGAAGTCGCCCAATTCGCCATCGGTGCGCGCGTAATTGCGTAGCGACGAGCCCCCCGCCGCGATTGCGTCCTTGAGCACCGCTTTGATCGCCGCAACCAGCTTAACCGCGCGATCGTTGGGCGCGCCGGATTTGGTCGCGAGGCTCCCCACCGCGCGCTTCGGCGACAGGCGCGCGCGATGCAACGCCTCGCACACATAGATGTTGCCGAGCCCGGCCACCACGGTCTGGTCGGACAGGGCCGCCTTCAGGCTCGTCGCCTTGCCGGCGCAGGCGCGCGCGAGGGCGGTCGGCATCGAACCCGCGGTCGAGCGGCTCGGGACCAACCTTCTTCATCAACGGATGGCCGGCCAGCTCGCCGGCGGGGACGAGCAGCATCAGCCCGAAGCGGCGCGGATCGTTGAACGTGATGCGCGTCCCCGAGGACATGTGGAACACGACATGGTCGTGCGCGCGCGCCTCCGACCGCGGGTAGTGGAACGCGCCGGGCGTCCCCTCCCCTCCCTCTTCGCGGCCCACGCGGAACGAGCCCGACATGCCGAGATGCATCACCAGCACATCGCCGGAAGACAACTCGGCCAGCAAATATTTGGCGCGTCGCCGGAGCGCGGCGACGGTCTTGCCTTCCAGCCGTCCGGCGAAATCGTTCGGCAGCGGCCGCCGCAAGTCGGGACGATGCGCTTCGACCTTGACGAAACGCGCACCTTCCATGGCGGGCGCGAGGCCGCGGCGAACCGTTTCGACTTCCGGCAGTTCGGGCATCCACTCAACCCTCTCCCCCTGCGGGAGAGGGTGGTTCCGAGCGGAGCGAGGGACCGGGTGAGGGGTCTGTTCGTGCGACGCGAAAAGAACCCCTCACCCGGCTTCGCGCTTTGCGCTCAGCCACCCTCTCCCACAAGGGGAGAGGGGTTTTAACGCGCAACGATCGAAGGAACCAGCGCTCGATCGTAACCACGTCCGGCGGCCTTTGTGGAATCGTCGGGCGAGCCGCGCTATGGTCGCCGCGGCTTTTAGGACGACGCACGATGACTAACGGCGACACGCATTTCGGCTTCCGCACGGTGCCCCTCGACGAGAAGCAGGCGCTGGTCGATGACGTCTTCCACTCCGTCGCCCGCCGCTACGACCTCATGAACGACCTGATGTCGGGGGGTCTGCACCGCGCCTGGAAAGACATACTCGTTACCAGGGTCAACCCGCCCAAGAGCGACCGCCCCTTCGCGCTGTTGGATGTCGCGGGCGGAACCGGCGACATCGCCTTCCGCGTGGTCAGAGCGGGCGGAGGAGGCGTGCACGCCACCGTGTGCGACATCAACCCCGACATGTTGGCGGTCGGTCGCGAACGGGCCATCGACCGCGATCTCGACGAGTGGGTGACTTTCATCGAAGGCAACGCCGAAGCCTTGCCCTTCCCGGCGAAAAGCTTCGACGCCTGCACGTTCGCCTTCGGCATCCGCAACGTGCCGCGCATCGAAGCCGCCCTTGCCGAGGCCTACCGCGTGCTCAAGCCCGGCGGTCATTACCTCTGCCTCGAGTTCTCCAGTGTCGATGTTCCCTGGTTCGACACGCTGTACGATTTGTATTCGTTCAACGTCATTCCCGCGCTCGGCCAGGTGGTGGCGGGCGACGGCGAAGCCTATCGTTATCTCGTCGAGTTCGATCCGCAAATTTCCCAAGCCGCAGGCGTTTGCCGGCATGCTGCGCGCAGCGGGGTTTCGCCGCGTCGACGTGAAGATCTTGTCGGGCGGCATCGTCGCGCTCCACTCGGGCTGGCGGCTGTAGAAACCACCCTCTCCCCTTGCGGGAGAGGGTGGCGAGCACCAAGCGTAGCACGGAGCGAGCCGGGTGAGGGGTAGACCCGGCAAGCAGGACGAGGCAATTACCCCTCACCCGGTCCTCGCAGGCTTATGCCTGCTTCGGACCGCCCTCTCCCGCAGGGGGCGAGGGCAAGGATTGTGCCCGCGCTCAGTGATCCCGCCGCTTTCCCATCTCACCCGCCTCGCCCGCGCCGGCTTCGTGTTCGCGCGCGAAGGCGTGTTCGGCCTCGTCGATCCGACGCCGCTTCCGGCGGCCGCACGCGCGGGCCTGCGGCTCGCCCGCCTGTTGGAACGTCCGACCTCGGCCTCGAGCGCGATCCGCCTGTCGGCCGCTTTGACCGCACTTGGTCCGAGCTATGTCAAGCTTGGCCAGTTTCTCGCCACCCGCCCCGACGTGGTCGGCCCCGCGATCGCGGCCGATCTCGAAAGCCTGCAGGACAAGATGGCCCCCTTTCCGCAGGCCGAAGCGGAAGTGGCGGTGGAGGAAGCGCTCGGCGCGCCGATCGCGTCCGTTTTTGCCGTGTTCGGACCGCCGGTCGCCGCCGCCTCGATCGCCCAGGTGCACCGGGCCGAGATCGATACGCCGAGCGGTCGCCGTAGCGTCGCCGTGAAGGTGCTGCGGCCCGGAGTGGAGCAAGGCCTCAAGGTCGATCTCGACGCCTTCCGCTTCGCCGCGGGCCTCGCCGAGCGCGCCTCCGCCGAAGCGAGACGGCTGCGGCTGACCGAGGTCATCGCCACCCTCGCGCGCTCGGTGGCGATCGAACTCGATATGCGGCTCGAAGCCGCGGCCGCCTCCGAGATCGCGGAGAACACCAAAGACGACCCCGATTTCCGCGTGCCGGCGATCGACTGGGACAGGACCGCCCGCAACGTGCTCACGCTCGAATGGATCGACGGAACGCCGCTGTCCGATCGGGCGGCGCTGGTCGCACGCGGGCTCGACCTGCCGGATCTCGGCCGCGCGGTGATCCAGAGTTTCCTGCGCCACGCCATGCGCGACGGATTCTTCCACGCCGACATGCATCCCGGCAATTTGTTCGTCGACAAGGACGGGCGCCTCGTCGCCGTCGATTTCGGGATCATGGGCCGGCTTGGCGCGAAAGAGCGCCGCTTCCTCGCCGAAATTCTCTACGGGTTCATCCAGCGCGACTATCGGCGAACGGCGGAGGTCCATTTCGAGGCGGGCTACGTGCCGTCGCACCACTCGGTCGAGAGCTTCATGCAGGCGATCCGCGCCATCGGCGAGCCCATCCACAATCGCCGCGCGGAAGAGATCTCGATGGCGAAGCTCCTGACCTTGCTGTTCGAGGTCACCGCCCTGTTCGACATGCGCACGCGGCCGGAACTCCTGCTCCTGCAGAAGACCATGGTGGTGACGGAGGGCGTCGCGCGCATGCTCGACCCTAAGCTCGACATCTGGACCACCTCTGAGCCCGTAGTGCGCGAGTGGCTCACCCGCAATCTCGGCCCCGCCGGTCTGCTCGAAGATGCGGCGGAAGGCGCAGGCGAACTCGGTCGTTTTCTTGCGACCGTGCCGTCCCTGCTCGCGCGCGCCCGACAGCTCGCCGAAAAGATCGAGCATGCGACGGGCGAAGGGCTGACGCTCGCCGCCGACACGGTCGAGGCCATCGGGGAAGCGCACGCGCGCCGCAATCGCGGAACCACGATCGCGCTGTGGGCGATCGCCGTCGTGCTCTTGGCGGCGTTGCTGTTTTTCAAATGATCATCTGGTGTAATGTAGGGTTGCGTAACCAAGAAATGACAGTCGGAGTGGCTCGGATGATTGCGAAGAGAAAGAGCGCCCTCGAAGGCTATTTCAAAATCCGCAATCTTGATCCCATCGTGAAAGAAAAGCTTCGCGTGCGCGCGAAACAGAATGGAAGGTCTTTGTCGAGGGAGGCGTTGCTTATCTTGAAAAAGGGTGTCGGAATTGAAGATGAGCCGACACCAGCGCGTGACAGGTTAAGATCAGACCCAACGCACAAAAGGAAAGTCAATCGACATGCCGAGTAGGAGAGCCAAATGGCCTTCTGGGTAGTGCGTGCAGGGAAGTTAGGTGAACAAGAGCAATTTGCTCTAGAACACAACTGCGTTGTTGTTGGCTGGGATGATGTTCCTGACTTGGCACAATTCAGCACACGGCCCGAGTTGAGGCAAGCACTCGCTCACATTTATCGTGACCTGTCAGAAGCTAAGTTGTCTGTATGGACAGGCCAATTGTGGTCATTCAGTCATGAGATCAAGGATGGTGACTTGATCGCACTCCCCCGGAAACACACTGGGACAATCGCAATCGGGAAAATTTCGGGGAAATATACATGTGGGCCATCTGGGCCTAGTCTGACGGCCATCAGCGCCCATCAATTGGATTGATCAAGATTTTGCCGTCAAAGACTAGCGCCTGCGCAGTGAGGGATTCCCAAATGAGCAAATGAGTGATTCATGGCCGGTGGCCTAAGGAGGGGCCGAAGAGGCGGCGCTACGAATCCGCGATGACCGATGGGCTCGGATCAAGGATTTTCTGCCTGGTCGCGAGGGACATGTCGGCGGCACGGCGGCGGACAATCGACTGTTTGTGGTAGCCGTCGTGTACCGCTATCTTGCGGGATTCCCTGGCGCGATCTGCCTGAGCGTTTCGGCGACTGGTCGATCTCTACCAGCGCTTTAATCGGTGGGCGAAGAGCGGCGTTTTCGAGCGCATTTTCCGGCTATTGGCGAGCGATCACGACAACGAATACATGATGATCGACGCGACCATCGTGCGGGCGCATCAGGAAAACGCCGGCGCACGAAAGAAAATGGCGAGCATAACGATCGGATCGATCGCGCGTCGGATAACGATCCGAATGAAGGCTGGCGAAGAGTCGGCAATTCGATCGGAAGAAGAGGCGCGGCGGCTCACGATCTGACCTGGGCGGAGCCGACTGCTCTCCAAGCCGATCGAGAAGCCCGGTTTGGCCAAGGCCTATGACGACGTCCGCTGCTCGATCCGCTGGAGCGGGACTTTGACTACGGCCCTTCCCTCAAAGGCCGATCGCAATGCGCCGCGGGCGTGCGACTTCGCTCTTGACTGCGAGCGCAATCTCATCGAGCGCTTCTTCAACAAACTCAAGCACTTTCGCGCCATCGCCACCCGTTACGACAAACTCGCCAGAAATTTCCTCGCCGGCGCTCAGCTCGCCTCCGCTATCATCCTCCTCAACTGAAGACAGGCCCTAGCTGTGAGCTTTCCATAGGTTATCCATCCGGCCCTGGCCGGGAGAAGCTGAAGGTGTCGAAGCCTCAGCAATCCCGGAGGACCGGATGAACGTGCATAAGAATGTCCGGCTGACCCGCGCGGTCGAGAGCTGATCGTGGAATTGGTTGCAAGCGGGCAGACGCCGAAGGCCGTTAGCGAAGCCGTAGGCGTCTGCCCGCGCACGGTTCGCAAATGGGTCGATCGCCATCGCCGAGAAGGCTTGGCAGGGTTGCAGGATCGCTCCTCCCGGCCACATCGCTGCGCCGACCGACACCTCAGCCTGTTATCGAGAAGATTGAGCGGCTGCGTCGGCAGCGCTGGACGGGCAAGCAGATTGCCGCCGAAACTGGCGTCTCGTCCGCTACCGTCAGTCGTGTTCTCCGCCGGCTGGGCCTGCACAAATTGAGCGCCTTGGAGCCGGAACCAGTTCGCCGCTATGAACGCGAGCGGCCGGGCGAACTCATCCATCTCGATATCAAAAAGCTCGGCAAAATCGGCTCCATCGGACATCGCATCACCGGACGACAAACCGGCGTGGTCAATCGTCATCTCGGCATCGGATGGGAGTTCGTCCATGTCTGCATCGACGATGCTTCGCGCATCGCCTTCAGTCGTGTGATGAAGGACGAGAGGAAGGAAAGCGCCATTGTCTTCCTCAAAGCCGCCGTCGCTTACTATGAGAGCCTGGGCGTGAAGGTCGAACGCGTCATGACCGACAACGGCTCGTGCTATCGCTCTAAAGCCTTCGGCAAAGCTTGCAAACGGCTCGGCCTCAAGCACATCTTCACCAAGCCCTACACGCCAAAGACGAATGGCAAAGCTGAACGTTTCATCCAGACAAGCTTGCGCGAATGGGCTTATGCCCGCGCCTACAACACTTCAGACGAACGCACCGCCGAGCTCCCGAGATGGCTCCACCGCTACAACTGGCACAGACCTCATGGCGGTATGGATCCAAGCCGCAAATAAGCCAACTCGGCCTGATCGGAAACAACTGTTGGGCGCGCGGCATGGTCGTCGTGACCCGCAACGCGAAGGATTTCGAGAACTCGACGCGATTTCTTTCAACTGCGTCTTTGGAATGCAGAGGATCTGTTGGATCAAATTTTGCAGCTATATGAGAAACTACCCAGCAGCATACAGGCTGAGATTCCACTAGAGAGGGTATGGACACTCGTCGAAGAGGAAACCGACGAGTAGCAGCATGATAAGCAACAAGCGCATCCTTCTGATCATCTCCGGCGGCATCGCGGCCTACAAATCGCTCGACCTCATTCGTAGGCTGAGGGAGCGCGGGGCCGCCGTCCGCGTGATCATGACGAAAGCGGCGCAGCAGTTCGTCACGCCGCTCTCCGCCGGCGCGATCGCCGGCGAACGCGCCTATACCGACCTGTTCGATGCGGTGACCGAGTTCGATATCGGCCACATCCGGCTCGCGCGCGATACCGATCTCGTGGTGATTGCGCCGGCGACCGCCGATCTCATCGCCAAAATGGCGGGCGGTCATGCCGACGACCTCGCCTCGACCGTGCTGCTCGCGACCGACAAGCCGATCCTGCTTGCGCCCGCCATGAACCCGCATATGTGGCGGCACAGGGCGACGCAGCGCAATCTCGCCCAGCTGCGCGCCGACGGCGTCAGCGCGGTCGGGCCGAACGAAGGCGAGATGGCGGAAGCGGGCGAAGCAGGCCCGGGGCGCATGGCGGAGCCGCTGGAGATCGTCGCCGCGATCGAAGGCCTCCTCGCGGGAAGGACCGCCGCGCGCGGCGCGCTCGCCGGCCTGCGCATCCTCGTCACTTCGGGCCCCACCCACGAGGCGATCGACCCGGTGCGCTACCTCGCCAACCGGTCGTCCGGCAAGCAGGGCCACGCCATCGCGCGGGCCGCCGCCGAAGCCGGCGCGACGGTGACGCTCGTATCCGGCCCGGTCAGGCTGCCCGACCCGCCGGGAATGAGCGTCGTGCACGTCGAGAGCGCGCGGGCGATGCTCGCCGCAGTCGAGGCGAGACTGCCTGCGGACGTTGCTGTTTTCGCGGCGGCGGTCGCCGATTGGCGGGTCGCCGAGGCCGGCGCCCAGAAGACCAAAAAGACGGCCGCGGGCCCGCCCGTGCTCACGCTGGTCGAAAACCCCGATATCCTTGCAACCATCGCCAAGCGCAAGCAGGGCCGCCCGCGCCTCGTGGTCGGCTTCGCCGCCGAGACCGAGCGCGTGCTCGAGCATGCTCGCGAGAAGCTCGCGAGGAAGGGCTGCGATTGGATCGTCGCCAATGACGTGTCGAAGGAGAGTGGCGTCATGGGCGGCGACCGCAACACTGTGCATCTCGTCACCGCGCGCGGGATCGAGGCCTGGCCCAGCCAGTCCAAGGAAGAGGTCGCGCACGCACTCGTCGCCCGCATCGCCGAGGCGCTGAAGGCGCCCGCGCCGGCCAAATGAGTGGCGCCGAGATTCGCATTCTGCGGCTGCCGCACGGCGACGATCTGCCGCTGCCCGCCTATCAGAGCGCAGGCGCGGCGGGGCTCGACCTTCTCGCTGCGGTTCCGGTAGATGCGCCGCTGACCATTCCGCCGGCGGGCCGCGCGACGGTTCCGACCGGCTTCGCGCTTGCCCTGCCGGAAGGAACCGAAGCGCAGGTGCGCCCGCGTTCGGGGCTCGCCGCCCGCCACGGCGTGACCGTGCTCAACAGTCCCGGCACGATCGACCCCGATTACCGCGGGGAGGTGCTCGTCGTCCTCGCCAATTTTGGCGATGCGCCGTTTCTCGTCGAGCGCGGCGCGCGCATCGCCCAGTTGGTCATCGCGCCGGTGTTGCGCCCCGCCTTGCGCGAGGTTGCGGCGCTCGATTCGACGCCGCGCGGCGGCGGCGGATTCGGTTCGACCGGAATCGCGAGCAAGCGGCCCTGAGGCGGGACGCAGCCGCGACACCCCTGCCAGGGTATTCGCCGCCCAACCGGTCGTTCACTCTCTGGACTCTTCCGGTTGGAGTCCGGAAGAGAGTACAGTGTCTTGATTCGTGGGACGCCGCCGTGTGCGGCGGCTTTCTGGAGCAGGCGACGGCGTTTCCGATTTTCGGACGAAGTGATCCCGCGTCGGTATCAGTATCGGTTTCGAGTGCACCGGCTTCGCGCAGCGGTGGCGTATCGGGTTTTGCGATTTCTTAGGCAGGAACGCGGGCCGGCAGGGGCGATGCGATGGCGGATGTCGCCAGAACGATAAGCGGGCAACTTTCATTCCGCCGGCGCACCGCCGGACTGATCCCAGTGACCGCGGGTCTTGTTCCTCTCCTGCCAGCCCCAGCGGCAGCGTTCCCGGCGATCGATTTCGGGTATAGCCGCACCTATATGCAGGCGCTCACACGCCTTGCCCCGCACGAGTTCGCCGCGCTCACCCTTTTTCTCGGAGTGATTTTGTTCGCCGCACTGACTGCGGTCATGCTCGTTCGTACGCATAATCGTGCGGCGGCGCGGGACAACCGCGCGCGTGCGGAGATCGCATCGCTGCAGTCGGACGTCGATCGGCTCGCCGCTATGGCCATGTCGGAGCCGCAGGTCCTTCTCGTATGGACCGCGGGACACGAGCAGCCGGAGATTATCGGCGAAGCCGCGTTCATCGCTCCCGCCGCCGACCCGGCCGACATTCTCGCCTTTCCGCTCTGGCTCGGTCCCGAGCTCGCCCGCAAGGTCGCGGATGCGATCGAAAGATTGCGGACGCATGGCGAGGCGTTCGCCTTGCTGCTCACGACGATCGCCGGTCGACAAATCGAAGCCGACGGCCGCGCCCTGGGCGCCTTCGCGGTCATGAAGCTGCGCGACGTAACCGGCGCCAAGGGCGAGGTGGCCGAGCTGAGCGCCCGTTGCCAGCGGTTACAGGAGGAGGCCGACGCTCTGCGCAGCGTCGTGGAGGCGCTGCCTTTGCCGGTCTGGATGCGTGACGCCGAGCGTCTCGTGCTCGTGAACGCGGCCTACGCCCGCGCGGTCGAGGCTCCCGATCCCGCGACCGCGATTGCGCGGGGGTTCGAGCTGCTCGGGCGGGTGGAACGCGAAGATATCCGCCGGATTTCGGCCGAGGGGGGCTACAGCGGGCGGCTGCCGGCAATCATCTCCGGCAACCGTTGCATGATGGACGTGATCGAGGTTCCGATCGGGCGCGGACGGGTCGGCATGGGGATCGACGCGAGCGAAGCCGAGAAGCTGCGGACCGAGCTCGCGCATATGCTCGATGCGCACCGCCGCATGCTCGACCAGCTCGCCACCGGCGTCGCCGTGTTTGACGCGGACCGCAAGCTCACCTTTTACAACGCCGCCTATCGTTCGCTGTGGGACCTCGATCCCGCCTTTCTCGAAGAGGAACCCAGCGACGGACAGATCCTCGATCGCCTGCGCGCGGCGCGACGCCTGCCCGAGCAGCAGGACTTCAAGCAGTGGAAACGCACCCTGCACGCGGCTTACCAGTCGACGGACACCGAGGAGCACGAGTGGCACCTGCCGGACCGCCGCACCCTGCGCGTCGTCACCACGCCCAATCCGGAAGGCGGCGTGACCTATCTGTTTGACGACATCACCGAGCGGCTCGAGCTCGAGCGCCGGGCCGACGCGCTGATCCGCGTGCAGGGCGAAACGCTCGACAACCTCATCGAAGCGGTCGCCGTGTTCGGCAGCGACGGGCGGCTGCGCCTGTTCAATCCCGCCTTCGCTCGGTGCTGGAAAGTCGCCGCGTCTCCGCTGACGGAGCGTCCGCATATTGAGGCGGTGATCGGCCTGTGCCGTCCGCTGCATCGCGACGAACGCACCTGGACCATGCTGCGCGGCGCGGTGACGGCGCTCGACCGACGCGACCCCATCTCCGGCCGGATCGAGCGCAACGACGGCAGCGTGGTGGATCTCGCCACGGTGCCCCTGCCGGATGGCGCCACCCTCGTCACTTTCCAGGATGTGACCGATTCGGTGAACGTGGAACGCGCTCTGCGCGAGCGCAATGAGGCGCTGATCGCCGCCGACGAGATCAAGCTCAATTTCGTTCACCATGTCTCCTATGAGCTGCGTTCGCCGCTCACCAACATCATCGGTTTCGCCCATTTCCTCGGCGATCCCTCGACCGGGCCGTTGAACGAAAAGCAGGCCGAGTATCTCGGCTACATCACGGCGTCGACCAACGCGCTGCTCGCAATCATCAACAACATCCTCGATCTCGCCACGATCGACGCCGGCGCGATGACGCTGAGTCTCGGCACGGTCGACATCCATGCGACGATGCGGGAGGCCGCGGAAGGCATCCAGGACCGCCTGGTCAGGGATGGGATCACTCTCGACCTGCAGGCCGATCCGGAAATCGGCAGCTTCGTGGGCGACGGCCGCCGTATCCGGCAGGTGCTGTTCAATTTGCTGTCGAACGCGGTGGGCTTCTCCCCTCGCAACGGACGAGTGTCGCTGCGCGCCGAACGCAGCGACGACGCGGTGGTCTTTTGGGTGACCGACGAGGGTCCCGGCATCCCGGCGGAGATGACGGACAAAGTGTTCGACCTTTTCGAGACCGACCCGCAGGGATCAAGCCACCGCGGCGCCGGCCTCGGGCTGTCGATCGTGCGGTCCTTCGTCGAACTGCACGGCGGCAGCGTAAGGATCGAATCCGGGATTGGACACGGTACGACGGTGGTGTGTACGTTCCCGCTTCCCGGGGCGGCCGCGCGAACGGCCGCCGAATGAACTACCCTAAGGCATGATGGAACCCACCCCGTCGGGCGGCTCGGTTATCGCTCTCACCGTTGCGAATGAACAAGCGATGCGGGATCTCGCCGTCGATCTCGCCAACGCGCTTGATCCTGGAGACGTCGTCGCGCTTTCTGGCGACCTCGGCGCCGGCAAGACCACGCTTGCCCGCGCGATGATCCGCCATCTCGCTAGAGACCCGGATCTCGACGTGCCAAGCCCGACCTTCACGCTCATGCAGGCCTACGAATTGCCGCGGTTCGTCCTGGTGCATGCTGATTTCTATCGCCTGGTCGGCCCCGGGGATCTGCGCGAGCTCGGCTTCGAGGACCTGCCGCCAGGCGCGGTCGTGCTGATCGAGTGGCCAGACCGGGCGCCCGGCCTGCTGCCGCCCGAACGGCTGGAAGTCGAAATCAGGCTCGACGCCCAGCACGGACCCGAGCAGCGCAATGTGCGGATCACCGGTTTCCGGGGATTTGCGCCACGCACCGAACGGCTTCCGAGAGCGCGAAAATTCCTGGCGGATAACGGCTTCGCCGAGGCGGAGCGGGTGCGGCTCGCCGGCGACGCGTCGACCCGCTCCTACGAGCGGCTCGCGCTCGGCGACCGCCGCGCCATTTTCATGAATGCGCCGCGCCGCTCCGATGGCCCGCCCGTCAAACAGGGACGGCCCTACAGCGCGATCGCCCACCTGGCGGACGATGTCCGGCCCTATGTCGCACTCGCCAACGCATTGCGCGCACGCGGCTTTTCCGCTCCGGAGATCTATGCCGCCGATATCGAGGACGGGTTTGTCCTGATCGAGGATTTCGGCGACCGCCCGATCGTGGCGGGCGATCCGCCCGCCCCCGTCGCCGACTGCTACCGGACCGCGGTCGACCTGCTGATCGCCCTGCACAGCCTGTCGCTACCGCCCGAAATCCCGGTCACCCCCAATGTCACGCACCGCCTGCCATTGTACGATCTCGATGCTCTCATGATCGAGATCGAGCTGTTGCTGGACTGGTACCTGCCGCGCCTCTCGGCGGCCCCGACGGCGACCGCGCGCAATGCGTTCCTGTCCTTCTGGCGGCAGGCGCTCGCACCCGTGCTCGCCGCGCCCAAGACATGGGTGCTGCGCGACTTCCACTCGCCGAATCTGTTGTGGCTGCCGGAACGGAAGGGGATTGCCCGGATCGGCCTTCTCGATTTTCAGGACGCGCTGCTGGGCCCCGCCGCCTACGACCTTGCGTCGCTGCTGCAGGACGCCAGGGTGGACATGCCGGAGGCGTTGGAGATCGAGTTGTTCGGACGATATGTGCGGGCGCGCCGGCAGGCCGATCCTGCCTTCGACGCGCCTTACTTCGCGCAGCTTTACGCGACGCTCGCCGCCCAGCGCGCCTCGAAAATCCTCGGCATCTTCGCCCGCCTCGACCAGCGCGACCGCAAGCCGCAATATCTCCGGCACATGCCGCGCGTGGCGGGCTATCTGCAGCGCGCGCTCGCCCACCCGGCGCTCGCCCCGATCAAGGCGTGGTGCAACGCCTATGTCCCCCCGCCGCCCGTCTGACGATTAACGCCCGTCATCCCCACCGCAGTCTCGGCCCGCTATCGTCATCCCGATCGCGGTTTTGGCCCACGCTGCGGCTTTCTTTGCTGCTTCTTCTCCAATTCGGCGCCTTGCGGGTCGAATCCGACATACACCACATACCGATCGAGCTCGTCGCCAGGCGGGAGCGGCACCACGAGATCCTCCACCACATGGGTGAACGGCACGCTCGGCTGATCGGCGGTAATCGCCACAGGCAGCATGTAGAGCTTCGACCAGATCGTCTTCGGCTGGATCCCCTCCTGAACCAGCGCGTAGCGGAGCGGCACGTGAGTTTCGCCCGGAGTGCCGGCGGGGCCGAGGACCAACCGTCCCTGCACCCCGACCTTGATCGTAAGGGTTCCGGCGCTCACCGTGCATTGTCGCGCAGTCCGCGAGAAGGTCGCCTGGTAACGCACGGCCATCGCATTGTCTTCGCCGGGCGCCGTCATCTGCAGGGTCGCGGCGCCCTGCCGGACATCGGTCGGCGGGCAATTGACCTTGGTCTCGGAGGACGCCGGCTGGGCGGAGCTTGCGGCGGCGGGCTGCGCCGCGCTCGCCTTCTCCGAACTGCCGAACAGATTACGGAACCGCTCGGTGAACGACGGCGACGAGGACGGCGCGGGCTGCGGCCGGTCGCCGAGAATTTCCTCCGTCGAGGAGCAGCCGCCGGCCAAGGCAAGGAGGAAAAGTCCGATTGCCGAGGCCGCGGCCGGGCGCGCGGCGATCGCACCGACCCTGCTGGAATCCCGTGGATCTCGCCTGCTCATGACTGCGGATCGTCCTTGAGGCGGGCATAGAGCAGATGGTCCTGCCAAATCCCATTGATGCAGAGATACTGGCGCGCATAGCCCTCGCGGGCAAAGCCGCACGATTCGAGGAGGCGGATCGAGGCCTGGTTGGTCGGAATACAGGCCGCCTCCAGGCGATGCAGGCGCAGCACCGAGAAGGCATAGGGCGCGAGCGCGCGGACGGCGGCGCTCATATAGCCGCGGCGGATATATGGAACGCCGGTCCAGTACCCGATACTGCCCGCTTGGGCCACGCCGCGCCGAACATTGGCGAGCGTGAGGCCCCCCACCAACACGCGTTCGACCGTACAAAAGATGAAGAACGCATAGGATTGGTCGGTCCGCTGGTCCTCCGCATAGCGTTTCAGCCGCCGGCGGAACGCGCTGCGCGTCAGGTCGTCGATCGGCCAGGTTGGCTCCCACGGCGTCAGAAATTCCCGGCTTTGCTCGCGCAAGGCGGCCCAGTCCTCATAGTCGCCGATTTGCGGCGGGCGCAGCTGGACGCCCGCCCCCTCGATGGCGGCGGTCTGCTCAGGAAAGCCGGCGGTACGGAAGAAAGCCATGAGCGTTCGCGTTTGAACCGGGCATGCCGCGGGATCATGCCGCTTTCAGGGCGAGACTTTCCGCGATTGCTGCGGCCCTTTCAAGACCGCCCGGCCCGAGAGCGGCGATCGCCGGCCGGCTCCGCTCCATCAGCGTCTGCCCCGCCAATCGTGCGCTCTCCACGGTGACCTCGTCGACCAGCGCGATGATTTCCGCCACCGGGACGACGCGCCCATGAATGATCATTTGCCGGGCGAGTTGTTCGGCGCGCGCTCCCGAACTCTCCAGCGCCATCAGCAGGCCGCTCTTCATCTGCGCCTTGGCGCGGTTCACTTCTGCCTCGGTGAGCCCGGCCGCCGCCGCCGCCATCTCGCCGACGACGACGCGCATGAGCTCGGGCGCATCGGCGGCGTCGGTGCCGGCATAGAGGCCGAACATGCCGGTATCCGCATAGGGAGCGTGGAATGTGTAGATCGAGTAGCAGAGACCGCGCTGCTCGCGCGCCTCCTGGAACAGGCGCGAGGACATCCCGCCGCCCAGTATGTTGGTGAAGACCTGAAGGCTGTAGAGGGACGGATCGCGCTGCGGCAGACCTTCGAGCGCGAGCGCGATATGCGTCTGCTCGAGATCGCGCGGCTCGATATGGACGCCGCCCCTGAACGTCGCCGACGGCGGGCCGGCCGGCGCAGGCCCGGAAAAAGGAGCAAACAGCGTTTCCACCTTGTCGACGATCGCCGCGTGGTCGACCGCGCCGGCCGCCGCGATCACGGTCGAGGGCGCCCGGTAGTTGCGGGCGAGATAGCCGCGCAGTTTCGCCGCATCCACCGCGCGCACCATCTCCGGCGTGCCGAGGATGGAGCGGCCGACCGGCTGATTGGCGAAGGCGGTCGCTTGCAGGTAATCGAACACGAGGTCGTCCGGAGTGTCCTCGAGCGCGCCGATTTCCTGAATGATGACGTTCTTCTCGCGTTCGATCTCGTCCCGATCGAAACGCGGATGCGACAGGATATCGGCGAGCACGTCGAGCGCGAGCGGCACGTCGCCTCTGAGCATGCGCGCGTAATAGGCGGTCACTTCGACGCCGGTCGCCGCATTCAGGTCGCCGCCCACCGCCTCGATCTGTTCGGCGATCTGCCGGGCCGAGCGCTGCTCGGTCCCCTTGAACGCCATGTGCTCGAGAAAATGCGAAACCCCGTGCTCGTCCGAGCGCTCGTGGCGGCTGCCGCAACTGACCCAAACGCCGAGCGACGCGGTCTCGAGATGCGGCATGTCGTCGGTGATCACGACGAGGCCGGAGGGAAGACGGGACACCTCGACGGTCATGCGGCTGCTCCTTCGCCGTCGCGAACGGCGCGGCTGTGCGCAAGAATATAGGCTGCGACCGCGGCCTGATCGGGCGCAAGAACGGTAAGGCGCTCGGCGCGCGCGCCGAGATCGGAAAGCCAGTCCGGCAGGGGCGGACGCACGCCGCACGCCGCCTCGACGGCGTCGGGAAACTTGGCCGGATGCGCGGTCGACAACACGACCATCGGCGCCGAATGATCGCGCACCTCCTTCTCCGCCACCGCCATGGCCACCGCCGTGTGCGGGTCGAGCAGATAGCCGGTCTCGCGCCGCACCGTGCGGATGATCGCGGCCGTTTCCTCTTCGTCGGCGCGGTCAGCGGTGAACAGCGTGCGCATGTCGCCAAGCGCCCGCGGCGGCACGGAGAACGCGCCGGATTTTGCGAGCGACGCCATGACCGCGCGCACCGGCCGGGCGTCGCGCTGGCAGGCTTCGAACAGGAGCCGCTCGAAATTGGACGAGAACTGGATATCCATGGACGGCGATGTGGTGGCGATGACATCGCGGACCTGGTACACGCCGGTCGCGAGCATGCGCGCCAGGATGTCGTTGACGTTCGTGGCGATCGCGAGGCGGTGCACCGGCAGGCCCATCTGCGCGGCGACATAACCGGCGAACACGTCGCCGAAATTTCCGGTCGGGACCGCGAAGCCGACCTTGCGGTGCGGCGCGCCGAGCGCGACGGCGGCCGCGAAATAATAGACCGCCTGCGCGACGATGCGCGCAAAATTGATGGAGTTGACGCCGGACAGGCACACGCGGTCGCGGAAGCCGTGATCGTTGAACAGGCCTTTCACGATCGACTGGCAATCGTCGAAGGTGCCTTCGATCGCGAGCGCGTGCACGTTGTCGGCGCCGGCCGTCGTCATCATGCGGCGCTGCACCTCGGAGATGCGCCCGCGCGGGAACAGAACGAACAGATCCGCCTGGGTCGAGGCGCGAAACGCTTCCACCGCGGCCCCGCCGGTGTCGCCCGAAGTGGCGACCACGATGGTCGTGCGCTCGCCCCGGATCGCCAGACCATGATCCATCAGCCGCGCGAGCAGCTGCATCGCAAGGTCCTTGAAGGCGAGCGTGGGACCGTGAAACAGCTCCAGCACGAAGGTGTTGGGCGCAAGCTGCACGAGCGGCGTCACTGCGGGATGGCGGAACGCGCCGTAGGCTTCCCGCGCCATCCGGGCGAGTTCGCCCTCCGCCGGCGCGCCGCCGACGAAGGGTCGAATCACGTCGCACGCGACTTCCGCATAGGGGCGTCCGGCAAAGGAAGCAATCGTCGCGGCGTCGAAACGCGGCCAGGATTCCGGCGTGTAAAGGCCGCCATCGCGCGCAAGGCCCGTGAGGGTCACGTCGAGAAATCCGAGCGGCGGTGCTTCGCCTCTGGTCGAGATGTAGCGCAAGCGCCTCTGTGTCCTTGTGCAAAACGGCTTGGAACGGCGCGCCACCCTCGCCGCACGGGGCATGGCGCGCGCCCGCTTTTCCTAAGTCTTTGGTTTACCTGTCGTTTCTGAGCCGGCGCTGGCGCCGGGCCAACAGCCTGACGACACAGTAACGGCAAGCCGGCGCCGGCACAAGGAAGCGCAAAAGCGCCCAGCCAAGGATTGTCTTCCGCGCTCCTCGTGCGAATCCGGCTAGAGTTGCGCCATGGCTCCCCCACCGCCGCGCATCTTCACCGTTCCGGCTTCCGTGCCGTTCCTGCCGACGCTCGCGCGGGCGCTGAGCGACGGAACGCTGATGCCGGGCGCGCTGCATCGGGGCGATCCGCTCGCCCTCGCCACAACGACGATTTATCTGCCGACCCGCCGCGCCTGCCGGCTTGCCCGCGACGCCTTCCTCGACGTGCTCGACGGCGAGGCCGTGGCGCTGCCGCGCATCGTTGCGCTCGGCGACATCGATGAGGACGAACTCGCGTTCGAGGAAGCCGCCGGGGCGACGGAGCCGCTCGACCTTCCGGCTCCTCTGTCTCCGCTCGCCCGCCGCCTCATGCTTGCGCGTCTCGCCCTGACATTTGCCGAGCGCGCAAGCCACGAACGGGCGAGCGGCTCGCCGCTTGTGGTCGGCACGCCTGCGGCGGCGCTCGCGCTCGCCGATCACCTCGCCCGACTGATCGACGACATGACCGTGCGCGAGGTGCCGTGGGAACGACTTGACGATCTCGTGCCGGCCGAGCTCGGCGAATACTGGCAGCTCACGCTCCAATTTCTCACTATTGCGCGCGAGCACTGGCCGCGCGTTCTGGCCGAGCGCAGCGCGATCGAACCCGCCGCGCGGCGAGACCGGGTGATCGCGGCGGAAGCTGCCCGTCTCGCCCGCAAGCCTGACGGCCCGGTGGTCGTCGCCGGCTCCACCGGCTCCATGCCGGCGACGGCGCGGTTCATCGCGGCGGTCGCCCGCCTGCCGCACGGCGCGGTGGTTCTTCCCGGGCTCGACACCGATCTCGATGCGGCCTCTTGGGCCGCCATCGGCGGCGGAGCCGCTCGCGCCGGCGAGCGGGAGGCGGAGCCGGAGAACGGCCATCCCCAATTCGCGCTACACGGCTTGTTGAAACAGCTCGGCGTCGACCGTAACGAGGTGACCGTGCTCGGCGAACCGCGCCCGCATGATCGTTCGGCGCTGTTGTCCGAGGCGTTGCGCCCGGCGCGAACGACCCATTTGTGGCGCGCCCGGCTCGCGGAGCCCCTCTTCGCGGAGGCATGCGCGGCGGGCCTCGCCGGATTGGCGGTGATCGAGGCGGCAAACCCGGACGACGAGGCGCTGGCCATCGCAGTCGCCTTGCGGGAAGCGGTCGAGCAGCCGCAGCGCACGGCGGCGCTCGCAACGCCGGATCGCGCGCTCGCCCGTCGCGTCGCAGCGGCGCTCGCTCGCTGGGACATCCGCGTCGCCAATTCGGCGGGCACGCCGCTCGCCGATACGGCGGTCGGCGTGTTCGCACGCCTCGCTGCCGAAGCGGCGCTCGGCGGGGCGGCACCAGCGCCGTTGCTCGCGTTGCTCAAGCATCCGCTCTGCCGCCTCGGGGCAAGGCAAGGCGCGCATGCGCGCGCCGTGGCGGCGCTCGAGCGCGCGGTGCTGCGCGGCCCCCGGCCGCGCGCCGGAACGGCGGGACTCGCCCATGCGCTCGCAAACTTCCGCACCGAACTTAGCAAGCTCCGCCGCGGAGAACCTTCGGGCCTACATCCAGCCGAGCCGCGCACCCGCGTGCGCGAGAACGATCTCGCCGCAGCGGAACACCTTGCGGCGCGGCTCGCCGCAGCATGTCGCGCCCCTCGAACCGCTCGACCCTGTTGCAGCCTATCCGCTGAGAACGCTCGCGGAACGCCATCGCGACGTCGTCGCGGCGCTCGGAACGGACGAGTCCGGCGGCATTCCGGCGCTGGCCGAGGCTGACGGGGCTGCGCTCGACGCCGCTTTCGAGGAAATGATCAACGAGGATACCGCGGCCGCGCTGATGGTCACGACCGGCGATTATCCCGAGCTGTTCAAGTCGGTCATTTTCGGGAGGGTGATCCGGCCGGCGCCCATCGCCGGGAGCCGCGTGCAGATTCTTGGCCTGCTCGAGGCGCGTCTCGTGGCGGTCGACCGCATGGTGCTCGGCGGCCTGATCGAAGAGGCATGGCCGCCGAAGCCGCGGCCCGATCCCTGGCTCAACCGTGGCATGCGTCACAGCCTCGGGCTCGATCTGCCGGAGCGGCGCGTTTCCTTGTCCGCGCACGATTTCGCTCAACTGGCGGGCGGCGCTCCCGAGGTTGTACTGACTCGTGCAGCGAAAGTCGCCGGCGCGCCGGCGGTCGCCTCGCGCTTTCTCCAGCGGCTCGCGGCTGTGGCCGGCGAGCGCTGGCGCGAGGCGGTCAAGCGCGGCGAGCGCTATCTCGCCCTCGCCCGCAGCCTTGACCGGCCGGACCATCCGCCGCGCCGCGTGGCGCGTCCCGCGCCGCGCCCGCCGCGCGCGGCCCGGCCAACCGCGCTCTCGGTCACCGAGATCGAGCATTGGCTGCGCGACCCGTACACAATCTACGCCAAGCACATTCTCAAGCTCGCCCAGCTCGATCCGGTCGACCTGCCGCCGGGCGCCAAGGATCGCGGCATCGCCATCCATGCGGCGATCGGCGAGTTCGCGCAAGCGTGCCAATCGCAATTGCCCGATGATCCCGAAGCCGAGCTTCTCCGCATCGGCGCCAAGCATTTCGCCGCGCTCGACGACTATCCGGAAGCGCGCGCCTTCTGGTGGCCGCGCTTTCAGGCGATCGCGCGCTGGTTCGCGGGCTTCGAGCGAGCCCGCCACGCGGCGATGACGGGCGCGCAAGCGGAAATCCGCGGCGCGCTCACCGTTCCGCTCGGCGATCGCAGCTTCTGCCTCTCCGCGCGCGCCGACCGCATCGAGCAGCTCGCCGACGGCCGCTACGCGATCCTGGACTTCAAGACCGGTCAGCCGCCGACGAGCAAGCAGGTGCGGATCGGGGTCGCCCCGCAGCTCACGCTCGAAGGAGCGATCCTGCGCAAGGGCGGTTTTCCCGACATTGCGCCGGGCGCGTCCCTGGCGGAACTCACCTATGTGCGTCTCACCGGCGGCGAGCCGGCGGGCAAGATCTGCGAGGTCGATCTCGAGGAGCAAACGCCCGACGCCGCGGCCGACCACGCCCTCGCGCGGCTCATCGGCCTTGTGCGGCGGTTCGAGGATGAAGCGACGCCCTATCGCTCGCTCGTCCTGCCGATGTGGAAGAACCGTTACGGCGCCTATGACGAGCTCGCGCGCGTAAAGGAATGGTCCGCGGGAGAAGAGGAAGAGGAGTGATGTTCCGTCTGGCTTACACGGCCCCTGAGCAATTAGGCGGCCAGCCGTGAAGGTGCGAGACGCCATTCGGGCGATTGAACAAGATGGCAAGATGGATGGATTCAGGTTGCCACTCGTGGCAGCCATCGCCAAATTCAAACACCGACCAAACCAGGTCAGACGATCTAGTGTTGCATTGCTGACGGACATTCACAAATCGGCGCGAACCTGCAGAGTTGCGCCGATGAGGAAAATCGAGCGGATTTCGATCAGCGCCGCTGACCGCGAACGGTTGGAACGGCTTGTGCGGGACCGGAACACGCCGCAGAAGGTGGTTTGGCGGGCGCGGATCGTGTTGCTGGCCAGCGACGGGCTGAGGGCGGAGGCGATCGCGGCGACAGTGGGCAAAAGTCTGCTCACCGTCGCGCTGGCGCGCGCTATGTGGCGAAGGGGGTGGACGGGCTGTTGAAGGACGCAACCGCCGTCGCGCGTAAGCCGCTGTCGCCGATAAGATCAAGCAGGTGGTGCACATGACGCTGCACGAGAAGCCGCCGAATGCGACCACTGGAGCGTGCGCAGCATGGCCGCGGTGGCGGGCGTCTCCTACAGCAGTGTCAGCGGATTGGCGTGCCACGGCCTCAAGCCGCACCTGATCGAAACGTTCAAGGTCTCGCGTGACAAAAACTTCGCCGCCAAAGTGGAGGACGTGGTCGGGCTCTATCTCAATCCACCCGACAAGGCGCTGGTCCTGTGCGTCGACGAAAAGAGCAATCCAAGCCCTCGACCGCACTCAACCGGGATTGCCCATGAAGAAGGGGCGTGCCGGCACCATGACCCACGACTACAAGCGCAACGGCACCACCACCCTGTTCGCGGCTCTGAACAGGCTGGACGGCACCGTCATCGGGGCCGGCATGCCTCGGCATCGACACCGCGAGTTCCTGCGCTTCTCAAACTGATCGACCAACAGACCCCTGCCGGTCTCGATCTCCATCTCATCGTTGACAACTACGCTACTCACAGACGCAGCCGTGAAGCGCTGGATCAAATTGCATCCTCGCTTCCAATTGCACTTCACGCCGACCTCGGCGTCCGGCTCAACATGGTTGAGCGGTTCTTCGCCGAGATCACCCGAAAACGCATCCGCCGCGGCGCCTTCAAGAGCGTCGCCGAGCTCAAGGATGCAATCATTGAATACCTGGAGAACCACAATGCCGATCCCAAGCCCTTCATCTGGACCAAGTCCGCGGGCCAAATTCTCGAAAAGGTCGCCCGAGCGAAACAAGCGTTAAAGTCACAACACTAGCGCCTGGAACCCTAAACAGTATTCTCAAACAAGCCGGACTAAAGGAGAAATCCTAATGCGCTTTGCGATCGTCATCGAGCAGGCTGAGGGGAACTATTCTGCCTATGTGCCGGACCTTCCGGGATGTGTGGCGACGGCGCCAACCCTTCCTGCGGTCGAAGAGCGCATTCGCGAAACACCGTTTTCATATCGAAGGCCTAAAGGAAGATGGATTGCCGGGCCCGAGCCAACCAGCACCGTTGAATATGTCGAGCCATAAACCCCAGGGTAATCGAGATGACGCGGGCGCGCACCATTCCCGAGGCGGTTACTGCGGTTCAGGCGGAGGCGGCCGACCCCGCCGTTTCCGCCTTCGTCTCGGCCAATGCCGGGTCGGGCAAGACCCATGTGCTGGCGCAGCGGGTGATCCGATTACTGCTCGCCGGAGTCGATCCTGCGAAAATCCTCTGCCTCACCTTCACCAAGGCGGCCGCCGCCAACATGGCGAACCGGGTGTTCGGCGAGCTGTCCGCCTGGATTGCGCTCGACGATCGCGCCCTCGATGAGCGGCTGCGCCGGCTAGGCGTCAGGCGCCTCGAAGCAACCACCCGCGCGCAGGCGCGCACGCTCTTCGCCGCCGCCCTCGACACGCCCGGGGGACTGAAGGTCGAGACCATCCACGCCTTCTGTGCGCGGATGTTGCAGCAATTCCCGTTTGAAGCGCGAACGCCTGCGGACTTCACCGTGCTCGACGAGCGCGGCAGCGCCGATCGGCTCAACCGGGCGACGCTTGCCGTCCTGCTCGACGCGGCAGCGGCGCGCGAGGGCCCGCTCGGACGCGCGCTTGCGACTGCGCTCGCCGCCGCGGCCGACACGCGGCTGCGCGAGCTCGTGCGCGAAGCGGTCGGCCAGCGCGATGCGCTCACCGCTTGGCTCGAAGCTGCGGGCGGACTCGACGCGGCGCTGGCGCAGCTCTCGCGCACCCTCGGCGTCGAGCCGGAGGAAAGGCGCGACGCCATCGAAAAGGAAATCGTCGAGGGTCCGCTGTTTCCCTCCTCGGAATGGGCGGCGGTCGCCGCGCTATGCGGGGCAAGCTCGTCCGCGGACCAAGACCAATGCACGCGTCTGACTGCGGCGGCGCAGGCAACCGGCAATGAACGCGTGGAAGCCTATCTCGAGGTGTTCTTGAAAGGCGACGGCGAGCCGCGAAAGACGGTCTTCACCCAGGCGCTCGCCACCAGGCATTCCACGCTCGCCGCACGGCTCTTGCGCGAACGCGACCGTGTCGCGGCCTTGCATAAGCGCCGTCAGGCCATCATCTGCCGCGACCGCAGCGGCGCGCTCATCGCGATCGCCGCCGAGGTGATCGCGCGTTACGCCGAGGAGAAGAGCCGTCGCGGCCTGCTCGACTACGACGACCTCATCGACCGTGCGCTTGCGATGCTGGAACGCGTGGACGCCGCCTGGGTGCATCTCAAGCTCGACCAGGGGATCGATCATGTGCTGATCGACGAGGCGCAGGATACGAGCCCAAAGCAGTGGGAGATCATCCGGCGGCTGGTCGCGGAATTCACGGCGGGGGAAGGCGCGCGACGCGTGCAGCGGAGCCTGTTCGCGGTGGGCGACGAGAAACAGTCGATCTTCTCCTTCCAAGGCGCCGCGCCCAAGGAGTTCGCGCGCATGCGCGGGCATTTCGATCAGGCCCATCGGGCGGCCGGACTTATGTTCATCGCCCGCGATTTCAAGTTCTCCTTCCGCTCCGGCGCGAATGTGCTGGGCGCAGTCGAGGCGGTGTTCGAGGCGAAGGAGATGTTCGCCAGCGTCACCTCGGACGCGCACGGCTTTCCGCCGCATGAGGCGCTCCCGGACGCAGCGCCCGGCGTCGTCGAACTATGGCCGCTGATCGCGCCCGATCCCGAGCGTGAGCTGGAAGGATGGGACGCGCCCTTTGACGAGGTCCCCGAAACCAATCCACGGGTGAAGCTGGCGCAGAAGATCGCCAAGACCATCCGCGCCGCAATTGACCGGCGCGAATGGATCGGCAGCGAGAACCGGCCGATGACGGCGGGCGACGTGCTCGTGCTGGTGCGCCAGCGCGGCCCGCTGTTCGAGGCGATCATCCGCGCGCTCAAGGATGCGGGCGTGGCCGTCGCCGGCGCCGACCGGCTCACGCTCACCGAACATATCGCCGTGGTGGACCTGATGGCGCTCGCCGATGCGCTGCTGCTGCCCGACGATGATCTCTCGCTCGCGATCGCGCTGAAGAGCCCGCTGTTCGGCTGGGATGACGCGCTGCTGTTCGAGCTCGCTTATGGCCGTCGGTCATCCTTGATGAATGCGCTGCGAGCACGCGCCTCCGAGCGCCCCGAATTCGCCGACGCCGCAGCTCGCCTCGAACGCTGCGCCGAGGCGGCGCGTACAAGGGGTCCGTTCGGCTTTTTCGCGTGGCTGCTCGGGGCGGAAGGGGGACGCGCGCGCATCCTGGCGCGCCTCGGCCTGGAAGCGGCCGACGCGCTCGACGAGTACCTCGAATTCGCCCTCGACTACGAGCGGCGCGAGACGCCGACACTGCAGGGATTCCTCGCCTGGCTGCGGGCGGCGGAATCGGAGATCAAGCGCGACATGGAGATCGCCCGCGACGAAGTGCGGGTGATGACCGTGCACGGCGCAAAGGGGCTCGAAGCGCCGCTGGTCATCCTCGCCGATACCATCCAGCCGCCCGCCGGGCCGCGCCCGCCGGCGCTGTTGTCGTTGCCCATGGCGGGTGCTCCCGCCGGCGCGCCGCTAGGACTCGCCTGGGCCGGCCGCAAAGAATTCGATGGCGCGGTTCTCGCCGTAGCGCGCGCGCGGGCGCTCGCCGACGCAACCGACGAGTACCGCCGCCTGCTCTATGTCGGCATGACGCGCGCGGCGGACCGCCTGATCGTGTGCGGATGCCAAGGGAAAAGAAAACCGCCCGAGGGCTGCTGGCACGACCTCGTCGTGCGAGGTCTGTCGGGCGAGCCCGGAGTGAGCGAGCACATCAGCGAGGAGCATGACGGGCCGATACATGTCTACCGCAAGGTCGAGGCGCCGCCGCTTCCAACCGAATCCGATTTGCTTGTGAGCGAACCTACACCGGAGCAGCCCGAATGGTTGCGCCGCCCGCTGCAGAGCGCGACCGCAAGCGATCAGGTCGCGCCGATCTCGCCCTCGCAGGCGGTCGAGACGGGGGACATGCCGCCTCGCCGAGCACCGACCGGCGCGGCGCGCGAGGCCGCGCTGCTGCGCGGCCGTCTTGTCCACCGCCTGCTGCAATCGCTGCCCGATCTTGCGCCCGGCCAGCGCGCCGAGGCCGCGCGCGGCTTTCTTGCCCGCAACGGGGGTACGCTCAGCGAGAGCGAGCGCGCAAGGATCGTGAACGAGACACTGGCCATCCTCGACGATCCGCGTTTTGCGCCTTTGTTTGCGGAAGGAAGCCGGGCCGAAATGCCCATCCTCGGCCGCATGGCGCGGAGCAGCGCGCCGCCCCGGCCTATCTCCGGCCAGGTCGATCGCCTTGCGGTCACCGCAGACCATGTGCTGATTGCCGACTACAAGACCGACCGCCCGGCGCCGCGCGACCTTGCCGAATCCCGCCCGCCTACATCGCTCAGCTCGCCCTGTACCGCACGGTTTTGGGGAAGCTCTATCCCGACCGCCCGGTGCGCGCCGCGCTCGTCTTCACCGACGCGCCGCGCCTGATCGAGCTTCCCCCCGAGGCGCTTAGCGCAGCCCTTGTCCCCCTCACCTCGCCGTGAGGCGCGCTTGACGGTGTGCGTACCCGTCCGTACGTTCTGGCCAGCCCGCGGATGCGCACCCCCGCTCGCCGCACAACCGTTGCAAGAGGTTCCCATGGGCGTTGAGAAGATCTCCGACGCGGAATTCGACAAGGCAGTGCTCAAGTCGGACAAGCCCGTTGTGGTTGATTTCTGGGCGGAATGGTGCGGGCCCTGCCGCATGATCGCGCCTGCCCTCGAAGAGATTTCCGGGTCGCTCGCCGGCAAGGTCAAGATCGTCAAGCTCAACGTGGACGAGAACCCGGCCACCGCCGCGAAGTATGGCGTGATGTCGATTCCGACCCTGATGCTGTTCAAGAACGGAGAGCTTGCCTCGCGTCAGGTCGGCGCCGCGCCGAAGCAGAAGCTGGAGCAGTGGATCACCGCGACCGTGTGAGCGGGCAGCCGCAGCGAACAACTCGGCCGGTCGACACGAGGGCCGCAGAAACAAGCGAGCAGAACGACATCGTCCTCGTCGACGCCAACGACGCGCAGATCGGCGTCGCGGCGAAGACCGACGTGCACCGCTTGGGGCTGCGTCACCGCGCGATCTCGATCCTCGTGCGCAACGCATCCGGCGAACTTCTCATCCAGCGACGCAGCCTCGCGAAGTATCACTCCGGCGGGTTGTGGGCGAACGCCTGCTGCAGCCATCCGCGGCTACTTTACGGCTCAAATTATCCCATTTTTGGTGGCATGGGGGCGTTTATACAGCAACGGGCGACCACAGGCTCGCGAGCGGTGAAACACGCCGCGAGAGTGAGCGTGCAGTCGCTGACACGCTCGTAATTCTCTGGCAAGAGTACGTTCTTGCAGACTACAGACGCCTTTGCCGGAGCAGATGATGCCGCTTGAGCGACGTATCGCGGCGGCGGCTTTTCAGAAGAAGGGGCTTGTCCGTAGTGGCGGCGACCACAGGGAACCTCGATTAATTCGATTTTTACGACCGCTATGAGCGGACTCTGCTGATCCCGGAGGCTAGCAGCCTGTCGGACTTAGCGGATTATACGCGACGCGGGGTATTCTGGCGCAATTGATTCGCCGCCTGGATGCTCATCGATGAGCAATTTCCGCGAGTTTGATCGCGAGACGGGATTTCTGCTTCCGCCCTCGCTCGATGAATGGCTTCCCGAACAGCACCTGGCGCGGTTTGTTGTCGAGGTGATCGACGGCTTGGACCTGTCGGCGATGGTGAAGAGCTATCGGGGCGCCGGCTCGGCTGGCTATCATCCGGTCTTATTGTTGGGGCTGTTGGTTTACGGCTATGCGACCGGGGTGTTTTCGAGCCGCAAGCTGGAGCGGGCGACCTATGATTCGGTGGCGTTCCGGTTCATCGCCGTGAACGAGCATCCCGACCATGACACCATCGCGACGTTTCGGCGACGCTTTCTCAAGGACATCGAAGCGCTGTTCGTGCGGGTGCTGGAAGTGGCGCGCGAGATGGGGCTGCTTAAGCTCGGCACGGTGGCGCTGGACGGCACAAAAATCCACGCCAATGCCAGCCGGCACAGCGCGCTGTCCTATGAGCATGCCACGAAGATCGAGGCCCAATTGAAGGCCGAAGTGGCCGAACTGCTGGCGCGGGCGGAAGCCGCGGATCAGGCCGAAGTGGTCGATGGCATGTCGATCCCGGAGGAATTGGCGCGCCGTGAGGATCGTCTGGCCAAGCTTGCGCAGGCGCGCGCCAAGATCGAAGCGCGCGCCAAGGAACGCTTCGAGCGGGAGGCGGCTGAGCATCGCGCCAAGCTGGCGGCGCGGGAGGAGGCGGCTGCGAATGGCAAGAAGGGAGGCGGCAGGCCACCCGCACCGCCGGTCGAGGGGCCGCAGCCCAAGGACCAGATCAACCTGACGGACGAGGATTCGCGGATTATGCCGGTGGCGGGCGGCGGCTTCGACCAGTGTTACAACGCGCAGGCGGTGGTGGCGACGGCGAGCCTTCTGGTGATCGCCACGGCAGTGGTTCAGGCGCCCAACGACAAGCAGCAGATCGCGCCGATGCTGGAGAAGATCGACGCTTTGTCGGAACAGTTCGGCCGGCCCGAAACACTGTTGGCCGACAATGGCTATTTCAGCGAGGCCAATGTAATGCAGTGCGCGGCTGCCAAAATCGAACCGCTGATTGCGACCGGGCGGCAGCCGCATCACCCCTCCTGGCGCGAGCGATTTGCCGCGCCGCTGCCGGCGCCGGAAAACCCGACACCGGTCGAGGCCATGGCTTGGCGTCTGCGGACACCGCAAGGCAAACAACTCTATGGTCTGCGCAAACAGACCCCGGAACCGGTGTTCGGTATCATCAAATCGGTGATCGGATTCCGCCAGTTCCTGCTGCGTGGACTCGATCGCGTTCGCGGCGAGTGGAGCCTTGTCACCATGGCCTGGAACATCAAGAGAATGTATGCGCTCAGCCTCGGCTGAGCGCTCTCCGGCGCTGCGCTCGAACCGCGGCGGGGTGCCCAAAAATCTCCCCGCCGCCGCTACGTGCAATCGCAGCAATGTTCTTCGGCGAGATTTACAACTCGATCCGCGGCAGAATTGACTGCCGGCAAAAAATCAAGCCCAAGTCCGACAGGCTGCTAGAGTTTCGTGGCCGATTGTTCACCGGAACGGAGGCGGGCCCGCTCATGCAGTGGCCATCCGCGCGAGCGTCGCCAAGCGGCGAATGTTGTAGACGAAGTTTTGCAGGCCGATCTTGAGACGCGCCCGGACGATTCCGATGGTGCGCCGACACGGCCGCTGGGCGCCGTCTCCTGCGCACCGAACACGTGTTCGATGCGCGCGCGAATGCGGCTCTTCGCCCGGTTCGCTGCAGCCTTGGCCTTCGACAGCGGATGACCGCGCGTCGCGCGGACATGAATGCGACTGCGGCAGGCCTTGTGCCTTCAGCCGCGCTTCTGCCGCCGCGGAGCGATAGACGCTGTCGCCGAACACGTCCCGTGAGGTGTTGCCCCGGCGGAGAAGCCCGTCCAACTGGCGGCTGTCGTGCTCGGCCGCGTCCGTCGCCGCATAGCGCCGGATCAGCTTGTGAGTGCGGTCGACATTCACATGATTTTTGTATACCCCGTTCACGTCATGACCCGAAAATCCTTTGGGTTGATGACGCGGAAATTGTCGGTGACCGAATCACAAAGGTCCGCCCAATTCCCCGGAACCTTTTCACGCAAAAAACTGAGCGTCGCATCGGCGAACTGGGCGCAAGTTGCGTAGCACTTGTTGTGAGTGACGTTTCTGTGCATGAGGCCCCATAACCGTTCGATCGGGTTCAAGTGCGGGCAATACGTTGGGATGAAGTGCAGCTTGATGCGTCGTCCCGGCAGGGCCAACCATTCCTGCACGAGCTTGGCGTGATGATAACGCGCGTTGTCCAAGAAAACATGGATGAGCGCCAGCATCGGATAGAGCGCCTCGATCGATTGCAGCAGCCTGATCGTCGAGGCGGCGTCGATGGTCAGGGCCTCGATCATCCGGGTTTGTCCGGTCTCCAGGTCGATCGCGCCGTGAATGTTGATGCGTTGACGCCCGCTCGTCTGCTCGATCGCGAGCTTCTCTTGGCTCGGCGCCCAGCAGCCGACAGGCCGCGCCGCATGGGTCGGATGCACGGCGTCCGCAAACAGCACGGCCTCGTCGTCGCCCAAGGAATTCAGCAGCTTTTCGTAGCCCTCAATAAAAGCCTTCTGCTTTTCTTCGTCGAGCTTGCGCGGGATGACATTGGGTTTGTGATATTCGAGCCCCAGGCGATGCAACAACGCGATCAGTCCTGACCGGCCTTCGTAAACGACGCCGAATTCATTCTCAATCCAGGCGCCGACCTGGCGCGTTGTGCGCGGTAAGGCCGTGGCGACCAGGCTTTCAGCTTTTCCTGTTGCTCGCCGCTCAACTGGCAAGCGCTGCCCTCGTAGCTGAAGTTCGTCAACCCCTCGATCCCATCCTCTTCATACAGGCGATACCAAGTGCGGATGGTGTCGTCGTCCAGCAACAGGACCTTCGCAATCGCCTCGCAGCTCATCCCATCGTCTAGCAACACCAGCGCGTTCGCACGTCGGGCCAGACGATGAGCGGCCGACCCGTCCCGAGCCAACTCGATCAGGTTTTGCCGCGATTTTATGTCCAGAAAGCCGGGCCGTATCATCCGTTCGGTAAAATCCGGATCGCGCTGTTTGGCAAGGGGGGTCTTCGGATTCTCGCGGAGTCGAAGTATAACCAAAGAAGCTCTTGCCGTGCTTCTTGGTCCAGCGTGCGTCTTTGTCCTTCTGACGGTTCTTGGCCGGCTTTTCCTCCCACGCCGGAGGCGTCTCGCCGCGCTTGAGCACCTCGTTCTCCTCACGCGTGTTGCGCGGCTTCGGCGCCGGCACAATGCTCGCGTTTACCATCTGCCCGCCGCGTGCAATGTAGCCCTTGGCGTTGAGCTGTCGGTCAAACTGGTCAAACAGCTTGTCGATCAGCCCGGCCTGCGCCAGTTTCTCGCGGAATAGCCATAGGGTCGTGCCGTCCGGGATGCCATCCTCAAAGCCAAGCCCGAGAAACCGCGTGAACGACAGCCGGTCGCGCACCTGATACTCGATCTGCTCATCCGACAGATTGTACAACGCCTGCAGGACTAGCATGCGGAACAGAACAAGCGCGTCGAGCGGCTTGCGACCGGCCTTGCTCTTCTTCGCCTCCTCCGGCGTCAGCACGACCGCCTCGATGTCGGCGCGGAAACTCTCCCACGGAACCAGCCCTCCGATCGTCTCCAGCGGATCGCCCTTCTCCGACAACGCCGCCAACCGCCGCTCAGCGTCAAAAAACCCCAATTGTCCCATCGTCTCGCTCCGCGGAATCAACTCGCGCCAACGAGATTCGCACAGCACACGACCGCAGCCAATTATTCGAAGTCCCCCACAGTTTTTTCACGTACCATGCCATATGATGAACGGCAAGAACGACGTCGGTATGGGAGGACGCATGATCACTTTTCTCTACATGGCTGCAGCCGTCATCATAGCTGTCGGGAGCCTCTATTTCGCATGGCGAAACCGGGACTTTCGCAAATTTCTGGCAGGCGCGTTCTTCGTGTCATCGGGCATCTTATTCTATCTCTATCTTGCCGATGTTTCGGTGCCTCTGTTGGGGACAGGTTTTGTCGAAACGCCCCAGATCAGCGGTGGCCGCTCCATCGTCCATTTCATCCTCTTCCTGCTCTGTTTCTATTTTGGCTTCGTCAGGGAAAAGCCAAACGCTTGAAACGCCTAACAGCCTTCCAATTTGCCGCTCCTCTGTAAAATTCCGACTGTTGGACCTACAGTTCCTTAAAGCGATCAGGCCGGCTCGATCACCTGCCTATTGCTTGGCGGTCAGAGCCTTCGATAACGCAATGCTCTATGGCTATAGTCTTGGCGAGTAGCTCGGATCCATCTTGCGAATCCAAAGCGGCTTCAACCGCTAGGTTGCACATGGACCTCGGTCGCTCAACCGCTTTCGAAACTGCGTTTTATTTCGATGGCGCTTAAAATTAATGAGCGGTGAGAGGTTAAGTCGATGGACTTGATCGTTTACATCTTAAGAATATATAAAGTAGCGCTGTTTTTGCTGATTTTATTTATCGTATCGGCAAATGCAGCGGAGATTCTTCTCCGACAACCTCCGGCTGGCGACAACCGAAATTTCAAAATTATCATGGGTAAAATTGTTATGGGCGACGATTATAAATTCAAGGCTGTTCTCACCGAGGCGGTTCGGAGGGGCTTATTCATCGATACAGTCGTAACCTATTCTCCGGGTGGTGCCGTCGGGCCGGCACTTAAGATTGGCAGATACATTCGAAGGTTGAGAACCCAAACATATGGGCCATACGTCACCGAACCTTACTTCGTCGGAACACAGTTCTGCCCAGTCTATCACGAAATCCAAAAGAGTATGTTGTGCTGGAGCGGAATTGGAAGACTGGCCAGGGCGACAGCCGGTGTATTTGCGCAAGTGCCTGCTTTTTAATTTGGTCGGCAGGCATTTGGGGGGTCGGCAATACGGGCACCCTCAATGAAAAGATTTTTATACACAGGATCAAGTTTGATCCTTCAGAATATGCAAATCTCTCCGAGGATGAAGCGAGAACACGTTATGAGTTGGCTCAGCGCGAAGTTGAGGCGTATTTAGTAGAGATGGGTGTCCCGGGGGCTCTAATTCAAAAGGCTCTTCACGGAATTGAGTGGTGATCGTCTCCCAGTGAAGCCTGAGTTCCTCGGCAATGTCCTTGATGGTGGCCTGACGACAGCGCCGCCCAACGTAGTAGGCAAACCGCTTGGTATAGAAGGGATTGTGCGCCAGGAAGTCGAGCCGCTCGCGCTTGACGTGCTCGCAACTCTTGCACAGCACCCGACGCACCTCGATGTCCAGAAAGATGCGCGCGTCGCCACACGACAGATCGCGAACGCGCCGTGTGCGTCGGTCGTACGAGCCCGAGTGCCGCTTCTCAGGCCACGGATGCAGGATGCGGGGGAATGGCAGGGACCGGTCTGCGATCGCCTTCATTCGGGTCCACGTTACTCGGCACTCGACCACAGCAACTGCAGATCGTTTTTTTGAGCGCCGTTTGAGGGTGATGACTTGCGCTGTCGGATCACCGAAGACGCCGCGCACCGTGGGGAGCGGACGAAACCCCGGGAATGCATACTCATCCCAAAGTCGACGCCGTCGCTTCGCAGAATTGGCCATTCAGACATGATGCCAAATGCGAGCCCCTTCTGAAATTCCTGAAAGCCAATATCCACGAGGCTTCCAGCGATGCTTACCCCCTCAATTTACCCACTCGAGTCCGTGAAGACCCATTCAAAAAATGTTCACGATCCCCTCTGGGCAAACGGAATATTTGACCAAGGCTGAACAGGCGCTACTAAAGCAAACGCCCCCCTTTCTTGGAGAATTGGTAGCTGCGAAATGCGGCAGTAGCGCTTCTTGTTTCGAGAAAATACGGGCGCAATTATTCTTTGATGGAGCAAAAGAGGTTGAAAAAATGAACTAATCAATCTTGCCCCAATCACACCCCCAGATGATGGTGGATGAAGGCGGGGTCGGCCTTCAGCTCGGCGGTGGAGCCGTCGAACACGATCTCGCCCTTGGTGAGCACCACATTGCGGTCGGCCAACACGAACAGATCGTCGAGGTTCTTGTCGACGAGCACGGTCGCGATGCCGGCGGCGCGGATCAGCCGGACCGTGTCCCAGATCTCGTCGCGGATTTTCGGCGCGAGGCCCTCGGTCGCCTCATCGAGCAGGACGATGTCGGGATTGGTCATCAGCGCGCGGCCGATCGCCAGCATTTTTTGTTCGCCGCCGGAGAGCTGGTTGCCCCAATGATTCCGCCGCTCGGCGAGCCGGGGGAACAGGGAATAGATGCGCTCCAGGGTCCAGTCGGCGCGCCCGCGGTCTCCGGCCCGCGCGGCGAAAGTGAGATTTTCCTTCACCGTGAGATTGGGAAAGACGCCGCGATCCTCGGGGACGAAGGCAAGGCCCGCCCGCGCGACGGCGGAGGGACGCCAACCCGCGATGTCCTGCACGCCGAGCGTGATGCGGCCGCTTTGCGGTCGCACGAGCCCCATCAGCGTGCGCAGGAGGGTCGTCTTGCCCATCCCATTGCGCCCCAGCAAAGTGACCGTCTCCTGCGGCATGACCCGGAAACCGACGTTCCGCAGGATGTGGCTCAGCCCGTAATAGGTGTTGAGGCGCTGCGCTTCGAGCGCGGGCGTCGCATGGGGCAGCACGACGTCGGCGGCGGCGCTCATGCTCTTGCCTCCGTCTCGCCGAAGCGACCGAGATAGGCCTTGCGCACCTCGGGGTCGCGACGAATGTCGTGCGGCGACCCATGCGCCAGCAGGCGGCCTTCCACCAATACGGTGAGGGTGTCGGCGACGGCGAAGATCGCATCCATATCGTGCTCGACCAGAATGACCGTGTGGTCGGCCGACAGGTCGCGCAACAGCGCGGTGACGCGGCCGGTCTCTTCCGGTCCCATGCCGCCGAGCGGCTCGTCGAGGATCAGGAGCCTTGCGCCGGAAGCCATCAGCATGGCGATCTCGAGCTGGCGCTGCTCGCCATGGCTCAGATGCGCCGCGACGCTGCCCGCGCGCGCCGACAGTCCGACCGCGTTGAGCGCATAGGCGACCTCCGTCTCTTCCTCTTTGGCGTGGCGCCGCGTGCTCAGGCGCAGCGGCTGGGGGTGGCGCGCTTGCGCCGCGAGCAGGCAATTCTCCCGCGCGGTGAACGGGAGAAGGATGTTGGTGCGCTGGTAGCTGCGGCCGAGACCGCGCCGCGCGATCCTGTGCTGAGGCCAGCCGGTGATGTCCTCGCCGTCGAGGCGTATGCGCCCGCTGGTCGAACGCAGCGCGCCTGTGAGCAGATTGATGAGCGTCGTCTTGCCCGCGCCATTCGGGCCGATGATGCCGTGCACTTGATTGGGCGCAAGCCGCAAGCTCACGTCGTTGACCGCGATCAACCCGCCGAACGCGCGTGACAGCCCTTCGGTCGCGATCGCCAGGCCCTTCCCGGCGCGACGCGCGCGCGCCGTCGCAAGCGCAGGCGCCGCGGCGACTGATTGCGCGTCGCGCTTGGCCTCCAGCCAGCCGGCGATGCCGCGCGGTGCGCCCAGGACGGCCGCGATCAGCAGAACGCCGAGCGCAAGCGACCAGTTGGCGGCAATGGGACCGACCAGACTTTCGGTCTTGAGCACCTCCTCGACAAGCGAGAGGGACAGTGCGCCGAGGATCGGCCCGAACAGGGTTCCCACGCCGCCCAGCACCACCATCATGATGGCGAGGCCCGATTGCCGCCAGCCGAACAGGTCAGGCGTCACGTAGCCGTCAATGGTGGCGTAGAGCACGCCGGCAAGCCCGGCGAAGGCGCCGGCGATCACGAAGCTCAGCAGCTTGAAGGCATAAGTATTGAAGCCGAGCGCGGCGAGCCGGCCCTCGTTCCAGCGGATGCCCTGCAACACGCGACCGAAGGGCGAACGCGCGACGCAGACAAGCGCCACATACACGACGACCAGCAACGCAAGGCAGACATAGAAGAACGCGATCCTGTTATCGAGATCGAGCAACGTCACGCCGGCAATGCCAATCTCCGGCTTGACGTAGATGTACGCCCCGTCCGAGCCGCCGGCGATCTTGGTGTCGAAGAACAGCGAAAACAGCATCTGCCCGAAAGCGAGCGTCACCATGATGAAGTAGAAGCCGCGGGTCAGCACCGCGACCGCGCCGATCGCCGCCGCGGCGAGGCCGGCGAGCGCCATCGCCGCCGGAAACGCGATGAGCGCGTTCGAGGCCTCGGAGGTCGAGGAAAGGAAATAGAGGGCGTAGGCGCCGAGGCCGAAGAACATTGCGTGGCCGAAGCTCACCAGTCCCGTGATCCCGATCAGGAGATCGAGGCTGAGCACGAAAATGGCGGAGACGAGAAAGCGCGTGGCGAATTTTACCGCATAGGGGCCGCCGAACACCGGGACAAGAAGTCCGGCTACGAGCAACGCCGCTAAAACGGCGAGGACGAGCGGGCGCGGCCGGTTCAGCACGTCAGGCCCGCCCGAATAGGCCGCCCGGACTGACCACCAGCACGGCCGCCATCAGGGCGTACACGACGGCGCTTGCGAATTCGGGGAGGAACACCTTGCCGAACGCGTCGGCGAGGCCGATCAGCAGCGCGCCGAAAAACGCCCCCTTGATGCTGCCGATCCCGCCGATCACCACGACGACGAAGGAAATGATCAGCACCGGCTCGCCGACGCCGGGATAAACGCTGTCGATCGGCGCCGCGATCGCCCCCGCGGCGGCGGCAAGCGCAACGCCGGCGGCGAACACGAAGCGGAACAGTAGCCGCGAATCGATCCCGAGGGTCTCCACCATCTCGCGGTTCGATTCGCCTGCGCGGATCATCTGGCCGATGCGCGTATATTGGATGACGTAAACCATGCAGAGCGCGAGGAAGATGCAAAAACCCGCGACGGCGAGCCGATACACCGGATAACTGAGCACGTTGGAGAGTTGCACGCTCGCCGACAGATAGCTCGGGATCGGCACGCTGTGCGGACGCGAGCCCCACAGCACGCGCTGCAGGTCGTTGAAGATCAGGATCAGCGCGAAGGTGAGCAGCACCTGCTGCAGGTGATCGCGCCCGTAGAGATGACGGATGAACAGCCATTCGATCAGCGCGCCGAAGGCGAAAGCGAGCGGGACGCCGATCAGCAATGTCAGAAAGATGTCGCCGGTATAGCTCGTCAAGGTCAGCGAAAGATAGGCTCCGAGCATGTAGAAGGAGCCGTGCGACAGATTGATGATGCCGAGAATTCCGAACACGAGCGTGAGACCGCTCGCGGCAAGGAAGATCAACAGCCCGTATTGCAGGCCGTTGAGAATCTGGATGAGGATGAGTTCCATGGGACGCGGCTGCCCTCGGTTGGAGGCTGGGCGGCGACCCGGCGCCGCCGCCCGCCGCGCTCAGGCCGAAAGCTTGCAGCCGGTCGTCAGATCGGGGAACTCGGTCGCGACGGTCTTCACCAGGACATTGCTGCCGTCCTTGAGTTCGCGCAGATAGAAGTTCTGGATCGGGTTGTGCGACGACGACAGCCGGAACGGCCCGCGCGGGCTCTTGAACGAGGCCTTGGCCATCGCCGCGCAGAACTCGTCGCGTTTTCCGACGTCGCCGCCGACCGCCTTCAGCCCGTGCTCGATGAGCTGCATGGCGTCCCAACCCTGCACCGCATAGACGTCGGGGTAGATCTTGTACGCGTCGTTGAAAGCGGCGCGGAACGCCTTATTCTCCGGGTTGTCGAGATCGTCGGCATAATGCAGCACCGTCTTGACGCCGTTGCCGGCGGCTCCGACCGCCTGCTCGACGCCGTCGGTGAGGAAGCCCGGTCCCCACAGCGGGATGGAGGCTTGCAGATTGGCCGCCGCATAGTCCTTGATGAATTTCGCCGCCCCGCCGCCGGCGAAGAACGAGTAGACCGCCTCCGGCTTGATCGAGGCGATCTCCGCGAGCGCGGCCTGAAACTCGACATTGGGGAACGGGACGGTGATATCCTTGAGCACCTTGCCGCCCCCCTTGGTGAAGGTGTCGCGGAAGCCCTCGACCATCTCCTCGCCGGCGGCGTATTTCCAGGTGAAGGAGACGGCCGTCTTGATGCCGGCGTCCACCATCGCCTTGCCGGTGGCAAGGCCGACTTGGCCGTTGCTGAAAGACGAGCGGAAGACGTTCTTCGCACACAGCTGACGCGTGATGGCGTCGGCGCCGGCATTCGTGTCGATCGTGGGAATTCCGACCTCGCGCGCGATCTTGGTCATCGCCATGGCGACGCCCGAATGGACCGGGCCGGTCAGGATATCGACCTTCTCGCCTTCGACGAGCTTGGTGGTGTTTTCGGCGGCCTTCGGCGGGCTTGACTCGTCATCGACCTTGACGAAGACGATCTCGCGATCGGCAAGCTTGCCGCCATGCTGCTTGAGATAAAGCTCCATCGCGCGGGTGATGGCTTCGCCGAGCTGGGCATAGGTGCCGCTATAGGGCAGCAGCAGCCCGATCTTGATCTGTTTTGCCTGAGCGAGCGCCGGACGCGGGAAGGGCAGCGCGAGGGTCGCCGCGCCCGCGCCGGCCATCATGAGCAGGTTGCGACGAGTTGGTCCGGATGCGGAGATTGGCATTGGCGTTCCTCCCTGGAAGGCTTGTTGCGACGACGCGCCGGCGGACGTCCTGCAGCCGCAGGGCGGCGGTGTTTTATTTGACGAATGTTCGTTGCTCTCCATGCCCCTTGTCAAGCCAAGCGAGTGTCACACACCCGGCCGCGTCGCTATGCGCTGGCGGAAAAACCGCATGCAGCGCCACGGAGCGGCCGCGAGCATCGCGCGCGAGCAAGGGATTGCGTTAGACTTGTCGGCCATGCGCGGGCCGGACGCGCGATCGCCGTATGGAGCGCATCTTGGGAACGCTGGTCACGCTAATTGCATCGGATGGATTCGCGTTCGGCGCCTATCGCGCCGACCCGAGCGGCAAGCCAAGAGGCGGGCTCGTCGTCGTCCAGGAGATCTTCGGCGTCAACCGCCACATGCGCAGCATCTGCGATCGTTTCGCCGAGCATGGCTATGTCGCCATTGCGCCGGCGGTGTTCGACCGCTACCAGCGCAACTTCGAGTCGGGCTACTCGCCCGCTGAGGTAGAGGAAGCGCGCAAATTCATCGCCCGCATCGATTGGCGCGCAATGCTGTGCGACGTGAACGCGGCGATCCAGGCGGTCAAGAGCGCCGGCAAGGTCGGCATTGTCGGTTATTGCATGGGGGGCACGGTTGCCTTCCTCGCGGCGGCGAAGCTCGACGGCCTCGCGGCGGCGGTCGGCTATTACGGCGGCCAGACTGCGCGGAACGCCGACCTCGTGCCGAAGGCGCCGACGCAGTTGCATTTCGGCGATCGTGACCAATCAATCCCGCTGTCGGATGTGGACGTCATTCGCGCGAAGCGGCCGGAATGCGACCTCTATGTCTATCCCGCGGGACATGCGTTCAACAATGACGAGCGGCCGAACTACGACGCCGAGAGCGCGCGGCTCGCGATGGATCGCACGCTCGCCTTCCTCGCCCGACACATCGGATAAGGGCCGCGTCGGCCGCCTTCACAGCTTGGCGTTGCGTTTGCGCGGCTCACGAGCGGCGTCGCACCCGATATTATGTCCCGCATTCGCTACGCGGTGGACGCGCCGGTCCCAATCGGGCAGCTCACGCCGGTGCCCCCGAGCCCGCAATAGCCCATTGGATTTTTTGCGAGATATTGCTGGTGATAGTCCTCGGCGAAATAGAACGGGGGCGCATCGCGGATTTCGGTCGTGATCGGGCCATGGCCCTTGGCCGAGAGCGCCTTTTGAAACGCGGCGCGCGAGGCCTCCGCCGCCTGCCGTTGCGCCGGCGAGAACACATAAATTCCCGAGCGATACTGCGTCCCGAGGTCATTGCCTTGGCGCATGCCCTGGGTCGGATCGTGGCTTTCCCAGAAGACCTGCAGCAGTCGCTCATAAGAGATCTTCTTCGGATCGAACACGACAAACACAACCTCGGCGTGCCCGGTGCGGCCGCTGCAGACCTCTTCGTAAGTGGGATTGGGGGTCGACCCGGCGGCGTAGCCGACCGCAGTGAGGTAAACACCGTCCAGTTGCCAGAACTTGCGCTCGGCGCCCCAGAAACAGCCGAGTCCGAACATGGCGGTCTCCAATCCTTCCGGATAGGGCCCCTTGAGCGGACGCCGATTGATAAAGTGATGGCTCGCGGTCGGGATGGGATGCGGGCGGCCGGGCAGCACCTGCTCCGGCGTTGGCATCTCCGCCTGTTTCCTGCTGAACATGAACATGAGGGTCTCCTCGCGCGCCTATGCCCGTCGATCCTAATATGGGCATGCCGCATTCGGTCTGCAGCATGCAAAGGCCGCAGCGTACAGAGGCCGCGGCGCATGCGAGCGCCGTCACTGCCGGGCGTAACCGATCAAGGGCTTCTTCTTGCGACCGAGCAGGACGAGAATGGCTCCGATCACCCCAAGCACCAGCCAGGTCGGCGCCGTGAGGATCGAGAGCATCACCGGGTCCCACAGCCACACCGCCACATGCCGCTCGATCGCGGGCTGCAACAACAGCAGGCTGTTGGAATGAACGTCATTCCATGTCTCGCCGAACGGCTTGGTCAGCACGACGCCGGCGGCGATCGACTTGGTGCCGTCATAGACCAGAAAAACGAAGGCGGCAGCGAGAATCCAAAGGCCGAGAAAGCGCAAGATGAAGCGGATCATGGGATGTGCGATGGAAGCGTGGCAGGGTTTGGGCTTAGCTCCTGCCGTCGACTCGGCTGTCGAGCCGCGGCATACCGTTTCATGTAATCGCAAGGACGGGGCGTCGCAACTTGCCGCCATGACGCTCGATCGACCCTGTCTGCGTCAGCCGCTGCAACGTTCTAGCAAACGAAGGAGCCCGCCATGGCCCCGTCCGCCCCGCGCGGCGTCATCGCCGCGATCGCCACCGCCATCGATCCGCATGGAGAGCCCGATTGCGGCCGGTCGATTGCGCTCGCCCGGCACCTGCTCGCGCATGGTTGCGATGGGCTGAACGTGCTCGGCACCACCGGCGAGGCGACCTCGTTTTCGGCGCCGCAGCGCCAGAATGTAATGAACGCCTATCACGAAGCCGGCCTGCCGCTTTCGCGCTGCCTGGTCGGGACCGGCGCTGCGGCGGTGGCGGACGCCATCGCGCTCACCGCGCACGCGGCGGAACTCGGCTTCGGCGGGGCGCTGCTGCTGCCGCCCTTCTACTATAAGAATGTCGCCGATGACGGGCTGTTCGTCTATGTCAAGCGCATCGTCGCGGCGACCGCCGCGCGCCCGATTCCGCTTTATCTCTATCACTTTCCCGCGCTTTCGAGCGTGCCCTGGCCGCTCCCGCTGATCGGCCGTATGATCGAGGCGTTCGGACCGCGGATCCGCGGCCTGAAGGATTCCTCCGGCGATATGAATTATGCCCGCGCGGCCGCAGCGATTGCTCAGGATTTCGACGTCTTCCCCTCGACCGAGGCAGCACTCATGGAAGCCCGGGCGGGTCGTTTCGCCGGGTGTATTTCGGCGACCGTCAATCTCAATTCCGACCTTTGCGCGCGCGCTTACCGTGCGGGCGACGCCGACGCCCTGGCGCACGCAAGGGCAATTCGCAACCTCCTGGACGGCACCCCGCTGATTGCCGCCGTCAAGACCCTCCTTGCCCATATCCATGCCGACCACGCGTGGACACGACTCGCGCCCCCACTGTCCGGCCTGAATAGCGCCGACAGCGCCGCGATTATCGCCGGCTATGATCAAATCCGTACGGCAAGCCGCGCCGCGTGATGCCTTACCCAGGGAAGCGTAGTCGACCTGCGCTCGCATCGCTCTCCGCGCGACGGACCGTTGACGCTTACCCGGTGCGCTCCTATAAGCGGCGCTCGCATTTTCGCGGCGGGAGGCTCGCCGCCACCGCCCTCGCCCCCATATCTGAGGCCGAGGGGCAACTCCAACGGAATTGAATATGGCCAATACGAAATCCGCCAAGAAGGCGACCCGCAAGATCGCGCGCCGCACCGAGATCAACAAGGCGCGCCGCTCGCGCATGCGCACTTTTGTCCGCGGCGTCGAGGACGCGATTGCGAGCGGCGACAAGACAACCGCATTGGCTGCTTTCAAAGCCGCCGAGCCGGTCCTCGTCCGCGCGGCGCAGAAGGGCGTCATCCATAAACGGACGGCGAGCCGGAAGGTGTCGCGCCTCGCCCATCAGGTCGCAAAACTGGGTCATTGACTCGGGATGCAATGCGAACCCGACCCTGTCACGAGTAAGTGAGGCTCGGCCCCTCTGTGGCGGAATAGCGACAGGCCGACAATGGCTATCCCTCAGTGAGCTAAGTATTTTTCCACATTGAACGCCTTTATTCGCCTTTCGTCGGAAAGCCCCAAAAAGCCCTAATTATTTCCAGGGGTTACCCTGGTCCATCGCGCATAAAAAGAGAAGCCGGCGCAAGGCCTTAAGGAGAAAGGCGAGAATTGCGTTTCGGATTTTGACGAATCCAAGATGGTCGTGCACATGGATATGACGAATATGTGACCAATACGCCACAAAACGACGTTGGCGACCGGACTTCGAAAAAAAGGCCTTACATTATTTAGTTGGCGTAAACTCCTCAAGCAGAGCGGCAGGACCGTTTGCACCCCCCCTCCCTCGGCCGGCTTCTGCAGGTCCGAAGCCCATTGCGAGCCCTCAGGGCCTGTGTAATTGTTAACACCCTCTGGCCGCACGCTGTGGGGCGGCAAAGGGTAAAGGCTGAATTCACAAGTGTTAAGAAAGCTGGATGCGCAGTTTTGTACGTATTGTGCCGCAGCATTCCAGCTTAATGCCTTGTGAGCGTATCATCCTCTTTTCGTAATCTGTGTAACTGGAATAGAAAACGTCGCCGGGAGGAAAACGCCGGCGGGCGGGGGTGGTGAATACTTCCAATGCTCGTCGGGCGACAAGAAAGATTGAGGTCGATCATGAAAAAGATGTGGCACAAAAGGATTTTCGCTATTTTTAGTTGTCCGCCGCCGCTACCCCTCGGATCATATTACCGCGCGTCGAGGCCGCCTTGCGCCTGGCTCGTTGTTTACGCCCCCCATCGCCGATGACGATGGTGTGGCCGTCCGGATAATCGCCGCGAGCGCCGGCAGGTTTTCAGACAGACCGGCCCCGTCACTGACTGATTCATAACCCCGAGTTCGATGACGCAGATTGCGTGAACGCCGCGCGTTCCGTCTTCCGCGGCCACGGACTGTTTTTGCGCGCTGAGTGGAGCGCGAGAGGCGGAGCTATGACGAGCATCGACCAAGACCGATGGTCCAGAGTGAAAGGACGTCTTCGCGCCGAGGTCGGCGAAGACATTTTCTCAAGCTGGTTCGGTCGGATGGAATTCGAGGGGGTCGACAGCGAGACCGTCCGGTTGTCGGTTCCGACCCGGTTCCTCAAGAGCTGGATTCAGTCGCACTATTGCGACCGCGTGCTCGCTTGCTGGAAGGACGAAGAGCCGTGCGTGCGCCGCATCGACCTGATCGTCCGGTCGGGCATATTGCGCTCGCCGATCGCGGCCAAGCCTCCGATCATTCATCTCAACGGCGAAGCCGGTGCCCTGGTGGCGGACGACCTCAACGGGCGCGTTCTCGCCCAGCGGCCGGCGTCCGCATCCGGCGCCTTCGGCGGATCGCCGCTCGATCCGCGCCTCACCTTCGAGAATTTCGTCGTCGGGCGGGCCAATTCTCTCGCCCACGCCGCGGCGAAGCAGGTCGCGATGGCGTCGCGCGACGATCCGGTGATGTTCAATCCGTTGTACGTCCACGCGCAGGTGGGCTTGGGCAAGACCCATCTATTGCAAGCGATCGCCTGGGCGGGCAACGCCGGAGCGCGGCGGCTGCTCTATCTGACCGCCGAGAAATTCGTGTTCGGCTTCGTCTCCTCGCTGCGCACCCAGACCACGCTCGCCTTCAAGGAGCTGCTGCGCGGAACCGACGTGCTGCTGGTCGACGATCTGCAGTTCCTGCAGGGCAAGTCGACCCACGCCGAGTTCTCGCATACGCTGAACGCCATGATCGACGCCGGCCGCCAAGTCGTCCTTGCCGCCGACCGTCCGCCGCTCGATCTGGAAAATCTCGACGACCGGGTGCGCTCGCGGCTCGCCTCCGGCCTCGTCGTCGAAATGGGACCGCTCGGCGAGGAATTGCGGCTGGAAATTCTCCAGCGCCGGACCGCCGCCGCCCGCGCCCATCATCCGGAGTTCGACGTGCCGGTCGCGGTGTTGGCTCACATCGCCAAGTCCGTCGCCAACAATGGGCGCGACCTCGAGGGCGCGCTGAACCGGCTGCTCGCGGTGAGCAAGCTGACCGGAGCGCCGATTACGCTCGAGCTGGCCGAGCGAGAAATCCGCGACTTGATCCGCCCGGCCGAGCCGCGCAAGGTCAAGATCGAGGAAATCCAGCGGATCGTCGCGCGGCGCTACAATGTCAGCCGCGGCGATCTCCTGTCCTCGCGGCGCACCGCCAATGTCGTGCGCCCGCGGCAGATCGCGATGTATCTCGCCAAGACGCTGACCCTGCGCTCGCTGCCGGAGATCGGGCGGCGCTTTGGCGGACGCGATCACACCACGGTGCTGCACGCGGTGCGCAAGATCGAGGGCCTGGTCGGCAACGACGGAGCGCTCGCCGAAGAAATCGAGACGATCAAGCGAGAGCTCCAGGAATAATGCTAGAAGGCGGCCCACGTGGCCGCAATGCACGTCAACGGCCGACGAGGGCGAAAAAAGCCCACCATCGCCACCGCCGCCCTTGCCGAATCCGCGCCGGCGCGGCAGTTTTATCGGCTCCGGCGCCGGGGGAGCGCCGGAACGCCTGGCGTGAGCGGCCGCCCCGCCCCGGGTTCGCCCGCGCCAGCCTGAGTGAGTCGAGCGGAGTGCCGCATGAAAGTCACCGTTGAGCGGTCCGAGCTGTTGCGCACGTTGTCGCATGTCCACCGCGTGGTCGAGCGGCGCAGCACCATTCCCATCCTGGCCAATGTCATGGTTCGCGCCGAGAGCGGTCAGCTTGCCTTCAAGGCGACCGACCTTGATCTCGAGATCCTGGAGGCGATCCCCGCGGACGTGGCCTCCGGCGGCGTCACCACGGTTCCCGCTCATATGTTCTACGAGATCGTGCGCAAGCTCCCCGAAGGCGCGCAGGTGGTGCTCGAAGGCTCGGGCGACCGCGCCGTCCTGGTGATCCGCGCCGGGCGATCGCGGTTTACGTTGCAAACCCTGCCCGAGACCGACTTTCCCGATCTCGCCGCCGGCGACATGACACATGAATTCACGCTGGCGGCGGCCGATCTCAAGCGCCTCATCGACAAGACGCAGTTCGCGATCTCGACCGAGGAAACGCGCTACTATCTCAACGGCATCTACTTGCATACGGCGGGCGAAGGAAAGAAGGCTGTCCTGCGCGCGGTGGCGACCGACGGCCATCGGCTGGCGCAAGTGGAGCTCGCCGCGCCCGCCGGCGCCGCGGGAATGCCGGGCGTCATCATTCCGCGCAAGACGGTGGGCGAAGTGCAGCGCCTGGTCGAAGACCTCGATGGGGAGATCAAGCTCGAGCTGTCGGCGACGAAGATTCGGTTCACCATCGGCCCGGTGGTGCTCACCTCCAAGCTGATCGACGGCACCTTCCCCGACTATGCGCGCGTCATCCCGCTCGGCAACGACAAGCAGCTCGAAGTCGAGAAGCGCCATTTCGAGCAGGCGGTGGACCGCGTGTCGACCGTCGCGAGCGAGCGCGGACGGGCGGTGAAGCTCTCGCTCTCGGGCGGCCGTTTGGTGCTTTCGGTGATCAATCCGGATTCCGGCAGCGCGACCGAGGAGATCGAGGTCGGCTATGACGCCGACCCGCTCGATATCGGCTTCAACTCTCGCTACCTGCTCGACATTGCGGCGCAGATCGACGGCGACACCGCGGTGCTCAAGCTCGCCGATCCCGGTTCGCCCACCCTCATCCAGGACAAGGAAGCCAAGGGCGCGCTCTATGTGCTGATGCCCATGCGGGTGTAAGGCTCAGGGGGCCACTCGGATTTTGGCGTCGATTTGCCGATAGATTTCGAGCGCAGTGATTTATTGCCCTCTCCCCTTGTGGGAGAGGGCGGCGAGCAGTCAACGACTGCGAGCCGGGTGAGGGGTTAATGGCAACGGAGCCGCACCATCGCCCCGTCGGAAAAGCGATACGTGGAAATGCGCGACGCATGCGCCGCCGGCCAACGGATGCCGAAGATGCGATGTGGCGTCTATTGCGTAGCCGTCGTTTCGAGGGTCTGAAATTCAGGCGTCAAGTTCCGTTCAAGAATTTCATTCTCGATTTTGTCTGCTTCGAACTGCGGCTGGTTGTCGAGATCGATGGGAGCCAGCACTTCGGCGCGGTGTGTGATCAGCGGCGGCAGCGCGTTCTCCAAGAAGAGGGGTTCGACATCGTCCGTTATTGGAACAATGATTTACTCCAGCGGCCCCGGCTGGTTCTAGATGACCTATTTTATCGAATCTGCCGGCTGAAATCGCTTGACCCCTCACCCGGCGCCGCGAAGTACGCGGCGCCGCCCTCTCCCACAAGGGGAGAGGGAAGTAGCACGCGGGTCGACCGCTGCGATCAGACCTGACAGTGGCGACCGTCGCCCCCCGCATCCGCCGCCTCGCGCTCTCGAATTTCCGCAGCTATCGTGCGGCGAGCCTGTCGATTGAATGCGACCTCGTGGCGCTCGCCGGACCAAACGGCGCGGGAAAAACCAATATTCTCGAGTCGCTGTCGTTTCTTGCGCCCGGCCGCGGCCTGCGCCGCGCCACGCTCGACGAGGTCGCCTTCAACGAAGGCGACGGCTCGTGGGCGGTGGCGGCGGAAGTGGAAGGCGCGTTCGGGCTCGTCAACCTGGGCACCGGCATCGCAGCGCCCGCGGGCGAGGACGCCGTCGTATCGCGCGAGTGCCGGATCGACCGCGAGCCGGTCGGCTCGGCGGCGGCCTTCGCCGACCACCTGCGCGTGGTCTGGCTCGTGCCGGCGATGGACACACTGTTTCTCGGACCCGCGTCGGAGCGCCGGCGCTTTCTCGACCGCCTCGTGCTCGCCGTCCAGCCGGATCACGGCGCGCGCGTCGCTGCGCTCGAACGCGCGCTGCGTTCCCGCAACCGGTTGCTCGAAAGCCCCCTCCCCGACCTGCATTGGCTCGACGCGACCGAGCACCAAACCGCCGAGCTTGCGGTCGCGGTCGCCGCCGCCCGCGCCGAGACGGTGCAGCGGCTGGCCGCCCTCGCCAAAAGCCGGCGCGGCGACTCCTTCCCGTCGGCGGAACTTGCGCTCGATGGGTGGATGGAGGCCATGGGGCTCACGCGGCCTGCGATCGAGGTGGAAGACCGCTATCGCGCGGTGCTGCGCGAAAACCGCTCGCGCGACGCCGCCGCCGGGCGCACCCTCGACGGGCCGCATCTCACCGATCTCGTCGTCCGCTACGCACCGAAGGCAATTCCCGCGCGCGACGCCTCGACCGGCGAGCAGAAGGCGCTTCTCGTCACGCTCGTGCTCGCCCATGCGAGTCTGGTCGCCGAGATGACCGGCATCGCGCCGGTGATGCTGCTTGACGAGGTGCTCGCCCATCTCGATCCCGAGCGGCGGGCGGCGCTGTTCGCGGCGCTCGCCGCGCTCGGCGCGCAGGTCTGGATGACCGCCGCCGACCCCGCCTTGTTCGCCCCGCTCGCGGCTGCGGCCGACCGATTCGACGTCGCCCCGGGACACGTCGCGCTCACCCGCTAGCGGCTTGCGCGCGACCCGTTCAGACGGCTTGCGCAGCGTGCTGCGAGAGAGTTGCGCCGGCGGGCGCGGAAGCCTTGAAAATTCGCGCATTCACAACCATTTAAGTGCCATCACTTTGGCCTGTACCGCACCCGCTTTTCATGCCACATCGATGACCTGAAGCGGTCGGACGACCGACCCGATTCGCACCCCCGTTCCCATGGCCGAACCGATCAAGCAGCCTCGTTCCGACGCCTCCGATTACGGCGCCGAATCGATCAAGGTCCTCAAGGGCCTCGACGCCGTGCGCAAGCGGCCCGGCATGTATATCGGCGACACCGACGACGGCTCCGGCCTGCATCACATGGTCTACGAGGTCGTCGACAATGCGATCGACGAGGCGCTCGCCGGCTACGCCAAGGAAGTGGTCGTCACGCTTAACCCGGACGGTTCGTGCACCGTGCGCGACGACGGCCGCGGCGTCCCCACCGACATCCACAAGGGCGAGGGCGTGTCGGCGGCCGAGGTCATCATGACCCAGCTGCACGCCGGCGGAAAATTCGACCAGAACTCCTACAAAGTGTCGGGCGGGCTGCACGGCGTCGGCGTCTCCGTCGTCAACGCGCTGTCGAGCTTTCTCAAGCTCACCATCTGGCGCGACGGCAAGGAGCACGCCATGGAGTTCCGCCACGGCGAAGCGGTCGCACCGCTCAAAGAGATCGGCGACGCCGGCGGCCGGCGGGGCACCGAGGTGACGTTCCTGCCCTCGACCGAAACCTTCACCATGACCGAGTTCGACTGGGCGACGCTGGAGCATCGACTACGCGAGCTCGCCTTCCTGAATTCGGGCGTGCGGATCGCGCTGTCGGACAAACGGCACGCCGTCGAGAAGCGCGAGGAGATGCTCTACAAGGGCGGCGTCGAGGCCTTCGTGAAATATCTCGATCGCAACAAGAAGCCGCTCGTCGCGCATCCCATCGTGATCAAGTCGGCGCGCGAGGGCGTCGAGGTGGACTGCGCGTTGTGGTGGAACGATGGCTATCACGAGGCGGTGCTGTGCTTCACCAACAATATCCCGCAACGCGACGGCGGCACGCATCTCGCCGGCTTTCGCGGGGCGCTGACGCGCCAGGTCACGAACTATGCCGAGGGAGGCGGGATCGCGAAAAAGGAGAAGGCCGCGCTCACCGGCGAGGATTGCCGCGAAGGATTGACCGCGGTTCTGTCCGTCAAATTGCCCGATCCGAAATTCTCCTCCCAGACGAAGGACAAGCTCGTCTCCTCGGAGGTGCGGCCGGCGGTCGAGGGCGTGATCAATGAGGGACTCGCCGCCTGGTTCGAGGAACATCCGGGCGAGGCGAAGATCATCGTCGGCAAGGTGGTGGAAGCGGCCGCCGCGCGCGAAGCCGCGCGCAAGGCGCGCGAGCTGACGCGGCGCAAGGGCGCGCTCGACGTCGCCTCGTTGCCCGGCAAGCTCGCCGACTGCCAGGAGCGCGATCCGGCGAAGTCGGAATTGTTCATCGTCGAGGGCGACTCGGCCGGCGGCTCCGCCAAGCAGGGACGCAATCGCGAGTTCCAGGCGGTGCTGCCGCTGCGAGGGAAAATTCTCAATGTCGAGCGCGCGCGCATCGACAAGATGCTGTCGAGCCAGGAGATCGGCACCTTGATCACCGCGCTCGGCACCGGCGTGAGCGAGGAGTTCAACGCCGACCGGCTGCGCTACCACAAGATCATCATCATGACCGACGCCGACGTGGACGGCGCGCACATCCGCACGCTCCTGCTCACCTTCTTCTACCGGCAGATGCGCGAGCTGATCGAACGCGGTTATGTGTATATCGCCCAGCCGCCGCTCTACAAAGTGACGCGCGGCAAGTCCGAACAGTATCTCAAGGACGAGCGCGCGCTGGAAAACTATCTGATCCAGGCGGGCCTCGAAGAGGCGGTGTTCCGCGTCTATTCCGGCGAGGAACGCGCCGGCGAAGATTTGCGCCGGCTCGTCGAGCAAGCGCGCACCATACGGACGGTGTTGGCGGGGCTGCACAGCCGCTACAATCGAGCGGTGGTTGAACAGTCGGCGATTGCCGGGGTGCTCAGCCCATCGATCGTCGGCGATTCCGAGACGGCGGAACGCGCCGCGCAGTACATCGCTCGCCGTCTCGACGCACTCTATGACGAGACCGAGCGCGGTTGGGCCGGACATTTCGTCGAAGGCGACGGCTTTCGCTTCGAGCGAACGGTGCGCGGCGTGAAGGAGGTCGCGATCATCGACCAGGCGCTGCTCGGCTCGGTCGAGGCGAAGAAGCTCGACGATTTCGCGGCCTCGCTCCAGCAGGTCTATCCGCGCCCCGGCTTGCTCCGGCGCAAAGGCGAGGAGACCGTCATCCACGGGCCGACCGGACTGTTCGAATCGGTGATCGCGGCTGGACGCAAGGGATTAACGCTGCAGCGCTACAAAGGCCTGGGCGAGATGAACCCCAATCAGCTATGGGAGACCACGCTCGACGTGAACGCGCGCTCGCTGCTGCAGGTCAAGATCAAGGAAGTGGACGAGGCCGAAGACATCTTCACCAAGCTGATGGGCGATGTGGTCGAGCCGCGCCGCGAATTCATCCAGGAGAACGCGCTCGCCGCCAGCGTCGACGTCTGACCGGCAACCCCGTTCCTCCCCACCTTCATCCGGCCGAGGGGCGGTGCGAGAGTGCGCAAGCGCCGCGCCGGCTTGCATCGGTTAAACCGGCAGCAAAAAACAGCGTTAATGCTCCCTTCCCCGCAGTGCTGCATTGCGGGGGAGAGAGCCTAATGTGACGCGATGGGCACAGTGCCTTCGCAACAGCGCGGTTATTCCGAATACGCGCAAGTCCGCGCTCGACTCTTTATAGGCCATCACACATACTGACCGTCCGCGGTCGAGTTCGGGGCTGGCTGCACGGTGACAGCCCCGATAGATGCGTGGGGCATGCTCCTCTTTGGTGGCAAACGCTCCGACTGTGCCGGAGCCGTCTTGCCAAGCGCGGGGGGAGGGGTGTGGATGTCCTCCGGGGCGGTCTAGAACGCCTTCGACGGGCCAAATCCGCCGTCAACGGGCGCGAGCTCGTTGACGGCGGTCGTCGTTTTCCTCTGATGTCGCACGGCCGAACCCGGAAGCCGATCGCACGTCGCACAATTCTCGCAGAAGCACGCCGCTCAGGCGATCTCGATGTCGCCCGTAATCTCGAAGGCAAGCTCAATCCCCTCCAAGGTGATCGTCGCCTTGGCTGGAAACGAGGTGCGGCCCTTCAGCCGGCCGCCGGCGGCGGCCTCATGCACGGCCCGTTCGATCTCGCGCTGCGCCGTGACGCCGAGCTTCTTGAGGAATTTGCGCACGCTCAGATTCAACGCTTCCTCGTCCATCGCCGCTCCTCCGATTGTCTTTGCCGAAACGGATGAGGGAGAAATGGCCGAGCGGCGGCATCGGCCGGCGCTCGATGACGTGCAGGCCCGGCGAGCGCTCGGCCCAGGCGCGCAGACGATCGAAGGGGAATTCGGGCCGCCAGCCGAGCCTTCGCGCCATCGGCGCGAACCATTTCTCGAACCCGCGCCGCAAACCGGCCTCCGCGCCGATGTGATTGACGAGGATGATTTCGCCGCCTGGCCGCGTCACGCGCGCGAACTCGTCAAGGGTCGCCTCCGGATCGGGCACCGCCGTGATCACATATTGCGCCACCACGACACCGAAGAAGCCGTCCGCGAAGCCGAGCTGTTCGGCGTCCATCACCGCGAGCGCCTCGACATTGGAAAGCTTGCGCTCCGCGACGCGCTCCTGCGCCTTGCGCAGCATCGGCTCGGACAGGTCGACGCCGACCAGGCGGCTTTCGCGCGCATAGTCGGGTAGCGAAATGCCGGTCCCCACGCCCACTTCGAGGATCCGCCCCCCGACGCGCTCGGCCGCTGCGATTGCCGCCTTGCGGCCGCGTTCGAATACGCCGCCGAACACGAGATCATAGACCGGCGCCCACCGCGCATAGGCCTTCGCGATCGTGTCTCGGTCGATCTCGCCGACCATTGCCGCCCCCCACAGCTGTAATGCTCAACCCCGCAGTGCGGCGGCGGCGCTTTGCGAAGGGCGACGGGCATCAACCGGCTCGGCCGTGTCCGCCGCCGATATCACGCCTTTGATGATGCCGCCGCCGAGAACGCGCGCTTGTCCCGCCGGCGCGTCGTAAAAAACGCAGGCTTGGCCCGGCGCGACCCCTTCCTCGCCCACCAGCAATTCGATTTCCAAGTCGACGCCGGTGCGCGACAGCAGAGCAGGCTGAGGCCGACGGGTCGAGCGAACCTTCACGAATACTTCGAGCCGGTCGCCCGCGAGCGTTTCCGCAAGCGTGCCATCCCCGATCCAATTCACATCGCGAAGCTGCATACGCGTCGTGCGCAGCGCCTCGCGCGGTCCGACCACCACGCGGCGCTGTCCCGCATCGAGCCGCACCACATAGAGCGGCTCCCCAACGGCAATGCCGAGCCCCCGGCGCTGGCCCACCGTGAAGTGGATGATGCCGCAATGACGGCCGAGCACGCGCCCGCGCAGGTCGACGATGTCGCCCGGCTCGGACGCCCCGGGCATCAGCCGCTCGATGACGTCGGTGTAGCGCCCGCTCGGGACGAAGCAGATGTCCTGACTGTCCGCTTTCTCGGCGACCGGCAGGTCGAAGCGGCGGGCGAGTTCCCGCGTCTCCGCCTTGCTGCGCTCCCCGAGCGGAAAACGAAGGAATTCGAGCTGCTCGCAGGTGGTGGCGAACAGGAAATAGCTCTGGTCGCGATCGTCTTCCCGGGCGCGGTAGAGCGCGCGCGTTCCGTCGGGGCGGCGGCGGGAGGCGACGTAATGCCCTGTCGCAAGCACTTTTGCGCCGAGTTCGCGCGCGGTCACCAGGAGATCGCGAAACTTGATGGCCTGGTTGCAGTCGACGCAGGGGATCGGCGTCTCGCCGCAGACATAACTCTCGGCGAAGCGGTCGATCACCTCCTGCTTGAAGCGGCTCTCATAGTCGAGCACGTAATGCGGGATGCCGATCTTGGCCGCCACCATCCGCGCATCATGGATGTCCTGACCGGCGCAGCACGCGCCCGGCCGATGCGCCGCCGCGCCGTGATCGTAGAGCTGCAGCGTCACCCCGACGACGTCATACCCCTCCGCTTTCAGGAGAGCGGCCGTGACTGAGGAGTCGACCCCGCCCGACATGGCCACGACCACGCGCGTTTCCTGCGGGCGCCCTTCGACATCCAAACTGTTGTCCATGGCCAACGCAGCCTTCGCCGCGCTCCTCAAGCGGGGCCGCCTGATCGCGCAGGTTGGCGCCGCCACATGGCTTGTTCGCTCTTACTATAGGTATAGGGCCGCTCTCTCGCCAGCGCCCAGGCCGTCACGGGAACTCGGTCAATCGCCCAAGCTCCGGCCTCGCCGGTTCGGCCCCGCCTGTCCAAGCCGATGAAATCCCGCTGATTCGATCCGGTCCTCCTGCTTCCTCTTTAGGGCGACAACCTCCGGGGGCCGAGAATTAGAAACTGTCCACGACGACGAACCAGCGCTCCACGCGAAGTGTCGCGTCCATGCTGGTCGGGCGCGCCCACCAAAAATTCTGAACGACGCGCGGCACGGACGTTTCTCCTTTTTTTACGAACGCTTAGGCAAATCTTAAACCGGAGCGAGTAAGGTTTACGCGCATTGGTCAGTTTTTGTCGCGTGAGTGCGTCCATGACAGAGCCCCATCGGCCGAGGGTGAAATACGTCATCGGTCCAGACGGCAGCCCTCTCACTATCGCCGATCTGCCCGCCCCGGGAACCAAGCGCTGGGTCATTCGCCGAAAGGCGGAGGTCGTCGCGGCCGTCCGCGGCGGACTCCTATCGCTCGAGGAAGCCTGCAGCCGGTACACCTTGACGGTCGAGGAATTCCTCGCCTGGCAGTGCTCGATCGACCGCCATGGCCTCGCCGGGCTACGGACCACCCGTCTGCAGCAATATCGGCAGTAATTCCGTCCCCGACCACACCGACAACCGCGAAAACGCCGGCTCGGCGCGAGGCCGCCGCCCTTTTTGGTCGGAAGATTTTTCCTGGTTCGGCGGGAACCAATCCATTGGCGCCGCATTGTAGTGGCGTCGGACAGGTTAACCCCCCAGCCCCCCAATCTGTTCGACGTCGCCGCTAGGTCTTCGGATCGGCTGGCGTAAGGCCGCCTCAATGGCGGCCTTTTTCTTTTACGGGACAAAACCATTCGGCTACGGGGCAAAACTCATTCGGCGAGACGCCCGCGGAGGTTGAGCGCCGACAGCTAGCCTCAGCAGCGCCTAGCGAGAGGATTCCTCCGCGGCATTTCCCTTTATTGCACGGGGAAATCAAAGCTCCGCGCGGGAAATGGCTCATTTTTCAAGGTGAAATGCCACCATTCGCGGTCGTATGGCATAAAGCCGTGGCGCTCCATGGCATGACGCAGACGGTTCCGGTTTTCACGTTGAACGCTTGCGACGGATGCGTCGTCCGGCCAGAACCTGGGACTGAAGAAATCGAACGGCGTCCCCATGTCGACCTCGCGGCCGGCGCCAAGCTCTACCAACGTCAAGTCGACCGTCGAGCCGCGCGAATGCGAGGATTTGTCGGCGATGTAGCCCAGCCGAAACAAATCCCGCTTGTCGACATCCGGATAGAACTCCGGCTTCTCCTTCTGATCATTCAGATCCTTCGCCCATCTGACGAAGTGAGCGACCGCCCGCGCCGGCCGGTAACAGTCGAACACCTTCAAGCCAAGCCCGAGCGGAGCAATGTCTTGCGCGACGGCGGCGAGCGCCGTCGCCGCCGGCCTGGTCAGCAGGCAGACCGGCTTCTCGTAACCGTCCACTCGCGCGCCGACAAAATTATGAGGAGTGAAATAACGCAGCTCGACGGCGAGCGGCTTGACCATGCTCGCCGCATCAACGAAGTCGGCGGGGCGCGGAGATTCGGCGAGGCTTGCAGCCGTCCCCGCAAGCAGAGCGGCCGTTGCGATCGCGCAACAATCAATGTGTCTCATCGGAACCACATGCTCCAAAACAAGAGCCGCACCATAATAAAAGGCCGCGTCGCGGGTCGAGTGGCGCCGCCCTCACCGCAATCGCGGGGACGATTTCGCTAAATCAGCCGTTAACATGCTTTACGCGAATCACTCCTGTCAGCATGATCCGGCAGCAAACACGCGGGGCGAATCACCCGGCTCCTTCGCCGCCCGCGTAGCGTGGTCGTGCGGCAAGGGCGGGGCTCTTTGCGCCCTCCGAGCACAAGCCGCGCCGTCCGCATCTGGAGCTGCGACAAGCAAGGAACGCCGTGCAAAGCCAAGCTCGCCCGCGTCCCGTTCGATTCCGCGGCCGATCCTATCTCGCTTTCGCGCTCGCGCCGGAGGCACCCGTCGCCGATTGGCTGGTCGACCTCGACGCGGCGATCGATCGTTCCTCGGGATTTTTCGTCGATCGGCCTGCCGTGCTCGATCTCGCCAATTCGTCTCTCGGCACGGCCGACATTCGGCACCTGATCAAGGAGCTCGAGGCGCGCAACATCCGCATTATGGGGATCGAAGGTGCGGATTCCGCCGAGATCGGCCCCGGGCTGCCGCCTGTGCTCACCAGCGGCCGACCGGCTTCGGGCGGAGAAATGGTCCGCCCCCCCGCGCCGGAGACCAAGGAACAACCCGCCCCGCCACCCAAAGCCCCGGAGCCGCCGCCCAGCTCGCTGCTCGTGGAAACGCCGGTCCGCTCCGGCCAAACCATCTACTATCCGAACGGCGACGTCGTGGTGCTCGGTTCGGTCGGGTCGGGAGCCGAAATCGTCGCGGGCGGCTCCATTCATATTTACGGCGCGCTGCGCGGACGCGCGCTGGCTGGCGCGAACGGCAACGCAAAAGCGCGCATTTTCTGCCGCAAGATCGAAGCCGAGTTGCTGGCGATTGGCGGCTATTACCGGACGATCGACGACCTCGACGCCGGACTGCGAAACCGGCCGGTGCAAGCCTGGCTTGACGGAAACGCGATGCTGATCGCAGCCCTTGAATAGTGCAGCGGAGAAGGGACAATTATGGCCAAAGTGGTAGTCGTGACATCGGGCAAGGGCGGGGTCGGCAAGACCACGTCCACCGCCGGTCTGGGGATGGCGTTGGCGCAGGCCGGACAGCGGGTCGCGGTCGTCGACTTCGACGTCGGGCTGCGCAATCTCGACCTCGTGCTCGGCGCCGAGCGCCGGGTGGTGTTCGACCTCATCAATGTCGTCCAAGGAGCGGTCAAGCTGCATCAGGCGCTCATCCGCGACAAGCGGGTGGAAACGCTCTGGCTGCTGCCCGCTTCGCAAACCCGTGACAAGGAAGCGCTGACCGACGAGGGCGTCGCGCACGTAATCGAGGAGATGCGCACGCGCTTCGACTGGATCCTGTGCGACAGCCCGGCCGGCATCGAACGCGGCGCGACGCTCGCGATGCGGCACGCCGACGCCGCTGTCATCGTCACCAATCCGGAAGTGTCCTCGGTGCGCGATTCCGATCGCATCATAGGACTGCTCGACTCCAAGACGGTCAGGGCGGAGCGCGGCGAGCGGATTGACAAGCACATCCTGATCACGCGATTCGATCCCGCGCGCGCCTCGCGCGGCGAGATGCTTAACATCCCCGACGTGCTGGAAATCCTTTCTTTACCACTGCTCGGCATCATTCCGGAGAGCGAGGAGGTGCTGCGCGCCTCCAATCTCGGGACGCCAGTCGTCCTCAACAATCCGGCGAGCGCGCCTGCCCGCGCCTATCAGGAAGCGGCCCGGCGGTTGATGGGCGAGCAGCTTGATGTGACCGTCCCGAACGACAAGCGCGGGCTTTTCACCAAGCTGTTCGGACGGAGAGCGGCATGATGAATTGGTCGGTATTCTTCAAGCGAAGCCCCTTCGCGCCGGTCGCGAAACAAGACCACTCCGCGCCGGTTGCGCGCGAGCGTCTGCAGATTCTTCTCGCGCACGAACGATCCGCGCTCGGCCGCTCGAACCTGATCGCGGTTCTGAAAGAGGAGATCATCGCCGCGATCTCGCGCCACGTCGAGCTCGAGCCGGACAGGGTGCAGGTCAAGATGGACCGTGGTGCCGCCGTCTCCACGCTCGAAATCGAGGTCGAGATTCCCAATCTCGCCGGCGCGATCGCGGCGCACTCCTGAAGGCGGCCGCGCTCGCCCTGCGCGCTTGCAAAGCCCCGCCAGCCGACTTGAGCGCTACGGCCGGCGCTCATCGCCGCCGCATCAGATCCTGGACGCAGCCCTCGATCGCGAGGTAGCGCTGCGGCCCGCCGCGATATTTCGGCAAGTGCGACAGCCGCAGATCGCATTCCGCATAGGCGCGTTTGCGCGCAGCATGGTCAGCCGCCGCGGCGCTGCCATGGTACGCGGCTCTAGCGGGCGAAAGAGCCGCCAAAATCACAACGACTGTCAGCGCAAGCGTCACTGTTCGCAGCGACATCGCGGTCTTCCCATCGGGCGGGCTTGGCGGATCGCCTTCCGCCAGCCGTATTATGAATCCAGATGAGCATCCGCCCGGCAAGTTCTGAGGACGAAGAGCCGATCTGGCGGATTCTGGAACCCGTGATCCGCGCCGGGGAAACCTATCCCTTGCCGCGCGATATGAGCCGGGACGCGGCGCTCGCCTATTGGCTTTCGCCGCAGCACGAGGTGCACGTCGCCGGCGAGCCCGATGACATCGTCGGGACCTATTATCTGCGCGCGAACCATGCGGGCGGCGGCGCGCATGTCGCCAATTGCGGCTACATGGTCGCAACGGGCGCGACCGGCCGCGGCGTGGCGCGCGCGATGTGCGCGCATTCGCTTGCCCGCGCAAAGGAACGCGGCTTCCGCGCCATGCAGTTCAATTTCGTGATTGCGACCAACGCGCGCGCGGTGCGCCTCTGGCAGACGATGGGCTTTTCCATCGTCGGCCGCCTGCCCGGCGCGTTTGCGCACCCGACCCAAGGTTTTGTCGATGCGCTGGTGATGTATCGGCCGGTGTGAGCGCATGACGGAGCGGGCGCCTTGCGATAGGTCAAACGGCAGACCCTCGCACGGGGGCCGCTCTCCCTGGCTTTTGAAGTCTTAAGTCTCGGACAGGCAGCCCTGGCTGGGCCGCAGTTCGCGCCAGTGGGTCGGATGAATGTTCAGCAAGCGCTTGGTGTGCGCGTTAATCCAACCGGCTTGGGTGAGGCGACAAGCGCCAATGAGCACATGCGGCTCCCCCTCGATAACGCAGACTTCAATGTCGTTATCGTGTGGCGCTGTCGATATGGGCTGCCAGTCCATGCGAGAAGTCGTGTTCAACCTGGGACATCCGGCATTGATCCGCGTCAAGAAGTGCCGCCGATCGACAGCTTCTGGGGTCCAAGCTGATCTGGTCCACCCATTCCCGCGAAAGCGGGAATCCAGGTCTTCGTGTTGCTGGGTCCCCGAATCGATCAATCTTTCCTGCCGTCATCGCCCGCTTGCGGGCGATCCAGTAAACACAATGCTTTCCGGGATTAGAGACCTCCCCTGCGCCCACGCGATCCGACGGCCGGAGCATGCTTTGCCTGCTAACGCAAATCCGGAAGGCATCAAAACAGTTCGGCCTGGCCGTCATCCGGCTTCGGCTTGCGTGCGGCGTGCTGAGACAGCCGGGCCGAAGTCTCTGCATGCCCCGCCGCGCCGGCCCCCTGCCCCGCCGCCAGCGGCTCGATCAGCGCCGGCGAATCGTTGGCCGTGCGGTTGACGGCAAGCGAGACCTCGTAGGCTTCCAGCATCGCGTCGGGCGCAGGCGCGATCAGGGCCGCCGCAGTCAGCGCGTCGACCCGGTCGCAGTCGAGCCAGAAGTCGAAGGCCTCGGGCGCGACGATCACCGGCATGCGATCATGGATCGGCGCGAGCAGGCGGTTCGCCTGTGTGGTGACGATGCACACCGTGTCCATCTCCTCGCCGTCCGGGCCCGTCCAGGTCTCCCACAGCCCGGCAAAGGCGATCGGCCCGCCGCCCTTCTTGCGCACGAAATAGGGGCGCTTGCGGCCGCCCTCGTCCTTCCATTCGTAAAAACCGTCGGCGGGAACAAGGCAGCGCCGCCGCTTCATCGCATAGCGGAACGCGGGCTTGTCGTTGACCCCCTCCCCGCGCGCATTGACGAGGAGCGAGAACACGCCCGGGTCCTTCACCCAGGACGGGATCAGCCCCCACCGCATGAGGGCGAAGCTCGGCTTGCCCTGGACGCTGCGCACGACCGGGATGGGCTGCGTCGGCGCCACGTTGTAGCGGGGCGGAAAGCGGTCCTCCTCGCGGTAGCGGAAGAGCGCGCGCATGGCCTCCGGCGCGGAGGTGATGGCGTAGCGGCCGCACATGCGAAAGTCCTTGTCGCGCCGCCGTGTTAGGATGCCCCGGCGGGCGAGCTTCGTAAGGGCGGAGCGGAGCAGACCGGCCCACTCGGCGCCCGCGCAGACCGGCCTGCCTGCCGGACGGGCTATCATGATTACTTGCCCGCGTCATGCGATGCATGGCTATTCCCATATATGAGCACAGCCTTTCGACATGAACAGCCGTTCCTACCCGCCTCGCCCTATCCTGGCCGTCAGCGCCGCCGTGTTTCGCGACGGCGAGGTGTTGCTGGTGCGCCGGGCGCGCCCGCCGGCGCACGGGCTGTACACGCTGCCCGGCGGCGGGGTGGAAGCCGGCGAAACGCTCGTCGAGGCTGTCGTGCGCGAGGTTGCGGAGGAGACGGCGCTGTCGGTCGAGCCGGTGGCGATCGCCGGCCATCGCGAGGTGATCGCGCGCGACGACGACGGCCGGGTCGAGCGCCATTTCGTCATTCTCGCTTTCGCGGCGCGCTGGCAGGCGGGCGAGCCGCGCCTCAACGACGAGCTCGACGGCTATCTGTGGCTCGATCCCGACCGGGTAGCGAGCCTCGCGACCACCGATGGGCTGCCGCAGATCGTCGCCGTCGCGCGTGCGCTGCTCCGATCGCTTGCGGGGGGCGACTGAACCACCAGGGTTTTTCGCCTTGCGGCTGACGCCTTTGCGCCCCATAGAGGATGGATCAACAAGAAGCGACCGTCATGAAACGCGCCCTCATGTCCGCCTGTCTGTGTCTGTCGTTGCTCGGCAGCGGCCTTCCCGCCGCCGGCCAGGCGACGCCGTACGACAACGACCTGCGCCGCCTGTCGGAAATCCTCGGCGCGTTGCATTATCTGCGCGCGCTGTGCGGGGCCAATGAAGGTCCGAAGTGGCGCAACGAGATGCAGGCGCTGATCGACGCGGAAGCGCCAAGCGGGTCGCGCCGCTCGCAGATGATCCTGAACTTCAACCGCGGCTATAGCACCTATCAGCAGAGCTACCGCACCTGCACGCCGCCCGCGGAGGTCGCGATCCGCCGCTACCTCCAGGAAGGCGCGAAGATTTCCCGAGAGGTTACCGCCCGCTACGCGAATTGAGTTAATTTCAGGGGCGCGAACTACCCCTGCGTTAACCCTTTGTTGAGGATTGGCTGGTCCGCACGCCGGAACGTGTTAAGACATTTGTCCGAACAACGGCCGGGGGATCGGACATGTCGATCATCGCGCAAGGCGCCAACAAGCCGAAATCCGATCAAGACCAGAAGAAGGTCGCCCTCGGCCACGTCAAAGAGGCCTGGATGGATGCCTGGCTGGACGGCATCGACGCCGCGTGCATGGCCCAGGTGTCGCTCTTCGTCACCATGACCGAACTCGTCGCCGCCTACGGCGAGGAGGAAACGGCGCGGTTTGCCGCCAGCCTGCCGAAGCGCATTTCCTCCGGCGAGTTTTCCTTGCGTCGGCGGAAGCAGTAGCAAAGCGCCGCGGGCGCCGGCCCTTGAGGCGCACCCGCGGCCGACCTACCTTGGCGGCGGTCGTCCGGCCCCTTCCGCTGCAGCGTCTCGACCCCGCGGGTATCTTGGCGGATATCGCGCCGGACCGAGGCGAATGCGGGTGGTCATGCAAGCGGCCCTTCTTTCCGATCGCGGCGTCGTCAAGGTTTTGGGCGCGGACGCGCGCCGATTCCTGCATGGGCTGCTCACCACCGACATCGAGGCGATGACGCAGGCGACGCCGCGCTACGCCGCGCTGCTGACCCCGCAGGGAAAGATCGTCGCCGACCTGCTGGTGGTTCAAGAAGAGACGCCGCAGGGCCCCTGCTTCCTGCTCGACTGCGAGCGGACGCTCGTGGCTTCCCTTGTCGCCAAGCTTAATTTCTACAAGCTGCGCGCCAAGGTGATGATCGAGGACGCAAGCGATGCGGCGGCCGTGCTCGCTTTGTGGGACGAGCGGACGGCGGACGCATCGGGCGCAGAAGCATCGATCGGGCGCGCCGCCGCCGCGCCGTGGTTCGTCGATCCGCGGTTCGCCCCGCTCGGGTTTCGCGCGATCATCAAGCCAAGCCTTGCCGGCGCGATGGCCCGCGAGCAAGGCGCCGCGCTCGTCGATCTCTCCGCCTACCAGGCCCATCGGGTCGCGCTCGGGGTGCCGCGCGGCGGCTGCGACTTCGCCTACGGCGATGCCTTCCCGCACGAAGCGGACATGGACCAGCTCAACGGCGTCGACTTCGACAAGGGCTGCTATGTCGGCCAGGAGGTGGTGTCGCGCATGCAGCACCGCGCCAATGTGCGCAGCCGCGTCGTCCCTGTCCGCATCGAGGGCGCAGCGCCCGAACCGGGCGCGCCGGTCCTCGTTGGCGACAAGACCGTCGGCGTGATGGGCTCGGCCGCGGACGGCCGTGGGCTCGCTCTGCTCCGCCTCGATCGCGTCGCCGACGCCATGGGGGCGGGCTTGTCGCTCGCGGTGGGAAAAGCAAGCCTGCACCCGGTCAAGCCCGCTTGGGCGAGCTTCGCCTGGCCCTTCACGGAACAGGCGGCGGGATGACCGCCCCTCTTCTCCATCCTGACGGCCTCGCCCGTTGTCCCTGGCCGAAACAGGACCCGCTGTACCTCGCCTATCACGACGAGGAATGGGGGGTTCCCGAATACGCCGACCGCGCGCTGTTCGAGAAACTCGTGCTCGACGGCTTCCAGGCGGGCCTGTCCTGGATCACCATCTTGCGCAAGCGCGAGAACTTCCGCCGCGCTTTCGATGGCTTCGCGCCGGAAGCGATCGCCCGTTACAATGCCCGCAAGGTCGAGGCGCTGATGCGCAACGAAGGCATCGTGTGCAACCGCGCCAAGATCGAAGGGGCGGTCGGCTCCGCCCGCGCCTGGCTCGACATCATGGACAAGGGGCCCGGCTTTGGCGCGCTGCTATGGGGCTTCGTCGATGGACGCCCGCGCGTCAACCGGTTCCGCACGACGGCGGAGATCCCTGCGGAGACGGAGCTGTCGCGCGCCATTTCCAAGGAATTGGCGAGCCGGGGCTTCAAGTTCTGCGGGCCCACCATTGTCTATGCCTTCATGCAGGCGGTCGGCATGGTCAATGACCACCTGGTCGGTTGCCATCGGCATGGCGCTTGCGCATCGCTGACGAAAGGCCCGATCGTTGCCTCTCCATGACATAGCTAACGCGCACACTCCCTCCCCCCTTGAGGGGGAGGGTTGGGGTGGGGGGTATTTTCGCGATGGCGGTCGCGTTAGTGGACCCCCCTCCCGGATCGCTTCGCGATCCGACCTCCCCCTCAAGGGGGGAGGTAAGACCTGATGGCGGCAAAACGGACATCGGGAGGGGGGAGGGCCGGGACTATCCCGCGCCGCGCGGCGGCCGCAGCCAAAGCCGCCGCACGCCCGGACGTCGAGGGCGCAGCTCCGCGCGCGTGGCAGCGCATGCTGTCGGGACGCCGGCTCGACTTGCTCGACCCCTCCCCGCTCGACGTCGAGATCGAGGACATCGCGCATGGGCTCGCGCGGGTGGCCCGCTGGAACGGCCAGACGATCGGCGCGCACATCTTTTCCGTCGCCCAGCACACGCTCCTGGTTGAGGAAATCGCGCGCCGGCGCGTCGGCGCGGTCGACCGGCGGCTCGGCCTCGCGCTCCTCCTGCACGATGCGCCGGAATACGTCATCGGCGACATGATCTCGCCCTTCAAGGCGGTAATCGGCGGCGCTTACAAGGCGGTGGAGAAGCGCCTGCTCACCGCGATCCATCTCCGCTTCGGCCTGCCGCCGGAATTGCCCGACGAGGTGGTGCGGATCGTCAAGACGGCGGACCGCGGTGCGGCTTTCCTGGAAGCGACGCGCCTCGCCGGCTTCACCGTCGCAGAGGCTCGCCGGTTTTTCGGAGCGCGCCCCGTCCTGGCGCAGCGGATAGAGCGCGACTATCTCACGCCATGGCCGGCGGAAACCGCCGAGCGGCGCTTTCTCGACCGCTTTGCGAAGCTCGCGGCGGCTTGATGCCGTCACATACGGGCGCTAACGAGAGGAAAAATCGCTGGAGACCGCAGGATGATCCACGTCTGCTCGCTCGCGCGCCTGCCCGAGACCGTGGCCGCGACCGGCGCTAGTCACGTCGTCAGCCTGATCACTCGGAGCTATCCGGTCGAGCTGCCGAAGGAAATCGAGCAAGCCAACCATCTCTGGTTGGACATGGACGATATCAGCGCGCCGCTCGACGGCTATATTCTCCCGCAGGCCTATCACGTCGAGCAGCTGCTCGACTTCGTGCGCGGCTGGGACCGCGCCAACCCGCTCGTCGTCCATTGCCATGCCGGCATCAGCCGATCGAGCGCAGCGGCCTTCGTCGCCGCCTGCGCGCTTGCCCCGCACCGCGATGAGCACGCTGTCGCGCTCGCCGTGCGGCGCGCTTCGCCGACTGCGCTCCCCAACCGGCGCATCGTCTCGCTCGCCGACCACCAGCTTAAGCGGAAGGGGCGGATGCTCGCCGCAGTCAACGCGATGTCGCCATACACCCCGTGTTACTCCGAGGCGCTGCCGTTCCGCGTCGATATCGATTGACGGCGCGGGAGTGCGCAGGGAGCGCGGCGGTCGCTTCGCCGACTTGCTATTCGAGGGTGACCACAGCCGACTGCACCGGCGCCGACACTTCGGCGGCGGAAGGCGGAGGCAGGTTCTGACTTGTCACCGCAGGCGCGGCCTTCTCGGGAGCAAGCGCGGGCTGCGGGGTTGCCGGAACGGCGGTCGGGGCGGCCTGCGTCGCGGCGCCGGACGCGGTCGGCCGCAACTTGGGCGGCGTGGCGTCGCGCGCTCCCGACGTCATCTCAACGCGGGGATCGCGCCGGACGAAATCGCAATAGGCGAAGCCGAGACCGCTGATCGAACCGCGAAAGCTCGTCCGGCTCGTCTGCACCAGGTCGAAGCACGGCTCGAACAGGGAGCCGCGCAGGGACGCGCAGATGGATGACGAGGTCACTTTGATCGTGCCGACCGGCATGGCGACGAACCGCGCCGGCTTTCCCGGCGCTTGCATGGTTCCCACCACCGCGCCATCGGCATAGATGCGCCCGACCCCGCGCGTGCCGTCGAAGCAGGTATAGGAGAACAACTTTCCGGCGACGAAGCGCTTGGCTTCGTCGGGGCGAAGCGGCGCGGCATTGGCAGCCACCGCGCCCGCGGCAGCAAACATGGCGGATAACAGAAGCAAACGGCATAGACGCATGGCGGCCCCCCCGCGCGTGACGGCGACCGAGACGGCGGACCTCAACGGCCCAAATCCCCCTGCGCTCAGATCGTCGCCAAAGTCTGAACGCGCTTATTCGATCCTGACTACGATACGACCCCGCACAGTGCCTTCCATGATGCGCCGTGCACCGCCTATAACGTCGTCAAGGCCAATTTGTTCGACCATTTTTTCCAATTTCCTCGAATCGAGGTCGATTTCCAACCGTTTCCACGCATCTCTTCGCGAGTGTTGCGGACACATCACAGAATCGATCCCCAAAAGCGAAACTCCGCGCAGAATGAACGGGGCCACGCTGGTCGGCAGATCCATCCCGCCGGCAAGCCCGCATGCCGCGATCGCCCCGCCGTAACGGGCCATCGATAGGACATTGGCGAGCGTCACGGACCCGACCGTGTCGACCCCTCCCCCCCAGCGTTCTTTTCCGAGCGGCCGGACCGGCCCGGTCAGCTCCTGGCGGGAAATTACCTCGGCTGCGCCCAACTGTTTGAGATAGTCGGCTTCTTGCGGACGCCCGGTCGAGGCGATCACGCGATGCCCGAGCTTGGCGAGGATGGCGACCGCGACCGAACCGACGCCCCCGGCGGCGCCGGTCACGATCACCGGCCCGCGGTCGGGCGTGACGCCCTGGCGCTCGAGCGCCAGCACCGCGAGCATCGCGGTGTACCCGGCGGTGCCGATCGCCATCGCGTTGCGGGTCGTCATGGTCGGCGGCAGGGGAACGAGCCAATCGCCCTTGCAGCGTACCTTTTCGGCATAGCCCCCGAGATGGGTTTCCCCGCAACCCCACCCGTTCAGGATCACCTTGTCTCCGGGTTTCCATTCGGGATGAGCGGAGGATTCGACCGTGCCGGCCGCATCGATGCCGGCGATCATGGGAAACCGCCGCACGACCGGGGCTTTGCCGGTCACCGCCAGCCCGTCTTTGTAATTGATAGTCGACCATTCGACGCGAAAGGTGACGTCGCCTTCCATCAGGTCGTTCTCATCAAAGTCGGACAGCGCCGCAGTCTGCCCGCCATTGTCCTTGCGAATGACGATTGCCTTGAAACTGGCCACGCGAATCCCCCTGTTGTCCGACCCAACGGTTGCTCCGATCGGCCACAGTAAATCGCCCCGCCGAAGGGCGCACAAGGGCGTCAGGGACCGAACACGTCGCGGCCGCAAAGCATGCTCCGGGCACAACAGGTCGGCCATCAGCATGGGGAGGCGCGCGAAGGATCAACTCGTCGTGCAAAGCACGCCGGACGCGGGAGGGAATTAGGCAGTGAAAGATTTCGATCGATCGGGCACGCGAAAGCCAGCCGCCTCAACGGCGGCGCGGCTTCCGACAAACGGAGGTCAGAGCGGCTCGGCGGGCGCCACGGCGAGTTCGGCGTCGCCCCACATGGGCTGGGCGGCGCCGTCGCCCCAATTGCGCGGGCGGTAGAAGGTGTGGACGCCGATCTTGTCGAGCCTGTGCATCGTGCGAACCCAATGCGGACGCACCCAATAGGCGTGGTAGTGGGTCGCCTTGCCGACATCGGGCAGCCAGTGCTTGCCGTCGAGAGTTCTCACGCGAAATGGTTTTCGCACGCTCCCACGCATCCGGCTCGGTAATCTTGTCGGGGATGCCGTCGCAAGCGAAGGTGAACTGGCAGGCCAGGCGGCGATGCGCGTTCTGATAGACGACGCCGCACACCGTGGTCGGATAGTAACCGGAGAAGACGCGGTTCATGATCACCTGCGCGACCGCGATCTGGCCGCGAACCGGCTCGCCGCGCAATTCGAAGTAGACGGCGTCGGCCAAGCACTTCTCGGCCTTCTGGCGTTCCTCGCCGAAGAGGCCGAGCCGTTCAGCCGGGCTCAGCAGCGACCGTCCATCGCCCGGGACGACGCCCTTGCTGACGATCGTCTCGCCGCCATCAGGATGCAGCGCGGCAAGCCGCACCTCCGCCTCATCATCGAAATCGCTTGGCGGCGCGGCCAAAGACGCTGCGCCCGGCCTCCACGCCTCCAGGCCGCCACGCAGGTCGGCCAGCGGCTCGGCGCCAAAATAGATGCGAGCGGTGCGCACCGGCAGAGTCACGGTTTCGCCGAGCGTGGGCGCCGCGGTATCGGGGCGGTAAGATTCGGTGTCGCTGAACCGCTTGTCGACGGGCGGTTCGGACCGCTCCTGCGGACGCGCAATCGCGATCTCGGCCTTCGGCGCGGCCGGTCGCGGCAGTTCGATCTCGGGAGAAGCGCTCGCGACCACGTAAGCGGATTCGGGCTTTGCCTGCGGAGCAAGCGCCGCTTCGGCGATTCTCGCCGGCGGCTCGGACCGCTCTTGCGGACGAGCAATCGCGACCTCGACCTTCGGTGCAGCCGGTCGCGGCAGTTCGATCTCGGGAGAAGCGCTCGCGACTACATAGGTGGGTTCAGACTTCGGTTCCGCGGCGGCCGGCTCTGTGGTCGCACCAAACCAAGCCATTGACGCGGAGGCAAACGCCTCATCGGTCGGAACTGGTTGGGCGGCGTCGTCCCAGGCGGATGGCGCGACGACCGTCGGTGCGGCGACGATCGCAGGCGTCGTCGTTGCGGGCGCGGTTGTCACCGCCGGTGCGCTCGCTGTTGGCGCGGTCGCTACCGGTGAACTCCGAGTGCTCTGCTCCGTGGCGCTTTCGATCGTCGTACGTTCGGACGATGGCGGGAGCGCTGCAATAACGGCCGGCCGCTCATTGGCCGCCGTGTCCGGTGTTGTTGCGGGGAGCGCCGCGGCCGCAAGCTCTGCGCGGGCCGGCTCGGCGCCCGCCATCTCTGCAGCCGGCTTCATTGGCGGCGTCGACACGCGAACGCTCGCCTGCTCCTGATTGTGTTTGCCTTCAGCCGTGGCGCGGCTGACCAGGCGGTCGCCCTTGCGCGACCGATTAATGGCGGTGAACTCCTCGCTGGGCGCGGATTGGCTCAAGTCGAGCAAGGTGCGCAACGGGATCGCGCTGGTGACGTCGGACGCCCCGACCTCAAGGCTCGCGAGCCGTTCGCCCAGCGGTTCGGGAATGCTGGTCCCGACCGGACGTGGAAAACTGAAGGTGGCTGCGTGAATGGTTCCGAACGGAGACTTGAAGACGTGGTCGCGCCAGCGCTCGCTAAGCGAAGAACGTTGCGCAATGGTCGAGGCGAGATCCTGATAACCGACGGACGCCGGCATTGCGACGAAAGTCAGCATGGCGAAGCCGAAAGGAGCGGTGAGCCCCAGCGGCCGTCTAGGCGACGATTGCATTCGCAAGCCCAAGCCAACGCCTCCTGCGCGATGCGTCACACCTCACACACGTGCTGTTTTTTGCGAGATTTGGTTAAGCCGAAGTGTGCCCCTTGGCTCGTCATCAACCACGTTGCAAAAACATGGTTAACGTCGCGTAAAACGAAGCGCCCGCAGAGACTGCGTGCGCAGCTCCGACCGCGCCGCGCGTACGCGGCATCGTTCACGACCCGTTGTCTTGCTGAGCGATTCCGAGAGGCTTTTGAAATCGCCACCAATCCCACGACGGCAATGATGAAATCGGAACGCGCCGATTCATCTTTGCCATCGTGGCTTGGCGCCCCACACCCCCGTGCTTCGGCGGCAAGTTGATGGTCCGTTTGGTAAACAAAAAGTGAGGCGGCACTTGGGCAATGTCACTTGCCATTCATTCGGATCACTACGGACGCCTCGATTCGTAGCATTACGGATGCGCGATCCATTTAACGCCGCGCACTCAACAGTTTGAGTCCAGCACTTGCGTGCGTTCGCTCAACAGCGGCGAGGTCGATGAGACAATCCGGCGCTCGCCATTCGCATCGCCAAGATCGCTCTGGTCGCTGCCTTTGCGTTGCACGCAAGCCTGATCGTTTTCGGCAATGTCACCGATTACGGGACGAATCTCGAATTCGTCCGACACGTGCTCGCGATGGACACGATCTTCCCCAGTTCCACGATCCGCTATCGCGCCATCACCGACCGGCGCTGCAGCAGGCCGCCTATCTACTCATCATCGCCATCGAAACGGCGATCGCGGTGCTGTGCTGGCTCGGCGGCTATCGCCTGCTGCGCGTGATCCGCGCCGAAGGCAGCGCCTTCAACCGAGCCAAGACAATGTCCGTGTCCGGGCTAGCGCTCGGCATCCTGCTCTGGCAGCTCGGCTTCGTGACGATCGCCGGCGAATGGTTCGGGATGTGGATGTCGCACCGGTGGGACGCCGTGCCTGACGCGTTCCATTTCGTGGTGATCCTATACGCCAGCCTGATCTTTCTGGTCATGCGCGACGACGATCTGCCGCCGGAAACGAATAGTTCTCTTCCATAAGGATCGAACGGCCGGCAGGAGCCAGCCGTTCTGCCCGGTCGGCGAGACCCGCGGTGTCAGGCCTACTGGATGACGCCCTTGGCGCGATCGAACCGCGCTTCCTCGTCCGCAGGGACCATGCCGCCCGGATAATAGGAGTTCGACCAACCGGTGCGGCTCGCGCGGGCGGCGTCGGCGTTGACGCTCCCCGCGACGAGAACAGCGGCGAAACCGAAGACAAACAGCGCGATCTTGGCAAGCGACATGGAATCCTCCTGATGATCTGCGATGGGCGAGCTCCGCCGCACCTGCCGCAGATACGGGGCGCCGGGCGGCGGGTTCTCCCCGCGCCATCACAAGCTTGTGCGCAATCGATGCCCGTGCGCCGACCTCGTTGTGAGTCGCGCTGAGCCGAGAGCGTCCGGCCGCGCCTCTCGACTCAGCAAGGCGCGGCTCGACGACACGCGCATGCAGCAGAGCGGCGGCGGCAGCGACCGGCGCTGACTTCGGGGCTCAGCTCTTGAGGCGATAACCGGTCTTGAAAATCCACCACACCGTCGCCAGGCACAGGAAAAGAAATACGAGCGTCATCGCAAAGCTGACGCCTACGTGCACGTCGGCGACCTCGAAGAAGCTCCAGCGGAAGCCGCTCACCAGATAAACGATCGGATTGAACAGCGTGACCGTCCGCCAGACCGGCGGCAGGATGTCGATCGAATAGAAGCTGCCGCCGAGAAAGGTCAGCGGCGTGATCACCAGCAACGGGATCACCTGCAGCTTCTCGAAACTGTCCGCCCAGACGCCGATGATGAATCCGAACAGGCTGAAGGTCACCGCCGTCAGGACAAGGAACACGAGCATCCAGACCGGATGCGCGATGCGCAGCGGCACGAACAGGCCGGCGGTCACCAGCACGAGCAATCCCAGAATGATCGACTTGGTCGCGGCGGCGCCGACATAGCCGAGCGCAATTTCGAAAGCCGACACCGGCGCCGACAAGATTTCGTAAATGGTGCCGACAAACCGCGGGAAGTAGATGCCAAACGACGCGTTCGTGACGCTCTGCGTCAGCAGCATCATCATGATCAGCCCCGGCACGATGAAGACGCCGTACGTCACGCCCTCGATCTGCGCGATGCGCGAGCCGATCGCCGCCCCGAACACCACGAAATAGAGTGAGGTGGATATCACCGGGGAGGCGACGCTTTGAAAGAGCGTCCGGCGCATGCGCGCCATTTCAAACCGGTAGATCGCGCTGACCGCCCGGACATTCATTGCCGTCGCCCCACCAGATCAACAAAGATGTCCTCGAGGGAGCTTTGCGTCGTGTGCAGGTCCTTGAATCTGATTCCGGCGAGAGTTCAGGTCCTTCAGCAGCGCGGTGATGCCGGTGCGTTCGCCTTGCGTGTCGTAGGTATAGATCAGCTCGGCGCCGTCGGCGGCGAGCCGCAGCTGATGGTCCGCGAGCGCGGCGGGAACCGCATCCAGCGGCCTGTGCAGCTCGAGCGTCAGCTGCTTCTTGCCGAGCTTGCGCATCAGCGTGGTCTTCTCCTCGACCAGAACGATCTCGCCCTTGTTGATGACGCCGATCCGGTCGGCCATCTCCTCGGCCTCATCGAGATAATGCGTCGTCAGGATGATGGTGACGCCGGACGCGCGCAGGGCGCGCACGACGTCCCACATGTCCTTGCGCAGCTCGACATCGACGCCGGCCGTCGGCTCGTCGAGGAACAGGATTTGCGGCTCGTGCGAAAGCGCCTTGGCGATCAGCACCCGCCGCTTCATGCCGCCCGAGAGCGTCATCATCCGACTGTTCCTCCGCTCCCACAGCGACAGCTCTTTCAGCACCTTTTCGATATGCGCGGGATTGCTTGGCTTGCCGAACAGACCGCGGCTGAAGCTCACCGTCGCCCATACCGTCTCGAAGGCATCCGTCGTGAGCTCCTGCGGCACGAGCCCGATCAGCGCGCGCGCCGCGCGGTAGTCGCGGATGATGTCGTGACCATCGACCGACACGCTGCCTTCGGACGGATTGATGATGCCGCAGATGATGCCGATCAGCGTCGTCTTGCCTGCGCCGTTTGGACCGAGAAGTCCGAAGATTTCGCCGCGCCGGATGTCCAGGTCGATGCGTTTGAGCGCATGGAGGCCGGAGGCATAGGTTTTGGAGAGGTTTTGGACGGAGATGATGGACTGCATGGGAACGAGCGATAGTCGTGGAAAGAGCCGGCAGAAGGACGACACAATGGGGCGATTTCACGCCGCCGAGCGAGGGGGGCGAGCGGGTGTCCGGCATTCCGCCGGCATAAAGCGCTTTGTCGCGATGGACTTAGGGCGCGCGCCCATCGCGGACAGACCTTGTTCAAGTTTTCGAAGGCGGTAGGAAGCCGCCCTTGCTCGAACGCGCACGCGCCGAACGACCCCTAACACAAGTCGCTTCACATAAGGGAAAGCTCCTCGAACGGCATGCGGCGACAACCGCGTGTCGGGTGCAGTCGCCGCCTATCGATCCATCATTCGGCGCTCCGATGCTCGCGGCCGATCAGGATGGGCCGCCTTTCGTCGGGATTTTCAGGCTGTCCATCACCACCTTGGCCGCGGTCTCGCTGAGATCCTTGGCCTGCTCGGTCATCGCCTGCATCTGCGCGCGCATAAACTCCATCTGCAGCCGGCCGAGTTCGTCGACATCCCGCACCTGCAGCAGCTTCCGCGCAAAGTCAAACGCAGTGGCGACATTGTGCACGGCATAACCGAGGACTTTGTTGCTCAGTTCCGAACCGCCCATGACATCGCCGGGGACGGCGCGTTGAAAAAACTTGAGGTAACCGTCAATGGCCGATCTCACCTGATCCAGGCTATGTTCGGTGACCTTACGAACGTCGGAAGGAACTTCGAACGGTGGTATGTTCCCGGTCATCATATTCTCCCCGCCATGATGATTGCTCGCCAAAGAGCCGATCGACCTGTGCCTTACCCCTGCGTCACGACACAGCAGCTTCACGCAAGTGAGCCGTGTCCGCGACGATGCGCCCGGACCAATCGTGGGTCGCCGTAAGCATGGCATCAAGCGGCGCGCGCGATCCGTCCTGCCGCGTGCCGAACACATCCAGTATGGGGTCAGGGCTGTCGTTCATGATGTCCGTCGCCATGCCCCCCGGTAACTGCGCCAGCGATCGGCACGGTCTTCCTCGGGAACGATGAGGTCGAGTGCCTGTCCGATCGCTTCCGCCGCTGAATAACCGAAAATCTGCGCCGGTGCGGGATTCGATTCGCGAATCACACCGTCCCGATCCGCAACGACAACGGCCCGCGGCTTGGACAGGCTCAGCCTGCCAGACGGCTCCTGCAATTCCGACATGAAGCACCCCCGCTGACCCAGCCGTTCAGAGGGTAAAGAGGGTAGCGAGCTTAGCCGATCTTTCCCGATGACGTAAGGACCAATGCGCGCAAGATCGAACCTGCGACTCTTTCCCGCGCGACGACTGACGACTGTGGATCACCGTCACGCTCGCACGTGCACAATGGCGGAGAAAAGCGCTCGGTCGTTTCCTCACCGAATAGAGCCCGCCGGGAAGGGCTTGCCGCCCATGACCGTTCCGAGCACTTTGATGTCCTTCAAGGCGTCGGGAGAGCTCACCTCGAGCGGATTGCGATCGAGAACGGTGAAATCGGCGAGCTTGCCCGCCTTGATCGATCCCTTCTTGTCATCCTCCCCGAGCAGGTAGGCGGCGCCGAGCGTCACCGCGTGCAGCGCTTCCGAAACAGCGATCCGTTCGTTCTCGCCAAGGACGCGGCCCGACATGGTTTTGCGCGCCGTCGCGGTCCACATCGCGAACAGCGGATCCACCGGCGTGACGGAAGCGTCCGAGTGCAGGCTGAAGGGAATGCCCATGCGCTGAACGCTGCCGGCGGGATTCATGTCCTTCGCCCGATCCGGTCCGACGAAGGTCGAGTAGTGCAGGTCGCCCCAGAAGTAGATGTGATTCGTGAACAGGTTGGTTGCGACCCCGAGCTGCTTCATTTCGACCAGCTGGCTCTGCGTCACGTACTGATTGTGCTCCAGCCGGTGCCGCGTTGCGAACTGCGGATATTGCCGCTGCGCCGCGGCGATGGCCATCAGCCCCATTTCAGTCGCCTGATCGGCGTTCGTGTGGATCACGGCCTGGTAGCCGCGCTTGTGCACTTCGAACACCCATTTGTTCAGGTCATCCTGCGAAATATTGGCGACGCCGTTCGCGAACGTCTTGTAATAATAGGGCCACAGAAACAGGCCGGTGTAGCCCTGGATGGATCCGTCGACGACGAATTTGACGCCGCCGAAGCTGAGACGGTCGGTGTCGTGCTTGTGCATTTCGGCGAGATAGTCGAGGCCGCCCTTCGCCGCGATTTCCCCTTGTTGGAAGATTTGGATGATCGGGTTCAGGACGATCCGTACCGGAAAATCGGGATCGGAGGCGGCTGCCTGATAGGCCTTGTAAGCTCCGGGGATCGAGCCGAACGACAGATCGGCGAACGTCGTCACCCCGACGCGATGCGCGAGCTTGGCGGCGTCCCAGGTGGCCTTCCGCAGGACGGAAGCGTCGAGCGGCGGCAGCTTCGCAACGAACGTCAGCGCCGCCTCGATCTCTTCGATCTCGCCGGTCGGCTTGCCGTCCTTCTTGATGATCCCCTTCACACTGGTGCTGTCGCCAATTCCGGCAATCTCGAACGCCTTGCTGTTTGCGTAGTAGATGTGCATCGAAAGATTTTCGATGAAGATCGGGTGGCCGTTCGAGATCGGATCGAGATCGGCGCGGGTGAGCGGCGAGTTATTGTAGAATTCCGGCTGGTAACCCCAGGCGATCAACCATCGACCATCGGCCGGCAGCTTGGCGGCGGCGTCTCGGAGACGGTCGAGGGTGGCCTGTTTGGTCTCCAATCCCTTGACCACGGTCCCGTCGGGCGCCGTCCGGTCGAATTGCCCCACATATACGCCTTGCCAAAGCACCCCGGTGATCTGCGGATGCATGTGCGCTTCGATGAAGCCCGGAACGATCACCGCATCTTGAAATCGCCGGTCGATCTCCACTTGCTGGTTGGTGACCCAACCGCGGACTTCGTCCAACGTGCCGACGCCAAGGATCTTGCCGTCCATCACCGCCACCGCTTCGGCGGTGGGCGTGCCGGGATCGAGAGTCACGATCGTCTTCGCCGTGTAGATGGTGATTTTTCGCCCCGCCGGCTCGGCGGGAGGCGCTGCGGGACTGGTCGGAACGAGCGCATCGACGCCGCGCGGCTCGCGGGCAAGCTCGTTATGGGCGACCGCCAATGTCGGCGCCGCCAGGAGAGCCGCGGCAAGGAAGACTCGATTCATCGTGCGCATGTTACTGCTCCTTCCTCGGTCGCGATGTCCCTGATGCATCCGAAAGGCGCGGATGCTGGCCCGCTTCCGACCGCCTCGCAAGAGGCGGTTCGGACGTCGGTCTTGCAGATGCCCCCTCGCGCGAATCTGAGCTGTGCGGCATCGTGCGACGGACTGCCTCCCGTATTTTCGGAAAGCCAGATGGTGGGCGCTGCAGGGATTGAACCTGCGACCCCACCCGTGTGAAGGGTGTGCTCTCCCGCTGAGCTAAGCGCCCGCCGCGCTGCGATAACGATCCGCTGGCGTCAAGCGCCAGCCGCGCGACCATGCATGGATTTAATCGGCGCGCCTGCGCGCGGTCAAGCCACGGATGCGCCGATGCGTCCACCGAATGCGCGCGCCGAACGATATTATCGACTTCGCCTCAGCGCGCGTCCGGCGCTGCGGTCGCCGGCGCCGCGGCAGCAGGAGTCGCAGGTTGCGCCGCTACGGCCGGCGTGGTCTGGCCCGCTTGCGCCGGCGCCTGCCTCGCCCCGAGGCTCGGGCGCTTGGCCCGCGGCTTCCTCGCGGCGGCGGCCGGCTGCAACTCGGCATAGACCGGATTCGGCTCGAGACGCGCCGCCTCGGATTGCATGCCGATGAAGTTCTTCTCGGCGGGGATCACGCGCACGGTCATCGCCCGCGGTTGATAGCGCGCGAGCGAGAAGCTCACCTCGATATTGCCTCCCGGAACGACCGGCAAAGCGCACGGCGTCACGCAGCTTGCGCCGCTCGACAGTTTCGCCTCGGCGCCGGCCGGATCGGACTCAAGCTTGAGGGTGAGCGGCTCCGATCCTTTGCCGCCCAGGCCGAAGGATGGAATCTGAAAGCTCGTCAGCGATTCGCATCCGGCGAGCAGCAGGCCGCAGGCGGCGACGGCAAGGATTCGGTTCATGAGATACTCTTCGACAATGATCCCCAGGTGGGGACCAGCATACGAATGCCGTCGCCGCAAGGCAACAGCATGAGTCCGCCGCCGCGACGGTCCCCTAACCGCCCTTCGCGCCCCATGCGGGGCGTCACGACCGCCACGCGGCGAGCGGTGCGCGCTCTATCATCTCCGTCACGGCGGCGAGAAGCTCGTCGAAATGGCTGATGACGCGGTCGGGCCGATGTCGCGTGACCGGGGTTTCGGTGTAACCAAAGTCGACGGCGATCACCGGCATGTTCACCGCGCGCGCGGTTGCGATATCGACCAAGGAGTCGCCGACCATGAGCGCCAAGTCCGGGCTCCCGCCGGCGGCCGCGACCGTGGCGGTCAGAATGCGCGGATCGGGCTTCTGAACGCCGAACGTGTCCTGACCGCAAATCGCAGCGAACCGGCGCGACAGGTCGAGCGCATCGAGCAGCTTGACCGAGAGACGCTCCAGCTTGTTGGTGCAGACGGCGAGCCGAAAGCCGCGGGCGGCAAGGGCGTCGAGCGCGTCCTCCACGCCGGGGAATGGGCGCGAGAGCTCGGCAATGCGCGCTTCATAAGCGGATACATAGGTCGCAAACAGCCGGTCGGCTTCCACGGCCGTCAGCACGCGGCCCTTCGCCGCGAGGCCCCGCTCGATCAGCTTGCGGGCGCCGCCGCCGATGAACTGGCGCGCCTGCCCGAACGGCACCGGATCGACCCCTTCCTGCTCGAGCAGCGCATTGAGCGTAGCGATCAGGTCGGGCGCGGTGTCGACCAGCGTCCCGTCGAGATCGAAAATGACCGTGGGCGGCGTTGTCGGCTGTTGCGGCATGTCCGGCGAAGCGAGCGGCGCCCCAGGGCCCGCTCAACGTTCAATCACATGGACGCGCTTGGCGAGCAAGGGCCCTTGATGCAAGCGCCGGCGCCGGCCGCTGCGCGGCTCGGGCCAGAGAGACGGCGACGCACGGCGCTCATGAACCGTTTGCCGGCTATGCTCAGCCGCGGAAGCAAGCTACATAGCCTCGAATCCGCGACAAGGTCGACGACCGGCGGCGAGCACGATGAACACCGAGGAACAGAAACGCGCCGCGGCGGCGCGCGCGGTCGAATTCGTTCGACCCGGCATGCGGGTCGGGCTGGGAACCGGCTCGACGGCGCGCCATTTCGTCGAGCTGCTGGGCGAACGGGTCCGCGGCGGCCTCGACATTGTCGGGGTCCCCACATCGCAAGCCACACGAGCGGACGCCGTGCGCGCGGGCATTCCGCTCACGACGTTGGAGGAAGTTCCGGAACTCGACCTAACCATTGACGGAGCTGACGAAATCGCTCGCGATCTCAGCGCGATCAAGGGCGGAGGCGGGGCGCTTCTGCGGGAGAAGATCGTGGCCGCCGCCTCCGCTACCATGATCGTTATCGCCGACGAGTCGAAGTGGGTCGACACGCTCGGCCGCTATCCGCTGCCGATCGAAGTGGTGCCGTTCGGGATTGTCCCCACGCAGCGGGCGGTCGAGCGCGCCGCCGCCGAGCTCGGATGCCCGGGAACGGCGCTGCTGCGGTGCACGCGCGAGGGCCATCCTTTTGTCACGGATGGAGGGCACCTGATCTTCGATCTTTCGCTCGGGCGCATTCCTGAGCCGCGTCTGCTCGGGCTGCGGCTGACCGAAATTCCGGGCGTTGTTGAGCATGGCCTGTTTATCGACTTGGTGCGGATGGCGATCATCGCCGGGCCGCACGGCGTTCGCATCGAAGAAGCGTAGACGCATCAAGGGGGATTCATCATGCAACTCCGCTGGTTTGCGCGGATCGCCGTGGCCGCGACGCTCGCCGTTGGGTCGCTTCTCCTTTCGGCGGCTTCCGGCGCGGCGCAACAGCACCCCTCGCCTGCTTCGGTGGCCCTTGCGCGCGAACTGCTGGCTCTGAAGGGCGGCGACGTCCTCTTCAGTCCGTTCGTGAGCGGCGTGGTCGAGACCGTGAAAAATGTCTTCCTCCCGACCAATCCGAATCTCGGCAACGAGCTGAACGATGTCGCGGCGAAACTGCGCAAGGATTATGAGCCGAAGCGCGACGAGCTCCTCAACGAGGTGGCGCGCGTCTATGCTGAACGCTTCTCCGAACAGGAGCTCAAGGCGCTGATCGCCTTTTACAAGAGTCCGCTCGGCCGCAAGATGGTGATGGACGAGCCGACGATCATCGATGAGAGCATGCGCCGGGCGCAGACCTGGGGCGACGCTTTGTCGAGCGAGGTGATGGAGCGGTTTCGCCAGGAGATGAAGAAGAAGGGCCACGACCTGTAATGTCCGGCGCGCGCGAGGTCGACCTCTTCGTCATCGGCGCGGGATCGGGCGGCGTCCGCGCCGCGCGGATCGCGGCCGGTTATGGCGCGCGCGTCATGATCGCCGAAGAGGATCGGGTCGGCGGAACCTGCGTCATTCGCGGCTGCGTGCCGAAAAAGCTGCTGGTGTACGCCTCGCGCTTTCCGCACGACTTCGAGGATGCCGAGGGCTTCGGCTTTTCCCGCGCGACGTTCGCGTTCGACTGGCCGTCCCTGATCGCCAACAAAGACCGGGAGATCGCGCGCCTCGAGGCGGCCTATACGACGACGCTGGAGAAATCGGGTGTCGCCCTCGTCAAGAGCCGCGCCGTTTTCGAAGACGCGCATACCCTCCGGCTGGTGGCGACCGGCGAACGCGTGCGCGCGAAACACATCCTGATTGCGACCGGCTCATCGCCCAATCTCGGCCCTCCGATCCCCGGCATCGAGCACGTCATTTCGTCGAACGAGGTGTTCCACCTTCCTGAATTCCCCGAACGCATTCTGATTCAGGGCGGCAGTTACATCGCCGTCGAGTTCGCCTGCATCTTTGCCGGCCTCGGCGCCAAAGTGAGCCTCGTCTATCGCGGCGAAAATATTCTGCGCGGCTTCGACGACGAGCTGCGCCAGCACGTGCGCATGGAGATGGAAAAGCGCGGCATCCATGTGATCACCGGCAGCACGGTGACGGCGGTGGAGCCGCTCGCGCAGCAATTCTCGGTGCATCTCTCCGGCGGCCTGACGGTGAGCGCCGACCAAGTGATGTTCGCGCTCGGCCGGCCGCCCAACGTCCGCGGACTCGGGCTGGAAAACGCCGGGGTGGCGGTCGGCGCCAACGGCGCGATCGTGGTGGACGAGTATTCGCGCTCCTCGACGCCGCATATCTACGCGGTCGGCGACGTGACCAACCGGGTCAATCTGACGCCGGTCGCGATCCGCGAAGGACAAGCGGTCGCCGACACCGTGTTCGGCGGCAAGCCGACTAAGGTCGACCACACCAACGTGCCGACCGCCGTCTTCAGCGAACCCGAATTGGGCACGGTCGGCCTGACGCAAGCCCAGGCGGCCGCCCGGTTCGCGCGGGTCGACGTCTACAAGACGATGTTCCGGCCGATGAAGGCGACGCTGTCGGGCCGCGACACCACCATGTTCTTCAAGCTTCTGGTCGACGGCGCGAGCGACCGTGTGGTCGGCTGCCATATCCTCGGCGAAGGGGCGGCTGAGATGATTCAGCTGGTCGGCATCGCGCTGAAAATGGGCGCCACCAAAGCCGATTTCGACGCCACCATGGCGGTGCACCCGACCGCGGCGGAGGAACTGGTGACGATGCGTGAGCCGGCCGAGCAGTTGCAGCGCGAGGCGGCGGAGTAGGCCCGGGCGCTCGGTTGCCCTGGTTTGAACAAACTGCTCTCGTGTATAGGCTTTCCTCCCGGCCCGGCGCGGGCCGTACGATCGGATCAATACGGAGCTTCATCATGGCCGAACGTTGGACGCCCGACAGCTGGCGCACAAAGCCGATCGTGCAGGTGCCGACCTATGCCGACCCGCAGGCGCTCGCCGCGGTCGAGCATCAGCTTTCGACCTTCCCGCCGCTCGTCTTCGCCGGCGAGGCGCGCAATCTCAAAAAGGCGCTGGTGCGGGTGGCCGCCGGCCAGGCGTTCCTGCTCCAGGGCGGCGATTGCGCGGAAAGCTTCGCCGAGCATGGCGCCAACAATATCCGCGACTTCTTCCGCGTCTTCCTGCAGATGGCCGTGGTGTTGACCTTTGCGGCCTCCTCGCCCGTGGTGAAGGTCGGACGGATCGCCGGCCAGTTCGCCAAGCCGCGCTCGTCGCCGACCGAGAAGCGGGGCGACGTCGAACTGCCGAGCTATCGCGGCGACATCATCAATGACAACGCCTTCAACGCGGAAGCGCGTGAGCCCGATCCGCGCCGCCAATTGCAGGCCTACCGACAGTCGGCGGCGACGCTGAACCTGCTGCGCGCCTTCGCGCAGGGCGGCTACGCCAATCTCGCGAGCCTGCACCAGTGGATGCTCGGCTTCGTCAAGGACAGCCCGCAGGCGCGACGTTACATGGAGCTCGCCGACCAGATTTCCGAAGCGCTGGCCTTCATGCGCGCGTGCGGTCTCGACCTGGAAAGCCATCCGGAACTGCGCACGACCGACCTTTACACCAGCCACGAGGCGCTGCTGCTCGGCTACGAAGAGGCGATGACGCGCGTCGATTCCACGAGCGGCGACTGGTACTGCACGTCGGGGCACATGCTGTGGATCGGCGACCGCACGCGCCAGCCGGACCACGCCCATATCGAATTCTGCCGCGGCATCGAGAATCCGCTCGGACTCAAATGCGGGCCGTCGCTCAAGCCGGACGAGCTGTTGCGGCTGATCGATACGCTCGATCCGGAGAACGAGCCGGGACGCCTGACGCTGATCTGCCGCTTCGGCGCCGACAAGGTCGGCGAGATGCTTCCGCCGCTCGTGCGGGCCGTCAAGCGCGAAGGGCGCAACGTCGTCTGGTCGTGCGACCCGATGCACGGCAACACGATCACGTCGGCGAACGGGTACAAGACGCGGCCGTTCGACCGCGTCCTGCAGGAGGTGAGGAACTTCTTCACCGTGCACGCCGGGGAAGGCACCGTCGCTGGCGGCGTTCACCTCGAAATGACGGGCCAGAACGTGACCGAGTGCACCGGCGGCGCCCGTGCGATCACCGACGAGGATCTCGACAGCCGCTACCACACATTCTGCGATCCGCGCCTCAACGCCGACCAGTCGATCGACCTGGCGTTCCTGCTGGCCGAGCTTTTGAAAAAGGAGCGCATCACCCGCTCGGCGCCGTTTTCGGCAGCCTCAAGCTGGTAGGTTTATGCAACGCCGCAGCGGAAGCTTTTTCAGGCTCCGCGAAGGCCGGCAACGTGACGCGCGGAGCGGCCTCATGTGACCCCGCGCGTCACGAGCCCAAAGCAAGTTCGCGAAGATCAGATCGCTTCCTTCAGCTCCTTGGCGGCGCGGAAGGCCACTTTCTTGCTGGCCTTGATCTTGATCGGCTCGCCGGTCGCCGGGTTGCGGCCCATCCGGGCGGCGCGCTTTCTGACCTGAAGAATGCCGAGGCCGCCGATGCGGATGCGGTCGCCCTTCTTGAGGTGCTTCACCACCAAGCCGATCATGTCGTTAAGGATCGCCTCCGATTGCTTCTTCGCCAGTTCGTGCTCGGCGGCGAGCGCGGCGGCGATGTGCTTGAGCGTAACGGTAGGTTGGGCAGCTTTAGCCATCGGTAGTCCCTCCTTTTTGCATCCAGAATCGTGAAAACTCCCGTCAAATAGATGATTCTCGCGCTTTGGCCAGCCGTAAATTAGCAAAAAGGCCCGTTATTCCTGGGTTTTTTGCAGATTGGTGTGCGAATTTGCCGATGAATCCGGCCTTCGCGCGAAGGAAAGCCGCATTTTTCCGGGCGACCCACGCGAATTCCGCGAATTCCAGGGCCCGTGTCGAAGCGATTCGACGTCGTACGGCCCCGCAAACTTGACTTCGCCGGGGCCCGGTCCTATTTCAGCGCCTCCGAATAAATCGGATCAATCGCCGTCCGGGGGCGTAGCTCAGTTGGTTAGAGCGTCGGCCTGTCACGCCGAAGGTCGCGGGTTCGAGCCCCGTCGCTCCCGCCAGTGATTTCAAGGACTTATTCATTTTAATCCACAGTGCGATTCAACTCGCGATTCAACTTTTTCGGCCTTGCGATTCAACTGCGCGATCGGACTTTTCGCCCGGTCGATTCGACCTTTTTGGCCGCCTCGTCTCGGCCGGCTGCGGAGGTTAACGGCGGACCCCATTTACGCGAGACACGGGCAGGGGGACATGTTCACCGGCATCGTCACCGATATCGGCGAGGTGATCGCGGTGGCGCCGCGCGCGGCCGACCTGCGCCGGCTGACGATCGCCTGCCATTACGACCCTGCCTCGATCGCGGTCGGCGCCTCGATCGCCTGCAGCGGCGTTTGCCTCACGGTGGTCGAGACCGGCATGACGAATGGACGCACCTGGTTCGCGGTCGACGCCGCGCCGGAGACGCTGCGCGTCACGACCTGCGGAGGCTGGACTCCGGGAACGCGCATCAATCTTGAGCGCGCGCTCAGGATCGGCGACGAGCTCGGCGGCCACATCGTCACCGGACATATCGACGGCCTCGCGGAGGTGGTGGCGCGCGAGGACCTCACCGAGACGGCGCGGTTCGCCTTCCGCGCACCGCCCGGCTTGTCGCGTTTCATCGCCGCCAAGGGCTCGGTCGCGCTCGATGGCGTCTCGCTCACCGTGAACGAGGTCGCCGGCGGCGACTTCACGGTGTTGATCATTCCGCATACTCTTGCGGTCACGACGTTCGGCGCGCTGTCGCGCGGCGATCGCGTCAATCTTGAAGTCGATCTCATGGCGCGCTACGCCGCACGGCTGATCGAAGCCCGCTAGACCGTTTGCGCCCGCCCATCGGCTGCCGCTTACGGCGGCATCCCGGGGACCAACATGGCCGGACCACGCACCGCGTTCAACGTTCATCTCGAGCCTTTGCCGGGGGCGCACATCCTCGTCGTCGAGGGGCGCTATTACGGCAGCATCGCCGATGCGTTGCTCGAAGGCGCGAGGCGTGTGCTCGACGCGGCGCAAGTGGAATGGGACATCGTCACGGTGCCGGGCGCCCTCGAAGTCGCGCAAGCCGTCGCCATGGCGTTCGATGCGCCCGCTCACGCACGGCGCATGCCCTATGACGGGATCGTTGCGCTCGGCTGCGTCATTCGCGGCGAGACCAGCCACTACGATATCGTGGCGAACGAGTTGGCGCGCGCATTGATGGACCTCGCCATCCGCCATCGCGTGCCGATCGGCAACGGCATCCTCACCGTCGATACGCCGGCGCAGGCGAAGGTCCGCGCCGATCCCAAGGAAGGAGACAAAGGCGGCGTTGCCGCGACCGCGGCGCTCGCGCTGATCCACGTGAAGCGCCACTTGCAGAACCCGCGAGGCGAGACGTGAGCCCTCCCCTAAAAGACGCGCGCAAGGCCAATCGGCGCGGCGCGGCGCGGCTCGCGGCGGTCCAGGCGCTCTATCAGATGGACATCGCCGGAACGCCGCTGCAGGACATTCTCGCCGATTTCGAGAGTCACTGGATCGGCCGTGAGATCGAGGGCGACCAATACCTTCCGGCCGAGGGCGGCTTTTTCCGCGAGATCGTCACTGGCGTCGTGACCGAACAGCGGCGCCTCGATCCGTTAGTGGACCGCGCGCTTGCCGCAGGCTGGCCGCTCAAACGCGTCGAGGCGATCCTGCGCTCGGTGCTGCGCGCGGGCGCTTATGAACTTGCCGAACGTCGCGACATTCCCGCCCGCGTGGTGATCTCTGAGTATGTCGACGTCGCGAGCGCGTTCGTCGACCGCGACGAAACCGGCCTGGTGAATGCCGTGCTCGACCAGATCGCACGCCAGCTTCGCGCGGAGGAGTTCGAGCCGCCGGCCGGCGCCCCTTCGCCGCACCGCTCGGGCGAGCCCCAATAGCGCTCAAAAAACGCGCCAATCAGGCGCTAGCAGGAAAGCGCGCCACACGAAGCGAGGTCAAATGCTGGACGGGGTTGCGGAAGATTATGGGCGGTCCTGGTACGCGGCGACGGCGGTCGATGCGCCCGAGCGGCCGCCGCTCGCGGCCAATATCGACGTCGAGGTTTGCGTCATCGGAGGCGGCCTCGCGGGCCTGACCGTCGCGCGCGAAATCGCCCGGCTCGGCTGGTCGGTCGCTTTGCTCGAAACGCGGCGCATCGCTTGGAACGCATCCGGACGCAATTGCGGCTTCGTGCTCCCCGGCTTTGCCGGCGACCTGAACGCGATCGTGGAACGCGTCGGCCTCGAACAGGCGAAAAGACTGTGGGCCCTGTCGGAGGCAGGGATCGAATATGTGCGCACGGCCATCCGCGAGTGCGACATGCCGCATGTGCAGCCGCGCGACGGCTGGCTCGACGTCTCCAAGGTCGACACCGGGGACGAGATGATCGAGCGGGTTGCGATGCTCGGCCAGGAGTTCGGCGCGGAAGTCGAAGGCTGGCCCGCCGAGCGCGTCCGCGATGTTCTGCGCAGCGACAGCTACTTTCACGCCGTCTATTACCCGCGCGCCTTCCACATTCATCCGCTCAACTACGCGCTCGGCCTCGCACAAGCCGCCGAGCGGGCGGGCGCCCGCATTTTCGAGCAGACGCCGGCGCTGGAGATCGATCCCGCAGGCGTGCGCAAGCGGGTGCTGACCCCGGCGGCCCTGGTGCGCGCAAACCACGTGGTGCTCGCGGGCAGTACGCACATGGCCGCCCTGATGCCGAAGCTTACGGCAACCCTCCTGCCGGTGACGAGCTGCGTCGCGGTGACCGAGCCGCTCGGTGCGCGGCTCGCCGACGCGATCGTCTACCAGGGCGCGGTCAGCGACTCGCGCTACGCGAACTATCATTATCGCATCGTCGATGGCGACCGCCTGATGTGGTCAGGGACCAGCGGGCTGTTCGCGCGCGATGCGGCCCGCACCGCCGAGACGTTCAAGGCCGCCATCTCGCGCACCTATCCGCAGCTCGGCGAGGTCAAGATCGCCTATGCCTGGTCGGGCACGATGGGATTTCCCGTGCACCGCATGCCGCAGATCGGCGAAATCTCGCCCGGCCTATGGGTCGCGAGCGGGTTCGCCGGCCATGGGCTTAACACGAGCGCGATCGCGGGCCAGCTGATCGCCCGCGCGATCACGGATAATGACAATGCCTGGCGCGAGTTCGTTCCCTTCGATCTGGTATGGGCGGGCGGACGCCTCGGTCGCGTATTCGCCGAAACCTTGATCTTCATCCGCAATCGACGCGAGGCGTTCGAGGCGGAGCGCGCTCAGCGCCGCGAACGCGAGCATCGCGCGGGGGCCGAGCCATCGGCCGTCGTCGTCGCCAAGGCGAAGCCGAACGAGGCCAAGGAGCTCCGTCCCTCATAGGACCGACCGGCATGCACGGGAAGGTTGCGGCATCTGAGCGCCTTTTCATTCGGCCTCACCCACCCGATATAGGACTGCAAAAGGAGCGCCCTGTTGAGGGCGGGAGGACACCATGTATCGTTTTCGATTAGGTTTCTGGGTTGCCGCGCTTGCCGTTGCCTCGGCGCTCGCGCTGTTCGCGACCGATTACGCCGATGCACGCGTTGGTGGCAGATCGAGTTTCGGCAGCCGGGGCACGCGCACCTTTTCCGCGCCGCCCTCGACGCGGACCGCACCCGGTTCGATCGCGCCGATGGAGCGGTCGGTCACCCAGCCGGGTTTCGGGACCCGGCCAACGCCGGGGATGGGCGGCTCGTTCAACCGTCCCGGCCTGTTCGGCGGCGGGCTGCTGGGCGGGCTTGCGGCGGGCTTCCTCGGCGCCGGACTGCTGGGGCTTCTATTCGGACACGGCCTGTTCGGGGGACTGGGCGGTTTTGCGTCCGTGCTCGGGCTGTTGCTGCAGATCGGACTGGTCGTGCTCGTGGGCATGCTGCTGCTGCGGATGTGGCAGGGCCGGCGACGCCAACCTGCCCTGGCCGGCGGGTCCTATCCGCGCGACTTCGGCGGCCCGACCGGGTCGGGGCTGGCTTCGCTCGGCGGCGGTGGCGGTGGGACCGCGGCGAGCGCATCATCCCCGGTCGAAATCCAGCCGGCCGATTATCAGGCTTTCGAGCGACTGCTTGGCGAAATCCAGGCCGACTATAGCGCCGAGGACCTGAGTGCGCTCCGCACGCGGGTGACGCCGGAAATGCTCTCCTACTTTTCGGAACAGCTCGCGCAAAACGCGAGCCGAGGCGTGGTGAACAAGGTGTCCGACGTCAAGCTCGAGCAGGGTGACCTGGCCGAGGCCTGGCGCGAAGGCGACGCCGAGTACGCCACGGTGGCCATGCGCTTCTCCCTGGTCGACCGCTTTATCGATCGCGCGAGCGGCCGCCTGGTCGACGGCAGCGATGCCCGCGAGGAGGTGACCGAGGTATGGACTTTCCGCCGCGCTCGCGACGGAGACTGGTTGCTGTCCGCCATCCAGCAGACCCGCTGAGCGTTGTGCGGCGTCTTCGAATCCTGCATGCCCGGCCTTGCGCCGGGCATGTCCGTCTTGCGGCGCCAACGAAGCGCCCCGCTTTTTGATATTTGTTAAGGTCGGAACAAGGCGGGCCATGGTCTGTCGCCCAGAGCCTCAGAACGCTCCCAGGCCGGAAACAGCCGATGGTGTTTTGGTTGATTTTGGCGGTGATGACGGCCGCGGCGATCGTCGCCGTGATCCGGCCGCTGACGCGGCGCGCGCCTGCCTCGGGCAGTCACACCGATCTTGCCGTCTATCGCGATCAGCTTGCGGAAATCGATCGTGACCTTGCCCGCGGCGCGATCGCGCCGGCGGAGGCGGAGGCGTCGCGGGTGGAAATCTCCCGCCGGCTGATCGCGTCGGCAGAGCGCGCCGAACAGGCCGCGGCGGCGCCGCGCGCGGATGCGGGAACGACTCGCCGCTGGCATGTCGCCTCGGCAGCGGTGCTGATCAGCTTACCGGTCGGTGCGGTGGCGCTTTATCTCGCGCTCGGGTCTCCCGAGCTGCCCGGACAGCCGCTCGCCGATCGCCTTGCACGCGGCGCTGATTTCGCCGCCGACTCCGACGGACTTGCGACGCTGTCGGCGTTGGTCGCGCGCGCAGAAGCGCATCTTGCGCTGAACCCAAACGACGGACGCGGCTGGGAGGTGCTCGGCCCAGTCTATATGCGTTTGCAACGCTTTGACGAGGCGGTCCATGCGCGGCGCAACGCGATCCGATTGCTTGGCGCGACAGCGGACCGCGTCGCCGCGCTCGGCGAAGCGCTCACGGCGTCGGCCGGCGGCATCGTCACGCCGGATGCGAAGGCCGCGTTCGAGCGCGCGCGCGCACTCGACCGCGGCAATGTCACGGCGTCTTTCTATCTCGGCCTCGGCGCCAAGCAGGCCGGGCAGCGTGAGGAAGCGCGCCGCATTTGGGAACACATGATTGCGCGGGCGCCGGAAGGCGCGGAATGGGTACCTTTCGTCAAACAGGCGATCGCCGCCCTCGGCGAGCCTGCGGCCGGAGCAGCCGCGCCGTCCGCTGACGCTGCGCAGGCCTCCGGTACATCGTCCGAACTGACCGCCGAGCAGCGCGACATGGCGCGCGGCATGGTCGAGCGGCTGGCGGCGCGCCTCGCTGCGAACGGCTCCGATGTCGAGGGCTGGCTACGGCTCGTGCGCTCCTATTTGGTGTTGGGGGAGACCGACAAGGCGCGGGCGGCGGCGACCGACGCCCGTAAGGCGCTCGCCGACGACGCCGACAAGTTGCGCCGTCTCGACAACGGCGTGAAAGCGCTGGGCGTCGAGGGATAAGAGCGAGAACGAGCATGACGCGAAAGCAGCGCCGTATCGCCCTGATCGCCGGTTCGCTCGCCGTTCTTACGGTGGCGGTCGGGCTCGTGCTCTACGCCCTCAATGATTCCATCGTGTTCTTCCATTCGCCCACCGAACTCGTGGAGAAGTATATCGCGCCCGGCACGCGCCTCCGCATCGGCGGCCTGGTCGCGCCGGGAACGGTGGCGAAGGGCGAAAACCTCACCGTGCGTTTCGAGGTGACCGACGGCAACAAGGCGATCGCTGTCGTTTACACCGGCATATTGCCCGACCTGTTTCGCGAAGGTCAGGGAGTCATCGCCGAGGGCGCGCTCGACCGCTCCGGCGCATTCAAGGCCGACACCGTGCTCGCCAAGCACGACGAGCGGTACATGCCGCGCGAAGTCGCCGACGCGCTGAAGAAGCAGGGGCACTGGCAGAGCGACTATGCCAACAAGCCGCCCGCGCCCGGCGGGACGGCTGCGACCGGCGCGGCCACGGGAGGAACGCATTGATCGCCGAACTCGGCCACTATGCGCTCGTGCTTGCGCTTGCGCTTGCGCTTGCTCAATCGAGCGTGCCGCTGATCGGCGTGCGCACCGGCGACGCCGCGCTGATGGATGTGGCGAGATCGACGGCGCTCGCGCAATTCGCCAGCGCGGCGGCGTCCTTCGCGGCTTTGACGGCCTGCTACGTGCTGTCGGACTTCTCGGTCGAAAACGTCGCCGAGAATTCGCACTCGGCGATGCCGCTCGTCTACAAGTTCACCAGCGTCTGGGGAAACCACGAGGGCTCGATGCTCTTGTGGGTGTTGATCCTTGCCTTGTTCGGCGCGCTGCTCGCGCTGTTCGGCCGCAACATCCCGGCCGCCTTGCGCGCAAGCGTGCTCGCGACGCAGTCGTGGATCGCGACCGCGTTCTATCTTTTCATCCTGCTCACCTCGAATCCGTTCGCCCGCTTGGCGCAGCCGCCGATCGAGGGCCGCGACCTCAATCCGATCCTGCAGGACCTCGGCCTCGCGATCCACCCGCCACTGCTCTACCTCGGCTATGTCGGATTCTCGATGTCGTTCTCGTTCGCCGTGGCGGCCCTGCTAATCGGGCGCATCGACGCCGCCTGGGCGAGGTGGGTTCGGCCGTGGACGCTCGGCGCCTGGGTCTTCCTCACGCTCGGCATCGCGATGGGATCGTACTGGGCCTATTACGAACTCGGCTGGGGCGGCTGGTGGTTCTGGGACCCGGTCGAAAACGCCTCGCTCATGCCTTGGCTCGCGGGCACCGCGTTCCTGCATTCGGCCTTGGTGATGGAAAAGCGCGACGCGCTGAAGGTGTGGACCATCCTGCTCGCGATACTCACCTTCTCGCTCTCGCTGATCGGGACATTCCTGGTGCGCTCGGGCGTGCTCACCTCCGTGCACGCCTTCGCCAATGATCCCACGCGCGGCGTGTTCATTCTCGCCATCCTCGTCTTCTTCATCGGCGGCAGCCTTGCGTTGTTCGCCTGGCGCGCGCCGACGCTCAAACAGGGCGGACTGTTCGCGCCGATCTCGCGCGAGGGCGCGATCGTCTTCAACAATCTGTTTCTGACCGCCGCCTGCGCCACGGTGTTCGTCGGCACGCTCTATCCGCTCGCCCTCGACGCGCTCATCGGGGACAAGATTTCGGTCGGGGCGCCGTTCTTCAATTTGACTTTCGGACCGCTGATCGTGCCGGTGCTGATCGCCGCGCCGTTCGGGCCGCTGCTTGCCTGGAAGCGCGGCGACTTGCTTGCGGCCGCGCAGCGGCTGATCGGGGCGGCCGCGCTTGCCGCGATCGCGCTCGGCATCACGTTGCTCGCGCAGGGCAAGTCGGTGCTGGGCCCGTTCGGAATTGGCCTTGCCGTGTTCGTGATCGCCGGCGCCGCAACCGACGTCGCCGAGCGCATTGGCCTGTTCCGCGCGCCGATGGGACATGCGCTGCGCCGCGCCGCAGGCCTTCCGCGCTCGGCGTGGGGCACCGCATTCGCCCATATCGGCCTCGGCTTCACGCTGATCGGGGTGATCGGCGAGTCGCAATGGAACAGCGAGCGCATCGTCGCGATGAAGGTGGGCGACAAGCTTTCGCTCGGCGGCTACGAGCTGAGCTTCGACGGCGCGACCCAGCGTGCCGGACCGAACTATCGCGAGCTCGTCACGACCTTTACGGTGCGGCGCGACGGCCAGGTGATCGGCGTCATGGCCCCGGCGAAGAGGACCTTCGCGCATCGTCAGATGTCGACGACCGAGGCCGCCCTGAAGACCCGCGGCGTGTCGCAGCTTTATCTCTCGCTCGGCGACATCAATTCGGACGGCTCGGTGGCGGTGCGGGCCTATGACAAGCCGCTCGTGCTGCTGATCTGGCTCGGCGCGGTCGTGATGGCGATCGGTGGCGCGCTGTCCTTGGCCGACCGACGGCTGCGCGTCGGCGCGCCGCGCCCGGCAAGAGCGCGAGCCGCGCTCGCGCCGGCGGAGTGACGAGTGGGGCGGACGACCCAACAACCTGGTCAGAGAAGGATCGACTCAGCGAAACCCACGTTGCCGGCGCATCTTATGAATATACGCGAGATCCTTGGCATAGCGCGCCGGGTCGGCCTCTCGCCGGGAGGAAATGACGGGAGCGAGCAGATCGAGAGGCACGCCGAGAGCGCGCGCGGTCTTTTGATGCAGTTCCAGCGTGCCTTTCCGCTTCCCGCTTTCAAGGTCCGACAGGTAGCCCTGGGTGATGCCGATCATGCCCGCCAGCTCCATCTGCGTGAGATCCCGGAACCGGCGCAGCACGCGGATTGGGTTCTCGCCGCTGGCAAGCGCGTCAGCAACCTCGAGCGGCAACAACGGGGCGCCTTCCGCTATGTCTTTCTTTGCTCGAGCCACCAAGTGCGCCGTGCCGACATTCTCTTCCGCTTCCGCCGCAAGCGCGACAAGGCGCTCGTATTCGGCTCGCGGCAGGATCGCCACGTCTCCGTTCGGCGTGGTCTCGAATCGGACTTTCATCAGGGCCTCTCAATCGTAGATATCTCGGCGATGGCCGACGGCGACCACGACGACCGCGTCCCCTTCTTCGTAGAAAATCACCCGCCAGTCGCCCACCCGCAAGCGCATTCCGGCGCGGCCCTTCAGCGCCTTGACGTCGCCATGGCCAGTCGCGGCAAACGCCTCCAGCCGAGTTCTGAGCCGGGCGCGAACCGCCGCGGACAACTTCGTCCACTGACGGACAGCGGCCGGCGTGAAGACTATTGACCGCATGTGATAATATAGCCAAATGCGATATCGATATCAAGATGGATCGCCCAATGCCGCGCAAATTTCTGATCGCTTTCATTCTCATCCTTATTATCGTTGCTGCATCCGCCCTCGGCTCTGCAGCGCTCGCGGTGCAGCCGGACGAAATGCTGCCCGAACCGCGGCTCGAGCAGCGCGCGCGCGCTCTCTCGCAGCAACTGCGCTGCATGGTGTGCCAGAACCAGTCGATCGACGATTCCGACGCCCCGCTCGCCAAGGACCTGCGCCTGCTCGTGCGCGAGCGCCTGAAGGCGGGCGACAGCGACGCCCAGGTGATCGATTACCTGGTCGGCCGCTACGGCGAATTCGTCCTGCTCAAACCGCGCTTTTCCTCGCACACGATCGTCCTGTGGGTCACGCCGGCAATCGTTCTGCTCATAGGCGCGCTCGGCATATTCCTCGCGCTGCGGCGAAGGCGTACCCTCCCGGCTGCGGCCATTCCTCCGCCCCTCACGCCCGACGAAGAGCAGAAGCTTGCCGAATTGGCAGACACGGAATTGGCCGACGCGGAAAAGCCTTGACGGCCCGGCTGCGGCTCATTTCAGGTGCATCCCCACGCACGAGGACGCAGAACTTCGAGGGGAAGACCGATGGCGCTGACCAAAGCGACGCAGGACGGGCCTATCGGCACGATCATGCTCGATCATGCGGAGAAGCGAAACACGCTGTCGAGCGAGCTGATCAACGAGATCATCGCGGCGCTCGACGCCTTTCGCAAGGACCGGGTGCGGGCGGCGGTGATCCGGGCGCAGCCGGGCGCGCGCGTATTCTCGGCCGGCTACAATATCCTGGAACTGCCGCTGACGCACCGCGACCCGCTCGGCTGGGACGACCCGGTTCGCCATCTCGTACGCGCGATCGAGCAGTTTCCCGCCCCCATCATCGCCATGGTGGAGGGCGGCGTGTGGGGCGGGGCGTGCGAAGTCGTGCTCGCCTGCGACATCATCGTCATCGCGCCGAACGCCACTTTCGCCATCACGCCGGCCAAGCTCTCTGTGCCCTACAACATTTCCGGCATGCTGACCTTTCTCAATGTCGCGCCGGCGCGCGCGGTGCGCGAAATGGCGTTCACCGCAAAGCCGGTCAGCGCCGCCCGCGCCTTCGACCTCGGCATGGTCAACCACATCGTGCCGTTCGAGGAGCTCGAATCCTTCGCCTATGGCATCGCGCGCGACATCGCCGAGAACGCGCCGCTCGCGGTCTCCGTGATGAAGGAGGAACTCCGCATTCTCGAAGGCGCGCACCCGGTCGACCCGCTCGGCTTCGAGCGCATCCAGGCGCTGCGGCGCGTCGTCTACGACAGCCGCGACTATGTCGAGGGCCTTTCCGCCTTCAAGGAAAAGCGCAAACCGAATTTCGAGGGACGGTGAGGCGGCGGTCAAGCTGCCCCCTCCTCTCACCCCGCTTCCATCTTTTCGCATCGATTCGAGCGGACCCGAGGAGATAGCTCCAAGAGTTCATAACTTATGGTCAGTCTGCGCGAATACCCAAGCTCCGTACCCGACAACTCGGTCGCGCGAACCAGCCGTGTCTCCCGAGTTGCACAAGGAAAGCCGCCGGACCTTCAAGCCACGGCCTTCGGCCTCGATCAACAAGCCCGCCACGGCGAGGGCGCCACAAGCTCGGTTCGGACCCAGACTGGCCCAATCGCCGCGCTCGATCGCGGCAGCGGTGTCGGCATCAAGCCGTTGAGCGACCGCATACGGGTGATAATGGGACAGGTCCGAACTGACCACGATCAGCGTTTCCGGTCCGCCCCACAACCGGCGCAGCGCCTGGGCGACGTCGCTCGGCGTGGCATCGCCGACGACGAGCGGCACGATCTGAAAGCATGGCAACACGGTTTGCAGGAACGGCAGTTCCACTTCGAGGCAGTGTTCGGGAGCGTGCGGGCCGTCGGCGGTGAGCACAAACTCAAGGTCCGCAAGCGTACTCAAAGCCTCCAAGTCCACCGGGACGCGGCCGAGCGGCGTTTCGAACGAACTGACCGTCGGGACGGCGATTCCAGGAACATGGACGTAATGTGCCGGCCCGATCAGCACGACGCGCGTGATGACATCCGCGCTGTCGCGAAGCGTGGCAAATGCCGCGGCGGCGACGCCGCCCGAGTAAACATAGCCGGCATGCGGCGCGATGAGCGCCTTGGGCGTCAGCCTTGGCGGCGGCGCGACCGCGGCGAGCAGGTCCCACACGTCCGTCTGAAGCCGATCCGGATTGTTAGGGTAGAACAACCCCGCGACCGCCGGGGGACGGGTTTCCCAGGATTGCATCTCGGCCTGGCGCATATTGCCTTGCCCTCACTTCATCACCATTTCTTGGTTTGTTCCTCAAAATTAGGCCGACTGCATTATGAATCAACCCGTGGAGGGAAAACCGGGGCGCTACTGGCACATCCTGTCGGATGGCCGCATTCAGTGCGACCTCTGCCCCCGTTACTGCAGACTGCAGGAAGGGCAGCGCGGCCTCTGCTTCGTGCGCGCCCGGCAAGGCGACCAGATGGTGCTCACCACCCATGGCCGCTCGTCAGGCTTTTGCATCGACCCGATCGAAAAGAAACCGCTCAATCACTTCTTGCCGGGAACGCCCGTCCTGTCCTTCGGCACCGCCGGGTGCAACTTGACCTGCAAGTTCTGCCAGAACTGGGACATCTCGAAGGCCCGCAGCTTTGATCGAATTCAGGATTGGGCTTCGCCCGAGGCGATCGCGGAAGCGGCGCTGATAACCGGCTGTCGGTCCGTCGCGTTCACCTACAACGATCCCGTGATTTTTCTCGAATATGCCGTCGACGTGGCGCAGGCCTGTCGCGAGCGGGGGATCAAGACGGTGGCGGTGAGCGCGGGCTACATCTCGGCCGAGCCGCGAATCGAGTTTTTCCGGCATATGGACGCCGCCAATATCGACCTCAAAGGCTTCACCGACGGTTTCTACAGGAATCTCTGTTCCGCCAAGCTCGCTCCCGTGCTGGAAACGCTGGAGTACCTTAAGCATGAGACGAAGGTTTGGTTCGAGATTACCACTCTTCTCATTCCCGGAGCGAATGACTCGGCCGCCGAGATTGAAGCGGAGAGCGCGTGGGTGATGGATCGCCTTGGACCCGACGTGCCCTTACACTTCACGGCCTTTCATCCGGACTGGAAGTGGATGGACGCCCCGCCGACGCCGGCGCAGACGCTGCGCACGGCCCGTAGGATCGCCAAGGATGCAGGCATTCGCTACGTGTACACCGGCAATGTCCACGATCCCGTTGGCGAGACCACCTATTGTCATTCCTGCGGCGCCGTGCTGATCGGCCGCGACCAGTACGACCTGACGGCGTGGAATCTGTCTGCGGATGGTCGCTGCGCCGAATGTGGGACGAGCTGTCACGGCGTATTCGAGGCTGTGGCCGGCCGATGGGGCAGGCGCCGGCAGCCGGTCAGGCTCCGAAGGTCCGAGCCGGAACCGCTGGAGCCTTAACGCAAGACGCACGCGGCAACGATCGGCGCCGCGTGGAGACATTTATGTTCGAGTTTCGGGCGATCGCTGCGGTGACGCAGTAGGCTTTTCCCTCTCCACAAGGCGGCGATGCAACGGACGCCGACGAGCCGAAAGAGCGGGAGTAACGCCCCGCATCGCCCGATCCAATTGGGTCGCATCGCCCGCAATACCCGCTCGGTTTCGAGCGCATTGACGGGCAGCGATGCTGAGCCCGCACCGGATGCAGCGAATGTTGGCAAACACTAAATGTAGGCCTCAGATGACACTGCCCCACGGTGATTCGCTCAGGGAGCCGGCAATTCCATGGATCGAGTGAAGCAGCTTTTCAGTAAGATGCGCGGGCCCGTCTCCGGTTGGATCGTGACCGGAATCATTATTGCCGCTACCGGCTTTACTCCGCAGGAATGGGCCGCTTGGCTGTTTCGCCGTTTTCCGGCGATTGAGAACGAATGGTTGGCAGGCGTCGACCTGCGGCTCGTTCTCGTTGCCCTTGGGACCGCCATCGTCGTGTGCGGCGTGCTGTTGCAGCAGCGCGCCTTGCGGCGGCTCGCAACAGTCGACGGCGGTAGAGGCTCGGTAACCACGACGCATAACCAATCCGCAGCGTTTGCGCAGGCAGAAACGCCGGTTCGTGTCGATCGCGCCGCACTCGGCGGAGGGCTTAGATCGCCGTTGCTCGACAATCCCTCGATCGCGGTGCTGCCGTTTCAAAACATGAGCGGAGACCCGCAGCAGGACTATTTCAGCGACGGGATCACCGAAGACATCATCACGGATTTGAGCAAGGTGTCCGGTCTCTTGGTCATCGCGCGAACGTCCACCTTCGTCTACAAGGGCAAAGCGTTCAGTGTGTCCGACGTTTGCCGAGAACTCGGCGTCAAGTTCGCTGTCGAGGGCAGCGTTCGCAAGGCCGGCAACCGAATCCGCGTCACGGCGCAGCTGATCGACGGAACCCACGGCGCGCACCTCTGGGCAGAGCGCTATGATCGCGATCTTACCGACATTTTCGAGGTCCAGGACGAAGTTACCCGGCGCATCGTTGACGCCCTCAAGGTCCAGCTTACCCCTGGTGAGGAAGCGCACCTTGTCGCGACCCCGACACGCAGCTTTGAGGCCCACGACCTCTTCTTGCGCGCGCGGGAGCTTCTGCGTGGGACGAAATTGAATCGCGAGATATTCGATCAGGCCGTCGCGCTTCTGACGCGAGCGATCGCGCTTGATCCGGATTACGCAGAGCCTTACGCGGGCCTTGCCATGGCGCATAACCTCGATTTTCAAAATCATTGGACCGGCGCTCCTGATGCGATCGACGTCGCCGCTCATTTCGCAACGCTGGCGATTGAGAAGGGCCCCTCGGTTCCCTATGCCCACTTCATCGCCGCAGTCGTGGCAATCTGGAAAAGGAACCTCGAACGGGCGAAGCAAGAGACAGAGAGGGCGCTGGCGCTCAGCCCAAATTTCGCTCCCGTCTACGGCACGCGTGGCCTTGTCGAGATCTATTCCGGCGACCCGCTGGCAGCCATCCCGTTTATCGAGCGGGCCATGCGTCTCGATCCCGCTTTTGCCCACCAATACATGCACTTTCTCGGCTCGGCCTATCTGGTCGCCGGCCAGTATGAAACGGCCGCGGCTTCTTTCCGCGAACGCATTCGGCTCATGCCGGAGACCGACCTGTCGCGGGCCTTGCTGGCTTCCGCGCTTGGCCACCTCGGCGACATCGACGAGGCCCAACGCATCTGGGCCGAGTTGAAGCAGGTGAATCCGCGCTACAGTTTCGCCGAGCACCTATCGCGGCTGCCGTTCACTAATCCCGCTGACGCCGACAGGATCAAAGACGGGCTGGCCAAGGCCGGGCTGCCGACTTGATCCGGCGCGCTGTGGGCGCCAGGGATACCAACCATGTCCCAACGCAACCAGCGCAAGCGCGTCGCGGCTTTGCGGGCTCGCCAAACTCATCCTCCCCCGCGTTGCGCGGGGGAGGATGAGGGCAGTCCCGTCTTGCGTGGGAGGATGGCGGATGCTTACGGCGCGAGTTCGCTCGGGTTTGACTACGGCCCGACCATCGCTTCGGGCTTGGTGCGCGCCCGCTTGACGATCAGCTTATTCAGCGCGCCGAGATAGGCTTTGGCCGAGGCGACCAGCGTGTCGGGATCGGCGCCTTTCGCGGTCACCGCCTTCTCGTTCTCCGACAGTCGCACCGACACCTCCGCTTGCGCGTCGGTGCCCTCGGTGACGGCGTGCACCTGGAACAGTTCGAGCGTCGCCTCGTGCGGCACCAGCTTCTTGATCGCGTTGAAGGTGGCGTCCACCGGCCCGTTGCCGGTCGCCTGCGTGGTCTCGTGGCGCCCGTCGATGTCGAGCGTCAGCGTTGCCGATTGCGGCCCCATCGTGCCGGCGATCACGGTGAGCGAGAGCACCTTGATGCGGTCGTGCGCGGTCGCGATCTCCTCGTCGACGAGCGCCTCGATGTCCTCGTCATAGACGTGCTTCTTGCGGTCGGCGAGCGCCTTGAAGCGCACGAAGGCGTCTTCGAGCTGGTTGTCGGCGAGGTGGTAGCCGAGCTCCTCCAGCTTGTGCACGAAGGCGTGGCGGCCGGAATGCTTGCCCATCACCAACGCGGTCTGCTTCACCCCGACGCTTTCCGGCGTCATGATCTCGTAGGTCTGGCAGTGCTTGAGCATGCCGTCCTGGTGGATGCCGGACTCGTGCGCGAACGCGTTGCGGCCGACGATCGCCTTGTTGTACTGCACCGGAAACGAGGTGACCGCGGAGACGAGCTTCGACGCGCGCGTCAGCATGGTTGCGTCGACGCCGGTCCAGAACGGCAGCACGTCGTTGCGCACCTTCATCGCCATCACGACTTCTTCCAGGGCGGTGTTGCCGGCGCGCTCGCCAATCCCATTCACCGTGCATTCGATCTGGCGGGCGCCCGCGCGCAGGCCAGCGAGCGAGTTGGCGACCGACAGGCCGAGATCGTCATGGCAGTGCACGGAGAAGCGCGCCTTGTCGGAGTTCGGCACCCGCTCGCGCACCATCTGGAACAAGCGGAAATACTCGTCCGGCACAGTGTAGCCGACCGTGTCGGGAATGTTGATGGTGGTCGCGCCGGCGGCGATCGCCGCCTCGACACAGCGGCAGAGGAAATCATGTTCGGTGCGGGTGCCGTCCTCGCACGACCACTCGACGTCGTCGGTGTAGTTGCGCGCGCGCGTGACCGACGAGATCACCATCTCGTAGACCTGCGCCGGCTCCATCTGCAGCTTCCACTTCATGTGGACCGGCGAGGTGGAGATGAAGGTGTGGATGCGTCCGCGCTTGGCGGGGCGGATCGCTTCGCCGGCGCGGTCGATGTCCTTCTGCCCGGCGCGGGCGAGCCCGCAGATAACCGCGCGTTTGGTGCGTTTGGCGATCTCGTTGACGGCGAGGAAATCGCCCTCCGAGGCGATCGGGAAGCCCGCCTCGATGACGTCGACGCCCATCGCGTCGAGCACCTCGGCGACCTGGAGCTTCTCCTCATGCGTCATGGTGGCGCCGGGCGACTGCTCGCCGTCGCGCAAGGTGGTGTCGAAGATGACGACGCGGTCCTTCTCGGACATCGCTGGCGTGGTCATGGGAAAGTCCTTCTCTGAATTCTGCGCGCCCTTTTGGCGGGGGCTCCTGGGTTCCATCGCTTCGATCCCCTGAGCGCCCTGGCGCGCAAAACGCCCGGCCGGCCCTCAGGGGCTGGTAAGCAGAAGGAGTCCAGAAATGAGGGCGGCCGCGGGCCGGGCCGGGAAAGCCCGCCGCAGGATCGCGCTAGGATCGCGCGTCAACATGCCTAAACCCTCGTCATCATCGCGCGCGCCCGCTCGCTCCCGCGGGCGGAGGCCGGCGCAGCCGCTGGCTTTGTACCGGTTCGGTCAGGCGAGGGCAAGGGCGGCAGTCCCCGTAAGCATGCGTGCGCTATTGGTCCGCGCTCCCCTTTCCCCGCGTCATTGCCGGGCCGCGCTGAAAGCGCGTGCCCCGGCAATCCACTCTGCCGAGCCTGTGGCCCCACGCGGTCGCCCCTCCCCATCCCTCCCCCGCAAGCGGGGGAGGGAGCGGAGCGCAGCGACGCGGGAGGGGGCGCGCCTGAATTGCCGGATCGAGTCCGGGCCTACGCCGGTTCAGCCAACCTACACCTCTCCCCAATGGGGAGAGGTCGGATTCCGAGCGCAGCGAGGAATCCGGGTGAGGGGTCCCTACAACCCCCCTCACCCGGCTCGCATCTCGTTGCACGCGATGCTCGCCGACCTCTCCCCAACGGGGCGAGGTGAAAAGAACAAGTGATGCGGAGCAACCGGAACCCGGATCAGTTCCTGCTCTTGTCCACGAGCGCGCGCTGCTTGATCCCATAGGGCTCGCGTTCGCGAGCCCGTCGCGCATCGACGAAGGCGCGCGCAAGCGCGCCCGTCATCGCAAAACGCCCGTGGTTCAATTCCTGCTCTTGTCCACCAGCGCCCGCTGCTTGATCCACGGCATCATGGCGCGGAGCTTGGCGCCGATCTCCTCGATCGGGTGGGCCGCCATCTTGGCCCGCATCGCCTTGAACGAGGTCTGGTTGACCTTGTTCTCCAGCATCCAGTCGCGCACGAAGCGGCCGGCCTGGATGTCGTCGAGGATGCGCTTCATCTCTGCCTTCGTCTCCGGCGTCACCACGCGCGGGCCCGACTTGTACTCGCCGTATTCGGCGGTGTTGGAGATCGAGTAGTTCATGGTGGCGATGCCGCCCTCATAGATGAGGTCGACGATCAGCTTCACCTCGTGCACGCACTCGAAATAGGCCATCTCGGGCGCGTAGCCGGCCTCGACCAGCGTCTCGAAGCCCGCCTTCATCAGTTCGACCAGGCCGCCGCACAGCACCGACTGCTCGCCGAACAGGTCGGTCTCGCATTCCTCGCGGAAGGTCGTCTCGATGATGCCGGCGCGCCCGCCGCCGATCGCCGAGCCGTAAGAGAGGCAGAGATCGTGCGCATTGCCGGAGGCGTCGCGGTGGATCGCCATCAGCACCGGCACGCCGGCGCCGCGCTGATATTCCGCCCGCACCGTGTGGCCGGGCCCCTTGGGGGCAATCATCATCACGTCGAGGTCGGCGCGCGGCTCGATCAGGTTGAAATGGATGTTGAGGCCGTGCGCGAACATCAGCGCCGCGCCCTGTTTCATGTTGGCGGCGAGGTGCTCGCGATAGATGTCGCCCTGCAATTCGTCGGGCGTGAGCATCATCATGACGTCCGCCCATTTGGCGGCCTCGGGCGCCTCCATGACCGCAAGCTTTTCGGCCTCCGCCTTCTTGGCGCTGCCGGAGCCCTTGCGCAGCGCGACCGCGACCTCCTTGACCCCGGAATCGCGCAGGTTCAGCGCATGCGCGTGCCCCTGGCTGCCATAGCCGACGATGACCACCTTCTTGCCCTTGATCAGGTTCACGTCGGCGTCGCGGTCGTAGTAAACGCGCATCGGTGTTTTCTCCTTGTCGAGCGCGGTGCGTGTAGCGTGGAAACGCTCAGTTGGAAACCGGAATTCCGAGCAGGGCGGCGAGCACGGCCTTCACCTTACCTAGCGCATCGCTGGGCAAACGGCCGGCGTAACTGATCGGGCGCGCAATGGGATCGATGACCTTGATCTGGTCGACCAGCACGACCCCGCTCAGTCTTCCGCCCGGAGGCAAACGAACCTCGAACGGCCAATCGCGCGACTTGCGGGTGATCGGACATACGAGGAGAAGCGATGAACGCACATTGTATTGTTTCGACGTGAGTACGACGGCCGGTCGCCGACCGCCCTGCTCATGCCCGACCGGCCGTCCGAAATCGATCCAAAGTATGTCCCCGGCGTCAAGCGCCGCCGCTTCCTCGCTTGGCACGCCTCTCCTCCCACTCGCGCTTCGTGGATTCCCATTCCTCGTCGGTGGGAGCGACATCGCTCCAGTCGTCGTCGGGCCATGGCGGTTCGACGGCGGACCAGTCCTCCAAGGGAGGCGGCTGTTGCCCCGGCTTGATTTGGGCCAACAGGTCCTCGAGGCGATAGTGCGGAATTTTTGGTCCGGGCGCGGTCTCGATCGTCAGCCGGGTTCCTTCCTTCGCGATCTCTACGTCCTTTCCAGGCGCAAGGTTTAGTTCGTCCGCCAAGTGTTTCGGCAGTCTTACCCCAAGGCTATTGCCCCACCTGGAAAGCTTAACCCTCATCGCAATGCTCCTTCGGATATACAATGTATATCCGACGCAGTGGCAGGTCAAATCAGACGCCCGTTCAAGCAGCGCCCGCCTCACATCCCCTCCGGACCGCGGGCGATGGCGGCGACGCCGGTGCGCGAGACCTCGACGAGGCCGAGCGGGATCATCAGGCTGATGAACTTGTCGATCTTGTCGGTCGCGCCGGTGATCTCGAACACGAAGCTGTCGAGGCTCGCGTCGATCACGCGGGCGCGGAACGCATCGGCAAGGCGCAGCGCCTCGATGCGATCGTCGCCCTTGCCGCGCACCTTGACCATGGCCAGCTCGCGCTGGATCGAACTGCCCACCTCCGTCATGTCCACCACGCGATGGATCGGCACGAGCCGGTCGAGCTGGTTCTTGATCTGCTCGATCACCATCGGCGTGCCGGTGGTGACGATGGTGATGCGCGAGAGGTGCTTCTCGTGCTCGGTCTCCGACACGGTGAGGCTTTCGATATTGTAGCCGCGCCCGGAGAACAGGCCGATCACGCGCGCGAGCACGCCCGGCTCGTTGTCGACGAGGACGCACAACGTGCGGGTTTCGATCTTCTCGACGACATGCGCGGCGGGATAATGGGTGGCGGCGGCGGTGTTCATTTTCATTCCCCATCGGCTCCGGCGAGCCGAAACTGCCCTCTACTGCTCTTGCCCGTCATCATCCGCGCCAGCGGATGATCCAGTAACCGAGGCGTGGCTTCCTGAATCCGGAGCGCTAGAGCTTACTGGATGCTCCGCTTCCGCGGAGCATGACGAAGTGAGTAGATCGCTCCGCCGTAACCTCATGACAGACCGCCTCCAGGAATAGCCTTCCATCACACCAGCATCTTGCCTTCCTCGGTGATCGCCTCCTCGATGCTATCGGCGGCGTCGCCAAGCAGCATCTCGTTGTGCGCGCGGCCGGACGGGATCATCGGGAAGCAGTTCTCCGTCTGATCGACCACGCAGTCGAAGATCACCGGGTGCGGCGTCGCGATCATCGCGCGGATGGCGTCGTCGAGTTCGCCCGGCTTGGTGCAGCGGATGCCGACGGCGTGATAGGCCTCGGCGAGCTTGACGAAATCGGGCAGCGCCTCGGTGTAGCTCGACGAGTAGCGCCCGCCATGCAGCAGTTCCTGCCACTGGCGCACCATCCCCATGTACTGGTTGTTGAGGATGAAGATCTTGATCGGCAGGCGGTGCTGCACGGCGGTGGACATTTCCTGCATGGTCATCAGCACCGAGGCTTCGCCGGCGATGTCGATGACGAGCAACTCCGGATGGGCGAGCTGCACGCCGACGGCGGCCGGCAGGCCATAGCCCATGGTGCCGAGCCCGCCCGAGGTCATCCAGCGGTTCGGCTCCTGGAAGCCGTAGAACTGCGCCGCCCACATCTGGTGCTGGCCCACCTCGGTGGTGATGTAGACATCGCGGTCCTTGGTCAGCTCGTACAATCGCTGGATCGCATATTGCGGCTTGATCACCTCGTTCGACGCCCGGTAATTCAGGCACTTGCGCGTGCGCCATTGATCGATCTGGTTCCACCAGGTCTTGAGCGCCGCGCGATCGGGCTCGGCGCCGCGCGCGCGCCATTCGGTCAACAGGTCGGCGAGCACGCTGCCGCAATCGCCGACAATGCCGAGATCGACCTTGACGTTCTTGTTGATCGAGGACGGATCGATATCGATGTGGATCTTGCGCGACCCGGGCGAGAACGCATCCAGCCGGCCGGTGATGCGGTCATCGAAGCGCGCGCCGACGCAGATCATCAGGTCGCAGCCATGCATCGCCAGATTGGCCTCGTAGGTGCCGTGCATGCCGAGCATGCCGAGCCACTGCGGGTCGGCGGACGGATAGGCGCCGAGCCCCATCAGCGTGGAGGTAATGGGGAAGCCGGTCGCCCCGACCAATTCCCGCAGCAGGTTGCAGGCCTGCCGGCCCGAATTCACCACGCCGCCGCCGGTATAGAACACCGGCCGCTTCGCCAGCCGCATCAGCTCGACCGCCGCCTTGATTTTCTCGGGGTCGCCCTTGAGCTTCGGCTGGTAGCCCTTGTGGTGGAACTCGTTCGGCCGCGAATAAGGGCCGGTGGCGAACTGCACGTCCTTCGGGACGTCGACCACGACCGGACCTGGCCGGCCGCTCGCGGCGATGTAAAAGGCCTCGTGCAGCACGCGCGGCAGGTCGGCGATGTCCTTGACGAGCGAATTGTATTTTGTGCAGGGCCGGGTGATGCCGACGGTGTCGCATTCCTGGAAGGCGTCATTGCCGATGAGATGGGTCGGCACCTGCCCGGTGATGCAGACGACCGGAATGGAATCGCATAGCGCATCGGTGAGGCCGGTGACCGCGTTGGTCGCGCCCGGCCCCGAGGTGACCAGCACGCAGCCGACCTTGCCGGTCGAGCGCGCATAGCCCTCGGCGGCATGGACCGCGCCCTGCTCGTGGCGAACGAGAATGTGGCGAACCGCATCTTGGTGAAAGAGCGCGTCGTAGATCGGGAGCACCGCGCCGCCGGGATAGCCGAAGATATGCTTGACGCCCTGGTCCTTGAGCGTCTCGACCACCATTTCGGCGCCGGTCATTTCTCTGTTCATTGTCGTGCTCCGATCTGTTCGCCGTGCCGTGCTTGTACGAATAAAAAAGGGGCCTGAAAGCCCCCTTGCGCAGCGCACCATCTGGACGGATCGTCAAGACGATCCATAGACGGTGCGCCTCCGTACGACCAGGTTGGTAATAAAATTACGCATGATGCGGGTTTCCATTAACAAAAGTTGCGCTCTTATAGATAACGGCCGCGTCGCGGTCAACCCGTAACAACACCGAGTCGCGATGATTTCCGCCGGTGTGTCCGAGTTATCGCCGACGCGAGCGTGGCTCCCTGTAACGGCTCCGCGAACTGCCGTACCATGGATCCATGTCCGACGGATTGAAGACCGAGAGCGTAAGCGCACCGCTCACCGCGAAGGCGCGGCTGACGGCGCGCGCACTGTTGCTCGGCGAGCGCATCGACACGGCGGGGCTCGAGCGCAGCGACGTCATTTCGACCACCCCCCTCGCCTTCCGGATCGGGCCTTCCGGTTACGCCGTGCTGTTCCGGTATGGCGTCGCCGTGCTGGTCGGGCTGTCGCCGGTCGAGGAGGACGAAGTCGTCCGCGGACTTGCCGCACGCATCATCGGCGCGTTCGCGCGGATCGAGGACGAGGTTGCCGTCGTCGAGATCGCGCCCGAGCGCGAGGAGCACATTGCGCCGGGCGGGCCGATCATGGTGCGCGAGCTCACCCCGCCGCGGCTCCTGGTGATTGCCGACGCGCTCGCCAAGAACGTGGCGCTCGCCCGCGACGAGCGGGAGGTCAGCAAGGTGATCGAGGTGGTCGAGCCGTTCGCAGCCGCGCTCGCCCGCACCGGGCGCTCGCCGTCCAACCGGCGGCAGCTGTTGCGCACGATCGGCCAAGCGCTGCTCGTGCATCACCGGATGTCGGGCCGCGTTCAGGTCGAAGAGAAGCCCGACATTCTGTGGGATCAGCCGGAGTTCGAGCGGCTCTATGCGCGGCTCGAGGACGAATACGAGCTCAAGGAGCGCGCCGCCGCGCTCGCCCGCAAGCTCAAGGTGATCGACGAGACCGCTCGCGCGCTGACCGACCTCATGGACACGACCCGCAGCGTGCGGCTCGAAGCGGCGATCGTCGCTTTGATCGTCGTCGAGGTGCTGGTCACGTTCTACCAACTCTTCAAGGGGGTGCTGTGGTAACGGCTTGGTTCTGCCTCAAGCCGTAAAATCCGCTCAGTGCCCCGTCTTGATGCGGGTCCACAGCCGGTTCATCGCCCGCTGGGTCGCGGCGTCGCGCGCTTTCGCGGTGTAGAGGCGCTGCATCGTCGCCGCGTCCGGATAGACGCCGCGGTCTTCGAGCACGGCCGGATCGATGTACTTCTGGCTCGCCAGATTGCCGTTCGCATAGGAGAGGAAATTCGAGTTCTTTGCGGCGACCTCCGGCCGCTGGAGATAATTGATGAAGGCGAGCGCCTCCGCCACATGGCTGGCGTCTTTCGGAATCGCGAGATTGTCGAAGAACATCTGCGCGCCTTCGCGCGGGATCGCATAGCCGATCTCAACGCCGTTCTTGGCTTCGGCGGCGCGCTTCTGCGCCTGCTTGATGTCGCCGGAAAAGCCCACCACCAGGCAGATCTCGCCGCCCGCCAGCGCATTGATGTATTCGGAGGAGTGGAACTTGCGAACGAAGGGGCGCACCTGCATCAGCAGCGCGGCCGCGCGCTCGAGCTCCTTCGGATCGTTCGTGTTGGGATCGAGGCCGAGATAATTGAGTGCGGCCTGCAGGATGTCCTCGCTTGAATCGAGCATATAGACGCCGCAGTCCTTGAACTTTGCGAGATTCTCCGGCTTGAACACGATGTCCCAGCTCTCGATGCGCGCCTCCGCGCCGAGAATCTCGCGCGCCTTGCCGGCGTTGTATCCGATGCCGACCGTGCCCCACATGTAGTTGACCGAGTAGCGGTTGCCTGGATCATAGGCGGCGAGGCGGCGCTCGATCTCCGGCCACATATTGACGAGGTTCGGAAGCTTGGACTTGTCGAGCGCGAGGAACACGCCCGCCCTGATCTGGCGTTCGAGGAAATTCGCGCTCGGCACGACGACGTCGTAGCCGGACTTGCCGGCGAGCAGCTTGGTCTCCAACGTGTCGTTGGAGTCGAAGACGTCGTAGCGGACCTTGATGCCGGTCTTGCGGGTGAAGTCCTCGAGCGCGGCCGGATCGATGTAGTCCGACCAGTTATAGACATTGACGATCCGTTCCTGCGCCGCGACCTGCGTCGCGAGAAAGCAAGACGCCGCGAGCGCCGCGAGCGCCGCCGCGCGCCGGATGGTGAAGAGATCGCGCATGCGCCCTATGCATCCCCCGAGATCGACGGCGCCAAGCGGCGCTTATTTGTAGGCGTAGCCGCGCCGCGTCGGCGCGAGCGCGCCGGGCGGCGGGGGATAAGGATTGAGGCCGCACGTGCCTCCCGCGCCTCGCACCGTCTTCATGCATTGCCGTAGGCTGGTATACGCGCAAGCCGCGGCGTCGACTCCGTCGGTTAGCCAGGCGCACCAGGGATACCAGCCACGGAAGGCGCTTGCCGGGGTCGCCGCTGCGGCGAGCCCCGCCAGCACCACCAATCCCATCATGATTGCGCGCATGTCGAACCCCTCTGATCCTCGCAGCTCTTCGCCCGTTCGTCCGCCGTATTACGTCTCGGTCGGCAGTCCCGCCGCTTTCCACGCGACGATGCCGCCGGCCAGATGCGAGCGATACGGCAGGCCGGCGGCCTGCGCAATCTCGGCTGCGCGCGCCGAACGCTTTCCGCTCGAGCAGGAGAACACGACATCGCGCCCGGCCGGGTCGGGAATGTCCGCCGGATCGAACGCCGACAGCGGCAGTAGCACGGATCCGGGAATGCGCTCGACGGCGGTCTCGCGCGGCTCGCGCACATCGACCAGCAGAATGCGGTCGGCGGCAAGCTCGGCCGCAACCTCCTCTGCGCTGAGATCGCGCACCGGCTCGGGGCCAGACGGTCGGAACATGGGACGGCTCCTCGAACATGGACGAGGCGGTGCGGCGGGGCGCATCGCCGAGTGGAACTCGCGCAGCGACCATTGGGCAAATCGGCGCGCATTGGCAAGGAGCGACCGCGCGCCAGGACGCGTGCGGACGCCGTTACGCCATTCGCGATCCGTCTTTCAGCCACATTAATTTACAAAAATACAGAAATGAGGGGTGAGGGGGCATTCGATGTATGGTGCGCACGCGCTTAATGCGTTTTCGTTCAACAAACTGAACCGAGCTGACTTCAGTCAGCTTTATCTCCAGGCCGATCCGCGGATGTATTGCCGAGTGCTGGGGGCGCTCGATTACACCATTCCGCATCTCGCGCAGCCGGTCTTCATGCAGTTGATCCAGGCCCGGCATCAGATTAAGGGCGCGCCGGTGAACGTGCTCGATCTCGGCTGTTCCTACGGCGTCAATGGCGCGCTGATAAAATACCCGATTACCTGGGACATGCTTCTGTCCCGCTACCGGGTCGCCGAGATGGAAAAGCTGACCCCGCAACAGCTCGAAGACTACGACCGCCTTTTTTTCCAGTCCTGGCCCAAGCGGCGCGACATTCGCGTCGTCGGCCTCGATTCGTCCTATGCCGCCGTCCGTTATGCCGAGCGCTGCGGCAGCATCGACCGCGGCTTCGCCATCGACCTCGAGGTGCAGGAACCAACCGCCGAACTCGTAGCGCTGTTGGAAAGCATCGACCTGATCGTGTCCACCGGCAGCTTCGGCTACCTCACCGAACGCAGCTTCGCGCATATCTGCCGACACACATTGTGCGGCTCGCGAGCGCCGTGGATCGCCTCCTTCATGCTGCGCGTCTTTTCTTACGATGGCGTCGCGCAGTTTCTCGCCGGCCAGGGTCTCGAGACCGAGCGCTTCGAAGGCGCAACCTTCGTCCAGCGGCGATTTGCCGACCGCGATGAAATGAGCGGGGTGCTCAATCTCCTGCGCGGGTTGAGCGTGGATGCGACGGGCAAGGAGGATCGTGGGCTCCTGCACGCCGAACTCTATGTTTCCCGCCCCCGCGAAGAGGTGAGCCGTTGCCCGATCAACCGCCTCATTTCGGTTGCGAGCGGCGTCAATCGCTTCGCGTCGGATCAACTTCTTGCCCTGCGATCGGCCGGATCGAGCCTCCAGCCCTTCGAGCTCTTGGCGGGCTGATCTGCCGCTCATGAGCCGCGCGCCCGACGAGGGTCGCGATGACGTGACCGCCAACCAGTGCGCGCGGCTGGGCGGCCTCGGCCTCGGCGAGCCCATCACCAGCACGATGGAGGTCGCGAACGGGATCGCCATCAGCGGCTCCGCGATGCGGACGGCGAACCCCTCCATGATGCCGATCGCGACTGCCCCGCCGACCGCTCCCGCCAGCATTGCCCATGCGGTATGCTGTTCAGCCATGCTCGCAAGACCACCGAACTGCGCTGTCGACCCAACGCAATCCTCAGCCTGCATAGCATGAACGGGCGCGCCCTTTCACCACCGCAACACGCGCGGCCCGAGCGCGGCGCCGGCGGCCACCACGAGCGCGATCGCCAACGAGTACCAGACGGCGACGAAGAGCGGCGAATCGTCCGAACAATGAGCCGCGTAGAGGGTAGCGGCGAGGCCAGCCGCCACCAGACCCGCGGCCGCTCCGGCGCGCCGGGGCGCGGTCGGCGCGCCGCTGCGCAAGGCCAACAAGAACGCCGCGAGCGGCCCGATCGCCATCAACGGAATCGCGGTGAGGCACACTTTCGCGTTGGCGCCGACGAGCCGCTGCCCCCAAGCGTTCTTCGGGACAACCGCGAGCTCGATCACCAGCGCCCCGCCGATCAGGAGCGCCGGCACGACGAGCGAACGGGCCGCGGTCGCTGCGTTGCCTCCTGGACGCGCCAGCGCAACGGCGATTTGCAGACCCGCGACGAACACCGCGAGTGTCACGACGAACTTGAATGGAAACCGCACCGTGTGAAGCGCGGTTGCGACGTCCGGGCGTACGCCGAGCGTCAGCAGAAATACCGGAGCGGCCACGGCAAGCCCCGCCGCCAGCGCGAGCGCGAATGCCTCGCTCGGCCGCGGTCCAACCACCCGGTCGGAAGCCAACGCGTGAATCAACTCCTCGGTTCTCACCCGTCCCTCGCCCTGTACAACCGTGCAAGCGTTTTGAGCCCGCGATGGAGCGCAACGCGGACTGCGCCTTCACTGATCCCGTGCTTGACCGCCGTCTCGCGAATGCCTGCGCCTTCCAGCGAAATCGCCCGAACGATCTCCCGCTGCCGGCCATCGAGCCGATCGACCAGCCCCGCGACTTGGCGTCGCCCGAGTTCCTCTTCCTGATCGGCGGCGCTGTCGGGCAGCGCGTCGGCCAGGTCGTCGATCGCAATTTCGGTGCGGCGCCCGCGCCGGCGCAGCGAGTCGATGAGCTTGTAGCGGGCGATCGCCGCTATCCACGGACCGATCGGATCGGTCTTCCGCCAAGTGTTTCGGTGCAGATGGATGGCGAGCAGCGTCTCCTGCACAATATCCTCCGCATCGGCGGTCGGCGCGCCCAGTTGGCTCAGCGTGCGCCGCGCATTGGCGCGCAGCACCGGCGCCATCGCCCCAAGCAGCCGATGGTACGCGGAATCGTCCCCGGCGAGGGCGGCGGTCATCCATTCGGCCCAAATCGGCTCGCGGTCCTCCGACGCCATCGCCGTTTATCTTCCTTCGCTCCCGAAATGGATTTGTTACATGCGGCCTGCGGCGAACGCCCAGTCCCCGGCCAGTGGGCTTGATCGATCACATCGCCCGCCCCCACGTCAAACTGCACCCCCGTGTCGCAAAGCTAGAGCATGAGGGCGCGGTCAGGAATCGGCAGGCCGCGCCGTCCGGGATGCGCCAAGGGGCATTCGCTCACTCAGCCACCGTGATCGTGCCCTCGCGGTTATCCACCATGACCGGCGAGTGCAGATATTCGATCCTTGGCGGCTTTCCGTATTTCTCGGTGACGAAGGTCTTCCACTCGTCGGTGTAAAGCCGCTCGGCGTCGGCGCGCGAAGCCCAGACATAGATGCCGCCGGCGCGCCGCGCGTCCTCGCTCAGCCAATAATTCTTGCGCAAAAGCCCCGGCACGCTCTGGTACTTCGGCGCGGTCGCCCGAAAGCTCTGCGTGATCTCGGAGAGCGTCGCTGGCTGCGGCAGTTCGAACGTCACGATTGTCACGATCATCGATGTCTCCACTGCGCCTTGCCGACCGATCCGCACGGCGGCCTCGAGCCGGCGACTACACCGAAAATCGGTTCTGCCACGATCGTGCCCGACTTACCGGCGATGCAAGTTAATTGACTCCTTGACGGACCAAGCCTTTGGGGCATGCCATGAACCATAGAACCTTCGTCGTCCTGCTCCTCGCCGGCATCGCCGCCGCAGCGCCCCTAGACGTGCGCGCGCAGTCCTCGCAACCCCAGCTTCAGGATCGTTGGCCGGCGCCATCCCAGCAACTCGAACAGCGCGCCACTCCTCCTGCTTCTGAAGCGCCGACGCCGCAGGCGCAAGCCCCTGCGGCTGCGCCCGCTCCGAGCTCCGCCGCTCCCGAACCAACCGCCCCGTCTACGCCAAGCGCAGCAGCGCCGTCCGCGAAGCCGGCCTCCAAGCCCGCGAAAAAGCCGGCGCGCGAGGCCAGGAAACCCGCGCAGCAACAGCCCACTGCCGTCAGCTGCGGCGGAGTTTTTTCGCACAATTCAAGTCATGAGGCGCTTGAGTCGACTTTCAACGCAAAAAACGTGACCTTCACCGAAGTCGAGGGCGGCCCCGAGGGCAACAAGCTGATGGCATCGGTGCTCTTCCCGACCGACCCCAAGAAGCGTTTGGAAGTGCTTTGGGAAAACGAGCACGCGCGAACGGACGTCCACTGGATCGCCATTAACGGCCAGTCGAACTGGACCGGGCCGAAGGGGCTGCGCCTCGGCATGCCGCTCGCCGCTGTTGAGAAAATCAACGGCAAGCCCTTCAAGCTGAAGGGGTTCGATAAGAGCAATTCGTCCGCGGCGATCGATTGGCAGGAGGGCGCGCTCGCCTCGCTCCCCGGCGGTTGCAATGTCGGCATCTTCTTTGCGGCCGACCCGAAGGCGCCTCAATCCGCGCGCGCCGAGGCGGCTGGGGTCGAATTCCTCTCGAGTGACGCCGCCATCCGCGCCGTCAAACCCGTGATCACCGAGATTCTGTTCGCCTATCCGTAATCATTGCTGGCGCAGTCGGGGGCGTGCGCCGACGCCCGGATCGAGCCGGAACGCCGGCGGCGCGGCAGTTATTGGGTCACGTCAGCGACGACAATGCTGGTCGCCGGATCGACAAGCAGCACGCGATCGTTCACGATGACATACTGATAGCCGCGGATCACTGGCACTTGCACGACAAGCGCCCACGGAACGGTTGCGAGGATAACGGTCTGGGGAACGGCGACCCCGACCGTATAGGCCGTCCCGACATAAGGCGACGCGCCGTAGCCGACCGTCTGGGCCCCGACGGGCGCCACCGCGTAGGCGCCGCCCGCCGGCCGCGCATAGATGCGCTCGCGTACGATGGTGCGGTAGATAACCTCCCGTTCGGCCGGACGCAGCGCAAGCGGGGCGCTCGCGCGGCGAACCCGCGCGGCAGGCCTTGGCTCGGGCTCGACCTCGCGCGCCATGATCGGGGGAGTCCCGCGCCGCGCCGCCGTCCGTGAGCGAGCGGCAGGAGCGGCGACCGGTCCCGGCGTCCTGCGAACGGGTGGCGCTGACGCCTCCTCTTCGGCGTCCTCTTCCTCGATCACTACAATGGGCGCAGCCGGCCGGACCTGGACCGCGTCGTAGGCTGGGGCGACATAGGTCGGCGCAACATACCCGGTTACGACATAACTGGGGGCGCCATAGCCCGGGGCAGCATAGGCGGGCGCAGCCACCCGCGGAGAGGTGACGTCAAGCGGGCGCCTGGTAATCACGGTCCCGTTCGGGCCGCGTACGATGGTCGTCTCGACCGGCTCCTCGCGGATCTGACGGGTGACGACAGTCTGCGCATGAGCGGCCGCAGCGCCGGACATCAATGCCAGCCCGAATGCAATGAGACGGTTTGCAATCATGACGCCTCTCCTGTCTTGGTTAACGCGGAAATCAACGCCAGCCCGAGAAATTAAGTTCCGGCAGGCATTTGCCCGGACGACTGCGCCGAAACGGGGAAATTTGTCAACAATTGCGGCATGATAGGGTGCCGCCCGCCCCACAATTGCCGTCACCCCGACAAATTGAAATGGCCTAGTGAACGGATGGAGCGTCACCTGCGTGCCCTGAGTGCGGCGCGCGTGGGTTTTCATGTTGCGTTAACAGGAGCAGAATTCATGACCCCGAGCACGGCCCAGGCCCAAGACGATGTCGAAGACGTTGCGAACAATTTCGAAGGAGAAATCCGGGAGTTCGTTCGCCGCGATTTCACGCCGTTGAAGCGGACGGACGCCGGCAGCGGTGAGTTCGCCGCCAGCAATATCCGGTCCTTGGTGCAGCGCGTTGCCGGCACCTCGTTGCAGGAAATCGACAATCTGATCGGCGAGCTGCAGAATCTGCGCGACTACATCGCCAACGAAGGCGAGCGCGTCCAGCGGGAAATCACCGGCTACGCGCAGCTCAATCATGCCGCCCTCACCTCGACGCGCATCATCTCCGACAGCATGTCGAAGTGGAAGGACGCGCTCGACGAGGCGAAATCCTCTTAGAGTGCTCTTGCGTTAATTTTAAGCCTGCGAGTTTGGGAGCGGGCGATCACGCGGAATGCGGCGGATCGCTCGCAAGTCGTAATTTGGCCTTCAGGCCATCGATGCGCCGCGACGCCTCGGCCCTGGTCAGCTCGGGATCGTAGGCCGCGGGCTCACGCGCCTGTTCCGATAGCGTCTTCAGAGAGGACGCCTGGGCGCTCGTCATCAGGTCGTCGCCTGACATCCCTTCGGACACACTCGTTCCGGCCGTCTCAACAGGTTGAGGGGCGCGTTTCGGGGCGTGCGTTTCGGAATTGGCTGCCGCCTTCGGACTCGTCTCGGTCGTCATGGCCCTTCCTGAATCACGGCGGCGACTTGCCTCGTGTGCGGATCGACAATGACGACCTGCTTCTCGATCATCGCCACTTCGAACACGCCCACCTGCGGCACGATAGCCGTCACTATATCGGGCAGCGGCACAAGCCCAACGGCGGGCGGCACCGTGCCCCCGACCGAGACGCGGAAACCAGTCGGCGCAGCCTGGTTTTTCTGCGTCGCGCTGATGCTCTGATAGATAATCGCGCGCTGCACCGAACTGAGTTCGATCGCCGGCCCAGCGGCTGCGTCCTGCGTCGGCGTCTGCGCGGCGGCGACGACAACCGCCCCCACCAGCGCCATAAAGGCAAAGATCAGTCGGCTGGCCCGCATGGTCGTCCCCACGAATGCGTCGCGCAGAAGATAAGACGTCTGGAAAACGCGGCGGGCCCGCCACAGTTCCCGGAAAATCCGCCCTGCAAAGGCCGCCGAACGGACAAAGCCGTTGATTGTCGCGGGTTCGCCGCTTTCGCCCCTGCCCGCAATCACGTACAGATATCCTCGGGAGGGACTCACGTGATCTTAGGGCCACTTTTCGCCGTTTCGCTGGTCGCGACTGTCGCGACGGGACCCGTCGGCGATCAGTTCGGACCGAACACGGCCGCACGCCGGGGCGACATGTTGCGGGAGGTGGTCCGCGCCGCGACCGAATGCGTCGTCTCCGCGGTCGCCGCCGATCCGCGCACCAAAGAGGGCGATCCCGACGCAATCATCGGCGAACTGATCGTTGATTCGATCCCCGCCTGCGCAGGCAAAATGCGGGAAATGATCGAGGCTTACGACGCCTCATTCGGCCCCGGCAGCGGCGAGGCGTTCTTCATGGGGCCTTATCTGGATGTCCTGCCGCGCGCAGCCGCCAAGCGCCTGAAGGCCGGCTCGCAGGCCCCATAAGGCCGAAGCCCGCCTCTCGTATGATTGCGATCTCGCGTTCAGATCTACTCTGACAGGATATCGACAACGCGCATCGTGGTCGGGTCCACCAGCACGACCCGGTTATCGACCACGGTATATTTGTAGAGCTTCGCTGACGGAATCTGCGCCAAGGTCACATCCGGCAGCATGTAGAGTTCAAGCGCTGCGGGCAGCTCCGCGCCGATCTGGGCGGTGACGCCAGGCGGCACCACCACCTTGCGATCGGACTGCCTAACTGCATTCGCAATCGCCGTTTTCTGCTCCGGGGTCAGAAATCCGTCCTGACCTTGCGTCACGGAGCTGACGCCGCCGGTGCTCGGCATGGCCGGAAGCGGTGGCGCGCCTTGCGCTGCCGCAACGCTCATGAAGGCGAGCAAAATCGCTCCTGCACAGACAATTCGCATAGGATCCTCCGCCGTTCCGCTGCGAGTGAATGCCGTCACGCCGCAATTCGTTCCGAGATTATGGGAGTTCAGGACCCGCTCAGACGCTCGATTTCTGCGCCGCATGCCGCGAGTTTACCCTCGAGCCGCTCGAATCCACGGTCGAGGTGATAGACGCGGTTGACGATGGTCTCGCCTTCGGCCGCGAGGGCCGCGATCACCAGCGAGACCGAAGCGCGCAGATCGGTCGCCATCACCGGCGCCCCTTTAAGCTGCGGCACGCCGTCGATCGTGGCCGTCTGGCCCTCGAGCTTGATCTGCGCCCCGAGCCGCGCGAGCTCTTGCACATGCATGAACCGGTTTTCGAAGATCGTTTCGGTGATTTGCGAGGTGCCGCCCGCGCGGGTCATCAGCGCCATCAATTGCGCTTGCAGGTCGGTGGGAAACCCCGGAAACGGTTCGGTTGTCACTCGGACGGGAGCAAGTTCCGCGCCATTGCGCGCAACGCGCACGCCGGCATTCGTCGCCGACACCTCCGCTCCTGCAGACGCAAGGACGTCGAGCGCGGCCTGCAGCAGCTCGGCGCGTGCGCCTTGAAGAAGAACGTCTCCGCCCGTCATCGTGACCGCCATTGCATAGGTGCCCGTCTCGATCCGGTCGGGCAGAACGCGATGACGCGCGCCCGACAGACGCGGCACGCCGGTGACCACAATATGCGGCGTTCCCGCGCCAGCGATCTTCGCGCCCATCTTGTTGAGGCAGTCGGCAAGATCGCCGATCTCCGGCTCGCAGGCGGCGTTGCCGATTTCGGTCACGCCGTCGGCGAGCGTCGCCGCCATGATCGCGGTGTGAGTGCCGCCGACCGTCACCTTGGGGAAATCGATCTTGCCGCCCTTCAACCCCTTCGGCGCTCGCGCCACCACATAGCCGCGGTCGATCTCGATTTCGGCGCCGAGTTCGCTGCATCGCCATGACCAGCAGATCGACCGGCCGCGTGCCGATGGCGCAGCCGCCCGGCAGCGACACGCGCGCCTGACCCATCCGCGCGACGAGCGGCGCGATCACCCAGAAGCTCGCCCGCATTTTCGCCACGAGTTCGTAGGGGGCGGTCGTGTCGACGATGCGCTTGGCGGAAATGTGCAGCGTCTGGCCTTCGTATTCGGTGTCGCCGGGACGCTTGCCGCCGATCATCACGTCGACGCCATGATTGCCGAGAATGCGCTGTAGCAAGGCCACGTCGGCCAGGCGCGGCACATTCTCCAAAACGAGGATCTCGTCGGTGAGCAGGCTCGCGATCATAAGCGGAAGCGTCGCGTTCTTTGCGCCCGAGATCGGAATGGCGCCCGCGAGCGGCCTTCCCCCGACAATGCGAATGCGATCCATGATGCCCTGCCCCTGCCGACCGCGCCCGACGCCCCTCAGTCCGCGACGTCGAGATGTTCCGGCGGCTGTCGTTGCAATAACTTAGCCATTCGTCTTGTCCGGAATGATTTCGGCAAAATCGTGGGAGGGGTCGGGTGATTCTCGTGCCCCCGCATCATTCTCCTGTCCGGGATGCTCGCCATCGCGAGATCGTGCCTGAGCCTGCTTTTTGCGGCGCAGCAAATTGGCGCGCAGTGCGGATGCAAGCCGCCTTCGTCGCCCGGAGTCGGTTCCGATTCGCTGCGTCTGTCCTTCGCGCCGATTATCCATGCCCTCATAGTAAATCCGCAGCGACACTGCGCAAGCCGCGGATCGACGGAGAATTCCAGAGCATCCTTGCGGTTAATGACGCCTTGTGGCAGGTTCCGCGCCTCCCGCTTGCGATAATCGTCGCATGCGGGGGTGCCTGCCTGCCTTGATTGTCGGGATCGTTCTTAATCAAGAACGGGCCCGCCGCTCCACTCCGGAGGAGGCTGCCGTAGCTCAGTGGTAGAGCACTCCCTTGGTAAAGCTTGCCCGCCCGGCCGGAAACGACCGGGACCGCACCGCCCAAAGTCGGGGAAACCGTCCGGGTTGCGCCGACGGCGATCCCGAGCCAAGCCCGAAAACGGGAAGGCGTAGAGGCCAGACGAGCGGCGCCTAACGGTTCGTTTCAGCGAACCCATGGCGAAGGGATGGTCCAGCGCACGAACGTCGGCCGCGACGGACGCGAAAGCGTCAGTGTGATGAAGGGAGAGGTCGTCAGTTCAATCCTGACCGGCAGCACCACCAATTGCCGCGACGACAATAGAAGAGGAGGCGGGACTGATCCGCCTTACAACCGTGCTCGCATTCATCCGGCGCATCGTGCGGCGGATGCCGAATGCCCAGTACTGCGCCTTACTCTCCTCCGTGACGGCAGCAGAGTGCTCAGAAAGGAGGTCATCCTGACGCGCTGCCTCGCCAATTTGCGTAAATACGCGAGAATTACGCAAAAGTCTGTCATTTTGTCATCTCTCACACGAACAAAAAGAGATTTTCACCAGAGAGCCGACGCGGAAGATTAGATCCGGCCGCGATCTCAGCGTCGGGACACCATCGCCTTAGATTGGAGCTTAACCAGTTCGACCATTGGTCCGGGAGCTGGTTTACCCCCGTGACAAATGCATCGAATAACACATTTGGCGGGGCGTTATCAAAGTCTAGTCCCATATCTGCGAAAAGTCGGCGATAAGCATCGACAAATCGCTCACGGATTTCTGAAATATCCTTTGTGTCCCTATTCCTCATCACTTTAAGAACGGCTTCAGAGTAATCTTCGCTCGATCGATATTTCAGCGCTCTCGCCTCCGCCTCTCCGGGGTCCTTTTCATCCGATTTTAGATCACCTAAATAGTACGCAAGGACAATCATCCAAATATACAGGCGAGCCGTTTGCAATGAAGAAAGCGCTTTCTGTTCACGAAGGCGTTCTTCTTTTTCGAGAGCTTCAAGCCGGCGGAGCAGGGTTCTTTGTATCATTTTGTTTGTCTCGGGCTTCTTCCAGAGCTGTGATGCGCTTCGCAATGTCATGAAGCTGGATTGCTTGAATTGAGCGGTCGATTACGACAGATAAGGCGCTCGCTTCGTCAGCAGAAAGGGCCCCCTCGCGGATCGCTTTCCAAATCGACGCGATGACAGGAAACACATCCTGAGGGGTATTTATGGGCGGCATGTCGACATTAACCGGCTGGCCCTTGCGCACGGGCCAGAGCCGGTCAAGCACCATGCGCTGGCAGGACACGTCGCCAGCCAGTGCTCCGTCTAAGACCTTTTGAAAAACCTGCTCGGCTTGCCCCTCGGCCAGCTGTTCGAGAACCTGAGTGATTTTATTCTTTGACCCAGCAGGGCGACCGGGATTTCCCGGCTGGAAGGGGCGGCCACGAAGTTTAGGTCTGGGCACAGGCATTAACCTCCTCCATGAAGGTGCGGTTGCCTTGGCCCTGACATGTTCACGTTTACGGCCATTTTTGTGCGTGTCAAGAACCTAAATCGTTCGCTTTCAGCTCGGCGGGCCTAAAGGGAGAAAATGCTACCAGGACCCCGACGTTTCTGTCGTTTTCATAAGCTGTTCAAAGCGCGACCTCGACTCGATCGGCGAACTTCACGCCTGAGATCAGCTTTGGCATCCCGGTTGTGGCCATCTGGCGCCGGCTGAGGCGCATGCAGGATCGAATGCACCTCGTTCTTGATCCGCGTGCGCGACCTGGTAGCGCCGCGCCGCCAGCCGGCGCATGCGCTCGGTTAAGGCGTCAGGGGTCCAAATCTGCGGCAAATATCCCGCCGCCTGCAGGCTGGCGAGCGTGCCAGCGTCGATCTTGTCGGTTTTGACGTGCGCCTGGGCGATCGCCTTCACCTGCAAAGGATTGGCGATGATTACCCGCGCCACAAACGGCGTCAGCACGCGCGAGGCCGCCATGCTGTTGCCGGTCGCCTCGATCACCACCTCATCGGTCGGACCGCAGGCTCTTGCCCAACCCTTCGAGCGCAGTCCGGGTCATGTCGACCCGGCCGGCATGTCGCAGGACGCCATTCTCCCAAATCACCACCTCGCCAAAGGTCCGGTGAACATCAATCCCAATCACGCGTCGCATGCGCGTCTCCCTATGGTTGCCCATGACGGGAGCGGCGGGCGACACGACACCTACGGATCCGCGCTCACAGCGCAACCGGGCGAGTCGCAGAGGCGGCCAGCTACTAACGCGAGCTCGCAGCTCATCGTACAGGTCGGCCTGCCCGCACCTTCGTGCTCCCGGCGCCCCTGTCCCGGATGGTCGCACCATACGCCGCAATCAAGTAATCGCAGCAGAGACAAAAGGCGCCGCCATCGTCAAGAACGCCGGCATGCGATGGCGCAGTGATGTCGGTCGTTCTCGTCATCGCGCGGTTCCCGAAAAACGTTCGCCGAACTGAATGGCGAACTCGCCCATGGCGGCCGTCCTTTCGATCCCTCGCCGCGCCATCGCCGGATGTCCGCCAAGCTTGCAAAATGATGGGCTACAGCCGCGATAGCTTACACTTAGCTGTACAAGGCGATGCGGGCTTAGAGTCTTGCCGTTAAGCGGTCGGAGACGCGACACGTGCGGGATGCTTAACGGCGTTGCCGGTCAAGAACGAGCGCAATGACGCGCGCGGGATTGCGCGGCTGATGCGACTCAGCTGGATCCGGCCGGTGCGTTGCAAATCAATGACGGAGCAGCAGGTGTGCGCCGTGATGAAAACACGCAAGCTGGTGCTACCGAAGCTCTTGAATGTGCAGACGACCCTGCACGGACTGATCGCGGCTTCGGACTGCAAGACGGAGCCACGACAGCGAGCCGGTTCGCGGGGCGGATCAGGGATCTGATCGAGGGCAACGCAACGATGGATGTTATTGTGGCAGCGCTAGTTGTGATTTATGTGTTCATACGGCGTGAGTTGATCGGCTTAGAGAAGCGGTTGAGTTCAATCGCACGTTCGGACGGACGGGTGCGGCTGTTGATGTCGACGCCCGGCGTCGGCGAGATTGTGGCGCTCACCTATGCAGCGGCCATCGATGATCCAGCGCGGTTCAAGTCATCTTAATGGTTCGCGGCGCATTTCGGGCTGACCCCAAAGAAGTATCAATCCGGTGAAACGGACATCACTGGCCGGATCAGCAAAATCGGCGACGAGAGGGTGCGAACGGAGCTCTACGAGGCCGGCCATATCATCCTGACCCGTCCACTCAAGGGCTGCACAGCTCTCAAGAGCTGGGCGATGCGGCTCGCCAAACGCGCTGGCATGAAGAAGGCGAAGATGGCGCTCGCCCGCAAGCTCGCGGTGATCATGCATCGCATGCTGGTCGATGGAACACTGTTCGCTTCTGCCGCTGTGGCGGCCTGATAAGGAGAGTTCAACGGATTTCGGGCGGCACAGGACACCGGCCTTCCCGAAGCGATGTACACTTGCCGGGACGATGGATCAGGTCAGACCGAAAGTTGGGTAGTGGCAATACGACCACGAGTGCTTAGATTGGTCGGCCTATCCTCAACGGACACCATCAGGTGGCGGCCTCGCGCCGACCCCGTACAGAAGCAAGTGCCCGGCGATCGGATAGATGCAAAAGATGGCATCGACAACGACGTCCCGTTCAGAACCCATCTTCTACGTGCGCCGTGCAAAGGCGCGATTTCCCAGTGGGAGACAGACCCACCCGGCAACTTTCGCTCAGCCGGTAGCAATCGGAGCAGTCGTGGAGGTGACGAAACAGCTGAAGCCTCTGGTGTAGAGGGTCACTGTTGGTGACTCGGCGAGCATGCGGGCTGCAACGTGTAGTGAACGTCGAGCAGGCCTTGTATGGAGCTTGTCAAGCGGTTTCGGCAGCGTCGCTCATCTTTTCTCCTTCGTCGGTTTCTTTGTTCGACCTCAAGAAGCGCCATGCCAGTTGAAGCATGCCGCGCCGCACCCTTGCGTTGCCCGCACGCGCTAGTCCCTTCTCTCGGCGCCGACGGCCGCTCTCGTCAGGCGCACCCGTGAGACCGGCGTAGCGGGCGACCGCTCGTCGATCGCGCAATTTGCGCGCCAGAATCCGACCGATCTGCTCGGCCACCGAGGGCTTTTACTTCCAGGCTTCCAACGGCTCGGTCTCCCTTGCCGTTGCTGGATATGACTACAACAGCGACTGGACTCCTCTGTTGGCGGGACTCTCACCCGCTGCAATGGCAGCTAGCCTCGGCACCAGTTCTGCGCGTGGGTCTCGTCGAGCTTGTGGAAGATCGGCCGGGTAGAGAAGAGGTGCTGGGCGGTGCGGAAGGTCTGCTCCACCGTCCACAGCTGCTTGTAGCAGAGCATGGCCTCGAGCGGATTGAGATCGGTGTTGGTGCGCAGCACGAAGATGCCGTCGAATTTCTTCTCCTCCACGATCTTGTCGGGATCGATCGCGAAGTGCTCGTCGCTGATCGTCTTCAGGTAGCGGCGAAAGCCGGTGTTGCTGACCAACGCCCTTGTCGCCCTTGGCAAGCTGCCGCTCAAGCGCGGCGACGATCGCGGTCCGGTCGGCGGCATCCTTCTCCGCCTCCTGATGGTTGCGGCAGACGATGTAGCGCCGTCCCGCCAGCGTCACGGTCTTGGCCTGGTAGTCGATCTCTTTACCGCGCTTCGTCACCGCCAGCGGGACGAACGGCGCCGGATCGTCGAGCACCAGCTGGCGCACCAGCTTGGCGGTGCGTTCCCGCACGCCCAGGATATACAGGAGCCGCCGCGCCTCCAGCTTGGGCACGGTCTCGGCACTGATCATGGCGCGGTCGGCGATCACGCACACGCGCGCAATGTCGAAGCGTCGGCGCAGCCGGTCGATCACGGGGATCAGCGTCGTCACATCGGCGGTGTTGCCGGGCCACATTTCCGAGCACACCGGCCGCCCGGCGCCGTCGATCAAGACGGCAAGGATCATCTGCCGCAGATCCGGACGATGATCCGTGCTATAGCCGTGCCGGCCCAGCGTCGGGCCTTGATGCGCCCTCTGCCATCTCGGACCCGCGGCGGAACCATCCCGACAAACGACTGTCGGGCTTGATAGCGAAGCCAGAGCCACGTACGTCTGCGCTGGCCTCCCGTCGGTTGCCGCTATCGCCTTGCCCGCCTTAGCAAGTGCTGCCGCGCGCGCAGTGAGCAAAGGCGGCTTTGCTCACCAAACTGCAGACCCGGCTCCGCAGCCAACGCGCGCGCCTCTCCTACAAGAGCAAGATCGCCAAGGCGATTGACTACGCGCTCAAGCGGAGGAATGCGTTCAGTCTCGGCGGTTTCCGTTATCGTCTTCGTTCGTCGGCTGCTCGTGGTTTTTTCAGACGAACCCCCGGCCCCCCCCCATTCTCGTCGATGAATTCGACGCCGGAGGATTCTAATGCTGCGCGAATTTGAATGGCTGTACTTCTCCGGCCACCTAGCGGTCCGTCCTTGGATTCCAGACGCTTAATGGTCGGTACTGACACGCTTGATGCCCGGGCGAGCTGCGCCTGAGACCAGGCAAGGAGCGCACGCGCGGCCTTAATCTGCCTGACCGATACTTTATGTATTGATAAGCAGCCTGGATGCGTCGACACGGCGAGGGCCTTCTGGAGCAGGGCAATAACAGCCTTAGACAGGCTCAGATCCTGCTTTTGTGCCCATTCACTTACCTTACGGCGAATCGCCACCGGCATGCGCATCGATATTATCGGGTCGGAGCCGGTCGCCGGACGGCCCCTTTTTTTACGTATTACGTTTTTTATTGACGACTTCATATACATGCAATACAAAGAAGCGAGCCGAGTGAAGCGGCAACTTCGACACCGGCTCTGACCCATAACGTAGAGGGACCCATGTCTTGCACTGCCTTTTCATCCCCCGCGGCGTTTGCGTGACAGATCCTGCCAACTTCGGCCGATCGCCAATAACAGCTTTCGTTACATTGACGACAGCGAACGTCCTCGGCGCGGCGTCTTAGCAGGCCGCGAGCTCGCAAAGCCGCTCGACGATAATTCAAAACCTGATCATGCGTCCGGTTTTGAATCACCTCTCGAATTTTTTCGATCGAGCTGCAGCAGACCGACGACTACCGGTCCAGCTTGATCCGAATATTCCGTCGTGGAGAGAGCAAATGAGTGAATACAAAGCGGGATTCAGAACCGGCGAACGCCGCGCGTCCATCGGCGGCTCGGACGCTCGGATCATCATGGGGGATGACGAGCGGGCGCTCGTCCGGCTCTGGCATGAGAAGCGCGGCGAGATCGAACCCGAGGACCTCTCGGATAATCTCGTCGTCCAGCTGGGGGCGGCGACCGAATTGCTCAACCGGCGTTGGTTCGAACGCAATACGGATCAGGTCGTCGTAGACGTCCAGCGCCGGGTCCAACATCCGGTTCTGCGATGGATGGCGGCAACCCTCGATGGCATGGTCGAGGGCACCGGGGCGGTGTTCGAGGCCAAATTCATGCTGCCGTGGGCGTTCTCGGAAGAGGCCGCGGCCGAAAAGCACATGGCCCAGCTGCAGCATAATATGTGGGTGACCAACGCCAAGCTCTCCGAGCTCTCTATCATCACGGGGGGCGGCAAATGGGTCGAGGTCGAGATCGCGGCCGATCCACTCTATCAGCATCTCCTGCTGACAGCCGAGAAAAAGTTCTGGCGCTGTGTCGAGAGCGGCGAGCCCCCTCGCCTGTTCGGCGTCGAGCCGCCGCGACCGCGGATCGCGGCCGTGCGCATGGTCGACATGAGCGCCTCGAATTCCTGGGCCGAGTTCGCGGCGATCTTCCGTGCCACACGGGAGGCCTTCCTGGAGCACGAGAGGGCGAAGACGGAGCTCAAGGGGCTGATGCCGGAGGACGCCAAGGAGGCGTTCGGCCATGGGGTGCGGGCCAAACGCTCGAAATCCGGCGCGATCAGCTTCGAGCTCCTCGACCTCGAGGAAACCCATGCACCGGTGCAGTGAGACGATCGGCGCGATCGCGGCGGCGCTGGCCAAGGCACAGGCCGAGCTGACCAACCCAGAGAAGTCGCTCATCGCAACGATCCGGTCGCCGTCTGAAGAGGATCAGACCTTTCGCTACGCTCCGCTGTCGAACGGCCTTGAGATCGTGCGCAAGTGCCTTGGCCGCCACGAGATCGCGGCGATGCAGACGACCGCGATAGACCAGGAGGCAGGACTGATCCGCCTCACGACCGTGCTTGCGCATTCATCCGGCGAGTGGGTCTCGTCAGACTGGCCAATATGCCCCGTCAGCGAGACGGCGGCACCGCGCCGGATGGGGGCCGCGCTGACCTATGCCCGGCGGTATGCACTATTCACGCTCGTCGGCATCGCCGGCGAGGACGACATCGATGCGCCAGACCTTGGCGCGCCTGCGGCGGTGCCAAGCGAAGCTCTCAATACCCGCCCGCGATCACCGCACGGGACTGCTCAGAGCGCCCAGCTCAAGCAAAGCGCCGCTCCGAAACTTACTCTCGAGACGGAGCAATCGGCCAAACTGCGGGATGCACTGGTCAGCGATATTGAGCGCCTCAGTTCGGCTGACGATGCGGCCCTTTGGGCACACCGTAATCTGGCCGTAAAGAATACGCTCAAGGCGGCGGATGCGACCGCGGTCGAGCGCGCGTTCGAAGTAAGGCTGACCGTGTTTGACCAGACCCGATCCGACCAGCTCGAAGCTGAACGCGGAAAAGAGTTCGCGGAGGGTGCAACCTCACCGACGCCTGATCCCCTTGGAAGCCGCCCGGTGCTGCAGAAAAGCATCCGGCTGCGCGATAAGGAGCACTGTAAATTCGTTGCAATGCAACCCTGCTTGGTGTGCGGCCGCGCCCCATCCGATCCACACCATCTGCGCTTTGCCCAGCCGCGGGCACTGGGCCGCAAGGTCAGCGATGAGTTCACAGTTCCGCTCTGCCGTGTCCACCATCGCGAGCTTCACCGGCGTGGTGACGAGGCAGCCTGGTGGCATGCCATCAAGATCGACCCTATGCCGCTCGCCCTGAGACTGTGGCGACGGACGCGGCTCAATCGGACCGGAGTTTCCGTAGACGGCGCAGATGATGCGCGTGAGTAAGCGTCACACCGGGCCCTCATTGAGGTTCGACGAATTGAATTGAACGAGGCTGCGGGCCGTGAGGTTTCCCATAATGAGAAATGTCAAGTGAGGCTATCCGGGTTATCGCTCGAAATGTGCTTGGTCGCGCCGCGTGGTCGGATATGCGATCAGCCGCTCCATTGACGCGCGGTTGGCTATTGCGGCGCTGTAGGCCGCCATCCGAGCCCGGCAGCCGCCGAAGGGCTGCATCCACCACTCGGATCGAGGCGCGCAATATGCCTGTGAGGTTTACCGCCGACTGCTTGCCGACAAGGCTGGTCGGCTCGATGGGCCGGCGGGGAACCCCTACGACAATGCTAAGGCCGAGAGCTTCAGTCGATCTCCAGATTTCTGCATCATTTGAATTTGCGCTTTTAAAAAAGGCCTACGGGCCGCCTAGCAGGACCGGCCGAACGGTCGCTGCCGCACGTAAGGCCTTGCAAAGGGCCGCCCGTAATAAGGTTACATCATGACTTGGCCGCCGTTTGCAGACAGCGTCGAGCCGGTGATGAAGCCGGAATCGTCGGAGGCGAGAAAGACCACGCAGCGCGCGATTTCCTCGGGCTCCCCTAGCCGCCCGAGTGGGATCTGCGGCAGAATGCTCTTCTCCATCACGTCTTGCGGCACGGCCTTCACCATTTCGGTGGCGATATAGCCTGGGCAAATTGCGTTAACGGTGATACCGCTTCGCGCGTTTTCCTGCGCCAGCGCCTTGGTAAAGCCGAGCTCGCCCGCCTTAGCGGCGGAATAGTTGCTCTGGCCCACCTGCCCCTTCTGGCCGTTCATCGAGGAGATGTTGATAATGCGGCCGAACTTGCGCGAGCGCATGCCTTCGATCACCGGACGGCACATATTGAACAGTGAGTTTAGGTTGGTGTTGATTACCGAGGTCCAATTTTCGGGTGTCATGCGGTGGAACATGCTGTCGCGGGTGATGCCCGCATTGTTGACCAGAACCTCGACGGGACCAAGATCGGCCTCAACTTGCTTAATACCGGCGGAGCAGGACTCGTAGGATGACACATCCCACTTGTAGACGGGGATGCCGGTCTTAGCTTTGAACTTCTGCGCCGCTTCGTCGTTGCCGCCATACACGGCAGCGACTTTGTAGCCTGCACCCTTCAGCGCCTTCGAGATTGCTTCACCAATCCCGCGCGTACCGCCTGTAACGATTGCTACGCGTGCCACGATTCACCTCTCCTCTTCAAAAATGGACCAGGAACTCTTGATCGACTTTAACTCAAGACTCGCAAATTGTTTCCGGTCCTTCGAACAAAATACCAGAAGCGATTGAGCAGAGCGAGACTGCGCGCGCTCGCAACGTGTTGCGTCCGCCTCGATGCTCAATTCGATCCCGCCGATGTCCGTCGAGCTTGTCGTGCGTTCGTCGAGCGGCACCGCGACCTGAACTCACAATTCGTTCCCGGGCCGCCGGCATGTCCAAACGCAAAATCGTTGTCAGCCTTGGGGTGAGCGCGACCGCCGCCCGGGATTGCATCTGGCGGGCGCGTCGTGCCGGCCTCGGCTGGCCGCTGCCGAATGACCTGAAGGACGAGATGCTGGAGCAGCGGCTCTACCCGCCGTCCACGGTCGCGGCCAAGGACCGTCGGCCGCAGCCAGACTGGGCGGCAGTTTACCGCGAGCTGCGTCGGCCGGGGTGACGCTGCAGTTGTTGTGGGAGGAGCATCGCGTGGCGCATCCCGACGGCTACGGCTATAGATGCTATGGGGCAGCGAGGAGATTGTATCCATCGTCGGGTGATGTGAACCGTGGAGCCCCCAATGCGAAAGCCGAACGACTTGAGCCGATCCCTGACCGTCCTAAAGTAAATCGACTTGCCCTGCTGATTAGCCCCCACTGAGTGGTCCGGGTAAAATGTTAGTTTAAGGTTGGCGGTTGTACCAGCGTGGCCGGCGAAGCCGGTCGACGTAGCGCAGCCGGCCACGCGGCGAAGGCAGGCACGAAAACCTCTGGTGCTGGAGGCTTGTAGCCGAGTGAGGCATGCGGCCTGATCGTATTGTATTCCTTGATCCAGGAATCCAAATCGGCCTGCAGTTCGTCGATCGCACGATACACCTTCTTGCGGAACGCAACACGGTAGAACTCATTGAGCACGGTCTTGTGGAAGCGCTCGCAGATCCCGTTCGTTTGCGGGCTCTTGGTCTTGGTGCGCGTGTGGTCCACATCCTCGACCGCGAGATAGAGCTCATATTCGTGCCGCTCCGGGTTGCCGCAATACTCGCTGCCGCGGTCGGTCAGCACGCGCAGGAGCTTCACCTCATGGCTGTCGAAGAACGGGATGACGCGGTCGTTGAGGAGATCGGCGGCGGTAATCGGCGTCTTGCGATCATAGAGCTTGGCGAAGGCGACCTTGGCGTAGGTATCGATGAAGGTCTGCTGGTAGACCCGCCCAACCCCCTTGAGGTTGCCGACATAGAACGTGTCCTGGGCGCCGCAGTAACCCGGATGCTCACTCGCGAACTCGCCATGGGCCTCCTTTTCGGTCTTGGCCTTTTCCAGCGCGATCACCTGCGCCTCGGTCAGCACCAGGCCGTCCTGGGCGCTCTTGGCCTCCAGCGCCTTGAGCCGCTTGGTCATGGTCTCCAGGTCGTGGCGCTGCCACACGCAGCGCACGCCGGCGGGCGACACGGTCAGCCCGCGTTTCTTTAGTTCGTTCGCGATGCGGACCTGCCCGAAGGCCGGCTGTTCGACGGCAAGGGCAATGATGGCGTCCTCAATCTCCTGCGGCACACGGTTCTTCAGCACGGGCTTCTTACGACTGATCTCCTGCAACGCCAGCTCGCCGCCTTTGTCGTAGAGTTCCTTGAAGCGATAGAAGCTATCGCGGCTATAGCCCATCATCTTGCAGGCTTGGCTGACATTGCCGAGCTGTTTGGCAAGCTCCAACAATCCCACCTTCGCGCGGATGATCTTCTGTTCGGTCGTCATGGTGTCCTCCAATGCGCCGAGGCGGGGCGCTTCGCCACCCCGACCGCTCCGCGCCCCGCCTCGGCTTGCAATTCGCCGTGGGGAACAGCACACCTCTGTCAGATTAAGTTTTAGCTAACGCAAATTATCTGGTGGACACCGAGAACGCAGTGATTGTCGACGTTGAACCAACGCTTGCGCGCACCTATGACGAGGTCGAATCGACAAAGACAATGCTCGACCGAGCCGAGCGTCGCCTCAATCTAAAGCCGAAGTGGCTTGCTGCCGACACTGCTTATGGAACGGGCCGTTTCCTCGGCTGGTTGGTTGGCCGTGGGATTGCACCACATATTCCTGTTCGCGATGCCAGCGAGCGCGACGATGGCACCTTCTCACGTACCGATTTCCGCTGGGACAGAAGGCGCGGCGTCTACATCTGCCCGAACAACAAGGTGCTGCATACTACTGGCACTGTGTACGACGGCACCTTGCTCCGCTATCGCGCCTCCAAATTCGATTGTGATGTCTGTCCGCTTAAGATGAAGTGCTGTCCCAACACGTCCGCGCGCCATGTTCCCCGTGATCTGCAAGAAGATGCCCGTGATGTCGCACGTCGGCTTATGGGGACAAGACGCTTCCTCAAGTCACGGAATGAACGTAAGCGCGTCGAGATGCGTTTTGCTCACCTCAAGATCCACCACGGATTTGAACGGATGCGGCTCCGAGGGCTCTCCGGTGCACGTGACGAATTCCATCTCGCCGCTATTGTACAGAACCTCAAGACCTTGGCGCTCCGTTCCATCGGACCACCCGTTACGTTTCAGTTCGCAACTGCCACCTGAGAACCACAAGATCGATCAAGCGACCACCACAGCCAAAACCGGCTCATAATCGCCACGCCAATGCAATCCAAGGCAGACACCGATAAAAGAACGGCGACTTTTTCGACAGCATCGGTCAAAGACATACGGGGACCTCGATCTATTCCGAGTTCGAGCGCGGTGGTGAGTGTTGAAGCTGCAAGCTCAGCTTTTTTAACGTGCTCGGCTGATGCGGCGCGTGTCGCGATCGCCGCGCGCTTGTTTTCGTACGCTGCGGGCTGATTTCGCCGGTCAGGCGGCGGCCATCCGTTCGAGCGTCGCCAGCCGACGGATGTTGTAGACGAAGTTCTGCAGTCCAATTTTGGCGCGCGCCCTGACGATCCCGATGGTGCGCGCCAGCCGGCCGCCCGGGGCGCTCTCCTGCGCGCCGAACACATGCGATGCGGGCGCGAATGCGGCTCTTCGCCCGGTTCGCCGCCGCCTTGGCCTTTGAGAGCGGATGGCCGCGCGTCCCGCGCACGCAGATGCGGCTGCGAAAGCCTCGCGCGGCAAGCTTCTCCTCGGCCTCGGCCGACCGATAGGCGCTGTCGCCGAACACATCCTTGCTGGTATTGGCCTCGTCCAGCAGCGTCTCCAGCACGCGGCTGTCGTGCACGGCGGCGTCGGTCACCTCATAATCCCGGATCAGCTTGTGGATCTTGTCGGCGTTCACGTGGTTCTTGTAACCGAAGAAGTTCTTGCCGTGTTTCTTGGTCCAGCGCGCGTCCTTGCCTTTCTGCCGGTTCTTCGCCGGCTTCTGCTCCCACTCCGCCGGCGTCCCGCCGCGCTTGACTGTCTCGTTCTCCCCGCGGCTATTACGTTGCTTCGGAACCGGCACAATGGTGGCGTCCACCATCTGGCCGCCGCGCGCGATGTACCCCTTCGCATTCAGATGCTGATTGAACCGCTCAAACAGCGTCTCGACCAATCCGGCCTGCGCGAGCTTCTCGCGGAATAGCCACAGCGTCGTGCCGTCGGGAACGTCGTCCTCGAATTCAAGGCCGAGAAATCGTGCGAACGACATCCGGTCGCGCACCTGATACTCAATCTGCTCGTCTGACAGGTTGTACAGCGACTGTAAGATCAGCATCCGGAACATGAGGATCGCGTCGAACGGCTTGCGGCCCGCGCTGCTCTTCTTCTCCGCTTCCGGGGTCAGCGCCACGCCTCGATGTCGGCCCGAAAGCTCTCCCAAGGAACCAGCGCCGCAATCGTTTCCAGCGGATCGCCCTTCTTCGACAGCGCCGCCAATCGTTTGTCCGCATCGAAAAACCCCGGCTGCCCCATCGTCTCGCTCCGCAGAATCACGTCCTCATGAACGAGACTCGCACAGCGTCGCGCGACAGCCAATTATTCGAGGTCTCCATACCTCAAGTCGGACCACTTCCTCGGGGGCGGATCACATCTCGCTTTCCACCTCTCGCAAACAATCATCCGCTTCTCAGCGCATGCCGCGCTGAAGCAGCAGAAAGTTACGCCGTCGCGAGCATTCCCTCAGTGGCAAACCGTTCTCCGCGACGCAGCACTGCCCAGGCGATCCGCGCCAGCTTGTTGGCGAGCGCCACCACCACAACATTCTGATGGGCGCGGCCGAGCAATCCTTTCGCCCAGCGACCGAGCGGCGTATTCCGCTCGGCCACGTGGGGCAGCGCGGCCCGCGCCCCATGAATCGGCAGTTTCCGAAGATACTTGTTGCCGAGTTTGCTGATCCCCAGCAGGCGCGGCTTGCCGCCGGTGGTCGATTGACGCGGAACGAGACCCAGCCATGTCGCCAGATCGCGACCACGCGCGAAGGATTTGGCCCTGCCGAAGGCGCTGCGCAAGCCTGGGAGATCGACGATCCCCCAATCAGAAAACAGGCTTGAGGAGAAATGCCAGGCCGCATAACCTCACCTTCCCGGGTCAGTTCAGCACTATCTGACGACCGCCGTCGGCGAGGGTGGCGCGGCGCAGTCGGGCGCCACCGGCTGCCGCCTAATGTGAAACCGCTCGGCCGACTGCGCTGGAAACCTCTCGGCGCTCCCATAGTGCGGCGAGTTCGCTGCGCAGGGCGGTTAAGTCGAACGGCTTGCGCAACACCGGGAAGCCGTCATCCGCGACCTCGTTGGCGCTGTTGCTGAAGCCAGTCATCAGCACGAAATGCGTTTGAAGCCGCCGGCGTCGAGTTCATCGACGAGAACGGATTTGCCCCAGGTCCCATCCTCGTCGATGACGCGCGAATCTGTGCCATCATGAACAGCGCCGTCTTACCGCTGCCTTAGCACCTCCGTCGCCAAGTTTAGGTCATAGGCCACGCACTCGGCAATGACGCCGTGGGCACCGAGTGTGATAACGCTGATTCCACTGAGCCCCAGCCGCGGCGCCTCGCGGAAGAATGTGCAGCAGCCGCGGTGCAATGATCCATCCATCGGACCGGAGAGAATGAATGCGAGGTCCTTGGCGTCGATCGCGCCAACCCGAGCGAATTTGGCGTGCAGACGTTCGAAATAGGTCGACAGGTTCCAGCGCGAGAATGACGCGACCAGCGGATCGTCGAAGCAATACTCATCCGCTGTTGCCGCGACAATCTTCTGGCAGTTAGCTTCCGCCCAGCCTTCGCGGTAGAGCGCTATCTGAGCCGGCTCAGGTTCTCTGGTCAATGCTCAGGGCCTTTGCTTCATGAATGACAGGGTCGTAATGGCTCATGGCTCGATCGTCAGTAGAACTATAGCACAAGCAGGAAGATTTCGCCTCGATGACGTCGCGATGGTGTTGCCTTTGGCCGCTCATGTCGGCGCTTGGTTTTGCGCCAGTCCATGGTGGGCCCGTCGAAGGTCCAGTAGCCAACAAGGCCGCTGGAGAGCGGCGCATTCGGCCCCGAGAGCGCTTGGCCGCGTCGCCTATTTCGTGCTCTACGACATTGTCGAGCCGAATGCTGCCCGCCAAGTCGGAACGGGTCGAAGTGGCGCAAGATAACGCCCGCCGTTGCGAGGTGAAGGCAAGGGCAGCGTTTTGGCTCCAACTCTGTGGCTCGCATCAGAGGGCCTTTCTTTTAAGAAAACGAGAGCCGGGCTTTTACCGCCGCTTGAGCTAGTTCCGGAAGCAGAGCGTGAATGTGAACACGCCGGCAGGCAAATTGAGCTTGAGCGATTGCAACGTGAGTTCTTCTGGCCACCTGAGCCCAGTTGCGGTCCTTGGTGAATACGGTCAGAGCGCTCGATTGTTCGGCGAAAGGTTAGGCGCGGGCATTGGAGTGGAAAGAACAAATGTGCGATACTACTGAGGACTATTGCTTGCTTTATGCAAATCAGGTTCGACGAAAACGTGGCGAATCAATTGAGGAAGTTGGTAATTTTTGATGTCGAGGGTACCTTGATTGATAACGTCAAGGCGACCGTCTTGAGCTGGCATCAAGCGTTTCATCAACATGGCTATCAGTTTTCAGTCTCGGCCTTGCAGCGGCATTTTGGACGTGATCCGGATGAGATGATCCGCGCGCTGCTGCCGGCCTCCGACGCGGCGCGCCTCGCGCAAAGCCTGAGGGAGACGCAGCGCTCGTGCTATCGCCAGGAGTACCTGGAGAAGGTCAAGCCCTTTCCGGTGGCGCCCATCCTGCTCGAACGCGCGAAGCGAATGAATTATGCCGTCGCGTTGGTGTCCTGCTGCGCAAAGGATGAGCTGCGCCATTATGTGGATCTGGCCCGCATTGCCGACTTCATCGACACCATTGCCTCCGGAGAAGACGTCGCGCGGGACGACCCCCAGGTTGAACTGATTTATCTCGTGCTCGCCCGATTAACAGGAGGGTCGCCGAAAGATGCGGTGATGGTCAGCGGCACGGTATCCGATGTACTTGCCGCGCGGCGCGCCGGAGTTGCCGCGCTTGGCTTGCTCTGCAGCGGCTTCGGCGAAGAGGAGCTGATGGGTGCCGGCTGCATAGCGGTCTACCGAAACCTGGCCGCACTCCTCGACAACTATTTCCGGTTTTGACGAAATGTCATTCTCACCGCAGTCGGCCACAACCTCCGCCTCGTCCTCGCCTGGTTGAGGGCGCTTCTGCGCTTGATCCTCGATATTCTCTTTCCGTCGCTCGCGATCCAATCACCGCTCAAACCCCCTCGTTACGGCCGACTATTTGGATCCTGTCTCATAACTGCCCCCTGGTTCATGAAGTTCATGCGAACAGCTCGCCTTGCCGGGCTATCCCTTGATGCGGAGTCCTTTTTGCCGGTCGCGCGTGATATGGACGGCTTCGAGCTCGCAACGCTTGACACGCTGCAACACGGTCTGACGCGACACCCCGAGCGCGCGGATGGCCTCGCGCATTGCAGAATGCCTTCGGCGACCTCGGCGTTGAAGCGCGCTGGTGGCCGCCGTCCAAACCGTCGCGTGGTCAGGACCGAGCGTACCGATACGGTTGCGCTCCTCGCTCGAGAGCACGCGCGGGCGCTCATTCTCGCGACGTGCGAGTTCTGCCTTCGCTCTTCTCCCATGCACGCTTGAGACCACGCGCGACGAGTTGGTTGTCGGGATCGACGGCGCGATAGCGGCGCGCGACGAGGCTTGCCGAATAGCTCGCCCGCTCGACGCCGAGGCGCCAGTGCTTGAGCGCGGCCTCGCGAATCTCCAGCTGTTCGGCAGCAACCAGCGTCGCTGCGATAGTCGCCGGCTCGAGCGCTGCAATGAAGGCGCGTGCCACAGCATCGTCGATCTGCACGCCACCGATGTTGAGGCAATAGCTGCCGCGCCCCTCGACGAGATGCTCGCCGGAACAGTGATATGCGGAATCCGGTTCAACGCGGACACCGATTCCAGCGCAAGGCGGACAGCATTCCGGTGATTGCGGACAGCGGGTGATGGCGGCGTAAGCGGCGCTCCCGTCGACAGTCGAATCAGCTGATCGGCTCCCTGGCAACCAGGGGGTGACCGATGCCAGCAGAGAGAGTGTCGATGAGGAAGATACGTGAGGCGCTGCGTCTGACGCACGCGATGGGGATGAGCCGGCGGCTGGTCGGCGAGGCGACGGGGATCGGCAAAACGGCGGTCGGCGAGTACGTGCGCCGCGCGGCCGCGGCGGGTCTCAGCTGGCCGCTCCCGGACGAGATCGATGATGCCGAGCTGGAGCGGCGATTGTTTCCGCCGACGGCGGCAGGTTCGTCTGCGGCGCGCACCGATCCGGACTGGTCGCACATCCATACGCAGATGAAGCGGCGCGGCGTGACGCTGGCGCTGCTCTGGCAGGAGTATCGAGGCGAGCACGCTCAAGGCTACGCCTACAGTTGGTTCTGCGAGCGGTACAGCGACTGGCGCAAGCGCATCACGCCGACGATGCGCCAGACGCATGTGGCCGGCGAGAAGCTGTTCGTCAATTGGGCCGGCGATGCCATCGCGGTGTTGGATCCCGTCACGGGCGCCGAGCATCGCCGGCGACTGGATCACCCGTCACCAGAACTTGGCCATCATCGGGAAAACCGGGCTCGGCAAAAGTTGGATCGCCTGCGCGCTCGGCCACAAGGCCTGCCGCGACGATCGCTCCGTGCTCTACCATCGCGTGCCAAGGCTGTTCGATGCCTTGGCGCTCGCGCGCGGCGATGGTCGGCACGCACGGCTGTTGAAGACCCTGTCGCGGGTCGATCTCCTGATCCTCGACGACTGGGGTCTCGCCCCGGTCACCCTGGATCAGGCGCGCGATCTGCTGGAGATCGTCGACGACCGGCATGGGCGCGGCTCGACGATCGTGACCACCCAACTGCCGATCGAGCACTGGCACGAAATGATCCCAAATCCGACCATTGCCGACGCCATCCTCGACCGCCTCGTGCACAACGCGCACCGGCTCACCCTGAACGGAGAGAGCATGCGCAAGGCCACCGCCAGGCGCGCCGGACTTGACGTCAAACAGGACGCATGAACTCATGAAGCCGTCGACGGGAGACGCTGTCCGCCTTCACCGGAATGCCGTCCGCGATCGACCGGATTCACTGTCCGCATTCAAATGGACGCCTACGCGTCGTGGCAGAAGGGCGGAGTCGAAAACGCCAACGGCCGATTACGACGCTGGTTGCCGCGTCAGATCGACATTGACAAAGTGTCCGACGAAGAAATCCAGGACATCATCCTCACCGCCAATCTCACGCCGAGAAAATGCCTCGGTTTCAAGACGCCATTCCAGGCGATCCTCAAAGAGCTTGGCAAAGACGTCCAAATACAGTTTTCATAAACCCGTTGCACCTCGCTCCAGAATCCACGGAGCGCCGGCGCGGATGCAGCTTCGCGCAATGGCGATGGCGAGATGCGTTTTGGCGGTTCCGGTCGAAGCAGCGACATACTGCCGGGTATCAGGGCGACAGCGGGCGGATTTATTATCCGTTTCGCCCGCTGTGGGGAGACGGCGCTTGTCGTTCGGACGGACGGTTAGGCCCTCGGGTGTCGCGCCGATGATCACGAGAATGCGGCACCGATGACGTAGAAGCGATGGTGGAAGGTTTTCATTTCATCCACCGGATGCGCTTGCGTGCGCAGATGAATCCCGACACCCCAAGCGGTCGCGCCAACCGGCTCAAAAAAAACTGCGAAAACCGGTACTCCACCTGCCAGACATTGCCCGAGAAGCGTGCACCCCGCTCATCGGCACCATCGCGAAGAATCATCGGCGGCACGGGAGGCCGCTTTGCTCGGCCGCGCCGAGCGGTCAAGCCTCAAAGCCGCAGCGGCGCGCCGAAGGCGCGGGGCTTGACGGCGAAGGTGCGGGCCGAGCAATAATCCTTATGCCGCGGTGTGCGTGGTCATCGGACATTGTCCGAGAGTTCGGGTACCAGTTTTTACAGCTCAACCCCTATACGCTCAACCATATGGACCGCCAAATGCTCAAGCAGGCCTTCAAACAGGCGCGGAGGCTGCAATCCTTGCTTGAGGTCGACAGCCAGGCTCCGGCAATAGTCAAGGCGAAGGGGGATTTCGCCCCCTTCGCCGAAGACTCCGCTTTAGTGACTTAGTGCTGCAGCGCTGATGCCGGTAACTTGGCGAACGTACGTTTCTTCAAAGGCGTCTTGTTCTCGCCTGCGCGGGAACAACAGGGAGAAAATGATCGCCGCCAAGAAGCCGAGCGGAATACAGACGATCGCCGGCACCTTCAGCGGGAAGAGCGGCTTGGCAAGCCCGACCACCGAGGTGCCGCTTTTGTTGGCCTCGTAGGATCTCTGGCCTTCTTGAGATCTCCCGCTTCGTTCTCGGTAAGAACCGCGCCTCCGGTCTGCTTGGCTTCGAGGGTCGTTATGACCTTCTGATCGGCCGCCGCGACAAGCTGCGGATAGGTCATATTGGGTGAGACCAAGACCAGACCGATGCCGCTGAGAGTGCCGATCAGCAATGCAGCAACGATCCCGGCTGTGCTCATTTTCTTCCAAAACAGAGAAAGCACCAAGGCTGGCAAGACACCAGCCGCCGATACGGCGAAAGCCAGGGCGACCAAATGCGCGACGTTCTGCTTCTCTGCTGCGAACGCGATGGCCACACCCGCGGCACCCACGGCGGCGGAGGTTATCCTGGCCGCGCGCATTTGCTGATACGCTTCCGCCTTGCCACCCTTGATTATGTTGGTGTAGACGTCATGAGAGATGGCCGCCGAAGCAGCTAGCACGAGGCCGGACACCACCGCAAGAATGGTCGCAAATGCCACCGCGCAAATGAAGGCCTGCAGGAAGTCTCCGAATAGCGGGTGGAACTCGGCGCCCAGGAAACGGGCCAGCAACGGGTTGGCCATGTTGCCGGTCTTGTCCACGGCGACGATGCCCTGTGGGGTGAGATACGTTGCGGCGCCATAGCCCATGAAGCTTGTCAGGACAAAGAACAGCGCTATGACGAACATCGCCACGACGACCGACTTGCGCGCGGTCTTGGCGTCGGGCACCGTGAAGAAGCGCATCAGAATGTGAGGCATGCCCGCGGTACCCAGACAGGTGGCCATCCCGAGAGAGATCTGATCCCACACGTCCTTCAGGAACAATCCGGGCTCAAGGTATCTCTGGCCGTAATCAAAGCCGGGCTGGGGCGTCGCGTCCCCAAGTTTGGCTTGAACCCATGCCTGAATCTGAGTGCTATCGGCGACCTCCTTGAAGAGCTTGAACGGATTCATGCCAACCTTGAGCAGGACGAGGAAGGAAAGGATTATCCCACCCCCAACGAGAAGGCCGGCTTTGATGATCTGCACCCAAGTTGTGGCTATCATACCGCCGAAAACCACGTAGATCGTAATCAAAAGGCCTACCGCTATGATCGACACGGAGTAGGGAATTCCGACGAGCAGTTCCATCAGCTTGCCTGCGCCTACCAACTGCGCGGTCAAGTAGAACGTGGATACGCAGAGAGTCGTTAGCGCAATGGCGGCGCGCACGGGTTTAGGGTTAGCTCTAACCGACAGAACGTCTCCCACCGTATACTTGCCCAAGTTGCGCAAGGGCTCCGCCACGACCAAAAGCACGGTCACGAACGCTACCATCCATCCGGTAGGGTAAAGGAAGCCGTCGAATCCATACAGGGAGATGAGCCCGGCCATACCGAGAAAGGTGGCGGCGGACATGTAATCACCGGCGATGGCCCATCCGTTCTGAAAACCGGTGATCGAGGACTTTGCCGCGTAGAAGTCCGCTGTGGTCTTGGTCCGCTTGGCTGCCCAGTACACGATGTACAGCGTTACCGCAATGATCGCGATGAACATGCCAAGTGTGAGGTCCTTGTTGGCCTTCGCTGCGGCCGCGGGCGCGGGTTTCGGCGCGGCCGCCGGGGCAGGCTGTGCCGCGGGCGCAGTTTGTTGCGCCTGAGCAACCACTACGTTGGCAATAGAGGTCTCGGGGCCGGCAGACGCGGGCGTGGGGATCGGTACGCCTATCAGCAGGCTCAGACAGAGTAATGCAGCGAATGTACCCCCTATTCTCTTCATCAACTTGTCCTCCTTATCAGAGCTTGAGTTCTTTTGCCAACTCATTGCTGAGTTCTCTTGCCAACTCATTGCTGATCCTGTCTGCGTTGTTGTTTGCCCAGCGGGCGTAGTAGACGGCAATCATCAGGCAGAGGGCGTACTGGGCCAGCGCATAGATATACAGCAGGGGAATATTCCCAATGATCTGCATGTTCCCTATGTCCGACTGAGCGGTGGTGTTGCCTGCCCAGATGGGGAGCCCGAAATAGAACACCGTGGAAGATACCCACCAGCCGATGAGAAAACGCTTCTTCCTGCGCGAGAGCTCCTGAAACTTGGGACGCTGCGCTATTTGCCCAAAATCCAATTGCGCCATGCCGAATCCTCCTTCCTTTCCAGACACAGTATCGTTGCGGGTAATTCTTCTCGTGCGTGCCCAGGTGCTTTGGCCGCGCTTGGCCACTGGCTCAGCGTTCCGAAACGATTGGTTATCTTTACCCTTTGCGCGAAGCACTTCAAGCCACGTTTTGGTCGTTCAAGGATTTGCTAGCAGCCTGTCGGACTTGGGCTTGATTTTTTTGCCGGCGTCAATTCTGCCGCGGATCGAGTCGTAAATCTCGCCAACGAACATTGCTGCGATTACACGTGGCGGCGGCGGGGAGATTTTTGGTGGCTTATCCCGTTGACTCAGGTTCGTCTATATATAGTGGCTATGCCGGTTTAATGGGTTGATCTCGTCTGACGCCTTGTGCGGGCGGCGCGCCGTCCTGGCGCATTCGGGTGGCCGTCTTGCTGCGGCGCGGCGCACGCCTGAGCGTTTCAGCCATCGGGGGTGCGTCCTGGCGACCTCACGCGGCCGACCTCAAAACACACTACATCTAGAGCGACCTGAGTCAACGGGATAAGCCACGATTTTTGGACACCCCCGCCGCGGTTCGAGCGCAGCGCTGGGAGAGCGCTCAGCCCAGGCTGAGCGCATACATTCTCTTGATGTTCCAGGCCATTGTGACGAGGCTCCACTCGCCGCGAACGCGATCGAGTCCACGCAGCAGGAACTGGCGGAATCCGATCACCGATTTGATGATACCGAACACCGGTTCCGGGGTCTGCTTGCGTAAACCATAGAGTTGTTTGCCGTGCGGTGTCCGCAGACGCCAAGCCATGGCCTCGACCGGGGTCGGGTTTTCCAGCGCCGGCAGCGGCGCGGCAAATCGCTCGCGCCAGGAGGGGTGATGCGGCTGCCGCCCGGTCGCAATCAGCGGTTCGATTTTGGCAGCCGCGCACCGCATTACATTGGCCTCGCTGAAATAGCCATTGTCGGCCAACAGTGTTTCGGGCCGGCCGAACTGTTCCGACAAAGCGTCGATCTTCTCCAGCATCGGCGCGATCTGCTGCTTGTCGTTGGGCGGCTGAACCACTGCCGTGGCGATCACCAGAAGGCTCGCCGTCGTCACCACCGCCTGCGCGTTGTAGCACTGGTCGAAGCCGCCGCCCGCCACCGGCATAATCCGCGAATCCTCGTCCGTCAGGTTGATCTGATCCTTGGGCTGCGGCCCCTCGACCGGTGGTGCGGGTGGCCCGCCGCCTCCCTTCTTGCCATTCGCAGCCGCCGCCTCCCGCGCCGCCAGCTTGGCGCGATGCTCAGCCGCCTCCCGCTCGAAGCGTTCCGTGGCGCGCGCTTCGATCTTGGCGCGCGCCTGCGCAAGCTTGGCCAGACGATCCTCACGGCGCGCCAATTCCTCCGGGATCGACATGCCATCGACCACTTCGGCCTGGTCCGCGGCTTCCGCCCGCGCCAGCATCTCGATCACGCGTCCATCTTCGAGCACGCCTGCCGTCAGCCATTTGGCAATCAACCGGATGATTCGCCGGTCGCCAATCCGATGCTCGACGAAGCGGATCAGCCACTCCCGGCTGACCTTGTCGAAAAAGGATTGAACGTCGCAATCGAGCACCCAGTTGATCCGCCGCTTCCCGATCCCGAACGCGAGCGCATCCAGCGCTTGATGCTGGTGGCGCTTCGGTCGGAAACCGTAGCTGAAGCCCAGGAACGCCGACTCATAGATCGGCGTCAGGATTGTCACCACCGCAGCCTGGACGATCTTGTCCTCTATGGCCGCGATGCCGAGCGGCCGCTGTCTGCCATCCGCCTTCGGTATATACTTCCGGCGCGACGGCAGCGCTCGATACGCTCCTGTGTGGACGCGAGCATGCAGGTCCAGGAGGTTTGCCTCAAGGTGCTCTGCGTATTCGCTCCACGTCATCTCATCGACACCTGGCGCTGCGGTCTTCTTCAGTCCGAAGAAGCTTGCCCGCAGGACATCAATGTTGACGTGATGCAGGAGCGCCGTCAGCTTGTCCTGTCTATTCCTGATGACGGCTTCTCGTATGCGGGCCTGCGCCCGTGACACGGCGTCCCGGCTCTGCGTCCGGACCGTGCTTTGCAGGTCCGCATTCTCCTTGGCCCCGCCCCTTCGCTCCACGGACTCCGCAGCGGCCGAAGCCGCTTTGTTCGCCCCCTTCCACGCTACCTCGGGCAGGTCCGACTTCTCCGTCGCGCTCATCGTCGGCTACAGCCTCCGGCCTTCCCGACAACGTCCCGGCCACGACTGGCGGGGACGGCGATGGAGATCTCCCGGTTCCCGTGCAAAAGGCTTCTGCGCATGCCAGGGTCTACGACGACGCGGGGTCGGCATGTGTCTTGCGATATCGACACCCGCCGTATTGCCTTCTGTGGGACGGAAAACATCAGCACCCCGAACTTGTCTTACGCCGCTCAATACCTCGCCTGCGCCCTCCCCTGTGAACGCTTCACGTCTGCCCTCGCGGACAACCCGTGCATCACTCGGGGCCAGTGCGGTTCGCTACTCCTTCACCGTGACGGACTTCCACCGTCTACCTTTTGCCGGTCTCCCGGCGCACCCGTCCACAGCATCATCGTCGCCTGTCGACTTAGCGTGTCGGCGACCGACGGTCTCGGTCCCAGCAACCCGATCTCCGCAGAAGTCGGGGGTCGCGAGCCGACCAAGGTCAAAACCGCTTGTTAACGGATTCTCCACGTCGCAGCACGGTGCCGGCGATCCGGGCAAGCGCCAAAACCACAACGTTCTGATGAGGCCGGGAAGCACTAAGCAGGGACGCCCATGAGGCGTCCCTGCAAGCTTGAAGGGCACCGTAGCTCCCCCATCCTTAACTAAGAAGCTAGTGTCTCTGCCTTCTTAGGCGGTTTCAACAGGGTCAAGGCGATGATGATACCGACCAATGCCAGCGCACCGGTGACATAAAAGGCATAGATATAGCTGCCGAACACGTCCTTGGCTTGACCCGCTATCAGCCCGCCTGCTAGCGCGCCAATTCCATAGGCTGAAAAGATCACGCCATAATTTGCGGCGGACTTTTGAATGCCGAAAAAGGTCGCGGTCGCAGTCGGCGCGATGGCCAGCCAGGCCCCTAAACCCGCCCAAAGGCAGGCGAAACAAAACATGAACAGGACCAGTGTGCCTTCCTGGGCAAACAGCACCATCAACACCGAAGCCACCAACACCAGGGCACTACACAGGGCCGCCGCTCTACTCGGGCCAATGGCGTCCGTCAACCAGCCAAAGACCGGTCGCCCACCGCCATTAAATAGGGCAAAGAACGCAACTAGGCTTGCCGCCGTCGCAGCATCCACTTTGATAATTTCCTGCCCAACTGGACTAGAGATGCCGATGGCCATCAATCCGCTCAGAGTACCGATGAAATAACACAACCATAAGCCCCAACCGGACGACGTCTTCATCATCTCAGCAACGGTAAAATCGGTAGTACCGCTCGAGCCGGCAGCGGCCTGCCACCCCGCCGGTTGCCAACCGGCAGGCGGAAACGTTAGCAAGAGCGAAAGCAGGACCAGTGCTACCAGGAAGAAGAGTCCCAGGGAAAGAAAGGCTGGAAGAACACCTTGAGTTGCAATCAGAATGTTCGCAACATAAGCGGTGACGAGCGCCGATGCCCCAAAACCGAGTACCGTAAGGCCGACAGCGATACCCTTCATATCCGGGAACCATCTCGTTGCTACGGCAATCGGGATGCCGTAAACGATGCCCACACCAGCACCAGCGATCACACCATAGGTCAGATAAAGGAAGCCAATATCCGATGCATACCTTGACAGTATCCAGCCCGCAGCCACGGTCACGCTGCCGATAATACTGAGCAACCTGGGATGTATCCCCCGTTGCAGCAGCCGCCCGCTAATAGGCATCAGCGCGCTAAAAATCAATAGAAACAGTATAAACGGCCATAATGTCTGAGTGGCCGTGATTTTCATTCCGGAGGTGGAAAAGAAATCTTGCAGTGGTTTTCTGAACACGCTCCAGGCATAGACGCTACCTATACACAGATTCATGATCATGCCAACCAGCACGAACACCCATCTTCCGGTTTCCGCCGGCATCCCATACACCTTAGCATTATTATCCATCTTCGTTTCCTCCTCTATTTGAGTGGCTGAAAGGCGCGTATTTTATTTGGCGGCCCCCACCCCGAGCGAGTGGTCGGATCGTCGATGGTCGCCGGTATCGTCCAGGGATTGCGGTCGGCGATGGGTCTTTTCGCGCCCGGTAACCGGTGAATCCATGAGTGCGGGCAGCGGCAGGCGGCTGTCCACGACGGCCGATGCTCGTCGCACCAGTCGATTTCCTCCGCCCCGTCCCCCCCCCCATAACCGGAGTGGATCGGTCTTCGATCTCCCATACACTTCGTCGCAATAGCCAATAGCTCACGGGTTTCTCGGGCGGACCCCACAGGCATCGCTGATGTCGTCAGGTACGCTTTCCTCCTGGTACAAGCCTCCGGGCCAACCGCTTCACGCATGCCGGCGCAATTCATTATTGAAGGCGCGTGCAGGAGCGAAATAGCCTTCTCTCTGTTTCCATGCTGCTTCGCGGTTGCGCTACTGTGGCTGATGCCCGTCAATGCGGGTTAGCAATTGCTCTTCCAGCCAATCGCGGTGCTGCCTGAGCCGCTTAACTTCCGCCTCAAAACGATCGAGGAACTCGTTCACCTCGCCGTACTCGCGACAGAGCGCGCCGAAGTTTGCGTCTGTCGCTGTTAACCGGCGCACGGTCGCTTCATCCTCCGAGAACCTTGCCAACAATAATCGGATGCGCTCGACCACTCCGCTGTGCCTCTTCAAGGTAAACAGAATAACTGATCGCTCCCGTCTTCCATACGACCGCTTTTCTCGGACCAAAGATTCGACGACTTCAGACTAGTACTTCATCTTTCGAATAGCGTCGACGATTTCGGGATTGGCCAGCGTCGAGATATCTCCAGCGTCCTCGTTGTTCGAGATTGAGGCCAGCACGCGGCGCATGATCTTGCCCGAACGGGTCTTGGGCATGTCGGGCACGATCATGATACGGCGGGGGCGGGCAATAGCCCCGATTTCACGGATCACGGAATTCTCTATGCGCTTGCGGATATCCTCGCTCGGCTGGTACCCGGGCTTAAGCGATACGTAGAGGTCTGGGACCTTGCCTTTGATCTCGTCTCTGGCGGGGATCACGGCTGCCTCGGCGACCTCGTCCACGAGCAGACTTGCCGACTCGATCTCCTTTGTCCCGAGCCTGTGCCCGGCGACGTTGATGACATCGTCGATTCGACCCAGGATGCGATAGTAGCCGTCGGCCGCTTGCAAAGCGCCGTCGCCGGCCATGTATGGCCAGTCGCGCCAGTCGCGACTGTTCCGGTTCTTGCAGTACCGCGCATAGTACTGTCGGATGTAGCGATCGGGGTCTTTCCAGATCGTCTGGAAAGAGCCCGGCCAAGGGTTCTGGATACAGATGTTTCCGGCGCGGCCGGAGCGCGGCGGGATTTCGTTGCCCATCTCGTCATAGATGATCGGATGAATGCCGGGCACGCCTGGTCCCGCACTTCCCGGTTTCATCGCATCAAGGGCTGGTACCGTGCTACACAGGAACCCACCATTCTCGGTCTGCCACCAAGTGTCAACGATGACTGCTTCACCTTTGCCCACCGTGTTGTAATACCACCGCCATACCGCGGGCTCGATAGGTTCGCCCACCGTGGTCATGTGCTTGAAGCGGTGATGGTATTTCGCCGGCTCGTCGGGTCCAGCACGCCGAAGTGCCCGTATCGCGGTCGGGGAAGTGTGAAAAATGTTGACGTCGAGTTCTTCGGCGATCCGCCACGGACGCCCCGCGTCGGGATAAGTCGGAAGCCCCTCGTACACAACCGAGGAGGCGGCGAGGGCCAACGGCCCATAAACAATATAGGAATGACCGGTGATCCAGCCGATATCGGCCATGCACCAGTACACGTCCTCGGGATGAATGTCTTGAATATATCTCGACGTTCCAGCCACGTAGGCGAGGTATCCCCCGGTGCTGTGCTGGCAACCCTTGGGCTTCCCAGTGGTGCCGCTTGTGTACATCAGGAACAAGGGATCCTCGGCCGGCATCTCCACCGGGTCAATCCGCCTGCCCCGAAATAACGATAACACCTCGTTCACGACGAAGTCGCGGCCCTCGACCAACGACGTTTTGCTCGAATACCGGCCTGGGTGTCTCTGCCATACCAGCACCTTCTCAAGCCTTACGCCCTCCTTTTCTGCTTCCTGGAAGGCGATGTCTGCTTTCTCTTTGTGATCGAGGAGTTCGCCACCCCGGTAATAGGCGTCCATCGTGATCAGCACGCGGCTTTCGGAGTCGACGATGCGGTCTGCCGTCGCCTTGCCGCTAAAGCCGCTAAAGACCTGCGAGTGAATGATGCCGAGCCTCGCGCAGGCGAGCATCGTGATCGGAAGCTCCGCCACCATCGGCATGTGCAGCGTCACTCGGTCCCCTTTCTTAAGACCGCAGAAGTCTTGCAACAGCGCGGCAAATTCGTTTACCCGCACGTACAATTCTTGGTAGGTGACATGCTGGATGCTTTCGTGCTCCGGCTCGGGGACAAAATGGATCGCCGTCTTGTTCTTGTACTTGGCGAGATGACGATCGACGCAGTTATAACTGGCGTTGATCCTGCCACCGACGAACCATCTCCAGAACGGCGGATTGTTCGTGTCGAGTGTGACGTCCCAGGTCTTGTACCAGTCGAGAAGATCGGCATATTCCTTGAAGCACTCCGGGAAGTTGTCGAGACTAAACCGATCGAAGATCCTCTTGTCGGTGAGGTTAGCCTGGGTAACAAACTTCTCTGGCGGGTGGACGTAAGCTTCTTCCTGCCAGTGGACCGCGATCTCGGCCTCGGACACTTCAGCAGTTGCATCTCGTGACATACACTCCTCCCAGGTTATTGCATTGTGAGGCTCTTGAAAGGAGACGACCTCAAACGAAGCAAAGCTTTGAAGAGCGCTCCGAGTTCGACTCGCTTCAGATTAGCCGAAAACACCGCAAGTCTGCACCAAATAGACTATTTAACACTATTAGCCTTTAGTCAAACAGCGAGTTTATGAGACGTATCCATCCGTCCGCGCCAGTCAGAGCCGTCCTTTGCTCTTAGTGGGTTTCCCTGATTCTGGCCTGAAAGGTTGCCATGTAAGTAGCGGTAATTATGTTGTGATTCCAAGGGGTTGCATAATTGCGCCTTGTATATCGAGCCTCCCGACCGGACCCCCCGCCGCGGCATCCAGCTGCGGGAGAGCTTTCGCGACGGCGCAATCAGATTCGCACCATGCGGACTGGCCCATTGGTCGACCGGGATCTGTCGAAGGCGCGCGCGCGCTCAGGGCGGACGGCGGCGCCTTGGCCGGTCGGGAACGATCGTGTCGCCGCGCCTTCCGCGGGATGTGCGGCGGCTCGGCACGCTGGCGACACGGTCTCTATCGTCTGGATCAATCGGCAACCGATGCCGCGACCTCGCCATCGCGAGTTCGTGGCCACAACCGCCTCGCGACCGCCTTCCCCGCGCCGCCTCCGTCATGCTGCTCACCCGACGCCTCGCCCGCCAATCATGAATTTCGAGACGGACTCTCAGTCTGACTGAGTCGCCGCGGGCGGTGGGCCGGGAGAATCGAAATAGTAGAGGCGATTCACGAACCAGCACGGGGGCTGAGATGGGCCTGGCTGATGACGGTGGATCGCGGTTCGACGCTTATGTCGAGGGGCTTGTGAGCGTAATCGGCCACAAGGATCGAGAGGGTCCATTACGGGATTATTGCACGGGCCTGATGATGCCGTGCGAACGCAAGACCGTGGAGCCAATGGCGGCGATCACAGCTCCGGCGCGGGTGGCGGCCCAGCATCAATCGCTACTGCATTTCGTGGGCACGGGCGGGTGGTCGGACGAGCGGGTATTGGCCAAGGTGCGGGAGATGGTCTTGCCGGAGATCGAGCGGAATGGTGCGATTTCGGCCTGGATCATTGACGACACGAGTTTCCCCAAGCAGGGGCGGCATTCGGTCGGCGTAGCGCGGCAGTATTGTGGTCAGCTCGGCAAGCAAGACAACTGCCAGGTCGCGGTGTCGCTGTCGCTGGCCAATCGTCATGCGAGCCGGCCGGTCGCCTACCGGCTGTATCTGCCGCAGGAGTGGGCGAGCGACCGTGCGCGGCGGCGCAAGGCGGGCGTTCCTGATGAGATCGCATTCAAGACCAAGCCGGAGATCGCGCTTGAGCAGTTGCGCTGGGCCTGCGCGGCCGGGCTGCCGCGCGGCGTGGCGCTGCTGGACGCCGGCTATGGCAATAACAGCGCGTTGCGCGCCGCCATCACGGCGCTGGGCTTGACCTACGCAGCCGGGATTCTCTCGACAGAGCGCAAGGCGCGCGGCCGTTGACCGGCGAAGCCGTGGTCGGGCCGTGGCCGCCCGCCGAAACTGACGCGGCGCGACGACAAGCACCGACCGGTCGCGGTCAAGGCGCTGGCGTTCGGCCTGCTGAAACGGGCCTGGCGCACGATTGCATGGCGCGAGGGCGCAGCCGAACCACTGCGCTCGCGCTTTGCCCGCCTGCGCGTTCGCGTGGCGCATCGCGACGAATGGCGCGCCGAGCTGCGCGCGGAGGAATGGCTGCTGATCGAGTGGCCGAAAGGCGAGAGCGAGCCGACCAAATACTGGCTTTCGACGCTTCCGCAAAACATTGCCTTCGCTGATTTGATCGACTTCGCCAAGCTGCGCTGGCGCATCGAGCGGGACTATCAGGAGCTCAAGCAGGAAGTCGGGCTTGGACATTTTGAAGGTCGCGGGTGGCGGGGCTTCCACCACCACGCCACGCTGTGCATCGCATCTTACGGATTCCTGATCGCCGAGCGGGCGACGATTCCCCCCTCAGCATCTCGTTCCGCCGGGACGTTCCCGAGACCTGCCTTACCCGAGGGTTACCGACCCCGAGGATCCGCCGCTGCGGCCAGAACGCCACGTTCCAAACTCGATCGCCACCATGCGACGACGCCTCATCGCCGCCCTCGTCAAAACGCTGCCGCGATGCCCGTGCTGCGCAGCGCCCATCGCCAGACAATCACGACCAAGAAATTTGTGATGCAGTAAGATTAGCCTTCCTCCATTTAACCGCCACGCGATCAGGCTGAGCGGCGTATTGCCAACGCCGATGCGCCGTCGCGCGGGCGTTCCGTGAACTTCATCGACTATCCTTGACGTTCGGGTAAACGAGCCGTCTCCGTTTCCACCCAGAAATTGTCGTAGCGGGCGATCCAGACCGGCATGCGTTGCACGTGCCGCCAACGGTCGACGTGCGGCAGGTTGTGCTAACACCGCGCTAACACACTGCACCGGACGCGCCGCCTTCCCGCCCATCACTGCGCCGAGAGGGACATCGTGAATGGGCGCGGTGGCGTCGCGAATGTGGTTCGAAATCGGAGTGCGCGCTCGCCGGAAACACAACGGTATCGTCTCAAGCGGCGAGGTCAATGGGCTGAGCGACAGGCACGGCAGCGAGCGTCTGCCAACCGTCGACGTTTCGCATGTTGATCTGTCCGGAAGCGAACAGCGCCCAGAACAGCATGGCCGCCGTCTCCGCGGACGGCAGCACGGTCTGGGGCTGGGGGGCGGGGGCGTTTGGCCGCGCTCGCGCCGCTCCACTCACGGCGGCGCTCGCCGCCGCCGTACGGATCGAGGCTGATCGCGACGGCGCGCTCGCGAAGTATCTCGCCGCGAAGTGAGCGAACACCAAACGTAGCACGCTGAGCGCCGCTATCGGGTCGTCCATCCCGACAATCTCCTTGTGCTGCCATTCGATTCTGGCGAGCGGACTGGAGTGAGGCGCAGTGTGAGGCGCAGGGCTGTCGCGGTGTCGAGTGTGTCCTTGGCGATGTAAGCCGAGCCGTTATCGGACAACTCGCCGCGTCCGTCCGAAATGTTATTGCTCCGCCCTGCAAATGACCTATCGTCCGCATCGGTCCGGCTGGCGCGGCGCGCGGCCGGGCTGGGCCGGCCGTGGCGAGCCGTGGGCGGTCGAAACCGATGAGAGAATGCCGTGCGCGCGAACGCAAATATGATCGAAGCGATCAGGCGGGATTTGCACTTCCAGACGCTCGTCACGAGGAGAACGCGGTTTGCCTGGGCGCTCACCGCGGCGACGCTGATCATCTATTTCGGCTACATCGCCATCGTGGCCTTCGTCCCGCAATGGCTGGGCGTATCCATCGGCGGGGTCATGACCCTCGGCATACCGGTCGGCCTCTCGGTGATTGTCGCCACCTTCGCACTCACCGGCCTTTACGCCCACCACGCCAATACCAAGTATGACGCACTCACGCGGCAGATCATCGAGAAGGTCGAATAATGTCGCGCACGCGCTCCGGCATAGGTGCCCTCATCGTGTTGCTGCTTGTGAGCACGACCAGCGCGCGGGCGGCTGACGCGGGGGCCATCGGCCGCATGCCGAATATTTCGGCCATCGCGATGTTCCTGGTTTTCGCTACGGCGACGCTCTGGATCACGTACTGGGCGGCGAATCGGACACGGTCGGCCGCCGACTTCTACGCCGCGGGCGGCGGCATTTCGGGAGCGCAGAACGGGCTTGCCATGGCGGGCGATTACATGTCGGCCGCATCGTTTCTCGGCATTTCGGGGCTCGTCTTCGCCAGCGGATATGACGGGCTCGTCTATTCGGTCGGTTGGCTGGTCGGCTGGCCGATCGTCATGTTCCTGATCGCCGAGCGGCTGCGCAATCTGGGACGCTACACCTTCGCCGACGTCGTGTCGTTCCGGCTCGAGCCGGTCGCGATACGAACGCTCTCCGCGCTCGGAACGCTCACCGTCGTCGCCTTCTATCTGATCGCGCAGATGGTGGGCGCCGGCAAGCTGATCGAACTCCTGTTCGGCCTGCCTTATCTCTACGCCGTGATGATCGTCGGCGCGCTGATGGTTCTCTATGTCGCGCTCGGCGGGATGTTGGCCACCACCTGGGTGCAGATCATCAAAGCGTGCCTCCTGCTCGGCGGCGCGACCATTCTCGCCTTCGTCGTGCTCGTCAAATTCGGGTTTTCGCCGGACGCGCTGTTCAAGGCGGCGATCGCGGCGCATCCGCACGGCGCTTCGATCATGGCGCCGGGCGCGCTCCTCGCCGACCCGATCTCGGCGGTGTCGCTCGGGCTTGCTTTGATGTTCGGAACCGCGGGGCTGCCGCATATTCTCATGCGTTTCTATACGGTGGCGAACGCGAAGGCCGCGCGCAAATCCGTGCTCTACGCCACCGGCTTCATCGGCTATTTCTACATCCTGACCTTCATCATCGGCTTCGGCGCCATCAGCTTCCTGATGAACGACGCCGCCAATTATCGGGTCGGTCCCGGCGGCGCCTACAACAAGGTCTCCGACCTGATCGGCGGCACCAATATGGCCGCGATCCAGCTCAGCAACGCGGTCGGCGGGTCGCTCTTCCTCGGCTTCATCTCGGCGGTCGCCTTTGCGACGATCCTCGCGGTCGTCGCCGGGCTGACGCTTGCGGGAGCGTCCGCGGTGAGCCACGATCTGTACGCCTCGGTGTTCGCCAAGGGAACCGTGCCGGAAGACAAGGAGGTGCGCGTCTCCAAGCTGGCCGCGCTGGCGATCGGGGTGCTCGCCGTCTATCTTGGCTATGTTTTCGAGGATCAGAACGTCGCCTTCATGGTGGGTCTCGCTTTTGCGATCGCGGCAAGCTGCAATTTCCCGGCGCTCTTGATGTCGGTCCTGTGGAGCGGGACGACCACGCGCGGCGTGTTCATCGGCGGCCTGCTCGGCCTCGTCAGCTCGATCGCCGGGGTCGTGCTGGGACCGGCCGTCTGGGTGAATACATTTGGGTTCGCGCACGCCCCCTTCCCCTACGACAATCCCGGCTTTGTTCTCGATGGCCATCGCCTTCGGCGGCATCTGGCTGTTCTCCAAGACGGACAAGAGCAAACGAGGGCAGCTCGACAGGGCCGGCTTCGAGGTGCAATTCGTCAGATCGGAAACTGGAATCGGCGCGTCCGGGGCCGTCGCCTATTGACCGAGGAGTCGCATGCCGACGTACGCCTGCAATGCGCGGAAGGCGGGCCAGCCGGCGCCGGACCCCGCCGGCCTGCGGCCGCGCGAGCGCTGAGCGGCGGCGCGCCGGGGCCGGGAGAGCCGTTCGATGCCGCAAGCGTTCGATGCGCAAAATCCGCCATTCGATCGGCTGACGCACGAGCAGATCAGCCAAATTCGCGGCGCGCTCGACATCGGCTATTTCCGGCCGAGCGAAGCGATCATCGAGCAGGGCCAGCGCTCCGAAAATCTGCACGTGGTGATCAAGGGCTCGGTCGAGGAGCGCGACGGTGAAAAGATCGAGGCCGTGCTCGGGCCAAAGGACACGTTCGACGCGCGGTCGCTCGTGCACGGCCCGGCCGGCACGAGCTTCGTCGCCGCCGACGAAACCCTCTGCTATCTCCTGCCAAAGGCGCTGGTGCTCGAGCTAATCGCGAAAAACACCGGATTCGCCGCGTTCTTCTATTCGGAAATCTCACGCAAGCTGCGGTCCTACGGGATCGCACGCGAAAGCAGCGGCGTCGATTCCACCTTACGCGCCCGCGTGCGCGACGTGCGCTTTCGTCCGGCGGTGTTCGTCGAGGGGTCGACCACGATCAAGCAAGCCGGCCGCGCCATGCGCGAACACAACAACAACACGCTGCTGGTCCGGGAAGGCGACGCCATCGGGATCATCACCGGAACGGACCTCGCGAAACGGATCGTCCTCGACGGACACACGCTGTCGACCAAGATCCGCGACGTCTGCCATTTCGACGTCGCGTCGATCAACATCGACGACTTCGTCTTCGACGCCGTCATCGCGATGACGCATCACAACAAGCGTCGACTCGCGGTCGAGTCGAACGGCAAGTTTATCGGCGTCCTGGAGGACATCGACATCCTCGGCTTGGTGGCCGGCAATCCGCAACTCATTCCCGGACAGATCGAGCGCGCCCGCACGGTCGACGATCTCATCCTCACGGCCGGCGACATCCAGAGCCAGGTCGAACGCCTGCACAAACAGGGCGCCCGCGTGGAGGTGATCGCGGAGATCACGTCCGATCTCAATCGCCGCCTGTTCGCCAAGGTCTTCAACCTGATCGGCTCGCCGGCCATTCGCGAGGCGGGGTGTCTCATCGTGATGGGGTCGGAAGGCCGCGGCGAGCAGACCGTGCGCACCGACCAGGACAACGGCCTGTTGCTCGCCCGCCCGGTGCCGGAGGCGGACCTGCAATCCTTCCGCGACGGGTTCACGAACGCGCTGGAGAAATTCGGCTTTCCGCCCTGCCCCGGCAATGTCATGGTGCGCAATCCGCTCTGGTCGCAGCCGATCGACAGCTTCCTGCGCCAGCTTAAGGGCTGGATCATCGCGCCGAACGACGAGAGCCCGATCAATCTGGGCATTTTCTTCGACGCCGTGCCGGTCATCGGTAAGCACGAGCTGCTCGACCGCGCGAAATCCGCCATGGTCGAGATGATGCACGGGGAAAGCGCTTACCTGTCCCGCTTCGCGCGCGCGATCGATCAGTTCGAAGGCGCGAGCGCCGGCGTGCTCACCTCGATCATGGCGTCGGTCGGCGTCGGCTCCGACGAGATCGACGTCAAGAAGGCGGGCACTTTCCCGATCGTGCACGGGGTGCGCACCTTCGCCATCGACGAAGGATTGAAGGAGGTGCCGACGGTGGCCCGCATCGAGGCGCTCGGCGCCAAGGGCATGCTCGGCGCCGAGCTCGCCCGCGATCTGGTTGGAGCGCTGTCTTATTTCATGGAAATCCGGCTGCGCTCGCAGCTGCGGGCGATGAAGACCGGCAAACGTGAATTGGAGGCGATCGTGCGGCTTAGCGAAATGTCGACGCGCGATCGCGACCTTCTGCGCGACGCCCTGCGGGTGGTGAAGCGCTTTCGCGAGGTCGTGCGCAGCCGCTACCACCTGAGCGTATTCTGATGCGATCGGAACTCTTGCGACGATTTCGCGCCGCATTCGATCGTCTGCTTCTCGCGGACAATGCCTACGCGTTCCTGTTCAAACAAGACGACAGCGGCGAAGTCGTGTCGCTCGACTGCGAGACCAGCGGCTTCAACATTCTGGCGGACGACGTCATCAGCATTGCGGCGATCAAGATACGGGGCTCGCGCATCCTCACCAGCGAGGCCTACCAGGCCCTGCTGCGTCCGGGCGCGGCGATGGACGTCAGCGCGATCAAGGTGCATCAGCTGCGCGAAAAGGACGTCGCGCAAGGGCGGACCATCCGCGAGGTCCTGCCCGAGCTGTTGCATTTCATCGGCAGCCGTCCCCTGGTCGGGTACTGGGTCTCGTTCGACGAGCGCATGCTCAACAAATATCTGTACAGCATGCTCAACATTCATCTGCCCAACCGGCAGATCGATGTTTCTGAACTCTATTACGAGCGCAAATACGGCAATGCGCCGCCCGGCACGGCGATCAATCTGAGCTACGCGGCGATCCTGTCCGATCTCAAATTGCCGCTGCTGCCGCAGCACGACGCCTTCAACGACGCTCTGAGCGCGGCGCAAATGTATGTGATCCTGCAAGACATGCAGCGGCGGGGCGTCCGAATTCCGCGTCCGCCCAAGACCGAAGAGGTCCCGGGTCAGCCCTATCTGACCACGGGATAGCCGCCGATGCCCGGAGAGCAAACGCGTTCAAGTCTGCGAAGAACCGACGCTTTCCAAGCGTTCGGCGGCGGTGACGTTGCGACGCTCCCATAGCGCGGCGAGTTCCCTGCGCAACGACGTCAAGTCGAACGGCTTGCGCAACACGGGAAAACCGTCGTGCGCCACTTCCTTGGCGCTGTCGCTGAAGCCCGTCATCAGCACGATCGGCAAAGATGGATGCGTGTTCCGAAGTTTGCGCGCGAAGTCGAGCCCGCTCATGCCGCCGGGCATCAAGATGTCCGAAAGCACGGCATCGATGTGATCCGCACCTTGCAAGAAGCTGAGAGCGTCGTGCGGCGAGGAAGCGAACTCCACATTGTAGCCGAGCTGGCCGAGGTAGGACTTGCATACTTCGGCTACCGGCAAGTTGTCCTCGACGACGAGAATCGTCTTGCGCTCGGGTTGAGCGATCGGCTTTTTCTCGGGCTCCTCGACCACTGGAGCGGGTTCGAACTCCTGGCGCGGCAAATAGAGGCTCACCAGCGTCCCGCGCTCAGGCCAGCTCGCGATAGTCACGGTTCCGCCGGCCTGCTTGGCAAACCCGTAAACCTGGCTGAGCCCAAGGCCGGTTCCCTTGCTCGAATCCTTGGTGGTGAAGAAAGGCTCGAAAACCCGGTGCAGGATCTCGCGCGGAATGCCGGTCCCGGTATCGGTGAATGTCAGTTCGACGAAGTCCCCTCGCAACTCGTCCACCGCGGCGTCGCCACTCAACGTCACATTGCGCACGCCGATGCGGAGCCGTCCGCCGTTCGGCATGGCGTCACGCGCATTGACGCAAATATTGAGCACGGCCACTTCGAACTCGCCGAGATCGACCTTCACCGGACAATTCTCTTGGCGGATATCCATCGTGACCGCGATGTCGTCGGCCAACGAACTCCGGACGAGTTCGATCAATTCCGGCAAGCGTTGCGCGACATTGATCCCTTGCGGGTTCACCGCCTGCTGGCGCGAGAACGACAAGAGCTGTCGCGTCAGCTTCTCGGCACGCTTGGCCGATGTCGCGATCATCTCGCAAAGCCTGGCGGCCTTCTCGTCCTTGAGCATGGCGCAGAGCCGCGCCACGCTGCCGGAGATGACCATCAATAGATTGTTGAAGTCGTGCGCCACCCCGCCGGTCAATTGGCCAAGCGCCTCGAGACGCTGCGCGTGGCGCAGCGCCGCCTCCGCGGCCGCGCGCCGATCCGCTTCCGCGTAGAGCTTGCGCGTCCGTTGAATCGCCAAGCCGAGCAGCGTGAAGAGCAAGAGGGTGGCGGGTATGCCGAAGATCAAATGGCTCCCGAGGGTCGAAAGCCATTCGCCGCGGATGTCTGCCATGCTCAATCCCGCGACGACATAGACCGGCAAGCCCTCCACCCGGCGATAGCCGAAGCGCCGCTCGATGCCATCGACGTGGCCGACCGCCGTATAGGCCCCGCGAGCGGGATTCTCGCGCTTCGCGGCAGCGAATGTCGGCGTCGACATGTGGATCTTCGCGCCGGGGAGGGCCGCCTTCGGATAACGCGTGAGGAAGGCGCCGTCATCGCGCAACATGGCGAAATAGGCGTCGCTGCCGCGGCTGATCTGCATGTAGAAATCTTCGAAATCGCTCGGCATCAGGGCAACCGCAATGACTCCGTTGAATTTACCCGTGTCGGATGGGCGGCGACGACTCAAGCCGAAGAAATCCGCTCCCGGCGCGATCCGTGGAACAAGCACCGATCCGATAAAGGGCGCCTGTTCACTGGCGACTTGCGCCTGGAAATAGTCGCGATCGGCTAACGACACGTTCGGCGGCGAACTGACGCTGCTCGAAACCAGAGGAAATCCGTTGCGATCGATGATCCAAATCGATTGGAGCTGCGGCGATTGGCTGACCAGTTTCTTAAGGCGCGCATGGAGTCGCGCTCCCCTCGCGCGGATCTCGTCGTCCGATAGGCCGTTCACCTCGGCGGCGACTTCTTCCAAGATCAACCGGCCGGTGGCCAGGACCCTCAGCGCTTGTTCGTGCAGGACATCGAGCGATCGCACGATCCGCTCGTCGGCGGCTTGGTAGGTCGAGTGCCACGTCACCCATGCGGCATAGGCGAACAACATGGCCGGCGCCACCAGGGAGCCGACCATCAAAGCTCGAATAATCCGTAGTGTTGCGCGACGCGCTCCGGCCATTAGCCCATGATCCTTAAATACTTACGGCGCAGCATCAACGGGTGCGAAAGGTCGAATTCTGTCAAAGACACAAACACAACGCTGCTGAATTTGTTCCAATACCTGTCTACCGGAGGTTGTTCGCCCGGCTGATTATTTCCTAATCCAGAAAGCTGGCGCTGACTAATCTTGCAAGGCTGCGCGCGGGGCCCCGGCCGGTATGGAGTCAGCGCGGTCCGGCGCGCGAAGAAGACCGCCCGCGAGGTCCTGGAGCGAAGGCTGGCGCAGCGCCGAGAACGGCAGTGGACGCGTCACCTCGATCGCGGCAAGGCCGAGCCGGGCGGTCAGAAGTCCGTTGAGCACCCCCTCGCCCAGCCGGGCCGACAGCTTGGCGGCCAAGCCATGCCCGATCATCTGCTGGACGACGCCATCGGTGACCGCCATTCCGCCGGTCATGGCGAGGTGGGAGATGACGTGCCGCATCAGCCGAACCATGCCCAGCGCTCCGGGGCGTCCGCCATACAGCAGGGAAAGTCGCCGCACGAGCCCGAGCGCCGTCAGGAGGACGAAGACCATGTCGACCGCCGCTCGCGGGCTGACCGCCGTGACCACCGAGACTCGCTTGGCCGCATTGGCGACCAGACGTCGGGCTTCCGCGTCGAGCCCCGGCATCAAGTCGCGCTCGGCAATGCGGACGAGGTCCCGTCCATCGATGATCTCGCCGACATGGTGCTGCAGGCGCGCCCGCGCGCGAGCGAGTTCGGGCGTGCGGCGGGTGAGCGCAATCAACTCGGCGACCACCGCGCGGCCGGCGTCGCGATCGTCGCTGGCCAGCGTCTCGGTCGCGCGGGCGCGCAGATGATCGATTGAGGCAAGCCGCAAGAGGCCCAACGCCTCGCGCACCACGATCGCGAACGCAGCCACCCCGGCGAGCGTCGCCAGTCCGAAGCCGAGATAGCCGAGCGCGTCAGCCCGCGCGAACAGATCGGACATGAGGTTCGCCACGGCCAGGCCGAGACCCAAGGTCACAAGCCCGCCGGCCGAAACCCAGAACAAGAGCGCCCACGGCGCCCGCCGGCGCGGCGCCGGAACCAATTCTCCGGAAAGTTCGTCGATTTCGCCTGCTTCCGGCTCCTCGGTCGCCGCCGGGAGCCGCCGCGGCGGCGCGGTTTCAACCGGCGCGGGCCGCAGGATCACGTTCGGATCGTCCGGGCGGAACGCCGCCGGCCGGCGGAACTCGGCGGAACTGTTCATTGCAGCTGGTCTCCGATCAGGAACTCAAGCGCACGATCGAACCGGATATGGGGCAGCGAGGGCAGTCCGTCCATGGCCGGCACGATGCGCGGCGGACGAAAGCGGAGGAACCGAAAGGCTGCCTCCTCATGCGGAACGCCCGCGATTCCCTTAAACCCGTCAGGTCCTTGCGCAAAAACCCGCTCCGGATCCGCGGGCAGATCGCCGGGGAACAGCGCGATCTCCCGCTCGCCGTCGAAGACCTGACCGGCCGCCTGTTCGCCGGCCGCGGGCACGCCGACGATCGCTGGAAGCTCGTCGCCGCCGCGCTTGACCTCGGCCTCCCGGGTCGCCCGCACGGCCGCCAGGGCGATCACGTCGGCCTCGGCGCCAGCGAATTTCGCGCCCGCCGCAGCCCGTTCCACCATGCGTGTCAGGATGGCCTCCAGGCGATCATGGCTGGAGTGATGCAGGTGGTCGGCCTTAGTCGCCGCGAACAGAATCTTGTCGACGCGCGGGGCGAACAGCGTGCTGAGGAGCGTCTTTCGCCCGACCTCGAAACAACCAAGGATCGATCCCAGCGCCCGCTCGAGATCGCGCACCGCGGCGGGCCCCGCATTGAGCGCTGCGAGCACATCGACGAGAACGATCTGGCGGTCGAGCCGCGCAAAATGATCGCGAAAGAATGGACGGACCACCACGTCCTTGTAGGATTCGAAACGCCGCCGCATCATCGCCCACAGCGAGCCGTCCGGCGAGACGGCATCGGCTGCGAGGTCGAGCGGCGCGAAAGTCAGCGCCGGCGAGCCGGCAAGATCGCCGGGCATGAGGAACCGCCCGGGCGGCAGCAGACTAAGCGCGTAGCGCTCGTCGCGGCAGGCGCGCAGATACGCGGTGTAGCGCTGCGCCGCCGCCATCGCGGCCGGTTCGTCCGCTTTTCCGCACGGGTCAAGCGTCGCAAGATAGGCATGCCAGGGCGCCGCCAGCGCCGCTCGCGGGCCGTCGCGCGAGAGCGCAAGGCTCTCCCGCGCCCAATCCTCGTAGCTCTTGCCGAGCAGGGGCAGGTCGAGAAGCCACTCGCCGGGATAATCGATGAGGTCGAGCGCCAACTCCCGCATGTGCCCACTCTCCGACTGGTATTCGATAACCAGCCGGAGCTCACTGATCTGGCGGGTCGAATCCGGCCAAATCCGCTCTTCGACCAGGGCCTTGACGTGGTTCTCATATTCGAAGCGCGGAACGGCGTCGTCCGGTTGCGGCGCAAGATGAGCGCGGGCGATGCGGCCGCGCGCAAGCGCGGAGAAGACGGGAAAGCGGCCGCCGCGCGCCAACCCATGCACCAGAGCGGTAATGAAAACGGTCTTGCCGGCGCGCGACAGGCCGGTCACGCCCAACCGCACGGTCGGATTGAAAAGGTGCCCGGCAAAATCGGCGAGCGCCCTGGCGGCAAGCCGCGTCCGCTCGACAAAATCTGAAAGAATTTGATCCATGATTGCTTGAACAAACAAACTGACTCAATTTCGACAGCCTCGGCCAGCAAATATTCCGCGCCGACCGCGTCCACAAGCGGCTGGAAATGCCAAGTTTAAGGCGTTGTGCCGCGCAACGACCGCAAGCTCCCGCAGCAAATCGATCCGGATGGCAGCTCTGCCTGGCGCGCTTGACAATGATCAAGGCGACAGGCCGGCGGCCAATTATCAACTCGACAACTCGATTATAACTGTTCAAATGAGCCGACCGAGGGGGACAGGTCGGCGGAGTACGACATATGGACTACAAAGCCTGTTTTGCCGACGCCCTACAGAAGCTGCGCGACGAGTGCCGGTATCGGGTTTTCGCCGATCTGGAACGGCTGGCCGGCCGATTTCCGCGGGCCATCTGGCACTCCCCCGAGGGTTCGCGCGACGTCATCGTTTGGTGCTCCAACGATTATCTCGGCATGGGGCAGCATCCGAAGGTGATCGGCGCGATGGTGGAGACGGCGACCCGCGTGGGCGCCGGCGCCGGCGGGACACGCAACATCGCCGGAACCAACCATCCGCTGGTTCAACTTGAGCGCGAACTCACCGAGCTGCACCGCAAGCATGCGGCGCTGGTGTTCACCTCGGGTTACGTGTCGAACGACGCCGGCATTTCAACGCTGGCGAAGCTCATTCCCGATTGCCTCATCCTGTCGGATGCCTGGAACCACAATTCCATGATCACCGGGGTGCGCAATTCGGGGATGGAGAAGGCCGTCTTCCGCCACAACGATGTGGAGCATCTCGAACAGCTTCTCAAAGCGGCGGGCAAGGAGCGCGGCAAGCTGATCGTCTTCGAGAGCCTCTACTCGATGGACGGCGACGTGTCCCCGATCGGCCGCGTCTGCGATCTCGCCGAAAAATACGGCGCGATGACCTATCTCGACGAGGTGCATGCGGTCGGCATGTACGGCGCGCGCGGGGGCGGCCAGGCGGAACTGCAAGGGCACATGCACCGGGTCGACGTGATCGAAGGCACGTTGGCGAAGGCGTTCGGCTGCCTCGGCGGCTACATTGCCGGCGCCGCCGAGGTGATCGACGCGGTGCGCTCCTATGCGCCCGGCTTCATCTTCACGACGGCGCTCCCGCCGGCCATCTGCGCGGCGGCGACGGCGGCGATCCGCCACCTGAAAGCATCGAGCTGGGAGCGCGAGCGCCATCAGGATCGCGCCGCTCGCGTCAAGGCGATCCTGCTCGGCGCCGGCTTGCCGGTGATGCCGACCGAGACGCACATCGTGCCGGTCTATGTCGGCGATCCGGAGCGCTGCAAGGCCGCGTGCGACCTGCTCCTGCGCGAGTATGGCATCTACATCCAGCCGATCAATTATCCGACGGTGCCCAAGGGCACGGAGCGGCTGCGCATCACGCCATCGCCCTATCACGACGATGCGCTGATCAATGCGCTCGGCGAAGCCTTGGTCGAGGTGTGGGAGCGGCTGAACCTACCGCGCAAGCCTTACGCGCTCGCGGCGGAGTGACGCGGCAACTCTCTCCCGTCGCGGGAACGCCCCCTCCCCTCCCTCCCCCGCAAGCGGGGGAGGGAGTCGCGCAAAGCGCGACGGGTGGGGGTACGTTTTCAGCACCGTCTTTGCGCTGATGAATCCCCGCTTGCGCGGGGACCAGCGAAGCAAATCACGGGTTCAACCTAACTGGATCTGCTCCAGCCGATTCAGGATCGCCTTTACGATGGTTTCGGGCGGCGCGGTCGCATCGAGGCGCAGCGCGTCGGATGGCGGCGCCTCGAAACGCTCCGCGACGCGGGCGACCAGCCGCTCGTCCCGATCGTCCGGCGAGCGGCCTTGCCCGACGCGATCGCGATGCGCGCGCGCTTGCGCAACCTCGACCGGGCAGTCGAGCAAGACCGGCATAAACCGCGCTCCCGCCCGTTGCGCAAGCTCTCGTAGTTCATCGACCTCGCTCGCGCGTGAAAACGGCATGCCCTCCACCACACAGGAGCGCCCGAGCTCAAGGCAGGAGGCGACCGCGAGCAACACGGCGCGATAGGCGGCCTGCTTCTCTTGTTCGGCGTAGCGGCAAGGGCGGAACATCGCCGCGCGAATGGCGTCGCGCGATACCAGCGACAGATCGCGCGCGCCGACGAGACGCTCGGCGACGGTCGTTTTGCCGCTGCCCGGCAATCCCATCAGCGCGATCACGACGGGCATAGGCAAGCGCCTTGCTACGACGCGCGACCTTGGCGGTCGTGCGCCGCCTCGCGCGTTTTGTCGTCGTGAGCGGACGGTTCATGCGTCGGCATGTCATCGTCCATGATCGCGCGCCAGGCGGCGCCGTCGAGATCATCGAACTGCCCGGTGTTGAGCGCCCACAGGAACGCGACAAGGCCGAGCAGACCGAGCGCGAGCGCGAGCGGCACGAGATAGATCAGGACTTCCATTCACCCGCTCCGGCGATACGCGCGCGCAGCGAATTGGTGGTGACCAGGATGGACGAGCCGGACATCGCCAGCGCAGCGATCAGCGGCGTCGCGTAACCCAGGATCGCGATCGGCACCGCGATCGCATTGTAGACCACCGCGAGCCACAGATTCTCCGACATGATCCGCTTCGCCCGCTTGGCGATGGCGAGCGCGGTGGCGACCGGCTCGAGGCGGTCGCCGAGGAACACCGCATCCGCCGCCGACTGGGTGAGATGCGCGGCCGTCACCGGCGAAAGCGACACGTTCGCGGCGGCGAGCGCCGGCGCGTCGTTGATGCCGTCGCCGACCATCAGCACGTTGCGCCCGGCGCGCTTCAACTGCTCGATATGCGCAATCTTGTCGGCCGGTGTGACCGCGGCTCGCGCCTCCGCAATGTCCAAGAGGCGCGCCACCTGAAGAACCGCCTCCGGCCGATCGCCCGACAGGATCTCCACCGCGCAGCCTTCCGCCTTCATGCGCGCGACCGTTTCGACGGCATCGGCGCGAATGCGCTGGCGCACGGCGAACACATAACGCGCCTCGCCTTGCGAGAAGGCGATCGTGGAGGCTTCCGGGTCCGTTTCGGCGACGCGCGCCGCCGCCGCCTCGGAGCCGCAGAAAGAGGGCCGGCCGAGCCACAGCGCCACCCCGTCGAGCGTGGCCCGAACCCCCTGCCCCGGCTCTTCGATCGCGCCCGCCAGCGGCGCCGTTGCATCCGCGGCGCGAGCGACCGCCCCCGCCAGAGGATGGCGGCTTGCGAGCGCCAGCCGGCCCGCAAGCGCAAGAACATCCGCGGGGATGTCGGCTGCGTTCACCACTTCCGGCTCGGGCAATGTCAGCGTGCCGGTCTTGTCGAACACGACCGTGTCCACGCCGGCCAGCCGTTCGATCGCATCGCCGGAATTGAGCAGCACGCCCGTGCGGAACAGGGCGCCCGAGGCCACCACCTGCACCGCAGGAATCGCAAGGCCGAGCGCACACGGGCAGGTGATGATGAGCACGGCGATGGCGGTGACGATCGCGTCATGCCAGCTCGCGCCCAACGCGACCCAGCCGAGCATGGTCGCGAGCGCAGTGAGATGCACCACCGGCGCATAGAGCTGCGCCGCGCGCTCGGCGAGCCGCACATAGCCGGAGCGCGTCTCCATCGCCTTGTCGAGCAGGCGCGTCACTTCGTCGAGCAACGTGCCTTCCGCGGCGGCGCCGACGCGCACGCGCAGCGTGCCGTTGATGTTCAGCGTGCCGGCGTAAACGGCGGTCCCCCTCTCCGCGGTGACATGGGCGGTCTCGCCGGTGACCAGACTTTGATCGATTTCCGAGCGGCCTTCGATCACTTCGCCGTCGACCGCGATGCGCTCGCCCGGCCGCACGAGCACGAGGTCGCCTGGCTCAATCGCTGCAACCGGCACTTCGCGGATCTCCTCGGGGCTGACGAACTTCACCGCCGTTTCCGCCTTGAGCGCCGCGAGATTGGCGGCGACCGCGCGGGTTCGCCTGCGCATGTTCTGGTCGAGATAGCGGCCCGCGAGCAGGAAGGTGAGCAGCATCACCGCCGAGTCGAAATAGGCGTGCTCGGCGTGGCGCAGCGTCTCGAACACCGACAGCGTCAGCGCAAGCACGACGCCCAGCGTGATCGGCACGTCCATGTTCAGGCGGAAGCCCATCAGCGCGCGGATGGCCGAGCGGAAAAACGGCTGCCCGGCATAGGCGGCGGCTGGCAGCGCAATCAACGCGGAGAGCCAGTGGAAGAAGTCGCGCTGCTCCGGCGTGATGTCGGTCGCATTGCCCGACCATACCGACACCGACAGCAGCATCACGTTCATCGAAGCAAACGCGGCGACGCCGAGACAGCGAAGAAGGAAGCGCGACTCCTCCTGCTCCTTCGCCTCGACCCGCCGCGTGTCGTAAGGATAGGCCCTGTAGCCGAGCGCGGTGAGCTTGCCGACGATGGCGGCCGGATCGATCGCGCCCTCGCGCCATTCCACCGCGACGCGGCCGTTGGTCAAGTTCACCCGCGCCCGGGTGACGTTGGGAAGCGCGGTGAGCCCGCCCTCCACCCGCAGCATGCAGGCGGCGCAGGTCATGCCTTCGACCGCGAGATTTATTCGCGCCCGGCCGTCGTCCAGATGCTCGATGAAATGCGAAAGGTCGGTGGTTTCAGTCATGCTTGGCTCAGAGTTGCGCGTCATCCTCCCCCGTTTTTCACGGGGGAGGATAGATGAGTCACTGCAGCACGACGCGGTTGCGGGACAGGAAGACGCGCTCGTTCCCGCGCACCGCCTCGATGACCAGATCCCATTGTCCTGGCGCGACGTCGCCTGCTGCGCCCGTATAGATTCCCGATTCCCGCTCGACCAGAGCAAAGACGCGATCGCCGCGCTCGTCGGCGGGACGCGCCAGCCGGGCCATGAACCCAGCCCCGCCGAGCGGCGCGCCGGCGGCGTCACGCGCATCGATGCGCAAGCGTGCGCCGCCGTCGCCATCGCGTTCGATATGGGCGGCGACCTTCCAGCCGCGCTCCGTCTGCGCTTTCGCCGCGGCGATCTCACGATTGAACGCGAGGCTCGCACGATAGGCGCTGTCCACCTCGGTGCCCGGCAGCGTTTCGATCGCGAACGTCACCAGCGCGGCATTGGCGGCGAAGACCACCGCAAAAAACGCGATGAGGTAGATCAGCACGCGACGACCGGTCAACGGTCGCTGCGAGGCGTTTGCCTCCATGGACGCGCTCCTTTCCGTCCTTCTCACGGAGCGATGAAATGCTCGGCTTCGGTCGCCGTCTCGCCGGAGGCGAGATCGCGCGCCGTAAACGTCAGCGCCGTCGACTTGTCGAGCTTCACCGAAGGCGGCACGGTGACGAGCACGCGCACCTCGCGCGTCTGGTCGGGTCCCACCGCGACAATGGCGCGGCCCGTCTGCTCTTCGCCGATAATATGGACGGTCGGGCTGGGCGCGCCGGAGACCGAGAGCTCGATAGTGCGGAGGTCCGCGTGCTTGTTGAGGAAGCGCACGGTATAGGCGTTGCGCACCGAGCCGTCCGAAAGCGCGACAAACAGCGGGTTACGGTCGTGCAGCACGTTTAGGCCGATCATGCTGCGGGCCGCCAGCGAATAGAGCATGATCAGCCCGGTGATCGCGATGATCCCGACATAGATGATCGTGCGCGCGCGGATGAAGCGGTATACCGACGGCAAGCCTTCGAGGCGGCGCTTGATGTTCACTTCAGTATCATAGGCGATCAGCCGCGTCGGCCGCCCGATCCTCGCCATCATGCCGTCGCAGGCGTCGATGCACAGCCCGCACTGGATGCAGCCGAGCTGCGCCCCCTGGCGAATGTCGACGCCGGTCGGGCATACCGCCACGCACTGACGGCAATTGATGCAATCGCCAGACGGCAGGCCCTTCGCCCGCAGTTCTTTCGCCCTGGGCACCGGCATGCGCGGTTCGCCGCGGTCGTAGCGATAGGTGACGTTGAGCGCCCACTCGTCGGTCAGCGCCGCCTGGATGCGCGGCCACGGGCACATATAGATGCAGACCTGCTCGCGCATATGGCCGGCAAGCGTGTAGGTGGTGAAGGTGAGAATGGCGATCGACAAATAGGCGATGGTCGGCGCCTCGAAGGTCGCGAGCTCCTTCACCAGCGTGGGCGCATCGGCGAAGTAGAGCACCCAGGCGCCCCCGGTCCACCAGGCGATGAACAGCCACACCGCGTGCTTGGCCGCGATCTCGCCGACGCGCCGCGGCGTCAGCTTGCTTTTCGCCTTCCGCATGCGCTCGCGGCGATCGCCTTCGATGAAGCGCTCGACCGCGAGGAACAGATCGGTCCACACCGTCTGCGGGCACCAATAGCCGCACCAGATGCGCCCCCCGATGGCGTTCATCAGGAACAGCGCCATCGCGGCGATCACCAGGAGGCCGGTAAAATAGTAGACCTCCTGCGGCCACAGCTCGATGAAGAAGAAATAGAAGCGGCGGTGGGGGAAATCGACCAACACGGCCTGACCTGGCGCATCCGGCCCGCGATCCCAACGCACGAAAGGCAGCAGGTAGTAGACGCCGAGGCAGAACGTCATCAGCCCCCATTTGATGTTCCGGAACGTGCCGGAAACGCTCTGCGGATAAGCCTTCTTGGCCGGCGCATAAAGCGGGCCATCCGGCAAATTCAATGTCGTCGGGTCGACGGGCTTGTTCATCGGCGGGGGTACCAACTCCGGCTGCACAAACAAAAAACGCCCCGACGGGAACGCCGGGACGTTCGCAGTCTAGACCCTAGGCTTTGTTCTTGTCTTGACCATCATCAACGCTGTAGCCCTATTTCCCTCCACCTAATGTGTGCACATAAACGGCGAGGGCCTTGAGGGTCGCGGGGTCGAGGCGGCCGGCCCAGGCTGGCATCACGCCGCCGCGGCCGGTATTGATGCTTTCGATGATCGCGGCTTCATCGGAGCCGTTCAGGAAGATGCGGTCGGTGAGATTGGGCGCCCCCAGCTCTTCGTTGCCCTTGCCCTCGTCGCCATGGCAAACGGCGCAGTTGTCGGCATAGATCTTCTTGCCGGCGGCGAGATCGACGCCCTGGCGCACGGGGAGCCCCGACAGCGAGCGCACGTAATTGGCCACCTGCACGATCTCGTCGCGCTTGAGCGTGCCGTCCTTGCCGAAAGCCGGCATCTGGTTCTCGCGCGTCTCCGGATGTCCGGAACGGATGCCGTATTCGATGGTCTGATAGATCGCGGGCAGCGTTCCGCCCCACAGCCAGTCGTCGTCGTTGAGGTTCGGGTATCCCTTTGCGCCGGTCGCGCCGACGCCGTGGCAGGGCGCGCAATTGTCGCCGAAGGCGGCCTTGCCTTGCGCGCGCGCAAAAGCGAGGAGGCCGGGGTCTTTCTCGATGTCGGCGAGCGAGGCATTGGCGAGCGCGACCGCCTGGGCGCCGCGCAGATTGTGCAGCGCCGCTATTTCCTTCGCCACGTCAGCCCGCGACGAGTAATTGAAGACGCCCTTGGTGTAGCTCGAAACCAGCGGCCAGGAAGGGTAGACGATCCAATACAGCACCGACCAGATGATGGTGGCGTAGAACACCCACAGCCACCAGCGCGGCAGCGGCGTGTTCAGCTCCTTCACGCCGTCCCACTCGTGCCCCGTCGTGGCCGTGCCGGTGACGACGTCGATCTCATGTTTCGCCATTGTTGTCAGTCCTCACGCAGGGGCAGCTTGGAAGCTTCGTCGAACGTTGCGCGATTGCGTGGCCAGAATGCGTAGACGATCACCGCTATGAACAGCACGACAAACAGCGGCGTCCACCACGTTGCGACCAGGTTCGAGACGAACGAGACGGCCGGTTCTATCCGCATGGTCATGTCTCAGCGCAGATCGGCCTTGTCGTCGTAGAGCTTGAAATCGACCAGCGTGCCCAGCATTTGCAGATAGGCGACGAGCGCATCCATTTCCGTGATCCGCGCCGGATCGCCGTCGAAATCGCGCGCGACGGCTTTCGGGTAGCGTTGCTGCAGCTCCGTCACCGCGGGACTGTCCGGCGTCGCCTGCGCCTTGAGATCGAGCACGGCGTTGGTGATCTGCGCGTCGCTGTACGGCACGCCCACCGTGCGCAGCGTGCGCATGTGGCTCGCGACTTGCGCGGGATCGAGGTCGGCGCGCGCCAGGAACCCATAGCCGGGCATGATCGACTGCGGCACGATCGAGCGCGGATCGACAAGATGCGTGACGTGCCATTCGTCGGAATACTTGCCGCCGACCCGCGCGAGGTCGGGACCGGAGCGCTTCGAGCCCCACTGGAAGGGGTGATCGTACATGCTCTCCGCGGCCAGCGAGTAATGACCGTACCGTTCGACTTCGTCGCGCAGCGGCCGCACCATCTGCGAATGGCAGACATAGCAGCCCTCGCGCACATACACGTCGCGACCGGCGAGTTCGAGCGGCGTATAGGGCCGCATGCCCTCGACCTTTTCGATCGTGCTCTTGAGGTAGAACAGCGGAGCGATCTCGACGATGCCGCCGATCGCGATCACCAGCAGGATCGCGATCAGGAGCAGGATCGAATTGCGCTCGAGGATTTGGTGGCGGCCCATCAGCGACATGTCCGCTCCTCCCTCACTCGGCGGGTTGCAGGGTGGGACGCGCGCCGAGGGCTTCCGGCTCGCCCGAGCGCACTGTCATCCACAGGTTCCACACCATCACCAGCGAGCCAATCACGAACAGCAGGCCGCCGAGCGCGCGAATGACATAATAGGGGTGCATCGCCTCGACCGTTTCGATGAACGAGTATTCGAGGAAGCCGAGCGTGGTATAGGCGCGCCACATCAGGCCCTGCATGATGCCCGCCACCCACATCGCCGAGACGTAGAGGACGATGCCGATGGTCGAGATCCAGAAGTGCCAGTTGACGGCCTTGAGGCTGTAGAGCTGCTTCCTCTGCCACAGCCAAGGCACCAGGCAGTAGATCGCGCCGAACGAGACGAAGCCGACCCAGCCGAGCGCGCCGGAGTGGACGTGGCCGATGGTCCAGTCGGTGTAGTGGCTGAGCGAGTTGACCGCCTTGACCGACATCATCGGGCCTTCGAAGGTCGACATGCCGTAGAAGGCGACCGACACGACCATCATGCGCAGCACCGGGTCGGTGCGCAGCTTGTCCCACGCTCCCGACAGCGTCATCAGGCCGTTGATCATGCCGCCCCACGACGGCATCCACAGCATCACCGAGAAGGTCATGCCGAGCGTCTGCGCCCAGTCGGGCAGCGCGGTGTAGTGCAGGTGATGCGGCCCGGCCCAGATGTACAGAAAGATGAGCGACCAGAAGTGGACGATGGAGAGCCGGTAGGAATAGATCGGCCGGTCAGCGCGTTTCGGCACGAAGTAATACATGATGCCGAGAAAGCCGGCGGTCAGGAAGAAGCCGACCGCGTTGTGGCCGTACCACCACTGAAACATGGCGTCCTGCACGCCGCCCCACGCGATATAGGACTTGGAGCCGAACACCGAGACAGGGAGCGCCGGATTATTGCCGAGGTGCAAGACCGCAATCGTCACGATCATCGCCAGGTAGAACCAGTTGGCGACGAAAATATGCGGCTCCTTGCGCTTGATGAGCGTGGCGAGAAACACCAGCAGGTAGACCACCCAGACGATGGTGAGCCAGAGATCGGCGTACCACTCGGGCTCGGCGTATTCCTTGCTCTGGGTCACGCCAAGAAGATAGCCGGTGCCGGCGATCAGAATGAAGAAGTTGTAGCCGAGCACCACGAACCACGGGGCGATCTCGCCCGCGATGCGCACCCGGCAACTGCGCTGCACGACATACAAGGAGGTCGCGAGCAGCGCATTGCCGCCAAAAGCGAAGATCACGGCCGAGGTGTGCAGCGGGCGGAGGCGTCCGAAATTTATCCAGGGCAGATCGAAATTGAGCGCCGGCCAAGCGAGCTCCAATGAGGCCCACAGTCCCACCACGAAACCGGCGATGCCCCAGAACATCGCTGCGACGGTGGCAAACTTGACCGGCCCGAAATTGTAGTTCGGCTTGCCATCGATCTCAGCGGGAATCGGCTCAGACGGACGCCGCGAATACGATGCAAAGATCATGAAGACAGCGAGCACGCTCGCGGCGGCCGACAAATAGGCGTGGAACGCGAACGGCGCGTCCTCGGCCCTGGCGGCGGCGGCGAGACACAGCAGCGCCGTCACGGCAAAGACGAGAGCGGTTCCACCCTCGCCGAACGTCATGGTCTTGCGAGCTGTCGATTGAGCCATCTTTCACGGGCCTCTGATTGGGGAAGCGCTGTCAATGAGCTTGGGTGGGATCGGCGGACATAGGGCGAATAGCGCCGCCAAGCGCATTGATCCAAGTCAATGTCGCCGTTCCTGATTGTCGCATCGCCTGCGCACCGATCGCACGACGAAGGGCAATGCGAACGACAGGCCGAACAGTCGGGTGAGATGATGGGCGCCGACGAAGATCGGATCGAGATCGAGCGCAAGCGCAAGCACCATCATCCCATCGATCGCGCCGGGCAAAAAGGCGACCGCGATGTCGGCTGCCGGCCTTGATACGACGAGGCTCGCCACAGCGGCGAACGCCGCGGCGATGCCCAACGATATGGCAAAGCAGCCGAGCGCAGCGCGCAGATGGGAGAGCACGAGCCGTAGGGCGGTCCCGGCGAAGCGCGACCCGCCGACCGAACCGATTCCGATCATGGCGGCGACCCTCACCCAAGCGGGCAACGTCACTGAGACGAGACCGCTGCCGTGAAGAATTGCCGAAACCAACATCGGGCCGATCAGAAGGCCGCCCGGCATTCCGAGCCGCAACAAGCCCAGCCCAACCGCCACCGAGCTGGCGATCAGCACGGCGAACTCCCCGGGCGCCTCGGTCAGACCGGCCGCTTTCACGGCCACGGGTCCTACCGACGCCGTGAGGCCGAACGCCGCCAGCGCCGCCGGAATGCCGATGGTCAGCATCGCCACACGAATCATCTGCACGACGGCGACGGCGCGCAGGTCGCAGTCTTCCTCGGCGGCGTGCGTCATGACTTGCGCGAGCGCGCCAGGATAGGCGGCGAACAGCGCCGTCATCGCATCCCAGCCATGGACGCGCTGCAGATACGACATGGTCGCAACGACCACGCAGACCATGGCGAGCGCGAGCAGGGCGATGCTGGTCGGCCAGGTGCCGATGCCACGCATCGCGGCCGGACTGACGACGCTTCCGAGCGCCATGCCGACGATGACGGAGAAGACGCGCGCCACGGGCCGCGGCAGGCCGATGGGGCGACCGGCCAGCGCCGCCCCGGCGCAGAACACCATCGCCCCCGCCAGCCATCCGGCCGGAAACCGCACGGCATCGAAAATGATTCCGCCGATCGCGCCGATCAGAAGGGTTTCCGCGACGCGGCGCGAATTCCAGCGAAGGGAACTGAAATCGATCCCTTTGCGCGCCCGCGGCGCCGATCCCGAGTCCATGCGTTGCCTCAATCCACCATCCACGAACGTCACCGGTGGACGGGCGATCCGCACAAAAAAAGCGCCGCATCCCAAGGGCACGGCGCACAACGCTCAACGGCACCGCCCGAGACGAGGCGATCTCTCCTCCAGCCGGGCGCTCCGCTGGGACCTCAATGGGCTCCCGTCAGCTGGCACATCCGGCAGACATCGTGGACGCGGACTTCTTCCTGTTTGTCGATCGCGATGATTCCGCGGCGGCGCAGTTCGGAAAAAGCGCGCGACACGGTTTCGAGGGTGAGACCGAGATAATCGGCAATCTCTTGGCGGGTCATGCCCAGCCGGACGATGGCGGAATCGCCGCCGCCGCGGGGTCCCGCGCAGTCGAATCCGCCGCGCCCAGGAACGCAATGCATGACGAAGGTGGCGACGCGCTCGAGCGCCGATTTGCGGCCGAGCAGCACGGCATGCTCATGCAAGGTGCAAAGCTGCGCGTGCACATGGGCGCTCAACCGGCGCAACAGTTCGGGGGAGTGCTCGACGGCCGCCCGGTCGTAAGCGATCACATTGGAAGCGACGAGGGTTTCGGCCGAGCAGTCGTAAATCGGCAGGGGGGTCAGACCGAAGACATCGCCGGCGCTCAGCAGCTCCACCACCTGCCGACGGCCATCCGGCAACAGTTTGTAAAGCATGACCGCACCGTCGACGACCTGAAAGATGCGGTCCGACGAGTCGCCTTCGCGGAAGACATGGCCATGCTGGCTAATCCGCTGGCGCTGGCCGCTCGGTTCCTCTTCGTGTCGATTGGATCGGGCTGGTCCGCTCAGGTGGCGCGATTTGGGCAACGTGCAGTCGGTCAGCTCGGTTTCGGGGGCAACGGCTTGCGACGCGATCGTTTGCTTCATCGGGGTCCTCGCCCAGCCGCAGAACCCAGGGGTTTTATGAGGTTCTCTGCAGCAAATGAGACATTAGCGAAGGTGATTGCAAACAATACCTCGCAAAAATGCTTACGTTGTTTCACGTACACGATTTACGTGTATCGCGCTGCCGCCCGCCTATAACCGGGCGGCCGCGAGCTGAGTCGTAATTGCGGTGTGATTCAATGGTTTGCGGATGACCTGGGTAACGCCCATCCCGCGCAACTCGGCCTCGATGACCTTTTGCGATTGGCCGGACATCGCAACGATTCGGGGCGGCTCGCGAAGCTGCTGCAACCAGCGGATCACGGCCTTGCCGCTGATCCCGGGCAACATCAGATCGACAAAAACGATGTCTCTGCCGCTTGGCGGTTCACTGCGGAAGAAATCCTCCGCATCCGTGTGACAGATAGCGTCGAAGCCAAGATGATCGAGGAGCAATGCGAGCGCATCGCTCACACCCGGATCATCCTCTAGAATGTGCACCGCCATACGGACATCCACCGGAACTGCAGCGCATAACCGCGCCCCCGCTTCAACATCGGCAATCGCCCCTTCCGCTACAATTCGTAGTAGCACGGTGCGGCATAGTACTGACGCATCAATCGTAAACGCAAAAACGGCCCCCTGGGTGCCGGGCGGCGACTTATCACGATCCGCGTGACTCCGAAAGAACGATCCGCACGAGGTCGGCGGCGTTTTTGGCGCCGAGCTTCTCCATGATGCGCGCGCGATGGACTTCGATGGTGCGCGGGCTGATCCCGAGTTGGCGCCCGGCTTCCTTGTTGGAGGCCCCGCCGGCAATCAGATTGAGCACCTCCCGTTCGCGGCCGGTCAACAGGTCGCTGCCGGGAAACTGCGCCAGCTGGTCGCCAAGTCCGCCCCGTGATTGCTGACGGGCGGTCGCTTCGATCGCCTCGCGCACGCGATTCACCACCGTCTCCGCGTCGAAAGGCTTTTCGATGAAGTCAAATGCCCCGTTCTTGATGGCCTCGACCGCCATCGGGATGTCGCCCTGGCCTGAAATGATGAAGATCGGAACCGGATAGTTCTTGGCGTTCAGCTCCTTAAGGATATCGAGGCCGGACCGCCCGGGCATATGGACGTCGAGGATGATGCAGGCCGCAGGATTGGTGCGCGCGGCGGCGAGAAATGAATGCCCGTCGGCAAAGCCGGACACATGATAGCCTTCGAGCGTCAGCACCACGGCCAACGCGTCGCGGACTGCCGCATCGTCGTCGACAATATGAATCTCGCTTGATGCGGTCGCGTTCTGGACCATGCTTTGCCTCATTCGCCCGTCATATCGCTCGGCGCCAGTTATTCCGCCGCCCACTCCTCGTCGTCGTCCGACAGCGGCAAGTGAAGGGTGAACGAAGCGCCCCGCCCTCGACCCCCCGGGTCGACCGTCAGTTCGCCGCGGTGATTCTGAGCAATCGTGCGGGAGATCGCGAGACCGAGCCCGAAGCCTCGTTCTTTCGACGATGAGAACGGCTTGAACAATTCCGGTATCGCTTCGGCGCGAATGCCCGGCCCGCTGTCCTCGACCGTCATTGCGACCCCGGTGTCGGTGTTGCGGGTGGAAACGGTTACCAACTGCCGTTCGCATTGCTTGACCGCCTCGAGGCCGTTGCGCACCAAGTTCACCACGACCTGTTGAATCTGCACCGGGTCGAGCAGAAGTTTCGGAAGGTCGGGCGCGAACGCGCGGTCGATCCGCGTACCCGGAGAACTGCCGAGCAAGGTCAGTTCGATCGCATCCTCGATCAGGGGATTCAGGTCGACAATGCGGCGCACCGGGTCGCGTTTCTCGACGAATTGCCGCATGCGCTGGATGATGCTGCCGGCGCGCTCGGCTTCGCGCACAGCCTTTTCAAGGATCCCGAGCACGCCCGGCGGCATTGGATTGGCGGCACTGTGCTTCGCGCAGGCGCGTTCCACCGCCTGCAGATAGAGCATCAGGGCGGTCAATGGCTGATTGAGTTCGTGCGCGAGCGCAGCCCCCATTTCGTCGATCGCCGATACCCGCGCCATGCGCACGAGGTCGGCCTGCAGTTGGTTCAGTCGCCGCTCGCTCTCATTGCGCGACCGCAAATCACGCATAATGCCGATGAACTGCCGCCCGGCCGACGTGACCGCCTCGCCCACCGACAAATGCACGGGAATGATCGTACCGTCGCGGTGCTGTCCCATCACCTCGCGCCCGATGCCGATGATCTTGCGCTGGCCCGTTGTGAAATAGTTGCCGATATAGCCGTCGTGCGCGCGCGCCACGTCGGGCGGCATGATCGCATTGACGTTGCGTCCGATCATTTCCGGCGCGGAATAGCCGAACAGGCGCTCGCACGCCTTATTGTAGGTATGGATAACGCCGTGCTCGTCGATGATGATGATGCCGTCGGCCGCCGTGTCGAGCACGCTGAGGAGCTGAACGTCGGAAATTCCGGCCACCGGCCGCTGCATTGCCGTACCGCTTCCGTCGGAAGCGTCCGCGCGCTCGATGGGCTTTATCGACATGGGAAGATCGTCCCTTCGCCTGGCGTCGATATCTACGTAGTTCTCCATAACTACGGACCCACGGCGGCCAATGCAACGGCTATCAAGCAACAAAGCCTGGCCGCCCCCGCCGGCCGCGGACCGATGGACAAGACAGTGCAAGTTGTGCTGACCTGTCACACCGCGCGGGCGAATGGATCGCCTGCCCGGACGAGCCTCTGGCGGCAGGAGCGTTCATGCTGCAGGGCTGGGTCGCAGTCGGGGTCGCGCTCGGCTATATCGGTCTGCTCTTTTTGGTGGCGAGCTTCGGAGACCGGGCGCGCGGAAGAAAGCGCGGCCGGGGGTCGCGGCTGATCTACGCGCTGTCCCTCGCCATCTACTGCACGTCGTGGACGTTTTTCGGCTCGGTCGGGCTCGCCTCGCATTCCGGCCTCGACTTCCTTGCCATCTATCTTGGTCCGATCCTCGTATTCGGGCTTGCCTCCCCGCTTATCATCCGCGTGGTGCGACTGGCGAAGAGCCAGAACATCACCTCGATCGCCGATTTCATCGCGGCCCGCTACGGCAAGAACCAGGCCGTGGCGGCGACCGTCGCGGTGATCGCGATTGCCGCGTCGATCCCCTATATCGCCCTGCAGCTCAAGGCGGTGTCGTCTTCCCTCGCGACCATTCTGGCGCAGGTCGAGACGAGCGCCGCGGCGATGCCGTTCATCCCTAGCGACATCGCGCTGTTCGTCGCGTTGTTGATGGCAGCCTTCGCCATACTGTTCGGCACGCGCCACATCGATGCGACCGAGCATCAGGATGGCCTCATCCTGGCGGTCGCGGCGGAATCGGTCGTTAAGCTGGTCGCCTTCCTCGCCGTCGGAGGATTCGTGACCTATGTGATGTTCGGCGGCCCGGGCGCGCTGTTCGCGCGGACCCTGGAGAACCCGGACGTCGCGCAAGTGCTCACGAGCCAACAGGGCTTGGGCGCCTTTCTGACCATGACCCTGTTGTCGGCGTTCGCGATCATCCTCCTGCCGCGTCAATTCCACGTCGCGGTGGTCGAGAACAACAACGAGACCGAGGTTCGGCGCGCCGCCTGGCTGTTCCCGGTCTATCTCGTATTGATCAACCTGTTCGTGATGCCGATCGCGCTCGCCGGCTTGTTGACCTTTCCTTCCGACGCCGTCAACAGCGACATGTATGTGCTGGCGCTGCCTTTGTCGGCAGGCTCACAAGTGCTCGCCCTCGTCGCCTTCATCGGCGGACTGTCGGCGGCCACCGCCATGGTGATCGTCGAGTCGGTCGCGCTCGCGATCATGATCTCGAACGACCTCGTCATGCCGCTGCTCGCGCAGCGTCGCCAGCCGTTCATCGGCCAATGGGAGAATGTCGGCGCGCTGCTGCTGCGGGTGCGCCGTTTCGCGATCTTCGCGATCCTGCTGCTCGCCTACCTTTATTACCGACTCGCCGGGTTTGCGCAGCTTGCTTCGATCGGTCTGCTGTCGTTCGCGGCGATCGCGCAGCTCGCTCCCGCCTGTTTCGGCGGTCTGTTCTGGCCGCGCGCCACCGCGCGCGGGGCGGTCGCCGGCATGACCGCGGGATTCGCCGCCTGGGCCTACACGATGTTGCTGCCGAGTTTCGCCGAGGCGGGGCTGATCGGCGGCGGCATCCTTGCGGACGGCCCGTGGGGCTTTACGGTCCTGCGCCCGCAGGCCTTGCTCGGCCTCAATCTGCCGCCCTTCGTTCATGGGGTCGTGTGCAGCCTTGGCGTCAATGCGCTCGCCTATATCGGCTTCTCGTTCAGCCGGCCGCCCTCGGCGATCGAACGGCTGCAGGCTGACATTTTCGTGCCGTCGCGTCTTGTCCAGGTCACGCCGAGTTTCCGGCTGTGGCGTTCGGCCATCACCGTCGAGGAACTGACCAACGCCGTCGCCCGCTATCTCGGCGAGGAGCGTACGCGCAGCGCGTTCGCGGGTTTCGCGGCGAGCCGCCGCATCAGCCTGGAGCCGAAGCGCCACGCGAATTTCGAGCTCCTGCAATACGCCGAGCATCTGCTCGCTTCCGCGATCGGAGCGGCGTCCTCGCGGCTTGTTCTCTCGCTTCTCCTGCGCAAGCGCATGATGTCGACCAAGGAGGCGCTGAAGCTCCTCGACGACGCCAGCGCTGCGATCCACTACAACCGAGAGATTCTGCAGACCGCGCTTGACCACGTGCGCCAGGGGATCGCGGTCTTCAACGAGGAAATGACGTTGCTGTGCTGGAACCGGCAGTTCGGCGAGATCCTCGAGCTGCCGGAGGAAATCCTGCGGGTAGGAATAACGCTCGACGATATTCTGCGCTTGAACGCCGAAAACGGCGCGTTTGGACCGGGCGATGTGGAAGAGCTGGTGCGCGCCCGCGCCGCCCGCTACGCCGCGAGCGGCGAGCCGTTTCTGGAACGCTTCCCCGGCCGCGGTCTCGTCATCGAAGTCCGGGCCAACCGGATGCCCGGCGGCGGCTTCGTGACCACGCTGACCGACATCACGCCCAGCGTCGAGGCGGCGGAAGCGCTCGCGCGCGCCAATGACGAACTCGAGCACCGGGTGCGCGAGCGCACGGCCGAACTCGAGCGTCTCAACGCCGAACTCGCCGAGGCGAAAGCCGTAGCGGAAAGCGCCAACCTGTCCAAGACGAGGTTTCTCGCCGCTGCGAGCCACGACATCCTGCAACCGCTCAACGCCGCGCGGCTCTATGCCACCAGTCTGGTCGAGCAGCAAACCAGCGGAGACGATGCGCGGCTGGCCGGGAAAGTCGATGCGTCGCTCGAAGCCGTCGAGGAGATCCTGGGCGCGTTGCTCGACATCTCCCGGCTCGACGCCGGCGCCCTGCATCCGGAAATCGGCGTGTTCCACATCGACGACCTGTTTCGCCAACTCGAAGTCGAATTTGCTCCGCTGGCCCGGGAGAGGGGGCTGGATCTCACGTTCGCGCCCTGCTCACGCGCGCTGCGCTCGGACCGCCGACTGCTCCTTCGCCTGCTTCAGAACCTCGTATCGAACGCGATCAAATACACCGAGCACGGCCGCGTTCTGGTTGGCTGCCGTGCGCACGGGAGCTCGCTTCGCATTGACGTCTACGACACCGGCATCGGAATTGCGGAGGAGAGCCAACGAGCGATCTTTGAGGAGTTTCGCCGTCTCGATCGCGCGGCGAGCGTGGCGCGCGGGCTCGGCCTTGGACTTTCCATCGTCGAACGCATCGCCCGCGTCCTGAACCTTACGGTCATGTTGCGCTCGGTTCCCGGGCGCGGCTCTCGCTTCTCCGTCGAAGTGCCGGTCGCGGCGACCGCGCCGCGCGACAAGCCCGGCCCGAGCCTTGCGCGCGCGCCTGGCTATTTCACCGGGTCGATCATGCTGTGCATCGACAACGAGCCGATCGTTCTCGACGGCATGGAATCCCTGCTCGCCGGCTGGGGTTGCGAGGTGCTCAAGGCGCGTGACCTTGCGGCCGCGCTCGCTTCGATCGAGACGCTGGGCCGCCTTCCGACCGGACTGCTGGTCGACTACCATCTCGACGTGGGCAATGGGCTCGACGCGATCGTCGAGCTGCGGCGGCGATTCGGGGCGGACCTGCCGGCCATTCTCATCACCGGCGATCGCACCGAGGAGGTGCGGGACGCCGCGCGCGCACAGGGAGTCCAGGTGCTCAACAAGCCGGTGAAGCCCGCCCAATTGCGCGCGCAGCTCGCTCAATGGCAGGCGCAGCGCGTCGCGGCGGAGTGACCGTTCGCCGACGCAGATCCCGCGCCCGCGCTCTCGAATTGCTTCCCCGAAGAAGAGCCTTTGATTACTGCACCGGCTCGATCTTGGACGCGGCGATGACCGCCTGAGTGCGGCTCTCGACCCCGAGTTTCTGCAGGATCGCCGAGACATGCGCCTTCACCGTCGCCTCGGAGACCGACAGCTCGTAGGCGATCTGCTTGTTCAGCAACCCCTCGGACAGCATCATCAGCACGCGCACCTGTTGCGGCGTCAGCGTGGCGAAGCGCGCCAGCATCGCCGTGGTCTCGGCGTCGGCGCCGGCGGACAGATCGACCTCCGGCGGCGTCCATAATCCGCCCGCAAGCACGGCGGCGACCGCTTTGCGAATTTCTTCCACCCCGAGCGTCTTGGGAATGAACCCGGAGGCGCCGAAATCCATGCAGCGGCGAATCACAGTGGGATTGTCGGTGGCCGACACGATGACGACCGGCACGCCCGGGTACTGAGCCCGCAAATACAGGAGCCCGGACAGCCCGCGTACGCCGGGCATCGCGAGATCGAGCAGGACAAGGTCCACGTCGCCGCCGCGGTCGAGCAGTTTCGCCATATCATCGAACGATCCGGCCTCGGCGATTTCCAGGCGTGCGAACATCCCGGCCACCGCCTCACGCAGCGCGCCGCGGAACAATGGGTGGTCGTCGGCGATCACCAGCCGGTATTGCGTCGTTTCGTTCAATTGCGGTGTCAACTTGTCCCTGAGGCCCTCTTCCCTGGCCTTTCCTCGGGATTCAACCTTTGTATAATCATAGGCGAATTAGCCCAGGTGCCAATCGCAAAAATCGATATACCGGCCGCCTAGGCCAGCGACGTCGCTCGCATCCCTTCCGCCGAGTGAGCTCACGCCATCGAGCCTGTATCAACCCCGGCTGCCGAGAAACTGGAGCACGATTTCGCGCCGGTGGGCGCGATCCCGGTGTTCGACGAGATAGACGCCCTGCCAAGCGCCGAGCGAAAGCTGGCCGGCTACAACCGGAACCGCGAGCGACACACCGGTGAGCATGGTCTTGACGTGCGCCGGCATATCGTCCGGCCCTTCGATCTCATGCACCCATCCCGCGTCCTGTGGCGCGAGCCGGTCCAGCGCGGAGACGAGGTCGGTGCGCACGTCCGGATCCGCGTTCTCCTGAATGACGAGCGACGCCGACGTGTGGCGGATGAAGAGGAGGAGCGTTCCCTCGCCGGCGCCGCACGCTGTCACGAAACGCTGGACGTCCTCCGTGATATCGGTGAAACCCGGCCCGCCAGTGTCGACTGTCAGCGTCGCAGTCGCGATGTCGCCGACCGTCGCGTGTCGAATAGATGTCAACCGGCTCGACATCGCGGACCTCCGCTCCCGCAATCGAGGCGGTCATGTCTTGTTGAGATCGCGCTGCAGGCTTGCCATCAGTTCGACCAGGCGACGCCAGATCCGTTCGAAGAGCGTCAGCACCCGGTCGGCCTCCGCCTCGCTCGGCGATTTGGACTGCGGCGCTTGGCCGATCGACGTGTCGGGCTTGGCGCCGGAAGGCAACGGCAGGCCGCGTTCGAGCAGGGCCTTCTTGAGCGCGGCGTTCTCGGCCTGCAACCGCCCGATCTCGGCTTCGAATGCCGCGCGGTCGTCCGGCGTCACAAGGCATGACCAGCCGCTTGGACGCCGCGCGCAGTAGGACACCTCTCCCGTCCGCTGGTCGAGGCGGACAAATCCATCTTCGCTCCGATGATAGCTGTACCGTGTATCGCCGTCCTCGGGCACGGGGCCTGGGGGCGGCGTTTGCCCACGCGCGGCGCTGGCCGCGGCGAGCAGCACGATTATCACGATCAAACTTCGGCTCATGAGCGACGCTTCCGTTCCGTTTGTCTCGGACCCCGCGCCGATACTGCCGCAGCGACGCCCCGCGGGCAATTCGGTCCGCCGATTCCTGAAGGGAAACAGGCCCGCAGGCAGCATTGCGCGGCCGCCAAGGTCCCGCGCAGAAAACGCGTCGAACGAGGTTACCGGATGGTCCGAATTCTTGACTTGCTTTTGCCTCCTCAGTATGGTCCGCGCGGCTTAAACGGGGGTCGAACGTCAAGCACGGTCATCAACGCGCGGGGAGGTGGTTATGGCCCGTAACGCGCGCGATCCGGACGACCGGCCCACCGAGGAAGCCGCCCTCTCCGCGAGGCTCAGGCGTCTCGGCGAACAACTTGACAGTCAACGGGGCGGCCGATCGTCTGACGCCGCTCCTGCCGCGCAAACGACGACAAACCCGTCGGGCTTCGCTCGCGGGTTCCAGCTTTCCTCCGAATTGGTGGGAGGCGTCGTCGCCGGCGCGCTGATCGGGTGGGCGCTCGACCACTGGCTCGGCATCTCGCCCTGGGGGCTGATCGTTTTTGTTATGGTCGGCTTTGTCGCCGGCGTTGTTAATGTCATGCGCTCGGCCGGCGTTTGGCCGGGCCACGAGGCGAGCGACCACGGGACGGAACGGCAGGCGCAGCGCCGGCCGCAAGAAAAAGGGGACCCATAAGGTCATGGCCGATCCGATCCATCAATTCGAGATCGTAAACCTTTTCCCGCTGGGCAAGATTGGCAACACCGAGCTCTATTTCACCAATTCCGCCCTGTTCATGGTGGCGGCGGTCGGCATCATCGCCTTGCTCATGCTGGGGGCGACCGCCGGACGTCAGCTCGTGCCGGGACGCCTCCAGTCGATGGCGGAGGTCTGTTACGAGTTCGTGGCGAACATGATCCGCAGTACCGCCGGAGAAGAAGGGCTGCGCTTCTTCCCCCTCGTGTTCTCGCTGTTCATGTTCATCGTGATCGCCAATATCGTCGGCCTGATCCCGTACACCTTCACGATCACCAGCCATATCGTCGTCACCGCCACCTTGGCGCTGATCGTGTTCTTCACGGTCCTGATCTACGGCTTCTGGAAAAACGGCCTCGGCTTCTTCCGGCTGTTCGTGCCGCACGGCATTCCGGTCTACATCCTGCCGTTCGTCATGGTGATCGAAGTTGTGTCGTTCCTGTCGCGACCGATTTCGCATAGCGTCCGGCTTTTCGCCAATATGCTCGCCGGCCACATCACGCTGAAAGTGTTCGCGGGCTTCGTGGCAGGGCTCGGCTCGCTCGGGCTGATCGGTTGGGCCGGCGCCTCGCTTCCCCTCATCATGGTCATCGCGCTCACCGCGCTTGAACTCCTGGTCGCTTTCCTGCAGGCCTACGTGTTCACGCTGCTGACCTGCATCTACCTCAACGACGCCCTCCACCCGGGACACTGACGCTTCGGAATTCCAATCCCAGCACGAAAAGGAGATTTCTCATGGATCCGATCGCCGCCAAATATATCGGCGCTGGCATTGCTTGCATCGGAATGGGCGGCGCCGCGCTTGGCGTCGGTCAAATCTTCGGCAATTACCTCGCGGCGGCGCTGCGTAATCCGTCGGCGGCGCAAGGCCAGTTCGGCAACCTGATCTTCGGCTTCGCCATCACGGAAGCGCTCGGCATCTTCTCGCTGCTGGTCGCGCTGCTGCTTCTGTTCGCGGTCTAGGCGCCCAGGCGTGCGGTGGTGAACACCCGAATGATTTGAGGAGCGGCCGATGGCCCAGCCCACTCACGCCACGACTGAAGCCCCTTCCGGGCAGCATGGCGGCGGCTTTCCTCCCTTCAAGGGAGAGACTTTCGCCTCCCAGCTGTTCTGGCTCGCGATCAGTTTCATCGTCCTGTACGTGCTCGTCGCGCGCTATGCGTTGCCGCGAATGAAGGCGATCCTCGAAAGCCGGCGCACCAAGATCGAGGCCGACTTCGCCGAGGCCGCCCGCATGAAGGGCGAGGCCGACGCCGCCGTCGCCGCGCATGAAAAGGCGCTCGCCGACGCGCACGCGCGGGCACATGAGCTGGCGATGACGGCGCGCGAGCGGCTCGCGGCGGAAAGCGAAGCGCATCGCAAGTCGGTCGAACATGATCTCCATCAGCGCCTCGCCGAATCCGACAAGGCGATCGCCGCCAGCAAGCAGGCCGCGATGGCCAATGTGCGGGGAATCGCCGTCGACACGGCGGGCGCGATCGTCGCCCGCCTGATCGGAAAATCGCCGCCGGACGACACGGTCAAGTCCGCGGTCGACGAGGTTCTCAAACGCTGACTGCGGAGCTGCAAGGGTCTGCCGATGTTCTACGAGGCTGAGTTCTGGGTCGCGGTCGCCTTCGTCATCTTTCTGTTCGCGCTTGTGCGCCTCGGCGCCCATCGCACCGTCGTCGGGGCGCTCGACGATCGGCGCGCCCGCGTCCAGGCCGAACTTGACGAGGCGCGCCGGCTGCGAACGGAAGCGCAAGCGCTTCTCGCCGAGTACCAGCGACGCCAGAAGGAGGCGGAGCAGGAAGCCCAAGCGCTCATCCGCAGCGCGGAGGCCGAAGGCGAAAGGCTGCAGGCCGAGGCAAGAACCAAGGTGGAAGAATTCGTCACACGGCGCACCAAGATGGCGGAGAACAAGATCGCGCAGGCTGAGGCTCAGGCACTCGCCGAGGTGCGCAATTCCGCCACCGAAGCCGCCATCGCCGCCGCGGAGAAAATTCTCGGCGGCGCGGTGAAGGGCGCCGTCGCCGATGCGCTGATCAGCGACGGCATCCGCGATCTCCGCTCGAAGCTCAACTGAGCGGGCCTAGCCGCCGGCCGCGCTCTTGACCGGGCGCGCGGGACCAGGCGGATTTCGCGCTGCTCCTTGCGGCGCGTTTTCCGGTTTCGAGGGCGCGGCATCAGCCCGCGCCGCATCGACGCAAATGCGGGTCGCCGGGGCAAGCGAGACGACGCCGCGGTCGGCGCCGATTTCCGCGGCCACATCCTCGGCATCCGCCACGCTTTCATTGCGCGGCCACAGGCGGACCAGGATAGACGTTCGCGGAAGCGGTCGCCGCAGCCGGGAATCAGAAGCCGCAGTCGGCCGATGGTGCGCTCGTTTCGACCGCGGAGATGCACGCCAAGACGACATCCGCAGGATCGAGCGCGGCGAGCGCGGCGCTCCCGAACATTTGCTGCACCCGCGAAGATGGAACTTTGTTCGGCATTCGCCGTTAAGCATAGTTTAATGATTTACCGAAAACACGGGACTGAGGGGCCTTCCCATGATGGAGCAAGTGAGACTCGTTCCGCCCGACGCGGCGAACGCAGAAAGCCGAACCCGCGAAGCGACACGGATCCGCGTGCGAGAGGGGTCGCCGTTTCCTCTGGGAGCGACCTGGACCGGCCTTGGAGTGAACTTCGCGCTCTTCTCTGCCACGGCGACCAAGGTCGAGCTGTGTCTGTTCGACGATCAGGGCGAGAAGGAAATCGACCGCATCGAGCTGCCGGAATACACCGACGAAGTCTGGCACGGCTTCGTTCCCGAGGCGCGGCCCGGCACCATCTACGGCTATCGCGTGCACGGGCCGTATGAGCCGGAGAACGGCCATCGTTACAATCCCAACAAGCTGGTGCTCGATCCCTACGCCAAGGCGGTGGTCGGCAAGCTTCGCTTCGGACCCGAACTCTTCGGCTACAAGCTCGAGAGCTTCGACGACTGCACCTTCGACGACCGCGACTCGGCATCTTTGATGATGAAGTGCCGGGTGGTCGATCCCGCCTTCACCTGGGGGAACGTTCGCCCGCCGAAGGTCCCCTGGGACCGCACGATCGTGTACGAGCTGCACGCGCGCGGCTTCACCAAGCTGCATCCGGACGTGCCGGAGCCGCTGCGCGGCACGTTTCGCGGGCTTGGCCATCCCACCGTCGTCGACTATCTGCGCAAGCTTGGCGTCACCGCGGTCGAGCTGTTGCCGATTCACACCTTCGTCGACGACCCCTATTTGCTCGAGAAGGGGCTGATCAATTACTGGGGCTACAACACAATCAGCTTTTTCGCGCCGGCGCGCCGCTATGCGAGCGTACCGGATTTCGCCTTCTCCGAGTTCAAGGAGATGGTCGCGCGTCTGCACGACGCCGGAATCGAGGTCATTCTCGACGTCGTCTATAATCACACCGCGGAAGGCAATGAGCGCGGACCGACACTCTCTTTCAAGGGTATCGACAACGCCTCGTATTATCGGCTGCTGCCCGACCAACGGCGCTACTACATCAACGACACCGGCACCGGCAACACCTTCAACCTGTCGCATCAGCGTGTCCTGCAGATGGTCACCGACAGCCTCCGCTACTGGGTGGAGGAGATGCGGGTCGACGGTTTCCGATTTGACCTCGGCACGATTCTCGGACGCGAGCCCTATGGCTTCGACGAAGGCGGCGGCTTCCTCGATTCCTGCCGGCAGGATCCGGTGCTGTCATCGGTCAAGCTGATCGCGGAGCCGTGGGATTGCGGGCCGGGCGGCTATCAGGTCGGCGGCTTCCCACCCGGCTGGGCGGAGTGGAACGACAAGTACCGCGACACGATGCGACGGTTCTGGAAGGGCGACGAAGGCCAGATGGCGGAGTTCGGCAAGCGCCTTACCGCTTCGGGCGACGTGTTCAACCGGCGCGGACGCAAGCCGTGGGCGAGCGTGAATTTCATCACCGCCCATGACGGCTTCACCCTCCACGACGTGGTCAGCTACAACGACAAGCACAACGAAGCGAACGGCGAAGGCAATCGCGACGGTCACAACGCCAATCACAGCTGGAACCACGGCGCCGAGGGACCGACCGAGGACCCCGGCATCCGCGCGCTGCGCGAACGGCAGAAGAAGAACCTGCTGGGGACGCTGCTGTTGAGCCAGGGAACACCGATGCTCACCGCCGGCGACGAGTTCGGGCGAACGCAACGCGGCAACAACAATGCCTATTGTCAGGACAACGAGATCAGCTGGGTCGATTGGAATTGCGGCCCGGAGGGCGAGGCGTTGCACGACTTCGTCGCGCGGCTGACCGAGCTTCGCCGGAATTTTGCCGTGCTCCACCGCAGCCGCTTCTTCACCGGGGAGTGGAACGAAGAGATCGGCGTGCGCGATCTCACCTGGCTCAACCCGGCCGGAACGGAAATGACGGCCGAGCAGTGGGCCGACCCGTTCGCGAAATGCATGGGCGCATTGCTCGACGGTCGCGCACAGGCGACCGGCATCCGCCAGCGTGGCAGCGACACGACCATGCTGCTGATCGTCAACGCCGCCGACAATCTGGTGCGCTTCACGCTCCCGAAAGTGGCGGCCGGTCGCGCTTGGCTGCGGCTCATCGACACCAACTTGAGCGAGGCTGAGGACGAGGAAGACGCCCAACGCTTCAAATTCGATCAAGAATACGAAGTGACGCCGCGCTCGCTTCTCCTGTTCAGGCTGCTTCGGTTCCGCCGTCAGAACGCGCAGGCCACTGCACCGTAACAGGGGTTCGTCATCTTCAAGGGGACGCGGCGGGGCGCACGGCTCTGGCGCTCCGCTGCGGTCCTTCGTCGAGCGGACTCACGTCCGCTCGATGCGTTTTGCCGAACTTTCGATTATTCGCCGGTTTCGATTATTCGCCGGATGGACCCGTCGCGGGCGACGCGTCATCGCCGCCCGCCGAACCCGGATCAGCCTGCGCGCCCTCATTGCGCGAGCCGCGGTGGCGGCGACGGCGGCGGTGCAGCGGGAAGCGATCGCCCTGGCCCTGCCCCTCGAAGCCGCCATTCGAATTGTAGCCTTGGCCCTGATTGGCTTGGGGCTGGCCTCCGGTAACGAACGAAGGAAGGCGATCAACGTCTTCGTCTTGGCCATTGGGCGAGGCAGCGGCCGGCGGCTGGCGCCCCTGGAACGTCTCGCGTTGAGGATAGAACTGGGCGTCGCGCGGAAGGAACGGCTGGGGATCGCGCGTGCCGAACGCGGGCTGTTCGCCCGCGCCGATCGCAGGCGCTCCAACATCGTCCTCGCCGTCCTCGTAAATGTCTTCGCGCTGATCGGCGCCCGCGCCCTCCGCCCGGAAGAACGGCTGGTTCGGCCGGAACTGTTCCTGCGCCGCGGCGATCATGCGGAAATAGTGCTCCGCGTGCTGGAAATAGTTCTCCGCCGCCACCGGATCGCCGGAAGCCTGCGCGTCGCGGGCGAGCTGCATGTATTTTTCGGCGATATGCGACGCGGTTCCCCGGATTTTGACATCCGGTCCATTCGAACTCGTAGACCCGAGTCAGAGGATTATGGCTCTTGCGGTTGCGCCCGCGCATGCGCTTGTTTTGACCGTTTCTCATTGTCTGGCTTTCGGCCACCCTTTTATGAAAGCGGTTGACCCGCTCGATGCTTACGAACTCTCCATTGCACGTAAGGATACGCGCAACGCCCGCACGGGCATCGCCGCCGTGCGGTGCACTGTACACAGCCATCCGGATGCTGCGCGTAAACGCGCGGCCCCCGCTTTGAATTGCCCTTAGCCGTCGCCTGCAGCAATGCCCTGGCGCTGCCAACCTTTCAAGCTGCGCGTTGCTCCCGAGCCACAAGCGGGAACGTTCGTTCAAGCCGAAGAAGCATCTCAACCCGAGTGGCGCAAAACCAACTCGCATCTCTTAAGTTGGTTACGTCCTACGCCGCTGGCCTCGCCGAGTAGTGCTCCGGGCCTCGTTGCGGCGTTCAACCCCCTCGCTCAGGTCGATTCCCTGACGCGGAAACTAGTCGCTCTTTTCGGATAATCAAGCTCTTTTTTTGCAGCAACTGGTCGGATGGATGCGCAATTGCAATCAGACGAGGCGCCGTGCGCTAACCACGCGAGGAACTCCGGCTAAGTCGCGCTGCGGAGCGGATTCCGCCACAAGTCCTGCGCTTTCGAACAGGTCGGCGACCGCCCGCGTTTGGTTTGATCCGACCTCAACCAAAAGTGGCGCGCCCGGTGCAAGCAGGCGACAAGCGTCCGCGGCGATTGCGCGATAGGCGGCAAGTCCGTCAACTCCACCATCGAGCGCGCCACGCGGATCGAAGTCGCGCACCTCCGGAGCAAGGCCTTCGATATCCTGCGTGCGGATGTAAGGCGGATTGGCGACCACAAGATCCAACCCGCCAGCGAGCGCCGTCCCATAATCGCTCGCGACAAAAACCGTTCGCGCGGCAAGACCCAGCCGCTCAGCGTTGACGCGCGCGGTCGCAAGCGCGCGCGCATCGCGATCGGCGCCGATGCCGCAAGCGTTCGGCAACTCGGACAGCAATGCAAGCAGGAGCGCGCCCGAGCCGGTGCCGAGATCGGCGATGCGCAAGTCGCGCGTCCGCGCATCGCGCCGGTCGAGCGCGGCGAGCGCTCCCTCGACGATTGTCTCGCTGTCCGGACGCGGAACGAGAACCGACGGCGTAATCAGGAACGGGAGCCCCCAAAACTCCTTCATCCCGATAATGCGCGCGACCGGCTCGCCCGCGAGGCGGCGGGCGGCAAGCGTCTCGACGCGGGCAACCTCTGCGGGCGCAAGCGGGCGCTCGGCCGCGCAAGCAAGCCCGGCGTGATCGAGCCCGAGCGCGTGACCGAGCAGAAGGCGCGCGTCGAGTGCCGGTGCATCGAGCCCGGCGGCGCGGAATGCCTGCGCGAGGTCGCGCCGGGCCCGCCCGACCGACGTCACCTTGACACAGCGCGACGAAGTCGTCGCGCCGTCATCGATCTTCCGCAGCGAGCAATGCGGCATTGTGTTCCGTCACCAGCGCGTCCACGAACTCGCCGAGCGCTTCGCCCTCCATCACCTGCAGTAATTTGTAGAGGGTGAGGTTGATGCGATGATCGCTGACACGCCCTTGCGGGAAATTATAGGTGCGGATGCGCTCTGAGCGGTCGCCGGTGCCGACCTGCCCGCGTCGCTGGGCCGCGCGCTCTGCATCGCGCTTCCGCCGTTCCGCGTCATACAGCTTGGCGCGCAACAGCGCGAGCGCCTTCGCGCGATTGCGGTGTTGCGAGCGCTCGTCCTGCATGACCACGACAATGCCTGAAGGGATATGCGTGATCCGAACGGCCGACTCGGTCTTGTTCACATGCTGGCCGCCGGCGCCGCCGGCGCGCATTGTGTCGACGCGCAGATCGGCCTCATCGAGGGCGACGTCGACGTCCTCCACCTCGGGCAGGACGGCGACAGTGGCGGTCGAGGTATGGATGCGGCCCGAACCCTCAGTGTCGGGCACGCGCTGCACGCGGTGGACGCCCGATTCGAATTTCAGCCGGGCGAAGGCGCCGCGCCCGCGAATTTCGGCAACGATCTCCTTGTAGCCGCCCATCGTGCCTTCGCTCGCGGAGATGATTTCGGTCTTCCATCCCTGCCTGGCGGCATATCGTTCGTACATGCGAAACAGGTCGCCGGCGAAGAGAGCGGCCTCGTCCCCCCCGGTTCCGGCGCGAATCTCGAGAATGATGTTGCGCTCGTCCATCGCGTCTTTGGGAATGAGCGCGATCCGAATTTCGCTCTCGAGCGCCATTCGCTTCTCTTCGAGCGCCGACTTTTCGGTGACCGCGATGCCGCGCATCTCGGCATCGGCGGTCGGATCGTCCAGGATCGACTGCAGATCGTCGATCTCGGCGACGACGTCGCGGTAGCGATTGATCGTGTCGATGATCGGCGACAGCTCGGCGAGCTCGCGCGACAGCCGCACGAACGCTTCGGGCGGAAGTTTTCCGGCGAGTTCCGCCTCGACGGCGGCGTGACGCGAAACCAGCGCGTCGAGTTTGGCGTATGGCAGCATGCGTTACAGGGGCAACCCTTCGGATTCGGCGAACGCCGTCAGCTTGGCGCGAATGGAGGCGCCGCCGTGCGGCCGCTTGAGCAGCGGAGCGATCAGCCGCTCCGCCTTGGAGGCATCGAGCTCGAGCAGCATGGCCTTGACCGGACCGACCGCCGACGGCAGCAGCGACAGCGAACGATAGCCGATGCCGATCAGCGCGAGCGCGCCGAGCGGCTTGGAGGCGATTTCGCCGCACACCGTGACCGGCTTGCCATGCGCGTGCGCCTTGTCGGCGATCAGCTTGAGCGCACGCAGCACCGGGATCGCCAGTTGATCGAACCGGTTGGCGACGCGCGCATTGCTGCGGTCGGCCGCATAGAGAAACTGGATCAGGTCGTTCGAGCCGACCGAGAGGAAATCGACCCGTTCAAGCAATTCGTCGAGCTGATAAAGCAGCGCCGGCACTTCTACCATGCTGCCGATCTCCACCCGCTCCGGCAGGCGATGGCCGTGCCGGCGTAAATGGGTCAGCTCCCGTTCGACCAGCGATTTCGCCTCGTCGAACTCTTGCACCGCCGCGACAAGCGGGAACATGATGCGGAGTTCGCGCCCGGATGCGGCCCGCAGCATGGCGCGGACCTGGCTGCGCAGCAGACCCGGCCGGTCGAGCCCGAGGCGGATCGCGCGCCAGCCGAGCGCCGGATTCTCCTCCTCCAAACTCCGCATATAGGGAAGCACCTTGTCGCCGCCAATGTCGAGCGTGCGAAAAACGACCGGCTTGCCGCCCGCGGCGTCGAGCACGCTGCGATAGAGCGACAGCTGCTCGCTCGTGCGCGGGAACTGAGCGGCCACCATGAACTGCAATTCGGTGCGGAACAGGCCGACCCCGGCCGCGCCCGCTTCCACGAGGTGCGGCAGGTCGACCATCAGGCCGGCATTGATCATCAGCGTGACCGGCTGGCCGTCCTTGGTGACGCAAGGCCGGTCGCGCAGGCTGAGATACTGCAGTTGCCGCCGCGCGCGCAGCCGCACCCGCTCGACATAGGCGGCCTCCATGTCCGGGGACGGGCGGATATGAATGTCGCCCGCGGCGCCGTCGACGATGATGGCGTCGCCCGGATCGACCAGCCCGGTGGCGTTCGGCACCTCGCCCACCGCCGCGATGCCGAGCGCGCGGGCGACGATGGTGACATGCGAATTCGGCCCCCCCTCCTCCAAGACGAGGCCGCGCAGCCGGTTGCGATCGTAGTCGAGCAGGGCGGCCGGCCCCATCGAGCGGGCGATGATGATCGCATGCTCCGGCAGCTTGTCGCGCGTCGGCGCGTGATCGTAACCGAGCAGCTGCCGCTGCAGGCGATGGGCGAGGTCGTCGAAGTCGTGCAGGCGCTCGCGCAGATAGGGGTCGGTCTGGCGCAGCATGCGGGCGCGCGTATCCGACTGCACGCGCTCGACGGCGGCCTCCGCCGTGAGGCCGGTGAGGACCGCCTCTTCCAGCTTGTGCACCCAGCCGCGGTCATGGGCGAACATCCGGTAGGCTTCCAGCACGTCGCGATGCTCGCCGGTCTCCGCGACCTCGCCGCTTTCCAGCATCAGATCGAGTTCGGCCCGCAGCGTCTGCACCGCGGCGCGCAGGCGGCGCAGCTCCTTCTGCACGTCGTCGGCGATGAAATTCGTGATCACCACGCGCGGCTCATGCAGCACGACATGGCCGAGCGCGATCGAGTCGGTGAGCGCGGCGCCGGTGACATGGACCGGCCGGCGAACGGCCGGCTCGGCGCCCGGCTCGGCGATGCTCAAGAGCTCGCCGGAGGCGACCATCTCGGCGAGCACCATCGCCGTCGTCTGCAGCGCCTCGACCTCCTCCTCGGAATAGGTGCGGCGGGCCCGGTTCTGGACCACCAGCACGCCCAGCGTGTTGCCGGCCCGCAGGATCGGCACGCCCAGGAAGGAATGATAGATTTCCTCGCCCGTTTCCGGCCGATAGGAGAAGGCTGGATGCGCCTGCGCATCCGACAGGTTGATCGGGCTGGCCTCGCTTGCGACCAGGCCGACCAGCCCCTCGTCAGGCCGCATCACGGTGACATGGACGGCCTGGGAGTTCAGACCCTCAGTCGCGTAAAGCTCGAGCGTGCCGTCGACGCGCAAGACGTAGACCGAGCATACCTCCGCGACCATGTTCGCGGCGATCAGCACGACGATCTTGTCGAGGCGCTCCTGCGCGCTGCCCGGCTCCGCCACGACTTCGCGCAGCCGGCGCAACAGCACGCGCGGACCGCCCAGCGCACCGCGCATTTCGTGGGTCCTTCGGGCCGCAACAATTGGCCGGCGACGGCCGGCTTGGTTCAAGGGAAATCGCGCTCGGGCGGGACCGTGCGGCGACTCTCACAGCCTATAGCCAAACAGATAAGTGCGCTGCAAGCAAAAGGGAATTGCTGCAACGCACTCCCCACCGGTCCGATCACCGGCGCGGGGTCAGCTCTTGTCCAAACCATAAAGCGAATGCAGGGTGCGGACGGCAAGCTCGGTGAAGGCGGCGTCGATCAAAAGAGAAAACTTGATCTCGGATGTGGTGATGGCGCGAATATTAATCCCGCGGTCGGCGAGCGCGCGAAAAGCTCGGGCTGCCACCCCGGCATGGCTGCGCATGCCGATGCCGATGACCGAGATCTTGGCCACGTCGCTTGCGCTGTCGAGCCGCTTATAGCCGATCTCGGCCTTCGCCTTGGCGATCGTGTCCTGGGCGCGTTCGAAATCGGCGGCGGCGACGGTGAAGGTCAGATCGGTCGTCTGCCCGTCGGCGGACACGTTCTGCACGATCATGTCGACATTAATGTTGGCTTCCGCCAGCGGGCCGAAGATCGACGCGGCGATGCCCGGCTTGTCCTCGACGCTGCGGATCGAGATCTGCGCCTCGTCCTTGGAAAAAGCGATGCCGGTGACGACCTCTTGTTCCATGATCTCGCTCTCGTCGCAAATCAGGGTGCCGGGGGGCGCCCGCTGCGGGTCGATGTCCTCCGGCTTGTCGAAGCTCGAACGCACGAAAATGCGCACATTGTGCACCATTCCGAGTTCGATCGAGCGCACCTGCATGACCTTCGCCCCGAGCGAGGCCATTTCCAGCATCTCTTCGAAGGCGATCTTATTGAGACGCCGCGCCTTGGGCACCACGCGCGGATCGGTGGTGTAGACCCCGTCCACATCGGTGTAGATGTCGCAGCGCTCGGCCTGGATCGCCGCCGCCACCGCGACCGCGGAGGTGTCCGAGCCGCCGCGCCCCAGCGTGGTGATGCGGCCGCTGTCCGCATGGACGCCTTGGAAACCGGCAATGACGGCGACCTCCTTGCCGGCAAACCCGCGGATCAGGGGCTCGGCGGCGATGTCGAGAATGCGTGCCGAGCCATGCGCATCGGTCGTGCCGATCGGCAACTGCCAGCCTTGCCAGGAGCGCGCCGCGACCCCCATGGCCTGCAGCGCGATCGCCAGCAAACCGCAGGTGACCTGCTCGCCCGAGGCGACGACCGCGTCGTATTCGCGGCGATCATGCAATGGCGCCGCCGCCCGGCACAGGTCGACCAGGGTGTTGGTGGCGCCCGCCATGGCCGAGATCACGACGGCGACCTCGTGCCCGGCGTCCACCTCGCGCTTGACGTGACGGGCCACGTTGCGGATGCGCTCGATGTCGGCGACCGAGGAACCGCCGAATTTCATGACAAGGCGAGCCATGGCCGGCCAGGGTAGCTCCTGAGACGTTACGGGAGACGCGGAAGGCTTGCATCGCGGCGATTGCCGCGCGAGAAGGCGCAAGGACGAGGTGCTTATACATAACCGGCAGGGAGTCATGAAGGCAACTCCACAAGGCCGCCCTTGCGGCCGCGGGCGGACGGGCGCGCGGAGGCGGGCATGAGCAGCGATCTGGAACATTCGCCGACCGTGGATGCGGCCGAGGTTGCGCGCTTTTCCGCGCTCGCCGCCACCTGGTGGGATACGCGCGGCAAGATGGCGCCGCTCCACAAGCTCAACCCAATCCGGCTCGGCTATATCCGCGACGCCGTCTGCCAGCAGTTCGGCCGCGACCCCAAGCGGGTCGGCTGCCTCACGGGCCTGCGCATCCTCGATATCGGCTGCGGCGGCGGCATCCTGTCCGAACCGCTCGCCCGGCTGGGGGCCGCGATGGTCGGCGCCGATCCGTCGGAGACCAATATCGAAGTGGCGAAGCGCCATGCCGCCGAAAGCGGGCTCGCCATCGATTACCGCGCCGCTACCGCTGAGCAACTCAGCGAGGCGGGCGAGCGCTTCGATGTCGTGCTCGCCATGGAGGTGGTGGAGCACGTCGCCGACGTCGACCTGTTCGTGCGCAAATGCGCCGACATGGTGAAGCCGGGCGGGCTGTTGGTCGCCGCCACCCTCAACCGCACGATCAAGAGCTTCGCGCTCGCGATCGTGGGGGCGGAGTACATCCTGCGTTGGCTGCCGATCGGCACCCACCAGTGGGACAAGTTCATCACCCCTGCCGAGCTGGAAACCACCCTGGAGGAGGCCGGGCTGCGCGTGCTCGCCGAGAGCGGCGTCGTCTATGTGCCCATCGCCGACCGCTGGCGCCTGTCGGACGACACCGACGTCAACTACATGATGGTCGCCTGTAAGCCGGCGTGATTAGACCGCTCAGCGGCGGTAACGCCGGGGCGGGTACGGGGGGAGCACCGTCGGGTCGTAATACTCGACGGTCGTCGGCGTCGTCCTCACCGCGCCGGCAAGACTGCGCACCGTCACGGTTCCCCGCGGCGCCTGCACGGAGCAAGCCGGGTTCGGCAGGCAGCTGCCGTCAGGCCGGCACAGCGGATAGCAATAGAGCCCCGGGCGAAGGTACCGATAGTCGTAAGGTCCGTAATAGTGCGTGTAGTCGCAATACGGGTAGCAGCCGGGGCGCGACTGCGCGGCCGCGGGAGCGGCGGCGCCGAGGACACACCAAAACGCAGAAAACGATGGAAGCTACAAATCGCGGCATGGCGCTCTCGCTGCTGGCGGCCGGTCTCGAACTCGCCGTGTTGCCCCTGCTCCGACGCGTGGTCGTATGACAATCCGACCCGCGCGGATGATTGCGGTGACCGGTTCTACGGATAATCCCGTTTCGGCCTTGCGGCGATCCTAGTGCATTTTCGCGCGAATGTATCGTGCTTGCCGGCGACGGCATTATCAGTCTGGCCGCCCGCGCACGACGCCCGTCGCTCGCAGCGACGCAACGGCCCGGCGAGGTCGTTCAAATCGACACGCTGTTCGTCAACGTCCGGCCGGACAAACCCATCAAGCACTTCACCGCCTACGATCCGGTCGCCAAATGGACCGTCGGACGCGTCGCAACCAACGCATCCGCACAATCCGCCGCAGCCCTTCTCGACAAGCTCATCGCTGAAGCGCCGTTCGCGATCCAGGGCATCCAAGTCGACGGCGGCTCGGCGTTCCGGGCCAACTACGAAGTCGCCTGCGAAGGAAAAGAACCTCAAAACCCCAGCCGAGCATCTCCAAACCACTAGCGCGGATTTCTCACCCTACTAATGGATTGCCGCAAGGGATAAGCCGCGTTTGATGGCTGGTGTGCTGGAGCCATGCAGGTCCGTGGCGTCCAAGGGCGCGTTGTGATTTGTTTTTTTGGGGTTCTCCGTGGGCCAATTGGTTGGCGCCGCGAGGGTCGCGCCGCGGCGGGGCGTGTCATGCGGGCGAGGCGCGGGCGATGGCTGCGATGGCGAGACGGATCGCGGCACGTCCCCAATCTTGGGCGGCCGGACAGGCCGACGCCATGGCGATCTTGATGCGGCGGACGCTGATGCGAACCAGCGCACCGATCTTGAGGAGCTTGAGCCGGATGGTGCCGCAAGTCGCCTGCGCGAAGTCGGTATCGTGGAGGCCGATGCGGCGCAGGGCGCACATCAGGACGTAAGCCATCGAGTAAAACCATAGGCGCAGCTGATTGGCCCGCATGGTGGCGGCCGAGGTGCGATCCGCATAGAGGTCGAGCTGGCATTCCTTGATCCGGTTCTCCATCTCACCGCGGGCGCAGTAGAGCTTCTCGTAGAGATACTTGGCCTTGCACTCGTCGCGCCGGAGCGAGGTGACGACAAAGCGCGGATTGGCTTCTCCTTGCGTCCATTCGGCCTTGGCCACGACCCGGCGCCGGCAGCTCCAGCTCTCGCGCGTCGTCCACATGAAGCTCTTGAAGCGGCGCTCCGGCCGGCCGGTGCGTCGGCTCTTGGCGGCGACGAGATCAAGCTCGGTCGCAATCTCGCAGACGAGCCGCTCGTTGCGCGCCAGCCCGAACAGGAAGTCGACGCCATTGGCCTCGCACCAAGCCATCAGGTCATCCCGTGCGAAGCCGCTGTCGGCGCGCAACAGGATGCGCACCCGCGGCCACCGACGCCGAACCTGCGCGACGATGCGTGCTATCTCCTCGACCGCGCCGGCCGCCGCGTCCAGGTCGGCGCGCCGCAGCTTGGCGACGAGCAGATGGCGGCCGCAGAACACGTAGAGCGGCAGGTAGCAGTAGCAATCGTAATAGCCGTGGAAGAACCGCCCCTCCTGCTCGCCGTGCAGCGGATCATCCGTCGCATCGAGGTCGAGAATGATCTGCCTGGGAGGCCGCGCATGCGCCTCCAGGAACAGGTCGACCAGCAGCGTCCTGATCGCGATCGGATTGTGGCTGATCTTGTGGTAGCGCGTCGGCGTAAGCTCGCTCAGCTCCAGCCGATTGAGCGTCGACTTGCCGGCCACCGGCGCGCAGTCCGCGCGGCGTGCTTCCAGCTTGCCCGCTAACACTGCCATCATGGGGTCGTGGCGCAACTCATCGTGGTCGTTGAGATCCTCATAGCCAAGTGCGATGGCGAACACCCGCTGGCCGACCAGCGTCGCGACCGCGTGCTCGATCAGTTTCCGTCGCCGCTCGTCGTGAAAGCACGCCGCAAACCGATCCATCAGTCCGATCGCCCGATCCGTCGCGCGCAAAAGCAAAGCCCCCGCATCCGACGTCACCAACCCGGCATCAAACGCGGCTTCCACAGCGCGGCCTTCAACCGTTCCAAAATCGAATTGTTCTGCGATACACTCTGTCGGCATCGGGGCTCCTTTCGAATCAGATCAAAGTCGCTGTGGCACAACGACTTTCGCTGATTCGGAGCCCCGTCAGCCGAATGCCTGGACAGCCAAGCCACCTGCCCCTATAACCTCCCCGCTCTCCCTCACATCGCCTCCTTGCGAGGCCGGCGCCCAGGTAGCTCAGTTGGTAGAGCACGTGACTGAAAATCACGGTGTCGGTGGTTCGATTCCGCCCCTGGGCACCAAGCCATTCCTACGATAAAGCGCGAAAATATACGCTTATTTAATCTCTTGTGATCGCGAGCCGCTAGCCTCGATTGCGACGCGATACGCCAGAATATCCGGCGATTTTCTTCCTGGACCTTGCTGGCGCCTTGCTAGGAAGGGGCATCGATGCCAGAATCTCTCCGCTGTTGATGGCCATTTGGGCGGGACTGGACATGCGCGGGAAGCTCACCAAGCGTTCGGTCGAAGCGCTCAAGCCCGATGCGCGCGATAGTTTCCTTTGGGATACGGAAATCCGGGGATTTGGGTGCAAGGTAACGCCCAAGGGCGGACGCATCTATCTGCTTCAGTACGGGCGGAATGGACGCGACTATCGAGTGACGATTGGGCGCCACGGCGTCGATGTGACCACCGAACAAGCACGGGTCGAAGCTATCCGTCTCCGGGGCGTCGTTGCTTCCGGCGAGAATCCTGCGAGCGCCAGAACGCGTGATCGCTCCACGTCGACTGTCGCCGAACTCGGCGAGCGATACATGAGCGAATATGCCGGAGCGCATAAGAAGCCCTCCGCAATAGCGCAGGATCGACGCAACCTGGCCAACCATATTGTTCCGCTGATTGGTAAGATGTCGATCTCGGCTGTGGAGCGAGCGGATATTTCCCGCGTCATGCGCGACGTTGCGACTGGTAAAACGAAGAAGGACGAGAAGACTACGTTCCGAGGACGACGCATCGTGCGGGGCGGCGAAATCGTCGCTAATCGCGTCCAGGCACTGCTGTCAAAGATGTTCGAACTGGCCGAGGAATGGAAGCTTCGGCCCGAGGGTTCGAATCCCTGTCGTGGCGTCAAACACTACGCCGAGAACAAAGTGGAGCGCTTCCTTTCGACCGATGAATTGGCCCGCTTGGGCGCGGCGCTGACGGCGGCCGAGCAGGGTGAACTGTTGATTGAGGAAGTCGACCCAGCGGCACCTCCAGTCAAGAAAAAGCGGGGAGGTCAGAAGAAAATCGGGCCGCGTTCGGAAAGGCCATCAATGGTCGCAGCAATCCGATTGCTGCTGTTCACGGGATGTCGCGTGGGCGAGATCCTCAGCTTGCGCTGGCCCCACGTCCATCTCGAGCGAAAGTTACTGCTGCTGCCCGACAGCAAGACCGGCGCTAAGGCGGTATACTTATCAGAGGCTGCAGTACAGGTGTTGACAGCGATTAAGCGTGATCCAAACAACGACTACGTCCTGGAGGGAAATCGTCCGGGTCACCCAATCACGTCGCTACGTAAGCCGTGGATGCATCTGTGCGCAGCCGCCAAGCTTGAGAATGTACGGTTACACGATATTCGGCATAGTTTTGCCAGCGTTGGGGCAGCTGGCGGCCTTAGCCTTCAAATGATCGGCGCGTTGCTCGGCCATACGCAGCCGGCGACAACGGCTCGCTACGCGCATTTCGCGGCTTCGCCCCTTCATGAGGCGGCCGACGCGATTGGGGCGAAAATGCTTGCGGCGATGACACTCAATACGCCAGCCTAACGATTATCTGGAAACGGCAGTTCGACCTGGGGAGCGTCAAATCACATCAAGAGGTTACCCGCAATTTTGCAATTTTGGAATGTCGGATACCTCGCCTCCGGCAAGAACTTATCGATACCTCGTAGGGCGCTGATTCGGTCATAGGTGCTCCGGGGGTTCGAAGTCTGAGCGCATTAGGGCCTGTCCTCAATTAGGGGATTCCCAAATCAGTTGTCGAGTGATTCATGGGCGGTCGGCCTCGAGGAGTGCCGACCGATGCGACGCTATGGATTGCACGACGACGAATGGGACCGGATCAAGGATTTGTTGCCCGGGCGCTTGGGGCATGTGGGGGTGACCGCCACGGACAATCGTCTGTTCGTTGAGGCGGTTTTGTACCGATATCGGACCGGTATGCCCTGGCGGGACTTGCCGGAGCGCTTCGGAGACTGGAAGGCGGTTCATACGCGCTTTACCCGCTGGGCCAAGGCCGGGGTCTGGGAGCGGGTCTTCAAGCATCTGGCCGAGGACGCCGATAACGAATACGCGATGATCAATTCGACCATCGTGCGCGCTCATCAACACAGCGCGGGAGCCAAAAAAAAGCTGGCGAAGACGAAGCGATCGGCCGCAGCAAAGGCGGATTGAGCACCAAGATCAATGCGACGGTTGATGCTTTGGGCAATCCGATCGGCTTCGCGCTCACGCCCGGACAAGCCTGCGATCTCGACGGTGCGGACATCTTGCTGCCGCAGATCGAGGCCGACATCGTGATCGCCGACAAAGGCTTCGACGCCGACGAGCGTGTCATCGAGCCGCTCGAAAAAGCTGGCAAAAGCACGGTTATTCCGCCCAAGGCCAATCGCAAGCACAAACGCGACTACGACAAAGAGCTTTACAAAGTGCGTCACCTCATTGAGAATTTCTTCGCCAAACTCAAGCAATTCCGCGCCATTGCCACCCGATATGACAAGCGGGCAATCAATTTCCTGGCGGGAATTTACCTCGCCGCGATAGTCATCTGGCTCAATTGAGGACAGGCCCTAGAACTCGAACCTTGGACCTGCTGTAAAAAGGCTCATTGAAGATCAATGAGTTACGGTAGGATCGTAAAATCATTTTGAAGAGCTGTTGCAGGATCGGGACCTGGCCTTTCACGATCTTGCGGAGGGCTTGCGCCGGTTCAAACCAGGCCGCGCGGTCTGCTTCCGGAAGCTCCTCGAAACGTCCGGACCTCGGCGGCCATTCCATGCGGAACGTATTGCTCTTGAACAACGCCAGGTCGACGTCGCCCTCGACGGCCCAGACGGCGAGACGCTTCCCGCTCGGTTGTCGGTGGACGCCAAGATCGATGAATGTGCCGTGCGGAATGCAGCCGGTCTCTTCTTGGAATTCCCGCTTCGCCGCTGTGAAAGGTTGCTCGTCTTCGTCGTACAGGCCTTTCGGAATGGACCAGGCGCCGTCGTCTGGGTTTTTCCAAAACGGGCCGCCCGGATGCACCAAGAGAACCTGCACGGAATTGGACAAACGGCGAAACAGCAGGATACCGGCGCTCTGTTTGGCCATCGTCTTTCTCACCGAACCAGAGGTTACAGCAAGAGCCTGGCTGGATCGCGCGGACAGAAATGGCAGGCAATATGGGAGCATTTGTGGATAACCGGTCCTATTTGCTGTACCGGCGATTCTCCAGGTCAATATAAATTGCGTTTTCGGAGCTATTGCTGCCAAGTCCAACTGGTCCAGGAGAACGGAATGCCTGCCGCCAACCTCAAGAACATGGACGTAGATGCGCTGCTGGGACTTCGCAGCGATGTCGAAAGCGCGCTTGCCGAACGGGCTCGCGACCTACAACGGCAGCTGGGGTTGTTGGGCGAAGGACGCAAGCGAGGCGGCCGTTCGGCTGGCCGATCGGGGCGCGCGAGCGGACTTAGGGGCGTGAAGGTTCCGCCCAAGTACCGTGGGCCGGGCGGAGAAACGTGGGCCGGGCGGGGCGCGAAGCCGAGATGGTTGGCGGCGCTCCTTCAGGAAGGTCATTCGCTCGACGATTTTGCTATTGCGGCGAAGAGCGGCAAGGCTGCAGCGGCCGCTACCAAGAAGTTGGCCGGGAGGAAGATGAGAAAGACCGTAGGCAAGACGGGACGGCGCAAGCAGGGGTGAGACCCTGTCGCAAAGAAGTCAGCATGTAAGAAGCGGCCATTGCCGTGTCAATATTCTCACGTCGATGGCTGGGCCCATGATTTGGTATCGGACCGCCATTGGATTATTGCTCGCTCTGTTCATCGTATTGAGCGCGGTCGCGCAGGATCGGATCATAGGCCTTGCCTCCATCATCGACGGCGACACCATTGAAATTCACGGCCAGCGCATTCGCCTCTTTGGCATCGACGCCCCCGAAAGCAGCCAGCTGTGTATGCGATCGATCGGTGAACGATGGCGGTGCGGACAGCAAGCAAGCTTTGCGTTGGCCGATCGGATCGGGCAGACCACCGTGAGCTGCGAGCCCCGCGATATTGACCGCTATGGTAGGATTGTCGCCATCTGCTTCAAGGGAAACGAAGACCTGAATCGCTGGATGGTCACCAACGGCTGGGCCGTCGCATTCAGACGATATTCACCGGATTACGTTGCCAGCGAGGCTGCTGCCCGACGGAGTGAGATTAATATCTGGTCCGGCAACTTCGACATGCCGTGGGATTGGCGCGCGCAGCACCAAAATCGATGACGTGATGATCGACATGAAGCCGCAGCCGGAAGCCTCAAATCAGGAAGTTTTGGCGGGCCTCGTCGAGCGCGTCACCTACCACAATGCCGAAAATGGCTTCTGCGTCCTGCGGGCCAAGGTGCGGGGGCATCGGGATGTCGTCACCGTGGTTGGGCATGCGGCGACCATTCGCCGCTCGTGACACGACCCAGAGTCGGCGCGGGATTAATTGGGTTTCAGTGTTCCTGAGCAAGGCGCTCGTATTCAGTACGCACAAGGTTCTTGCCGTAGACTCGCTCGAGCCGACGAACGGTAAAATGACCTCGAGCCACCTCCTGGAAATGCTCAATAAACGCGTAGTTGACGGCAGCGCCGCCTAGCGCACCGACGACCGGAAAAGTCTGAGCCGCGACTTTTTGCGTCACCACTACTCCAAACCGAGACGCCACTTGCGTTATGAAACGAACGAGTATTGGGCCGCCCTCTTCGATAACACCGCGCTCTGCGATAAATCGTGCCGCTTCAGTCACACTCTTCGCGAGCATACCCCGCACAGCGAAATATCCGCTTTCGGATGCATCGGCCGAGCCAGCCCGTCCGCCCAGTGCAAAGACCTGCACACAGGAAAGTGCCGATTCCGGGTCAGAAAGATCTTCGCCCTCGCTTCGTGCAATATCCGCGATGGATCGCAGCATGATGATCGTTGAGACAGGAAGCTCAATGGAAAGTGTCGCCAAACCGAAGGCGCCGCCTGCTGCACCAGATGCGGTGGCTAAGGCCTTATGCAGGAGCTGCGATCCAGCGTGAGGGCTACGTTGCATAGTCCGCAGCGCTACCTTGAGGGCTACCTCGAGACCTTTGGAGGTGGCTGTCGCAATAGCCTGTGCAGCGGCAGCGGGGAGCACGCGCCCAATGAGTTCGATGGGCTTGTCCACCATATTGGTGAGCCGCGCAGCAAGGCCCGGATGTTTAAGCGACTGAACGGCTCCTTGCAGGGCCGCCAAGTCTTGCGGTGTCATACCTGTCAAGTCCCATCCCCAACGACATTGATCAACGTTTCTCTGCGGCAACTCAATGCAGTGTACGGCTTGTACCTTCGCGATCCCAGTCGCGTTCTGGGATCAAGCCGGGAACGCCTAAGATCCAGCCCTCCACCTGCGCTACCGCGCGCTCAGGCGGCGTCAGGTCGGGTTTCAGGAACGCGGCAAGGCTTCCATTCCGGTCAGCGCGCGACAGCGACGCGGCAATGCAAAACGCGTCGTGCTGGTCTCCCGTTCGCCCCTCCTTAGCGAAGCTGCGGCTCCACAGCGCCGGATAGACCTCGGCGACAGCCGAACGCCCGTCCGGGATGTCCCAGCCGTCGAACGGCCAGAAATGGACGCGCTGCCCCAGGCGCTGGCGGATGAAGCGCAGCCACGGGATGCCGGCATGGGTGGATTTCGCCGCCGATCCCTGCACGTCGAATTGGAAGACGGATTTCGTGCAGCCAGCGCGCTCCTCGGTCAGCCGCCGCCAGCGGGCATGGCCCATGCGCGCCGCGCCGTTGCCACGCAGGCCGTCGCGAACGAAATCGACGTAGATATCCTCGTCGGTCGGCCAATGGTGCTGGAAGTCGTCGAGGAAGGCGGGCCAGTCCGGCTCCAGCCCATGCACCTCGAAATAGCGCAGCGGAAACGAAAAGCCGTGGTCGATGCCGACGAGCGTGGGCGCGTCCTCGGAGAGTATTGCCACTAGCCATTCGGCGATGCCGCGCCGCGTCCAGTATTTCTTCAGGGATGGCGGCGGCAGAACCTCGATCGGCGGTGCATCGCCCTCGGCGAGAAAGGCACGCAGCCCCGGAAAACTCGCGGTTGGCGTCTGCGCGCCCGAATAGTCGTCGCCGATGTGTCGGGCGAATGCGGACATCTCACGCCACCGCCTTGAACCGCTCGAAGCGCAGCGCAAGCCGGTCACGATCCGGGCGATCCTTGACGCGTCCCGGCAGGTGTATGGTTCCACCATTCAGTCGCTTCAGAGCTTCGAGCATCGGACCATCATTCTGACTGAGCAGTCGGGATTCGCTCGCCATCGAAAACGAATCCTGGACTCAACTCGGTCGTGGTCAAGTGATCGTGCACTTCGCTCAACCCTTTCTGCGTGGGCTGCCCCGCGCTACCGATCGGTGCGCGGACGAGCCCGTTCCCGAAGTCGCACAACAGGTCGCCTTTTCCGAACAAACTTTCGGCACCCGGTTCGTCTAGCACAATCTGCGCGTTGACCGCGTTGGCGACCCGCAGACAAACCTTCAAAGGCAGGTTGGCTTGATGAGTCCAGTGACGACGGCGCGGTCGGGGCGCTGCCTCGCCAACACCAAGTGAATCCCGGCAGCCGTTTCGTTCACGTCCACCTCCTCCGGCTGATTGATGGCGAAGGCGAC
>CAVRVX010000014.1:0-64688 GCA_963724735.1 uncultured Alphaproteobacteria bacterium
GATCGCCACCGAACAGCCCCGTCCCCTAACAAACTGCCAGCCGGCAATTGCGGCATGGTGCGAAGCGCGATGGTTGGTTGCGAGATGTCATATGGCCGCACGCTCGCAAGAACGGGCCGCCACGGTCAATCGGCTCATTGAAACTTCGGCCTACCCGAGCTCACCGTCGGTTTATTGTCGATTGCCCCCGATCTTGCCTTCCCGCCCGGCGATGAGCCGACCGACATTGCCGGCGTGCTTGAGCCAGATCAGCACGGTCAACAAACCGAACAGCTGGGCTTCCTGCAGATAGGCCTGGTGCCAGAGGATGAGCGGCGTCGCTGCGGTCGCGGCCAAGGCGGCCACCGAGGAGTAGCGCGTCGCCGCCGCAATCGCGAGCCAGATGACGGCGAAGCCGACCGCCGCCGGCCAGGCGAAGAAGATCAGAAGGCCGAGATAGGTGGCGACGCCCTTGCCGCCCCGGAACTTGAGCCAGATCGGGAAGAGATGGCCGAGAAAGGCGCCGAGCGCTGCGAGCACCGCGAGGTCTTGCCCGCCGTATCGATAGGCGATCGCCGCGGCGAGCGTGCCCTTGAGCGCGTCGAAGAGGAGCGTGAGCGCCGCAAGCCCTTTGCGCCCGGTGCGCAGGACATTGGTTGCGCCGATATTGCCTGAGCCGATCGCGCGCAAGTCCGCGGCGCCGGCGAGGCGGGTGAGGATCAGCCCAAACGGAATGGAGCCAAGGAGATAGCCGAATACAAGGGCGGCCGAATAATAGGGCAGCGCGATCGACCAATTGATCGGATGGAGCATATCGGCGTCCCTGGTTTGCGGGAACGCTAGCGAAGCGCGGATTTCTCGGCAAGTCGAGCGCGCCCCGCTTGGTGTGTCTCAATCTCAGTATAGTTCTTAGTCTCAGTTCTCCAGTCTCGTTCGTCAGTCTCAGTCTCGATCTCAGTCTTGGTCTCAGTCTCAGTTCTCAGTCTCAAGGTGCGTTCCGTCGCGGGAAACCGCTGCTTTCCCTCTCCCCTCGCGGGAGAGGGTGGCGAGGCATGAGCGCCGCGAATGCCGAGCCGGGTGAGGGGCTCGGACCGGCGTGCTGCCTACGACTCTCCCCCTCATCCGGCTCGCCGCCGATGCGGCTCGCCACCTTCTCTCGCGCGGGGAGAGGGTGGCGACCAGCCGCGCGAGGAGGGAAGGCAGAGCCGCGAAGGTGCTCCGTTTTCCCTCCCCCACGCAGCGGTGGGGAGGGTCGGACGCCAAAGGCGTCCGGGGTGGGGGGCGTTCGTTTGCCGTCGAGTTTCTGGGTGAGAGCAGTTCGCAGGCATCGCCGAAAAAGCCGCCCAACCGTCCGCGAAGCGAAATGCGGGATTTGCCCGCACCGGAAACGAAACCCGGATTGCGCTGCGCTCCATCCGGGCTACGCTTGCTGCGCTTTGCTGCTTACGGCTCAACAACCTTGCGGTAAAGATGCCAAGTTGCATGGCCCAATATTGGCAGGACCATGGCGAGGCCAATCAAAAACAGAATTGCGCCGACAGCCATCAGCGCAGCAACGATAAGACCCCAGACCGCCATCATCAACGGATTGGATGTGACGGCTCTAATCGAGGTCGTGACCGCCGTCATGACGCTCACCTTTCTGTCCAGGAGCAGAGGAAAGGCAACCACCGAAATCGACAACGCCACCACGGCGAAGATGAATCCGACGAGGGTGCCATATGCGATCAACGCGCCGCCCCGCCGGGTGGTAAGCACTTGGTTCACAAAGTCCGGGATCGAAACCGGCGGATCTGCGCCGAACAGGCCGAAATAGATCAATTGCGCCATATACAGCCAGGCTACATAGAGCGCCATCATGACCAGAGAAAGCGCGGCGATACCAGCGAATGACGAGGAGTGGACAAAACCGAACGCCGAGCTCCAGGAAACGTCGAGCCCGAGTTCGCGGCGCCGGCTTATTTCAAAAAGACCAACGGAGACAACGGGACCGATAAGAGTGAAGCCGGCAATCATTGGAAAGATGAGATGCAACAGATTCTGGCCGATCAGAAACAGTGTCAGAAACAGGGCGAACAGCGGATAAAGTATGCACAAGAAGAAGACATGGCTTGGTTTGGCATTGAAGTCGTCAAAGCCCTCCTTCAGCGCTTGCCAGAGATCTTTAATGTCAATCCTGCGGATTCTGATCTCGCTCGATGTAATGTTGATATCTCGAAGAGCTTTTTCCTGGGCCATAGCGAACCGTCCTTTTTGACCGGCCACGATATAGCAAGTAGCCCGCATGGGAGCGTAGCGAAATGCGGGATTTGCCCGAACCGGAAACGAGACCCGGATTGCGCTGCGCTCCATCCGGGCTACGCGCTCTGAGACTTAAGCCGACATTCCCCAGATGACCTCCCGTTTCGATAGAAATCTGCGCTGTTTGTCGTTCTCTGGCAAGCCTGAGTCGTTTCGGTGTGCCTATCTATAGGCTTGGGCAAGCAAGTCATCCCGGACGTCGCAGTAAGTCGCTGATTCTTCTATGCTCGATTGGGGGCCTGCAAAGGCGTGCCCATTCAATTAGCGTCCGAAGATAGACGGTCGCGAGCTCACCTTTCGCGAACAAGAAGTCGGCCTGCTCCTCGATGTTGTTTAGCCAGTCCGTAGCCCGCATGGAGCGAAGCGAAATGCGGGAGCGACATTGCGATCCGGACAGCAAGTAGCCCGCATGGAGCGAAGCGAAATCCGGGATTTGCCGCACCGGAAACGAGACCCGGATTGCGCTGCGCTCCATCCGGGCTACGCTTGCTCTGATACGCAGTTCTGTCTGCGACACGTCCCAATCGTCGTGCTTTTGCTCTAGCAATCTCGTAAGGACGCAAATGAATATAGGTCTGCGCAATCTTTAGCATGCGCTCGCTGCCTCATAAAACCGGCAAAGCAAAATATATAATAAGGCAATCAAACAATGCCAAATGGACTTCTCTATTCACAGCACTAGCCCGCATCCTTCGAGACGCCGACCCGAACCTAGACCTCTCCCCGGTGGGGAGAGGTCGGGTTCCGAGCACCGCAGGCAAGTTTACGCAGCCTGCGCAAGCTTGGTTGCGTGCGAGGAATCCGGGTGAGGGGGCTACGAGGTCAGTCAATACCCCTCACCCGGCTCGCATCTCGTTGCACTCGATTGCTCGCCGACGTCTCCCCGCTGGGGAGAGGTCGATAGAAGCCGCTGGTGTGGCGCGTCGCGCGCGCATCTCGCACCACGCATCCTTCGAGACGCGGCCCTCCGCCGCACCTCAGGATGAGGAAAACCACTCGTCATGCGCGGGCTTGACCAGGCTTGACCCGCGCATCCATACGGCACGGCCGTATTCGTCCGCTATTTTTTCTCGTCCCCGCAAGCGGCCGTTGCCGCGGCTCGGAGAAGCGCAGGCTCTATTTCGCGACCATCGCGAAGAGAAAAGCGCACGTGGCTGCAAGGCCTAGCAATGTGCGCACGGCATGCAACTTTCCCCATTTGACGATGAGCGCACGCGAATGCCGGCCTGCCTCGCGGTCCGTTACCGCGCCGAGACGCTTGTTGGTCGGGGCAATGGCGATCAACGTATACGGCCAATTCGCAAGCATCAGAAGTCCGCCAAGCGCGGCGCCCGGCCGGGCGTCGACATAAGCCGCGGCAAGGCCCAACAAGCCCGAGACAAGAGCGAGCGTCCCCTGCATTAAGAAGCCCTTCGCATAGCTCGGTTTCCATTCCTTGAGCAGCGAAACATCGTCAAGCGCTAATCGGGCCGGCTGCTCCGACCAGTTGATGTAGGCCGCGGCTCCGGTGAATGCGGCTGCGGTTGCGAGTGCGAACGGCGTCAGGATCACCGCTAACCTCCGAGTCAGTTGTGCTCGGGCAAGCGTAGGTCGCATGACGCAAAACGCAATCCGCAATCGGAGACGGGGCGTGAGCGGCGCGGCCGAGCAGATCGGGACTGTTCGCACGCGGTCGACTGGGAGCCACTTGCCCAGCATGCGCCACGGGTTGCGGTGGCGAAATCCCCTCTGCTATAGGCAGCGCTCGTAGCGGCGCGCGCCTCCGCCTTTACGCGGCCGCGCTCCGCTCATGCACGAGCCACAGCACCTCCGAGGACTTCCGCATGTCGGTTGATTCCGCGACGGTCCGGCGCATCGCCCATCTCGCCCGCATCGCGGTCGCCGACGAGGAGGTCGAGCATCTGCGCGGCGAGCTGAACGCGATCCTCGCCTTCGTCGAGCAATTGTCGGAGGTGAATGTGGAGAGCGTGGAGCCGATGACCTCGGTCACTCCCATGACGATGAAGAAGCGGGAGGATGTCGTCAACGACGGCGAGATGGCCGATCTCATCGTGAAAAATGCGCCGGCGAGCGAAGATCATTTCTTCCTCGTGCCCAAGGTGGTCGAGTGATGGGCGGGGCGGATGATCGGCGGCGAGGGGCGAGCCCGGCATGACTAGTCTCACCTCTCTCACGCTCGCCGCGGCGCGCGATCTGTTGCGCAAGCGCGAGTTTTCCGCGCGCGATCTCACCGAGGCGCATCTGTCGGCTATCGAGCAGGCGCGCGTGCTCAACGCCTTCGTGCTGGAGGCGCCCGAGCGCGCGCGCGAGATGGCGAAGCGCGCCGACGAGCGGCTCGCCAAAGGCGAGGGCGGGCCGCTCGAAGGCCTGCCGCTCGGCGTCAAGGACATGTTCGCGACGCGCGATCTGCGCACCACCGCCTGCTCGAAAATCCTCGGCGACTTCGTTCCCGTATACGAATCGACGGTCACCGCCAATCTGTGGCGCGACGGCGCGGTGATGCTCGGCAAGCTCAACAATGACGAGTTCGCTATGGGCTCGTCGAACGAGACCTCGTTCTTCGGGCCGGTGATCTCGCCATGGCGGCGCAAGGGCTCGGACGCGAAGCTTGTGCCCGGCGGCTCGTCGGGCGGCTCGGCGGCTGCGGTCGCGGCCGGTCTCTGCCTCGGCGCGACCGGCACCGACACCGGCGGCTCGATCCGCCAGCCCGCCGCCTTCACCGGGATCGTCGGCATCAAGCCGACCTATGGCCGCTGCTCGCGCTGGGGCATCGTCGCCTTCGCCTCCTCGCTCGACCAGGCCGGGCCGTTCGCGCGCACGGTGAGGGATTGCGCCATCCTGCTGCGCTCGATGGCCGGGCACGATCCGAAAGACACGACCTCGGTCGATTTGCCGGTCCCGGATTACGAGGCCGCGGTCGGCCGCTCGATCAAGGGCATGAAGATCGGCATCCCGAAGGAATATCGGGTCAAGGGCATGGCGGACGAGATCGAAGCCTTCTGGCGGCGCGGCGCGGAGTGGCTGCGCGCGGCCGGCGCGGAGATCGTCGAGGTCTCGCTGCCGCATACCAAATATGCGCTGCCCGCCTATTACATCGTCGCGCCGGCGGAGGCGTCCTCCAATCTCGCCCGTTATGACGGGGTGCGCTACGGGCTGCGCGTGGCCGGACGCGACATCACCGACATGTATGAGAAGACGCGCGCCGCCGGCTTCGGTCGCGAGGTGCGGCGGCGCATCATGATCGGCGCCTATGTGCTCTCGGCCGGCTACTATGACGCCTATTACCTGCGGGCGCAGAAGGTGCGTACGCTGATCAAGCAGGATTTCGAGAACTGCTTTTCGCGCGGCATCCACGCCATTCTCACGCCCGCCACGCCTTCGGCCGCTTTCGCGATCGGCGAGAAGTCGTCGGGCGACCCGGTCGAAATGTATCTCAACGACGTGTTCACCGTGACGGTGAACATGGCGGGCCTCCCCGGCATCTCGGTTCCAGGCGGGCTCGATGGGCAGGGCCTGCCGCTCGGCCTGCAGCTGATCGGCCGCCCGTTCGACGAGGAGACGCTGTTCTCGCTCGCCGCCGCGATCGAGGCGCAGGCCGGCCGCGTGACGCCGGAACGGTGGTGGTGAACCCCGCCACGACATCCCATCTGCAACGGATGATTTGGGCATGATGGAGTGCTCTCGTGCCTAAGTTCTCGGGTCGACACCCGCTGATTGGGTTTCTCAAAGGCACGGTGCGATTTGCCCCCGGCGTCGATCTCACCGACCCCGCCGATCCGTACTGGGGATTGGATTTGGCCACGTTCGGAGATTCCCTGGGCAAAAGCCAGCCGCCGCCCGGCGTCTCAAGCGCCCTCATCGCCCTGTGGTGGGGGCGGGGAAGGGCGAATGGGAGAGGGCGCACGAGATCGCGCAGAGCGACGAGGGCGCGGACGCCGCCTGGGTGCATGCGTATCTGCACCGCGTCGAAGGCGCTCTCGGCAATGCGCGCTACTGGTATGCCCGCGCGGGCCGTCGACCCGCGGCCGGGCCGCTCGACGAGGAATGGGACGCGATCGCCGCGGCGCTGCTCGCCAAGTCTGAATAAGGCGCGGGAATCGGCTGAGGAGTCGTGCCCGCTGTCGGGCGTTGCGGCTGACGGCGCCAATGCACGTCGTCGCCGGCCATCGTTCCCTCAAGGATGGCGGCTGCGGAGGGCCCTGGCAGGCTTGACCGCTCTGCGCAAGCCCCATAGCTCTCGTTGCAACCGATATGGGTAAAGCCATGAACGAAGCCGTGGGCAGCGCCACCAAGAGCAAGCTGATCAAGGGCGCGACCGGGGACTGGGAGGTCATCATCGGCCTGGAGGTGCATGCGCAGGTGACCTCGCACGCCAAGCTGTTCTCGGGCGCCTCGACCGAATTCGGCGCCGAGCCCAATGCGCATGTCTCGCTGGTCGACGCGGCGATGCCCGGCATGCTGCCGGTGATCAACGAGGAATGCGTCAAGCAGGCGATCCGCACCGGCCTCGGCCTGAAAGCCAAGATCAATTTGAAATCGGTGTTCGACCGCAAGAACTATTTCTACCCCGACCTGCCGCAGGGCTATCAGATCAGCCAGTACAAATCGCCGGTCGTGGGCGAGGGCGAGGTGGACGTCGACATGCCGGACGGCGAGAGCGTCCATGTCGGGATCGAGCGGCTACATCTCGAACAGGACGCCGGCAAGTCGCTGCACGACCAGCACCCGGCGATGTCCTTCGTCGACCTCAACCGGTCGGGCGTCGCGCTGATGGAGATCGTGTCGAAGCCGGACCTGCGCTCGGCCGAGGAGGCGAAGGCCTATGTCGGCAAGTTGCGCGCCATCATGCGCTATCTCGGCACCTGCGACGGCGACATGGAGAAGGGCAATCTGCGCGCCGACGTCAACGTATCGGTGCGCCGCCCCGGCGAGCCGCTCGGCACCCGCTGCGAGATCAAGAACGTCAACTCGCTGCGCTTCATGGGCCAGGCGATCGACTACGAGGCGCGCCGCCAGATCGACCTTCTCGAGGACGGCGGCGTCATCGAGCAGGAGACGCGGCTGTTCGACCCTGCCAAGGGCGAGACGCGGTCGATGCGCAACAAGGAAGAGGCGCACGACTATCGCTACTTTCCCGACCCCGATCTGCTGCCGCTCGAATTCGACCAGGCCTATGTCGATGCGCTGAAGTCCGACTTGCCCGAACTGCCGGACGAGAAAAAGGCGCGGTTCATGCGCGATTACGGCCTCTTCGCCTACGACGCCGGCGTGCTGGTTTCCGAACGCGAGAGCGCCGACTTCTTCGAAGCGGTGGCGAAGCGGCCGGACGGATCGCTGCGCGACGCGAAAACCGCCGCCAATTGGGTGATCAACGAACTGTTCGGGCGGCTCAACAAGGAAGGCAAGGACATCGCCGCCTCGCCGGTGTCCGCATCCCAGCTCGGCGCGGTGCTCGACCTCATCGCCGACGGCACGATCTCCGGCAAGATCGCGAAGGACCTGTTCGAAATCGTGTGGAGCGAAGGCCCGGCCGCCGATCCGCGGGCGATCGTTGCGGCGCGCGGGCTACAGCAGGTCACCGATCTCGGCGCGATCGAGGCGATCGTCGACGAGATCATCGCCAAGAACCCGGACAAGGCGGCGCAGGCGAAAGCGAAGCCGACGCTGATCGGCTGGTTCGTCGGCCAAGTGATGAAGACGTCGGGCGGCAAGGCGAATCCGCAGACGGTTAACGAGCTCCTAAAAACCAAACTCGGACTCTAGCGGCGCGTCGCGAGCGGGCGTCGAGCGCGCCGTTCGTCGCCTTGCGCGCCGTCCGTCGCCGAATCGCTTGCGAGCGATTCGCGCGATTTTTCTCTCTGAGCGAGCGTGACGGGGCGCTGCGGGAAGAAATCCGCAAAAATTTTTTCAAGCTTGGTGAAGGCGAACAACTCCGCCTCCGGCGCGCCTCGATCGACGCAAGACGATCGCGCGCGCATCGACGGCAGCGTCGTGCCTGCCCGCCGGGCGATTGAAGAAATGCCCATTTCATGCGCATTTCTGTGCATCAGGCGCGGGAGCGCGACGCTGCCCCATGACGAGTGTGGTCGCGCGCGGCGATGAGCGAGCGGCGCGCGGCGCGGCGTGCAGATGCTTGGGTCGACGGGCGACGCGGCGACGGACTCACGTTGGACTCGCTGATTTTTTTGTTGTGCTGTAGTAAACGGATTGCAGTGCCCTGCGATTCGCGTAGGCACTTTTCGAAGTCGCCATCTATCACGGTCAGGAGGACAGCATGGCGAAAAGAGCAACCAAGGCGAAGACGAAGCCTGCGGCCAAGAAGACGACTGCGAAGAAGTCGACCGCCAAGCGGAAGACGACGGCTCGCAAGAAATAACGCGACAGCGCTTCGGAGCATCAGGCTCCGACGCTTCCGTGGCCTTCGTCGATCAACGGACGGCACGAAGGGCTCGCGAACAGCGACGCTGAGGGTGCCGACGGACTACGACGAAGAAGGCGTCGGCGAGACCGAGGCAAGCTTTCCTGGCGCTGGGCAAACAGCTGGCGCAGTTTCGGAACAGCGATGTTTCGCGCAGCCCCGCATCGTCATTGGCGATCGCCGTGATGCGGGTCTGCTTCTCGGGTTTCTCGCCGACGCCCTCGCGTGGCTTGCTAGCGCCATGCGTGTTCAGCTTTTCAAACAGCCGCTGAGGAATTTGCGGTGGGACTCACGACCCTTCACGCCCTTGGCGGCCTTTTTTTCTTTCCATTTCGCTCCGCAGTCCTTCATCCTTCTGTCCTTCGTCCTTTGTTGCCGGACTGACGGTTCCTTTTCGGCCTTCGCGGCCTCTTCCGCCGTTTGCGCCAACCCGGGCGCGGCCGGGCTTGCAGTCAGAAAGGCGGCGGCGAGAGCGGTCGAGAGATGCTTGGTCGTCTTCTCCCCTTCTCCTTATATATGAGCGCAAGGCAGGATAGCCCCGCCGTTTCGGTCCGGTGCACCACGTCGCTTGGCGCAGCCGCAACGACGGAGCCCATTCGGACGGAGCGAAACCATGGCTCGACTTAGCAAACGACCCGCCGAGCGGCGCGCACGCGCGGGTCAGAAGCCGGCGAAGAAAAAGAGCAGCGCGCCTGTCCGCAAAGACAAGCCGGCGCGAGCGGCAAAACGCATAAGGCCGCCGGCGAAGCAGCAGCCGATCGAGCTGTACTACTGGCCGACGCCGAACGGCTGGAAGATCTCGATCATGCTCGAGGAATGCCGGCTGCCCTATCTCGTGCGACCGGTGAACATCGCCGCCGGCGAGCAGTTCGCGCCGGAATTCCTCGCCATCTCGCCCAACAACCGCATGCCGGCGATCATCGACCCGCAAGGCCCCGGCGGGCGGCCGATCTCGGTGTTCGAGTCGGGCGCAATCCTTTTGTATCTGGCGCGCAAGACCGGAAAATTCTATCCGTCCGACGAGCGCGGCCGCGTCGAGGTCGAGCAATGGCTGATGTGGCAGATGGGCGGGCTCGGCCCGATGGCTGGCCAGGCCCATCACTTTCGCAATTACGCGAGCGAGCCGATCCCCTATGCGATCGAGCGCTACACCAACGAATGTCATCGCCTTTACGGGGTGATGAATAAGCGGCTGCAGGACCGGCCTTTCCTTGCCGGTCGGTACTCCATCGCCGACATGGCGTGCGTCGGTTGGATCAGCCGCTACAAGCAGCAAGGCCAGGACCTCGACGAATTCCCGCATCTGAAGCGGTGGTTTGAAGCGCTGATGGCGCGCCCGGCGGTCAAGCGCGGAATGGGAGTCCGCGTCGAGGCGGCCTCGCAGGTCGACATGAAAGACCCGAAGGTCCGCGCCATTCTGTTCTCGCAACGCGCGCGGACATAAGGCTTCCGCGCCGCGGGCGAAGCGTTCACCGCCGATTCATCGCGCGGCTTAAATCCCCGTTCAGACTCCTCCGTAATGATCGCGCTGCCCGGCCTCGGCGCGGTCAGGGATCACGATCATAACTCTTGCAGCGATCGCGAGGCGGGGGAGGTCGGTTTGGAGGGACTCGAGGAAGCCGGCGCGGCAACGGGACTCGACGAAGGGCCCGATGCGTTTTTCAAGCTGGGGATGATGTGTTCGACGGGCGCGGGCGCGTCGGCGGACTACGTCGCCGCGCACAAATGGTTCAATCTCGCAGCGATGCGGGGGTGCCGGGAAGCGATTCGGTTGCGCCGCGAGATCGCCGCGTTGATGTCGGAGGCCGAAATTTCCGCCGCTCAACATGCTGCGCGCGCCTGGATCGGCCGCTAGAGCGAATTCCGTTCCAACGGAATCGGAATTCGCTCCAGTTGTCCTTCGAAGTCGCATTTTCTGCGGCGAACCGGTTTCCACTTCGCCGGAAAATGCTCTCGCTTGGATCGTTCGGAGCCAATTCGGAGCCAATCCGCCGCGCGGCTCGGGAGGCCGGATCGCTCCGCGACGACGGCGGAAGCCTTGCCAAAAGGGCTTCACCTCGGCATATCGGGGCAGACGGAGCTGTGGCCGAGAGGCTGAAGGCGGCGGTTTGCTAAACCGTTATACGCTCTAAAGGCGTATCGAGGGTTCGAATCCCTCCGGCTCCGCCAACTGCATCGTCGCCAATCTTCTCTCGCATGATGTGAGGTGGTGAAAATCGCCACATTCTGTGCGGCTTTCGCAACGAACCTGTGTACTGCCCCGCATCTGTCGCGCCTGTCGACGGCGTTCTCTGCTGGGCGTTTTTCTCCAGACCTGTGGACTACGCCGGGTTAGTACTGGTTTTCTATGCTGCTGGAAGTGCTGGACTATTCGCCCTGGCGGGACCCGTACGATTCAAAAGAGCGACTCGGCCGGGGAGAGCACCACTGCGCGAATCGACAGCTTGATTGAGCTTTGAATTTAGTTCCTGTTGAGTACGGCCAGCCAGGTAGCGCCTGATTAAGGTCATCTGGCGGATATCGGAGAGGTTCAGGGCCTCCTGAGGTCGCTTAAAAATTCCGACGCGGGGTTGGTCGCGCTGATCAACAGGCGATCTCGCGCACGCGTGCAGGCGACATAGAAAAGCTGGCGCTCAGTCTCGTAAACGTCGTCCAATTCGACCTCGTCAGCCACAGACTCGATCCGGGATTGGAGAGGGAGGACTCGTCGTCGCAGGCCATCACCGCGACCGCCTTGAACTCGAGCCCCTTGGCTAAATGCATCGTTCCGATTGAAACGCGACCGGCCGGATCACCACGTTCAGATAGCTCTAAGACGTCATGGCTGGCAGCGGTCACCGCGACGCGGGCACGATCAAGCTGGTTTCGCGTGCGGACGAAAACTCCAACCTCGGCAGGCTTGATGCCACCGGCGACTACCTGAGAAATCCACTGACCCACGGCAGCGCTCTCGGCCGCAGCGTCTGCATTCACCGCGAAGACGGGCTCGGGGCCGTTAAAGACCGAGACAGTGCCAAATCTTTCCTCCTCAAGTCCGTCCACGTCGCGGACGACTTTCGGCAGAAGGGTGTCCGCGGCCTGGCGAATTTGATTGGGATGTCCGATAGTTGATTTTCAGCGTCTGTGACCGGCCGCGCACATCGACGCCGAGTGTTGCCCAAGAAAACGGCTGCTGGAAAATCCGCTGACCAAGATCACCAGCGAAGAAGAGCGCATCAGGTTGAGCAGGGGCTATTGCCGCAAGCAAGCGAAGTTCGGGCACTCCCAAATCCTGGGCCTCGTCCACGACGATGTGAGTGAACGGCTTTTGCTCCCTCTTGGCATAGTGCGCAATACTTCCGCGAAGATCTGAGCCCAGGTGTGGAAACCGCGCCCGTTAATCGCCTCACGCGTCGCGGCAAATACCGGCCAGAGTCGGGCCCTCTGCTTAGCGCCCATGCGATTCTTGCGGCCGAGGCGCGGCACATTGGCATAGGCTACCGGCGTATCGAGCTGCCAAGCGTCCACCACGTAAGTCCATTCAGAGAACAGGAAACGGGCCGTGAACTCAGTCACGCCCTGGTCTTCTGCGGTCTTTGAGAGAGTGCTGCGTACCAGCTCCTCTGAGGGAGGCCTCGGGGCAAGGCTCCACTCCAGCACCCAATTCGGCGTAGTGATCCGTTCGAACAGGCGCTGCGCAGCCGCGCCGAGCTCGGGGGCAATCACCGCGACGTCGGCGGCGAGGCGCGCGCTTTCGCCCAGTCGTTCCTCGAGCGGCATGTGGAATGGAGGTTCCATCGCTCGCCGGCCGTCAGGCCGCTCCCATGCGGGGTGGCGCGGCGGGCGATCCCTCCAGCGCCGCGCCCAGCTCGTCGGCCACGAGACGGTTCAACTCCGCGAGGGCGTGCGGCGGGTGCCAGCCGCCGCACGACAGGAATTCGACTGCCTTGCGGGCGATGAAGTATTCCAGGCTCTCCATGCAGCCGTAAAGGCCCTCGATGCGGCGGATCGCCTCGTTCTGCAACAGTCGCTCGAAGCGCAGGTCCACGGATTCCATGAAGTCGGAGAGGACGGCGACCCTCTTGTCCTTGAACACGAAGCGGTAGCCCTGCAGATAGTCTCCGCGCAGCAACCCGTCGCGCCGAAGCCGCTCGAAAAGATCGGTGCCGCTGATCGGGATGAGCTTGCGGAAGATGATGCGTTCGAACCGGACGTGCTTCCAGCGGCGCACCCGGACGAGGAAATCGAGGTTCTCGCGCGCCTCGTCCAGCGTCATGTAGGGATCGAAGAAGATGATGTAGGCCAGCGTCGAGATCTCCAGCCTGTCGAGCAGCTCGAGCGCGGCGACGTTCTGCTCGACCGTCGTATTCTTGTTGAAAGTGTCGAGGATGCGCTGGACGCCGGATTCCACGCCGAGGCTCACGGAGATCAGCCCGGCGTTCTTCAACGCCACCATGGTCGCTTCCTCGACGTCGTTGACGCGGCAGGACGCGTGGAAGGCGATGCGCAGGTTCCGGCGCATGATTTCGTCGGCGACCGCACGCGCCCGGCGCTTGCCCGCGCGGCCGGGACCGAGGAAGTTGTCGTCGACGAACTCGAACGTCTTGATCCCGAGCTGGACCGCCTGCTCGATCTCGTCGACCACGCTGATGGGATCGCGGGCACGCCAGCGCTCGCCGAAATGCGACGAGCGGCAGAACGAGCATCGGCCGTAGCATCCTCGGCTCGTCGTCACGAACAGCGGCTCGTCGCGCCACGACGCGGCGCAGGGCACGACCGGAAACGGCAGCTGGTCGATCGCCCGCTCGATCGGTCGCGCAGCGGTTTCGATCATCCGCTCGCCGTCGTGATAGGCGATCCCGCGGATATGCGCGAAGCCGCGCCGGCTCTTGAGCGCCTCCGCGATCTCCACGATGGCACGCTCGCCCTCGCCGAGGACGACCACATCGATGAGATCATGGAAGTCCCGCAGAATCTCGGCGTAGGAGAATGTGGCGAGATGGCCGCCGATGCAGATGGTCGACGCGACGCCCGCGCGCTTGAGGCTGGCGATGAAGCCGACGAGCTCCTTCAGCGAGCCCTCGTAGGACCTGAAGCCGAGCAGCAGCGGGCGGCGTGCCGCGATGACCTTCACCAGGTGCGATTTCCATCTCGCGCCGGCGGTTTCGGTCGGAAACACGATATTCGCGGCGTGACCCTGCGCGCGCAGGGCGGAAACCATGTAGCGGAATCCGAGATGCAGCTCGGGCGGCCGCAGGTACTGCTTGAACTGCCAGGCCGATTTGAACTTTCGTCCCAGCTCGTACGTGTTGAAGGGGAGGTCGACGAAGAGGACCTCTCCGTCATGGCAGGCCGCAGTCGCGGGCGCTGTCACGAACCCGCATGCACCTGACGCCGGCTCCCTCTGCTGACTGGTGGCCCGCCGCCCAGGCCAACCCTTCTGCTCCGCCTCAAAGTCTTCGAAATCCGGCAAGCGCTTCAAGTACGCCCGGAGATAATCCGGGTTGAGCGTCTTCTCAAAAAAGCGCCAGCGCACATCCTGCGCCTCGTCGTTTCTTTCCAGCGCCTCCAGCGCTCTGACATCTGCCGTAAGCCTTGGGGTTCGTGCCATGCCTGCTCGATGTTCAATTCCCAATTCATTTCCGTACTTCATTTCGCCCCCAGTTGCCTTCGGCACCAACTGCAACATCCCCAACATTCTCTGCCGGACCGGCTGGATTGCAGCTAACATATTGATTTTTATGCACTTATGAATCGCCCCCCTACCGAGAGTCCGAATCGCATCTCGGCCGCCAGTCGATCCATCCCGAACATTCTCCGCTGGCTTGCGAGCGTGCGGGTGACGGCAACCTCCGCAATTTGCAAAAATATCGCGGGGTAGTGGGAGCGACTGGAATCCAACGCGGACGTTGATTGAGCAAGAATTTTTCAGTCTCTCGGTGCGGAGCTTGGCCGCAATCGAGTCTGCCGAAACTGTATGTCGCCCCCTCGGGAGTGTCGTGTGGTACAGAAAGCGCATTATCGCCGTGGCGGCTACGTTTTCCGAATTGGCTTCATGTCGGTCTTGAGCAATCCATGCCGATTCTGAACTGGCTTACCCGCGATCAGGACATTGGTGCCGCCAAGGGCGTTTCCTATCGGCTACTCGAAGAGGCGTCGGAGCTCTCGGCCGGCGATCCGAACACCGGCAATATGCTGATCCAGGGCGACAATCTGGAAGCGCTCAAGGCCCTGCTGCCGTTCTATGCCCGGCCAAGTGAAGTGCATCTATATCGATCCGCCCTACAACACGCGCTCCGCGTTCGAGCATTACGACGACAACCTCGAACACACGCAGAGGCTCGCGATGATGTGGCCGCGGCTGGAACTGCTTCGCGACTTGTTGGCGGAGGACGGCTTTATTTGGGTGTCGATCGACGATAACGAAGGCCACTATCTGAAAGTCGTCATGGATGAAGTGTTCGGACGACGTAAGTTCGTGTCGAACATTGTCTGGCAAAAAAGGACTTCGCGAGAGAACCGCGCGGCGGTGGCGGAAACTCACGATCACATACTTGTCTACGCTATGCCGGGAGCAGTTAATTGGAAGGAAGTACGAAATCTCTTGCCCGATTCGGACGCCGGCTACTCAAATCCGGATGATGATCCGCGGGGCCCTTGGCGCTCAATTCCGTTTAGCGCCCAAGGCTATCGGCCGAATCAAATGTACACCATCACAACTCCGACTGGCGTCGTTCATCAACCTCCACGGGGGCGGTGTTGGACAGCTACCGAGTCCGAGTACATTCGCCTTCTGAACGACAATCGCATCTACTTTCCGAATGATGGCAATGGCAGGCCAAGGTCGAAGAAGTTCAAATTCGAAGAAACAGGGTTGGTCCCTATGACGTTGTGGCTGGCTTCCGAAGTGGGTGACAACCAGATGGCCAAGCGAGAAATTCTCTCGTTGTTCTCGGGAGACGATCCGTTTGGCACGCCCAAGCCTGAAAAGCTGGTTGAAAGAATCGTTCAGATCGCCACTAAACCGGGTGACGTAGTTCTCGACTCCTTTCTCGGTTCTGGCACGACGGCCGCCGTCGCGCACAAAATGGGCCGTCGCTATATCGGCATCGAAATGGGCGAGCACGCCGTGACCCACTGCGCGCCACGGCTGAACAAGATCATTCAGGGCGAACAGGGCGGGATATCGGAATCCGCGGGCTGGAAAGGTGGCGGCGGCTTCCGCTTCTTTCGCCTCGGTCCGCCCGTTTTTTTGACGAGCAAGGCCACATCCGCGAGGATATTCGGTTCCCGGTGCTGGCCGCGCATATCTGGTTCAGCGAGACGAATACGCCTTGGTCGGCGAAGCGCGACACGCGCCGCTGCTCGGCTTCCACGACGGCCGCGCATTCGCGCTGCTCTACAACGGCATCCTCGGCGACAAACGCATGGATGGCGGCAACGTGCTGACCCGTGCAACGCTTACGCTGATCCGCGAGAAGATCGCGAAGAAAGACCCTGCCTTCGCCGGTCCGCTCACGGTCTATGGCGAGCAGTCGTGGGTCACCGCGCCCACGCTCGACCGCGAAGGCGTCACGTTCAAGCAGACGCCCTACGACGTGAAAGCCCGGCGCTGAGGCTTGGCTATGAAGCTCAAGCCATATCAGGCCGAGACCCTCGCTGTCCTTCGCCGCTTACTCGAGGAGGCACGCGTCACCGGGCCGACGAACGCCTATCAGGCGATCACCAAGGAACCTGAGCAGGCGAAGCGTCTTGGCCGTTATCGCGGGGACTACACCGCGCTCGAAGCGCTGCCGGGCGCGCCTTACGTTTGTCTCCGCCTGCCGACCGGTGGCGGCAAGACCATCCTCGCCGCGCACGCCATCAGCATCGCGCGCGATGCCTGGATCGAGAAGGATTATCCCGTCGTCCTCTGGCTCGTGCCGTCGAATACGATTCGCCTGCAAACCGTCGAGGCGCTGAAGAATACGCGGCATCCGTATCGCCAGGCGCTCGATGACGTGTTCGAGGGCGCGTGCGGGTTTTTGATATCGCCGATTTCACGACGATCCGGCCGCACGATATGCGGGACAACGCCTGCGCCGTCGTTGGTACGATCCAGACCTTGCACGTGAACAATACCGAAGGTCGCAAGGTCTATTCGCACAACGAGAATATGGAGTCGCATTTCAGTGCGGTGCCGAAGACGACGCACGGTCTGGAGCAGCACGAGGGCGGCGGGCCGAAGTTCTCCTTCGCCAACCTTCTGCATATCCATCGGCCGCCGATGATCGTGGACGAGGCGCACAACGCCGTGACCGGCCTCACGCGCGACATGCAGGCGCGCGTGAACCCCTGCGCGATCATCGAGTTCACGGCGACGCCGCGCTTCAACTCCAACATCCTGCACAGCGTCTCGGCGCAGGAATTGAAGGCCGCCGAGATGATTAAGCTGCCGATCATCCTGGCAGAACACGATTCCTGGCAGAACGCGGTCAACGGCGCTATCGCGAGCCGTGCAGCGCTGGATGGCGCTGCCAAAGCCGACGCGGACTACATCCGTCCGATCGTGCTTTTCCAAGCGCAGCCGAGAAATCAGGAGGTCACGGTCGAGGCGCTGAAGCAGCATCTGGTCGAGGTTGAGCAGATACCGGAGGAGCGCATTGCGGTCGCGACTGGCGACCAGCGCGAGCTCGACGGAATCAACCTATTCGATGAGAAATGCCCGATCGAATATGTGATCACCGTCGAAGCCCTCAAGGAGGGCTGGGATTGTTCCTTCGCCTATGTGTTCTGTTCCGTCCAACGCATCCCGAGCGCGACCGATGCCGAACAGCTCCTCGGGCGCGTGCTGCGGATGCCTTACGCGAAACGCCGCGCCGCGGACTCGCTGAACCGCGCCTATGCCCACGTGTCCGAAGCCTCGTTCGGCGCCGCGGCTTCTAGCTTGGCTGACAAGCTCGTTGCCATGGGCTTTGAGGAGGACGAGGCGAAGGACGCCATCGAGCCGGCGCAAGGGCATCTCGACGAAAGCGGTCTGTTTGCGCCGCGCGAGAAGCCGAAGCCTGTTTTTCGGCATGTCGTGCCGGTGACGCCCGAAGTATTGGCGGCGCTACAAGCGGCGGCGACAACGGAAGGCGTATCCGTCACCGAAACCGCGGACGGAAAGGTCGAAATCGCTGTGACCGGGCGCGTGGCCCCGGAGGTCGAAACGGCGATCGCGACGGCGATCCCCGCGCTGGAACGGCAGGCCTTCGCCGAGGCCGTCCGCAAGTACCGCACCGAAATCAGGGACCAGCTTTCGCCAGCCGAACAGGGCGAAGCCTTCGTCGTGCCACGCCTTATGGCGGAGATTCAGGGCGAGGTCGAGTTCGCCAATACTGACGTGTTCATGGAGTTTCATGATTGGCAGCTTTCGAACCATCCGGCCCGGCTGGATGAGGGAGAGTTCGCGATCCGGGAAACGGCACGCAGCTTCGAGATCGATGTCGATGGCAATCGCGTCACGTATCAGTTCGCCGACGAAGCCGAGCAATTGGCGCTCGATGTAGATGTCGAGGGATGGACGCCGCAGAATCTCGTCCTTTGGCTCGATCGTCAATTGCGCCAGCCGGACATTCATCAATCAGACCTGCTGAAATGGTTGACCGACTGCATCGGGCATCTGGTCGGCCCCCGGAAGCTGAGCATCGCGGCGCTGATGCGGACGAAGTTTATCCTTGCCCGCAAGCTCCACGAGAGGATCGCCGCCGCACGCGCCGCCGAACGGAACAAGGTCTATCAGCGCTATTTGTTCGCGCCCGAGGCGACGGTCGACATCTCCTTCGACAATGGTTTCGCCTTTCGGGACGGCATGTATGCGGATCAGAAGCGGCATCGATATACGGGCCGCTTCCGCTTCGCCAAGCATTTCCTGGGCACCGACGCAGTGCCGGCCTTTGACGGCACGGAGGCGGGCGAGGAGTTCCGGGTGCGCGCAGGCGCTCGATAGCCTGCTGCAGGTCAGGTTCTGGATTCGCAACGTCGCCCGTCACCCGCAATCGTTCTGGCTGCCGACGGCGAGCGACAAGTTCTATCCCGATTTCGTAGTGCAGCTCACGGACGGGCGTTTCGTCGTCGTTGAATACAAAGGCGCGCTTCTCGCCGGCGCAGGCATTGACGACACCAATGAGAAAAGGGCGATCGGGCGACTGTGGGAGAGCCGAAGTGGCGGCAAAGGACTTTTCCTTGTCGTGGAGAAGGAAGTTGATGGAAGGGATATGCGCAGCCAGATGCTCGAAAAGTTAGCTGCCTGATGGCGTTTTGGATCGAAAGCTTTCACTTTGAGTCTGCCAATTGATTGGAAATGGCCGCATCAACACCGCCAGCGTCATCTCCGCCGGCTGTCGTCCACCCAGGATCGCCTCGACGACATCCGGTGCCAGGAGAGTCAGTCGCAGGACGCGCCCGACGTAGGAACTCATTCATCTTCTCGGCGGCGGCGATCTCGGCGATGGTCGCGTGGGTGCCGTTCTCCAGCATCCGCCGCCAGCGGTGGGCCCGTGCGATAGCCTTGACCATGGCGTTATCCACGCGCGTCCGTTGCGGGAACGAAGCTGTCGTGCCCTCTGGCGCCAGCATGAGCTTGCGTCCGCCGCGCTTTCGCAGCCGCAACGGGATCTTGACCGAGAGCGTCTCGCCATCGTCACCGACATTAATTTAGCACACGCCGTCATGCGGCCCTCCGCATGTTGATGGGAGACTCGCGCAGTTCGTCAACCGCGAGCAACCGGACCTCGGGACCGATGACCGCAAGGAGCACGTCGCACTTGGCGACCTCCTCAATGAGCACGTTGCTGAAATTGACGCCGAACTGGAGTCGACGTCCATAAATAAGAGATTGCGGCCAAACTCCCGTTGCAGTCGGTCGTGTACCCGGCCGGAGTAACCTGCACTGTCGTCGCGCCGGTAACTAATGAACAACTTAGGGGCCATAGCCTGTCCCCCTCTGACGGCCGCGATTCTGCACTCATACTACCACGCGGCCAGTTCTCAACGATAGCATGTAACGCTAGGGCCACACGGGTAGAGCTTCCAGCGTGGTAAGCATCTCGTTAACGATCCGGCGGATCAGCCGCACCTGATACCAGGAGCAGCAGGCCCAAATGGTTGGATAGGTCGCCAGCCGCCGCAAGAACTTAGCTCAGGTCGTCGGCCCTGGCGTGCGCGCTACGTTCATCAGCCAGCACACCATCGCGAAGTAACCCACCAGGGTGAGCAGTTCCACCATCGTCGGCTCGCCCCACTCCTGGAGTGAATCCGAGTAGGTCTCGTCGCTCAGGCGGTGCTGGCCGATGAGTGCGCGGGCAATCGTGCGAGCGAGGGCAAGGTCGCTACGCAGGTCGTCTGGTGATGGCTCCCCGGCGTCCAGAGCGGCTAGACTAGTGCCGCACCTGGCACCCCGGCTGCCACAGCGAGCGGCAGGTGCATGTCCCACTCGAACACGTTGGACAGCTCGCGCGCCACTACGCAGATCGTCCATTCGCACAGCGCGGTATCGAGCGTGCCCTCGTACCGCAGCGTCTCGCCCAACTTGGCGACCACGCGCAGCAGCGGCGGGCGGTGCAGCAGAGGCCGGAAGGGACCGTATACGCCGCGGCGGGGGCCGTTGATCAGTTCGTCGGCCGCTTCCTGCTGCGCGGTGTCAAGCGCTGCGGGTGGCCCTGGACGTTCGGGCAAACCTGCTTCCGGAAAGCTCAAGACGGAGATTGCAGAGGGAGTAGAGACGGCTGCGAAAACAAGAATCCCCAAGAGTGATCCGAATTCAGAAGGCGGGCAGGCACGGGCCGCGTAAGCGGCTTGGTGAGGGGCGGGTGCCGGCTTCCATTGACGCCGGCACCCACTGGTGCCGCGTACAGCTAATTCAAGCTCACCGCAACCCGATACACAATCGCGTGACAGAGTCCGTGTTTATCAAGACGCACCAGAAAACCTATTCCGTCGAGCTTGAGGACGGGTCGAGGTGGCTGATTTGGCCTCCGGACATTTACGGCACCTTGCGCTGGTCGCCATCGACTGATCTGCGCGTGGTCGAGATCAACGATATTTTTTTCACTCACTCCCTCGTCGATCAGGATGGAACATTAGTCCGCGTCATAAGCGCGGACGCAGATTGGATTCCGAAACGAATGCGCGACCGCCCGATTGCGGCGGAATGACGAGCGTAGTGCCGCGCCGCCCATGAGGGCGAGTTGTGATCGCCGGCGTTTTCTTCATTGCTGCAATACACCACGCGACCGGCATGCAACCGGCCGGCATCCACATACCCGTTGACCCGTTTCCTTAACAGTCGCATTCCGCCCTCCATAAAAAGGCTGCTCAGGCCCGCGAGTGTGTCGACGAATATTTCGAAGCGTTACGAACTCGACCGCGATCACGCGCGACCGCTTGCCGATCGCGAACTCACTGGCACGGGTGACGTTTACCTATATACTCTCGTTAAACTATACTCTCGTTAAACTAACGAACCGTCTCAAAAACAGGACGTTAATGAGGAGAATCCATGGCTACCGCTGCACCAAAACACGACCAAAGCAAGACCGCGATCATTGTCGGCGCCACGCGGGGTTTGGGCCTCGGGCTTGCAGCGATGAAAATGAATACGTATTAAAAGCTACCTATGTCCTTAAGGAAATAAAAACTGTACTCCTCGTTTTGGGATAAATTGCGTCTCATGCGCTCGTCGGTGGGCTGCACCACCAATACGTCCAAATCTGAGGTTTCGGTACATACAACTGTTTTGACTTAATCGTGCTCAGATTTTCGGCAACCTGAGACTTGGCTGATTCCCGATGGAGGGAGCTTGGATGCGCAAGGTCGTCGTCGGCGCATTGCTTGTCGTAGTGCTCGTGACCGGCAGTTTGACCGTCGCCTATAATTTTTGGCCGGGAGCAGGGCCTAGCCGTGCGCCAAGGCTTGCACCTGTGCTGCCGCTCGAGCCGGTGACGCGCTCCTTGACGATAGTTGCACCAGTTGCAATCGCACATTTGGCGATTTGGACTGCACTTGATGCGCAAGCGCCCCGCAAGTTTGAGGGTAAGCAGGAGAAGCCCACAACTGATCTCCTTAATAACGCAAGCATCAGCTGGACCGTTGAGCGCGGTCCGCTTTAAATCGTAACTCGAGATGAACGGTTGATTATCTCGACGCCGCTTACCGGCGCAGCACACCTGAGCGGCCAAATTTCCAGTACAGCTGGGGATCTGGTCGGCACCCTCGGCGGCATCGTCAATCAGGGCCTTGGCCAGGATCTGCAGCGGCTGACCGGGCAGACCATCGGTCAGGACGCAGGCTTCCGCGGCAATCTCACGATCACGTCACGCCCAGCGCTAACCCGGAATTGGCGGCTCGAACCGAACCTGAGCGGCCAAGTTTCGATAACACGCGCCTCGCTGACATTCGCCGGCGTTCCTTTCGAGGTTGGAGATCAAGTCAAGCCTATGCTCGATCATTCGATCGATGAGCAGATGGTTGAATTTTAATCACGGCTTCGGAACAGTCCTGTATTTGAACAAGCCGTCCGCCGTGAATGGGCCTATATATGTCGCTCAGTTCCGCTCAGCCAAGCTAGAAGCGACCTTCCAAGGCTTTGGTTCGAGGTTCGGCCGACGCGGGCATTCGCTGCGCAGCCGCGAATGGATACCGCTTCGGTCATTCTGACGATGGGCCTTGAAGCGGAGACCCGGGTCGTCCCCAGCGAGACCAAGCCGAATTGTCCCTTTCCGCCTCAGTTGGAATCTACGGCGCTACTTCCCCTCTCCCCGCTTGCGGGGAGAGGGGAAGTGACACCGGCTCTCCCCAACGGGGAGAGGTGAAGCAAGGCCGAGTGAGACAGCGGCGAGCAGGTGAGGGGGCGTGCCCTCGTTGCCGCGCGAGCACAGCGCCCCCTCACCCGGCGAGGAATTCGCTGCGCTCATTCCTCGCCACCCTCTCCCGCGCGGGGAGAGGGAACCGCAGCCCCAGCGCGCCGTCCGCATTGTCTCGCCGCAAACTGCGCGCCGTCCGCATTGTCTCACCGCAAACCGCGCCCGCTCGCTTTGCCTCAGCTCAACAGCGGCGACCAGGCGGGATCGGAGGCGAAGCTCGGCGTCTGCACGCGCTGCTCGTTGCGCCCCGTCACGTCGATGGTGAACAGCGACGGCCCGTTGCCGGGATCGCGGAAGAACATCAGCACGCGGCCGTTCGGCGCGAAGGTCGGCCCTTCGTTATGGTAGCCCTCGGTCAACAGGCGCTCGCCGCTGCCGTCCGGCTTGATGATGCCGATGCCGAAGCCGCCCTGCGTCTGCTTGGTGAAAGCGATGAAGTCGCCGCGCGGCGACCACACCGGCGTCGAGTAAGCGCCGTCGCCGAAGCTGATGCGCTGCCCCGACCCGCCGTTCGACGGCATGACATAGATCTGCTGCCGGCCGCCGCGATCCAATTCGAAGCAGATGCGGGTGCCGTCCGGCGAATAGCACGGGGCGGTGTCGATCGCCGGCGTGTCGGTGAGCCGCGTCGTCGTCTTCGAACGCAGGTCCATCACGAACAGGTTGGAGTTGCCGCCCTGCTGCAGGCTCATGATCACGCGCTGGCCGTCGGGCGAAAAGCGCGGCGAAAAGGTCATGCCGGGGAAGTTGCCGACGATCTCGCGCTGGCCGGTCTCGACATTGAGGAGATAGACGCGCGGATCGCCCTGGCCGAACGACATATAGGTGATTTCCTGCGTCGTCGGCGAGAAGCGCGGCGTGAGCACAAGGTCGTCGCCGCGAGTGAGATAGCGCACATTGGCGCCGTCCTGGTCCATCAGCGCGAGGCGCTTGATGCGCCGGTCCTTCGGCCCGGTCTCGTCGATGAACACGATGCGGGTGTCGAAATAGCCCTTCTCGCCGGTCAGCCGCTCGTAGATCGCATCGGCGATGATGTGGGCGATGCGGCGGAAATTGTCGGCCGAGGTGAAGTATTGCTGGCCGGCGAGCTGGGCGCCGCCGACCACGTCCCACAGGCGGAATTCGGCCTTGAGCCGGCCGTCCGCCTGGCGGGTGAGGCGCCCGGTCACCAGTCCCTGGGCGTTGATCGCGCGCCAATCGGGAAAGCGGGGGACGACGTCGATCGTGGTGATCTTCTCGATGAAGGCGGCCGGATCGATCGGCGCGAACAGGCCCGAGCGCTTGAGATCGCCGCTGATGATCTGGGTGATCGCGCGCGCCTGCTCAGAGTCGGCGGGACTGCCGCCGACGAAATCGGGCAGCGCGATCGGCAGCGGCTGCACATTGCCCTGGGTGACGTCGATGTTCAGCACCGCGCGCGCCGGCTGCGGCGGCAGCCCAAGCAGCGCGCCCGCCCCCGCCGCGGCGGTGGCGGCGAGGAGACCGCGACGCGTCAGTCGCTCGTGCATGGCGGACATTTCCTCCAAACCGAATGTTCTGATCCTGGTGTCAATTCCTTCATGCGTCGGAATGCGAGCGAATTATGGTGGCGCGAGGGCGGCGGCGGCCGCCTACGATTTGTTAATGATCGGCCGCAATGCAGCGCAGCGGGCAGCCCGTCGGCGGCTCAGCCGGGCGGAATGCGAACCGCGGGTCGCGCGCCTGATTCTCGGGAAATGAGCGATCCGGGATCGCTATCGTCGCGCCAGCGCCGAGGGCGCCCGCGCAGGGTCGCCCGGTCAGCCGCGGAACATGTCGCGGGGATCGAAAGTGACCTCGACGTCCCGCCAAATCTCATACTTCGCGATCGGCAGCTTGTAGGGCTGGCAGCGCTTGATCGCGCGCAGCGCGCTTTCGGCGGCGATCTGGAAGATCGGGTGATTGCCGCGATTGAGCAGCATCGGGTCGGCGGAGAGCGAGCCGTCCTGGCGCAATTGGAGGCGCACCCGGACGATCAGCTCCTTGGCCTCGAGCACTCCGGCGGGCGGATTCCAGCACGCCTGGATTTGCGCGCGCAGCGCGTCGATCTCGCTTTGCGACAGGGTGGCGGCCGTCCCGCTCGGCAGGCCGAGCGAAGGCGTCGTGTTGAGCGTGTCGCCGGCCGCGGCCTGGCGCTGCGGGTAGCGCTTGTCGAGGAGGGCGGCGATCCGGTTCGGATCGAACGCCTGCTCCCGCTTCTTCGCTTCCTCGCGCTTCTTCGCCTCTTCGCGGCGCTTCTGCTCCTCGCGCTTCTTCGCCTCTTTTTCCTTTTCCTTGCGCTTTGCCTCTTCCTTCTTCAGCGCCTCGGCGATCGGATCGGGCTCGTTGGCCTTGGCTTTTTCCGGCTTTGCCTCGGACTCCGCCTTGGCCTTTTCCGGCTTCGGCTCCGGCTCGGGCTCGGCCTTCGCCTTTTCCGGCTTCGGCTCCGGCGGCTTGAAGTCGGTGACGGGCATTGGCTCGGCCGAGGCGGTCTTGATCTCCGGCTTCGGGCTGACCTTGAGGTTGGATTCTTCGACGGGTTTGGGCGCGTCGATCTTTTCGACAAGCTGCTTCGGCTTCTCGACCTTGGCGGCCGTCCGCACCCCGGCCGTCAACTGCGAGAAGTCGGTGTCCGAAATGATGTCGACCGGAAGCAACTCGGTCATGCCCGCCTCGAGCGGCTTCACGCCAAAGGAGACGAGGCCCCACAGGAGCACGCCAGCGTGGATCGAGGCCGATATGATGAGCGCGCTCCGCCGCATCGGCTACGACCCCTGCTCGACTTCGGTGACGAGAGCAACGCGGCGGAATCCGGCGGCGGAAATCCTGCCCATCACGCGCATCACCGTGCCGTAATCGACCCGGCGGTCGCCGCGCACGAAGATGCGCTCGTCCATCCCGCCGCGCGCCTCGGTGACCGCCTTGAGTTTGGGAACAAGCTCCTCGACTGCGATTTCGCTGTTCTGCAGGAAAACCTTGCCGTCGGTGCTGACCGAGATCGTCAGCGGCTCTTTGTCTTGTTCGAGGCCCTTGGCCTGGGTTTGGGGCAGGTCGAGCGGCACGCCGACGGTCAGGAGCGGGGCGGACACCATGAAAATGATGAGCAGGACCAGCATCACGTCGACCATCGGCGTGACGTTGATCTCGCTCATGATCGGCTTGCGGCGGTGACGGCGCTTCCCCGATGCGCCGCCTGCGGCCAGCATCATGGCCATTCCCACAGTCCCCGTGCTTTCTATCGCCCGCGCCCCTCTGCGCGTACGCCCCTCACTGCTTTGCTTGCCCCTTATTTTTCAGAGGCTTAGACGTGTTCATCGATTTGGCGTGATAGGATGGCAGAGAATTCGTCGGCGAACCCCTGCAGCCTTGTCGCCTGTTTGTTCACCTCGGACGAGAACTTATTGTAGAAAATGGTCGCTGGTATGGCAGCGACGAGGCCGATCGCAGTTGCGAGCAGGGCCTCCGCGATGCCCGGTGCAACCACTGCGAGCGATGTGTTCTTCGACACCGCAATCGCCTGGAAGCTGTTCATGATGCCCCACACGGTGCCGAACAGACCGACAAAGGGGCTTGCCGAGCCGACCGTGGCCAGCACCAGGAGCCATCTTTCCAGCCGCTCGACCTCGCGCTGAATGGTGACGTCCATCACCTTATCGAGCCGCATCTGCAGGCTGGCGAGGGCCGGCTGCGGGCCCTCGAAGCTGCGCTTCCACTCGCGCATCGCCGCGACAAACAACGCGGCCATTGAGTCGGTCGGCCGGGTGGAGAGGGCGCGATAGAGCTCCTCAAGCGACTGGCCCGACCAGAACACCTGCTCGAATTGCTTCATCGCCTGCCGTGTTCGGCTGTAGAGGATGAATTTGTCGATGGCGATCGCCCACACGCATATGGACGCCATGAGCAGCCCGATCATCACGAGCTTGACGACCCAGTCGGCCTTCAAAAACAGGCCGATGATCGAGATTTCGGAAGCGAGGCCGGGCAATTGGTTCATGGCGGTTCTTCGGCAACTCCGTCGGGGCGTGCGAGCCGCAACGTTCACCCGAGGCGCGGCCGTCAAGGCAGGTCGTTGGTTAAGCTCGATCCGGAAACGCTCTCTCCGAAACGCGACAGCGTCTCGGTTCCGCGCCAAACTTGACCAAAAGAGGGCGTTTCGCCCCCGCACAAACCCGCATGCCATCCGGCTGAAGGGGCTGGCCGGGCGCCTCGTTCCCAGCAGTGAGAAGCGCCCGATTGTCGTGCGGGGCATGTTCAAGGCGACCCTGTGCTGGCCGCCCCGAACACGCCCGCTCGCGCTCATTACGGCGCGGCGAGGTTAATGCGGAGTTAATCGGTATGGCGCGCGCAGAGATTTCGGGCGCTTCGCCGCGCGATCCGTCAGGCATGTCAAAGAAGTGCCGAATCACCGAGCCCCGATCAGGCGGCCACGAGATAAACGCTGTAGCCGGCAACAACCGACATCAACAGCGCCAATAGAATCAACTCGGCACGAGCGCCACTGGCGACGTGCGTCTCGGTGTCGTCGAGCAGCCTCCTCGTCCCAAGGAAACGCGCCGTTGCGAACAGTAGAAGACCAAGACCGCCGAAGATAAGCGCAAGGCCGACATAGCGCCCGAACGGCCCGGAAAGATTGTCCACCGGATTTTGATGCGCCGCATCGGCGGCCGCGGATCTCGCGATCGCATCCAAGAACAGGTTGAATTTCTCGATGACGAACCCGAAGGCGATCACGGCGATGCCCGTGCGCACCCAGGCAAGAAACGTCCGTTCATTGGCCGCATGGTCGCTATAGCCACGAATCATGGGGCGCCACCTCCTGCTTTATCGCGACAAACGCCCGCGGGCGCGGACGCTGAATCTAGAGCCCGCGCATGAATTCGGGCCGCAGCACGGGCGCGCCGCGGCGTGCGTGCGCGATCAGCGCAAGTAGCCGATCGCGATCGTGAGGGAGCGTTCCCGCGAGCGGCAGGCAGTTCGAGGCGTGGTTGGAGCGGAACGTGACCGGCCGGGGTGGATCGAGCCGCTGCAGAAGCCGCTCCTGCTCGGCGAGCACACCCGCATCGTCCTGTTCCTCGAAAGGCGTGCCGTCGCGCTCGAACCGGGTCACGAACTCCTCGACTTCGTCTTCGGAAAGCCGAAGCTGAAGCGTCGAGAGAAAATCGGGCGGCGCGCGGTTCACGACGTCCGCGGTTCCGTCGATGTGCTCGCGCCACAAACGCGTGCCGCCGAGCCCGAGCACGACCGTCGCGGAGACGGCGATGCCCGCCTCGCGCGCCCGGCCAAGCGCTTCGACAATAGTGTCGGGCGTTGCGCCCTTACGGATGCGGTTGAGTATGACCGCGGCGCCAGAACTCGATGCCGACATAGACGAGCGAGAGCTTCTTTGCCTGCAGCCGTTGCAGCTCGCCGACCGGCTTGTGGGTCAGATTGATCGGCGTGGCATAGCAGGAGACGCGCTCGAGCGCCGGAAACGCCGCCGCGAGCTTGTCGAGGATCGCGGAAAGATCATCGACGGAAAGCACCAGCGCGTCGCCGTCGGCGAGGAATATGCGCGAGGCGTCCGGCCAGAAGCGGGCGCACGTGTCGGTGTCGGCGAAAACGTCGGGAAGCGGGCGCGCCCGAAACGTCTTCGTCTTGTACATCGAGCAGAAGGTGCAGTGGTTGAACGAGCAGCCGATCGTCGCCTGGATGATCAGGTTGCGCCCTTCGCTGGGGGGCCGATAGAGCGGTTCGTCGTAGCGGATCGGAAAGGCCGGCATGGTCCCGTCGCGCGCTGTTCGCAGTGCTCCTTGGGCTATTGTGCACCAGAGGGCATGGCGCGCAACACCCGCTCAAATGATAATCGCCGCAAGCCGTCTGCTCATTCTACAGGCAAGCGGTTCACTTTGTTGATCTGGCTCAAACGGGCAGGGGCCATTTTTTGGTTGCGTAATGCATCCAAGTTCGGGCTTTGCAGTTTGGTTAGAAGGACCGGTTTCGCCCTGCTAGTCTGAGACAGGGTGCGATGAGCCGGGTTTCATCTCTCCCGTTCACCGACGAAGGAACGCCGAATGTTCAAGATCTACAGCGCGCCGTCCGGCGCAGAAAACATCTCGCCGATGGAGAAAGAGCGACTCTTGTACAAGGAAGCGCTCTCGATGGACGAGGCGATCAGTTGGGCCTCGCATATGAGCAAGACCGGCCATTCCGTCGTGTTGATCGAAGGCGATGACGGCACGCGGCTGGGTGCAAGCGAGATCGCGAGCGCGCTGCGCCGGCACACTGGCTGATCCGCTCCGCATCGGCGGACCCTGCGCGGTCAGGATGTCGAGCGGCGGCGCGACTCGTGCATGCGCCGGCGTCTCGTCAGAGAAACATCTCGGCGAGATCGATGGTGGACCGGCAACCGATCTGGTCCACGTTCTGCTTGAGCCACGCCCTGGCGGTCTCGCGTCCTTGCTTGCGCAGATGACAGAGCAGGTCCCAATCCGGGTGGAATTGGGTCGCTGCGCCGAGCCGCGCCATCGATTGGTCATCGCCGATCCAGTGCATGAACATGCGGCTGTGCTTTTTCTCGTCGAGTTCGTTCTCGTCGATCAGCTTGGTCGTGAACGCGACCGCGCGCATCTCGCGCATCAGCGACGAGTTGAAGCTGATCTCATTGATCCGGTGCATCACGTCGGCCGCGCTGCGCGGCAGGCCCTCGCGCGTGATCGGGCTCACCTGCACGATGATGATGTCACGCGACCCGTGCCGATAGATGAGCGGAAACAAGGCCGGGTTGCCCAGATAGCCGCCGTCCCAATAGTGTTCGCCGTCGATCTCGACCGCCTGGAAATACGGCGGCAGACAAGCGGAGGCGAGCACGGCGTCGACCGTGATCGACGGCGTTTCGAACACCTTGATCTTGCCGGTGCGCACATTGGTGGCGTTGAGGAACAAGTGGATCGCCGGCGCTTCGTTCAAGCGGGCGAAGTCGACCACCTTCAGCAAGAGGTCTTTGAGCGGGTTGTAATGGAGGGGGTTCAGAAGCTGCGGCGGGACGATATGCGTCACCGCATGGATTGCCGCATGGGAGGGATGATATTCGGGCGGCAAGCCGAGCGTCTGCGCCAGACGGTCGAAGGGCGACCAGGCGAGGCCGAAAAGCCGTTCCATCCGTGATACGGCGCGCCAGAATGTGCGGAGCTTGTCGCGCGCGGCCTTCGGTCCGCCGACCGTCATACCGTAGGCGACGACGACCGCGTTCATCGCGCCGGCGCTGGTTGCGCTGATCGCGTCGATCGAAAGCCGTCCGTCCTCCAACAGCTCGTCGAGCACGCCCCAGACGAACGCGCCATGCGCGCCGCCCCCCTGCAAAGCAAGATTTACCTTCTTCGACGAGTTCACGCTTGCTCCAATACGCCCAGCCAGCCCGATGAGCTTGATTTAGATCTATTCCGATCGCCGCTGCCAGAGTAAGTTCAGGAGGGAAAAGCCAGTTTTACGAAAGATGGCGCCATGCGACGCATTCTCGGATCGGCCCTGGCGGCGATGGGACTGTTCGGCTTTGCAGCGGCGACGGCGCAGGCGCCGGTCGCCGTGGTCGAAGAAATAAAGGGCAAGCCCGCCGGCATCGAATTCATGGACTATGTCGCGCCCGGACAGGTGATCAAGCTCGGGCCGAAAGATACGATCGTGCTCGGATATATGAAGTCATGCTGGCGCGAGACGATCACTGGAGGCACCGTGATCGTCGGCGCTGAGCAGAGCATGGTTCATCAGAGCGATATCCAGCGCGTCAAGGTCGATTGCGATGGCCGTGGGCAGCAGTTGACCGATCGACAGGCGCGTGAAAGCGCAGCGACCGTTTTCCGCGGGCTGACGCCCGCACAGCAGGCCACGTCGCCGCCACAAATTACGATTTATGGCCTGTCGCCGCTCGTGGAGGTGAATGGCGACGGCAAGCTGGTCGTCGAGCGCCTCGACAAACAGGGCGAGCGCCACGAGGTGGCGTTGCGCGGCAAATCTCTCCTGCACGGCAAGTTCTACGATTTCGCCACGGCCAAGAAGGCGCTCGCGCCGGGCGGGGTCTACGCCGCGACCTTCGACGGCCAAACGACCGTCTTCAAGGTCGATCCCGAATCAAAGCCGGGCGCGACGCCGGTTATCGGCCGCCTGTTGCGCCTCGAATAGCCCGTTGCCTGGTCGGCTAACCGGATCGCGTGTCAGGCGGGTCCGCAAGCGCGACACGCTCGCCGCTCTCGCCATCGCTCTGACGGTCGGCGTGTTGTTCGCATCGCCGCTGTTCGACGCTGTCCACGGCCTTTCCATCGACCTGCTCACGGCGCTGCGCTGGGAGGTTTTCGGCAAGCGCTACGACCCGGCCGCGTCGCCCGCAGTCGCCATCGTCATCGACGAGGAGAGCTTCAACGCTCCGCCATTCAAGGGGTCGCCGATCCTGACCTGGACGCGCGAGATCGGCCGCGTTCTGTCCGCCACGATCGAAGGCGGAGCGAAGGTGGTCGGCTTCGACATCATTTTTCCGACCTTGATCGAACAGTCCGAGATTCCCTTCGGCGATGAGATGTTGGGCGCGCGGCTGCATGGTTTCGACCGCGATTTCCTGCGCGCGCTTGCGCTCGGCGCCCGCGCCGGAAAGGTGGTGCTGGGCGAGGCCCTGCACCGCGACCAGCCGATCCTTCCCTCGCCCGGGCAGCGGATCGCGGCCGGTCATGACCGGAACATCCGCGCCCTGAACACCTACAACGATCCGGACAACGTGGTCCGCCGGCTGCCGCTCACCTTGCCGGGCGCCGGCGCGCCGGCGGCCTCGATGGCGGTGGAGTTGGCTTCACGCGCGCTCGGCGTCGCGCCCGAGATCGGGCCGGACGGGAGGATGACGCTCGCCGGCTACCGCATTCCGAGCGCCGTCGCGAACACGATGACGCTGAATTTCGAAGGCGGCGGGGACGACATTCCAACCTTCTCGTTCGCCGATCTGTACGCCTGCGCGGAAAAGGGCGAGAAGGAGTTCTTCCGTCGCAACTTCGACGGCAAGGTCGTGCTGTTCGGCACCTTGCTGGAAACCGAGGATCGCAGGGTCACGTCGAAACGCCTGGCAACGGGGCGCGAGGGCGCGCGGGGGCCGCGCTGCGCGCTGCCAACGCCGCCCGCGACCCCGCAATTCACCCGCAACTCGATTGCCGGCGTCTATGTTCATACGACCGGGGTCAACAACCTGATCCGCAGCGATGCGCTCGTGGAGCTCGGCCGCGTCGCCAACGGTCTGATCACGGTCGCGTTCGCCGCAATGACGGCGCTTGCCGCGATTGTGCTCTCGCCGTTCGGCGCCATTCTCGTTTATCTCGGTCTCGCCGCCGCGTGGACGGCCGCCGCCACCATCGCTTTCATGCAGGCTTTGGCATTGCCGCTGATCGAGCCGTTTGTCGCCGGCCTTGCCGCGTTGACGGCGACGGTCGGCTATCGCTTTATCATGGCCGACAAGGACGAACGCTTCCTGCGCGCGACCTTCGGCCTCTACCTCGCGCCACAAGTCATCGAGAAGATGCTGGCGTCGAACAAGTTGCCGGCGCTCGGCGGCGAGATGCGCGACGTCACCGTGTTCTTTTCGGATATCGCCGGTTTTTCCTCGATCGCCGAAACGATGACGCCCGGCGCGCTCGTCGCCTTGATGAACGAGTATCTTTCGGCGATGACCGACATCATCGAGACGCAGGGCGGCTATGTCGACAAGTATATCGGCGATTCCGTCGTTGCCGTGTTCGGCGCGCCGGTGGCTGACGCCGATCATGCCCGCCATGCGGTGCGTGCGGCATTGTTGTGCCAGACCCGGCTGGAAGCGATGAACCGCGATGCCGTCGCCTTCGAGGGACATTATCTCGGCCACCGGATCGGACTGAATTCAGGGGAGGCGCTGGTCGGCAATATCGGCTCGCGCCGGCGCTTCAATTACACCGTGATGAGCGATGCCGTGAACCTCGCCTCGCGGCTCGAAGGCGCCAATAAGTATTTCGGCACGTGCATCATCGCGTCGGAAACGACGGTCAAGCTCACCGGCGCGGCGTTTGCGTGGCGCGAACTCGGCGCGATCCGCGTGAGAGGGCGTTCCCAGCCGGTCAGGATTTACGATCCGCTGGCCGAGCGCGGCGGCGAGACCGCAGAGCAGACGGCGCGGGCCGCGATCTACGCTGAAGGGCTCGCGTGCTGGCGCGCGCGCGATTTCGTCGGCGCAGTTCGTTGCTTCGCCCGCATCGCCGACATCGATCCGCCGGCGGCATTGTTTCTGCGGCGAGCCGAACTTTTGGCGACGCAGCCCCCCGGTCCGGAATGGGAGCCGGTCTTCACGCTCGAAGGAAAATAGCGGACGGGTGACCGAAAGCGCGCGCCTGCATCGGCACGCCGGGCGAACGAGCCCATCGGATACGAGCCGCAGCGGGCGGTCTTCAGCCTAAGACTCGCCGCGAAGCGCCCCGGCGGTGCGGGCCGGCGGCCGCTGTCGCACGTCAAGCACGTGTGAATTGTATTATACTATACACACACGTATAAGCTGTTTACCTAGCGCAGGGGAGGCGGCTTATGGCTCAGCTCAGGGTGCGGCTCGAATGGCTGACCGGTCTTCGCGGCGCGATCTTTCGCAATGTGCGCCTCGTCGGGAGTTGGGACGCCGATGGCCGCTATTCCAATCAATGGCGCACGATATCCATGCAGGAATTCACGGCGCCAGACGGGTGCGCCGCCTGGCGCGCCGATGTGAACTTGGACGACGCGCAACGCGGATGGACCTTTCATTGGGGCGTGATCGTCGATTCCCCGCAACGCAACAATATGTGGGGCATTGCGACCGAGGCGGCCGACCCCAACTCGACGGCGCAACATCGCGACTTCTCGCTGCGCGAGAACGGGCAGGTCGAGCGCTATTGGCTCACTCACAGCCGCAGGCTTGGCGCCAACAAGCTTTGGCGCGATGGAGCGAACGCGCCGGCATTGACGTTTTCGGTTTGGGCGCCGAATGCGCACGGGGTCGACGCCGTCATCGGCGACCCCGCCTCCGGTTATATTTGGAGTGACGGGCGCGGCGTGAAGCACGTGTTCACGCTTGCCAAAGGCGACGACGGCGTCTGGGCGAGCGATCCCGCCGATCCCGCCCTTGCGGACTTTTCCGGCTGGGACCACCAGCTCTACATGTTCCGCGTAACAAAGGATGACAGCTCCGTCGCCTATCGCACCGACCTCTACTCCCGTTGCCAGGTCGGAAGCGGGCTGAAGAATCCGGAAGCTCCGCGCCCGGGCGAGCCGCCGTGGAATGGGACCCGCCAGGACCTCGATGGAACCAAGGGTTGTTCGGTCGTCATCGATCCGGAAACCGTCACCAGGCGTCTCGACGACGAGAACTTTCCGCCGACGCAGTGGGCAAGCGAGACGGAGTTCTGGGCGAATGAATACGACCCGCTACGGCCGGTGCCGGACCGCCTCGAAGATTTGATTATTTACGAGATGCATGTCGCCGGTCTCGGCCTGAACCGGCGCGACGCCAACGGCGCTCCGCTGCCTGGATCGTTCATTGATGCGATCGGGTTGCTCGACCAACTGGTCGAACTCGGCGTCAACGCGATCGAACTGATGCCGGCGACGGAAGCGGAGGGGTGGACCTGGGGCTACGGCTCTTCGCACTACTTCGCGACGGAGTATTCAAGCGGCGGGCGCGATCTATTCAGGGGACTTCGAATAATTGGCTGCGGTCGTGTGCTGTGCGAATCTCGTTGGCGCGAGTTGATTTCGCGGAGCGAGACGATGGGACAATTGGGGTTTTTTGACGCTGAGCGGCGGTTGGCGGCGTTGTTGGAGAAGGGCGATCCGCTGGAGACGATCGGAGGGCTGGTTCCGTGGGAGAGTTTCCGCGCCGACATCGAGGCGGTCGTGCTGACGCCGGAGGAGGCGAAGAAGAGCAAGGCCGGTCGCAAGCCGCTCGACGCGCTTGTTGTGTTCCGCATGCTAGTCCTGCAGGCGTTGTACAATCTGTCGGATGAGCAGATCGAGTATCAGGTGCGCGACCGGCTGTCGTTCACGCGGTTTCTCGGGCTTGGCTTTGAGGATGGCATCCCGGACGGCACGACCCTATGGCTATTCCGCGAGAAACTGGCGCAGGCCGGGCTGATCGACAAGCTGTTTGACCAGTTTGACCGACAGCTCAACGCCAAGGGCTACATTGCACGCGGCGGGCAGATGGTAGACGCGAGCATTGTGCCGGCGCCGAAGCCGCGCAACACGCGTGAGGAGAACGAGGTGCTCAAGCGCGGCGAGACGCCTCCGGCGTGGGAGGAAAAGCCGGCCAAGAACCGTCAGAAGGACAAAGACGCACGCTGGACCAAGAAGCACGGCAAGAGCTTCTTTGGTTACAAAAATCATGTGAATGTCGACCGCACTCACAAGCTGATCCGGCGCTATGCGGCGACGGACGCGGCCGAGCACGACAGCCGCCAGTTGGACGGGCTTCTCCGCCGGGGCAACACCTCACGGGACGTGTTCGGCGACAGCGCCTATCGCTCCGCGGCGGCAGAGGCGCGGCTGACGGCACAAGGCTTCCGCAGTCGCATTCATGTCCGCGCGACGCGCGGTCATCCGCTGTCGAAGGCCAAGGCGGCGGCGAACCGGGCGAAGAGCCGCATCCGCGCGCGCATCGAACACGTGTTCGGTGCGCAGGAGACGGCGCCCGGCGGCCGTGTCGTGCGCACCATCGGAATCGTCCGGGCGCGCCTCAAGATCGGCCTGCAAAACTTCGTCTACAACATTCGCCGCTTGGCGACGCTCGCGCGGATGGCCACTGCATGAGCGGGCCCGCCTCCGTTCCGGTGAACAATCGGCCGCGAAACTCTAGCCTCCGGGATCAGCAGAGTCCGCTCATAGCGGTCGTAAAAATCGAATAAATCGAGGTTCCCTTCAAACATTTCGTGCGCGCGTGCCACCAACGTGGCATCGCCGTGCTGATGGACGTCGTATACAACCACTATTCATTCGACGCCGAGCGCGCAGAATCGCTGTACGACAGCAATACCCATTCCAAAGATATCTATTACTGGTACCAAGGGACCAACTCGGACTGGGCCAATCCCGCCAAGGACGGCTATCTCCAGAACGGATCGAGCGGCCGCGCACCGGATTTCCGCAGCGAGTTCGTGCGGAAGATGTTCATCAGCAGCGCCGTCATGCTGATGACCGAGTTTCACTTGGATGGCTTCCGGGTCGATCTCACCCAGGCGTTTCACCGCGACAATCACTTGGAGGGGAGCGGCGCCCCGGTGCCCGAGGCCAATTTGATGGGCACGAGGTTCCTGCGGGAGTGGGTGCGCACCCTGCGGCTTGTCAAGCACTCGGTCATCCTGACCGCCGAGGATCATACCGGCTGGTCCGCGGTCATCCAGCCGCAGGAGACCGGAGGCATCGGCTTCGACGCGGTCTGGTGGGCCGAGTGGTACCACCATCTCATCGGCAACTCGCAAAACGACACGCACAATGCGCGCCTGCTTTATGTCGCCGGTTTCGGCGGCAACGAGCCTCTCGCGATGTCCTATCTCGCGGGCGCGCTGCAGGCGACGCCGGGTCGCGTCATTTATCACGAGTCGCACGATCAGGCCGGCAACGCCTACTACATGGACGGCGAGCGTCGCGTGAATTCCGCCCGCACGATCCAGACCGCGGTCAACGGCGCGCTCAACGGCAATCGCTATTGGGCGGAGGGCCGCTGTCGCGTCGGCTGCGGCCTCACTCTGCTCGCCGCGGGCATCCCGATGTTTTTCATGGGCGAGGAGGTCGGCGCCAAGGAGCCATACCGTTACGACGATTGGATCGATCACCGCGAGGATTTTGCCGCCCTCCGCACGACAAGCGGCGCCAAGCTATTCGCCTTCTATCGGGACATCATCCGACTACGCCGCCGCTACGCGGCGCTGAAGTCGCCCCATGTCGAGGTGCTGCATGTCCACGACGCCAATCGGGTGCTGGCGTTCCGGCGCTGGCTCGGCGAGGCCGAGTTCCTTGTCTTCGCAAGCCTGAACAACGCCGCCTTCGGCGACGGCTACTGGGTCTCACACCCTGCGCTGCGCGACGCCGCCTGGATCGAAGCGCTCAACAGCGACGATCAAGCCTATGGCGGCCCCGGAATGACGAATGCCGGGCGGCTCTACTCCGCTGGCGGCGCATTCAATGCGCGCCTGCCGGCCAATGGAATAGCCGTCTTTCAGCGAATATGAAGGGGGGCGGCATGATCCACCAATTCATCTTCGCCGGCCCGAAACCGGGCCTCTCCGACGCGGCGTTTACAAGCTACTGGATCAATTTCCATGCGGTCGATTTTGCGGCGAAGATTCCGCAAATCAGGCAGTATCTCGTCGCCGCGCGCCTGCCGCTGAAGACGGGACGCGACGTTCCCTGGTTCTACCAGGGCGTGGCGGAAATCTGGCTCGCAGACGAAGCCGCGCAAGCGGCCTCGCTGCAGTCGCCGGAGTTTCTGCAAGGCGCACGGCTGGACGAACCGCGCTGGGCCTCGTTCTGGCGCACCCTCGTGCTCGATACAGAGACGCAGGCGCTCAAGGACGATGGCGGAGGAGTGCGCCCGAGTGCGCCAAAATCTACGTGCTGCTGAAGCGGCGGCCGGAACTGGCGCTCGCCGCGTTCCGCCAGCGCCTCAGTGAGGACCGCGCCGCGGTCGCCGGCCGCTACGGGATCGACCGCCACACCGTCGGCTTTTCGCGCGACGCCTTGTACGGGTTCGGCGAACCGCCCTTCGATGCGGTCGAACTCCTTGCGCTGCGCGAACCCGCCGCGGTCGAGTCGCTGCTCGCTGACCGCAGCTTCACCTCCGCGCTCACCGCGCGACCCTATGTGCACGAGACCTACGCCTTCAATTTCGTCGCGCGCGAGCGCTGGATCATCCCGCCGGGCCAACGCTGACGTGCAAAAGAGAGGGGACGAGCGATGCTGTTCTATGTGCAGATGCGGTGGAACTACCAGGGGCGGATTTCGCAGGACCAGCTCTGGGATCTCGAGGCGCTCGAAGGCGCGCACGGAGTGGAAGGCATCCGCGCGGGCTTCGTCCAGCTCTACAAAGTGGTCTCGCAGCATCGGATCATCGCGATCGTCAACGCCGACTCGCTGGAAAATCTCGACCGCAACTCGATGGGCTGGCTGCCCATGCGGGAATTCCTCGAGTTCGAGCAGGTGTGGGCGCTGCGCGAGTATGAGGGCTTTCTCGATGACGTGAAGGCGAAATTCCCGCCGCGCGACCAGCTGCCGGCGCTGCCGGCGCCCGCGCAAGCGCCCAACCCGGCCGACACGCGCGCGATCGCAACGGCCTGGTTCCACAACCTCGCGCAGGGCAAGTTCGACGACGCGCTCAAGCTCGTCGATCCGGACGTGGTGTGGGACAACATCCCGCCGGTGCCGGGCGTGAGCGACCTTGCGCCCTGGCTCGGCTCCTATCGCGGCTTGCCGGCGGTGCTGCGCAGCTTTGACGTTTGGTCGGCGCATTCCCGCATGCTGGCCTTCCAACCGTTAGGCGAGCCGATGATCGACGGCGACCGCGCGATGTGCGTCGTCCACGAGCACGCGCAATGCATCGCGAACCAGAACGAATACGATCTCTACGTCGCGACCTTCCTGCGCGTGCGCAACCGGCTGATCAGCGAGTGGCGGGTGTTCTGGGACATCTCCCCGCTCGTGCGCGCTTACCGCAATCTGTGAGGAAGGGAGCGGCCATGAGCCCGCGACGCAGGGGCGCACGATCCGACGCAGGCTCCGCAATCGACTTGGCGCAAGCGGTCCGCCATCGCTCGGTCGAGGGGACGCAGGAGGCGCTCGCGCGAAACGGTGGCAACCCGAATGTGCTCGATCCCGACAGCGGCCTCACGCCACTGATGCTGGCTGCGGGCTCGGGAACGCAACAAATCGCGCAGCTGCTGCTGAAGGCGGGCGCGCTTGTCGATGCCGTGGATCGGCGGGCGGGCGCCGCGGCGCTTCACAAGGCCTGCCAGGGCGGCCATCTCGCCGTGGTCAAGCTGCTCGTCGAAGCGGGCGCCCATATCGACCTGCAGGCGACGACGACCGGCCACACGCCGCTCGTCGAGGCGATCTGGTTCAAGTCCGACGACATCGTCGCCTATCTCATCGAACGCAACGCCCGCATCGAGCTGAAAACCTATTACGGCTTCACCCTCGACGATCATATCAACTACGCGGTCGCGGTGAGCCAAGGGCAGGACGATCAGCGCAAGCTCGCTCGCATCAAGGAACTCGTCGCCGAGCGACGCGCCCGCGATACGCGCGCGCGCGGCCGCGCGGCTCATCGCCGCCGTGCAGAAGAAGAGCCTCGACGATCTGATCGCGGCCTTGCAGGCCGGCGCGAAAACCGAGGAGCGTTATCCGATTATCGGAAGCTTCGACGATGGGCACACGCCGCTCCTTATCGCCGCGCGCGACGGCCAGACCGACATGGTCCGTGCGCTGCTGCAGGCCGGCGCCGACGTGAACGCGGTCGAGCCGGTATTCGGCGCCGTGCCGCTGCACAAGGCGACCTACAACGGACGCCTGGACATCACCCGCCTGCTCGTCGCCGCGCCAGGGGTCAATCTCGATTATCAGGGTCCGTCGAACGGCTACACCCCGCTCGCCGATGCGCTGTGGCACGGCTTTGCCGATTGCGCGGCGGCGCTGATCGACGCGGGGGCGCGTATCGACATCGTGGCTTACGACGGCAAGCGCGCGGTCGATCTCGCGGCGGAAAAACTCGGCAATGATCACTCGCTGACGCAGCGCTTGCGCGCGATGTCGCAGTCATAAAGCACGCAGTACGGGCATTACGTGACAATATATCACGCAGAGTTGTGCTGACCGCAATATCCCGTTTTGCGAGTATATCTTACGAAGTACATCTTTTGCGTTAGGCATGGCTCTGTCGAATGGGGAGGAATTGAAATGAACGACGCATCCCAGAGCCGGCCGACCACCGCTTTTTACACCCAGGCGACGTCGCTTCTGGGGATCGTGACCGACGATCCTGACCTGAACGGACTGTCGTTCAACCTCCGCTGTCGCAGCGGCGACGAATTCCGCATCCGTGTGAGCACCGAGACTTGGTTCACCACGGTCCGGAACATGGATGACCTCGACCGCGACCGCGTCGCAAATCCGCCGGACTTCGACGGCGGCAAGCTCGCCGACAAGCTCCGCAAATACATCCGCAAAGGCGACCTGTTGTCGGTCGAAGGCGTCGGGATCCACTACAACGGTCAGTCGACTTTCGAGGGACGCAAGGTCTCGCTGCTCGCGGTTCAGCCGGGCCGTTTCCTGTTCGAGGATACCCATTGGTGGCTGACGCAGATCGCCTGCTTCGCCGACGAATGGCTGGACGACCTGTTCGGCGAACGCCGCACCTATGAGTGGGACGACTTCGCCCAGTTCTACCGCACCAACCTGAATATTCTCGGCCAGCCGGTCGATGACAAAGTTCAGGAATGCGCGACGCTCTCACGGCTGATCTACGGCCTCTCCTCGTGCTATCTCCTGACCGGCGGCGAGCGCTATCTCCTCGCGGCGCGCGCACGCGTGCGCTATCAGCGCGAGACCTTCCGCAGCCTCAGCCACGACGGGCGCTACTGCTTCTGGCAGTTCGGCAAGCGCAAGCACGACCGCGGCGCGGCCATGATCTTCCCGTCGGAAAACGCGGACGACCGGGACACGATCGCGCTCTATGAGCAGATCTACGCGCTCGCCGGCTTGTGCCAGTATTACCGCATCACGCAGGACTGGGAGGTGCTGGAGGACATTCGCCGCACCATTCGCGCGTTCCAGGATTTCTTCCGCGATGATCCGCGTTACGGCTACACCGGCACGGGCGGCTATTTCTCGCATGTCGACTACGCGACGCTTCGCCCCGACGTCGACAGCCTGGGCCAGAACAAGCTGCGCAAGAACTGGAACTCGATCGGCGATCACATCCCTGCCTATCTCGTGAACCTAATCATCGCGCTCGATCCCTCGCCGCGCGGCGGCGAAGACCACGAGTTGGCCGAGGATCTGCTCAAGACCTGCCACGCGATCCTGGCGGAAACCGCACGGCTGATCCTCACCAAGTTTCCCGATCCCGAAAGCAAATTCGTCAACGAGCGCTTCCACGCCGACTGGAGGGTCGACCACACTTGGGGTTGGCAGCAGAACCGCGCGATTGTCGGCCACAATTTCAAGATCGCGTGGAATCTCACGCGCGTCGCGCACTACTATCGCAGCCGCGCGTCCTGCCTGCGCGCGCGCGGCGAGGCGGAGGGCGCGCCCGAGCACGAGGCGTTCGCCGGCGAGCTCGAGGGGTTCGCGCGCAAGCTCATCGACGACATGACGACCGCGGGCATCGACCAGGTCCGCGGCGGCTGCTTCGATGCCGTCGAGCGCCAGCCGCGCGGTCTGCCGATCGACTTCGCCTGGAGCAACACCAAGGATTTCTGGCAGCAGGAGCAGGCGATCCTCGCCTACCTCATCGTCTACGGCTTCAGTCGGGATGCAAACCATCTCCAGCTCGCGCGCGAGATGATGGCGTTCTGGAACCTGTATTTCCTCGATCACGACAATCGCGGCGTGTTCTTCCGCGTCACCGCCGACGGCATCCCGGTCATCCAGGGCAACTACTCGCAAAAGGCCGGGCACGCCGTCGCCGGCTATCACAGTTTCGAGCTGAACTATCTCGCCCATGGCTACATCTGCACCTATGTGCGGCCGCACGCCGACGTGCAGACAATGACCGGCGAAGCTGTCTTTCCCACCACCGACCATAACTTCTGTCTGTTCTTCAAACCGGACAAGACCGCGCGCCACACGACGCTCAACGTCTTGCCGGATTTCGTGCCGCCGGGCGCGCTCGAGATCACGAGCATCAGAATCAACGGCGTGCCGCGCACCAATTTCGATCCCGAGAATTTCCAGGTCGAGCTTGCGCGCGAGGAGCTCGGATCGAACGTGATCGTGGAATTCTGCCCGAAGGGATCGCATTAATGAGCGAGCTCCTGAAGGCGCCGCGCATCGACGGCGCCAAGATCGCCGTCGTGCTCGAGAACAAGTTCATCCCCGAAGAGATCGCCGCCTATCTCAACGGCTTTCCGCTGCTTGGCGGCGAGGTCGAGCTCGTCTCGCGCCTCTGGTACGGCGACTACAAGCCGGCATCGACGACCTTCTATAGCGATGTCGATCCGTCCGACGACCCTGTATGGGCCTCGCCGCAGAAGATCGACGTGCGGCGCGATATCTCGCAGGTCCGCCCGAGCGACTTCGACGCGGCCGTGATGGCCGCGAACTACACGAGCGTGCGCCTGCGCTATCCGGGCGAGCTGCCCGCCGAAGTGGGCGAGTTCGACCCCTGGGGGCACATCCAGTCCGCGCCGGTGGTGCGCTTTTTCGCCGACGCCATGCGGCAGAAGCGCATCGTGAAGGCACTTCTGTGCCACGGCCTGTGGGTGCTGACGCCGAATCCGAAACTCCTGCGCGGCCGCAAGGTGATCTGCCATTCGGTGGTGATGGCGGATATCGTCAATTGCGGCGCGCAGATCGTGCTCACGCCCAACCGGGTGGTGACGGACGACGATCTGGTGACCGGATTCAGCAAGCATCAGGTGTTGCCCTTCATCGCGGCGATCGCCGAGCGGATCAGCGCCTTCCGCGCGGCCGCAGCCGCGACGGATCGCGTCGCGGTGTAGGCAGGCCTGGGTCTGTCGGTGCGCAATCGCGTTGCGGTCGGCGAGGGGGCTCGCCGCAAGACGCGCGAGGGAGGAGATTGCGATGCGGAAAATTCTGCTCGTGCTGTCGGAGTGGGGCTACTGGGGCGAGGAATTGATCGGCCCGTTGGAGGTGTTCGACGAAAAGGGCTACGAGTTCGTCTTCTGTACGCCGACCGGCCGGCGGCCGCGCGCGCTCCCGCCTAGCATGAGCGCAGGTTTCGTCGATCCGCCGCTCGGGCGGTCGGTGACCTCGGCGGAGATGGCCGAAAAGGTGCGCGCGATCGACAATCCGAACAATCAGCGGCTCGACAATCCCATCAACCTGTCGGGCTGGTTTCCGCAGCGGCCCTACTGGAGCGGCTGCGACGATAACGGCAATAATGAGAACGCAGCGCCGGTCCTGCGGCAGTGGGAGGAATACTACCGCAGACGCAGCGCGGCCCAGAACGACGCCAACCGCTTCGATGCGATCGTGCTGGTCGGCGGCAGCGGCGCGATGATCGACATGGTGAACAACTACCGCGTCCACGATCTCGTTCTCGGCTTCCTCGATCACGGCAAGCCGATCGCCGCCGAGTGCTACGGCGTCGCCTGCCTTGCGCAGTCGCGCGACTAATCCATCCGCAAGAGCATCATCTGGGGCAAGCACGTCACCGGACATGCGGTTGAGTACGACTATCGCAACAATACCGGCGTGCTCAGTCCGGGCACCGGCGAAGTCCTGAACAACCAGCACAATGAGTTCGTCAATCTCGGCCCGCCTTTCTATACGCTCGAATACATGTTGCGCGACGCGACCGGTCCCGACGGCCAGTTCCACGGCAATGTCGGGCGCGAGACGTCGGTGATCGTCGATTATCCCTTCATCACCGGGCGCTCGACCCCCGATTCCTACATGACCGGGCGCATGGTGGTGGAGGTGATCGAGAACGGGCTCAGGCGCTACGGCTGGTGAACGCCGGAGCCGCCGCCATGCGGAACGAAAACACAGGCCGCTTCGCCTTCTTCCGTCAGTTGCTGGCCGACGGCGTCACCTGCATGTTCGGCAATCCCGGCAGCTCGGAAGAAAATCTGTTCGACGCGCTGCGCCGCCCAGAGTTCAAGGACTTCCGCTATTACCTCGCGCTCCATGAAGGCCCGGCGGTAGCGATCGCCGACGCGTTTGCGCGCGCATCGCCGCCGATGGCGTTGAATGGCGACGCCTTCGCCTGGCGGCGGCCCGCGCTGGTGCAATTGCACAGTTACGCCGGGCTCGCGAATGGGCTCGGCATGATGTACTACGCCCGCCGCGGCTACACGCCTATGGTGGTCATCGCGGGCGAAGCGGGGCTGCGCTACGAGGCGCTGGACGGCCAGATGGCGGCCGACCTTGCGGCGATCGCGCGGCCGTTCGTGAAATCCGACGCCAATGGGCCGTGTGCGTGGCGGGTGGTCGACCCCGGCTCGCTGCTTCGCCTGTTGCGGCGCGCGATCAAGACCGCCGCGACGCCCCCCATGGGCCCGGTATTTCTGGCGCTGCCCATGGACGTGCTGGATCAGCCGAACCACGAGCCCGTCGCGCGCTCGTTCCCGGTGCGCTCGTCCATCATTCCCGAGCAGGAGATGATCGCCGAGGCCGCGCGTCTCTTGCGCTCGGCGACGCGTCCCCTGATCCTGATGGGCGACGGCATTGCCGCCGCTGGCGCGCAAGCCGAGCTGACCGAGGTCGCCGATCTTGCCGGCGCCGTCGTGTGGGGCGGCAATTGTTCGGAAGTGAACATGCGCGCCTCGCATCCGCTGTTCGGCGGCTATCTCGGCCACATGTTCGGCGACGACAGCAAGGCGATCATCAAGGCGGCGGACGTCGTGCTCGTCTGCGGCACGACCGTGCTGCCGGAGGTGTTTCCTTCGCTCGAAAGCGTGTTCGCCGAAAACGCTAACGTCATCCAATTCGATCTCAATGCGACCGAAATCGCCAAGAATTTCCCGCTCGCGATCGGCGCGCTAGCGGAGCCGAAGATGACGCTCGCGCGGCTTGCCGCGACCTTGCGCGAGACCATGACGGCGGGGGAGTGTGAGCGGGCGGGCGAGCGCCGCAAGCAACAGGAAGCGGAGAAGACGGCGCGCCGGCGCGCCGAGCTGGAACGGGATGCGCAGGTGCGCGACAGCGTGCCGATGCAGCCCGCGCGCTTCATGGCCGACCTTGCCGAGCGACTTGCGAAGCTCCCGCAGCCGGCGCTCATCTTCGACGAGGCGCTGACGAGCGCGCCCGACCTGTTGCGCTATCTGCCGCAGGAGGAGCCCGGCACCTGGTTCCAGACGCGCGTCGGGATGCTCGGCACCGGGCTGCCCGGCACGGTGGGGCTGAAGATCGCGCATCCTGGCCGCACAGTGTTCGGATTCGCCGGCGACGGCGGCGCGATCAGCACGATCCAGGCGCTGGCGACGGCCGCGCGCCATGGCGTCGGCGCCAAGTTCGTTGTCTGCAACAACAAGAGTTACCGCATTCTCAAATACAATCTGCAGCAATATTGGCGCGACCGACGCGAGCCGGAGGACCAGGCGCAGCCCGAGAGCTTCGATCTCGCTGCGCCCGAGCTGCGCTTCGACACGCTCGCGCAAGGGCAGGGAGTCGATGCGGTCCGCGTCGAGCGGCCTGCCGAGATCGCGCCCGCGCTCGACCGCGCGCTCGGCGACGACAAGCCTTTCCTGATCGATCTGGTGTTGAGCGCAGAACTCTAACGAGAGTCGTCCGCTCCGTCGGAGCGGGATAAATTGACGTGCAATCGACAAATCTTCTGCCGTCATCGCCCGCGCATGCGGCGATCCAGTAAACGCAAGCGCTCTCTGCAATTGTTGGATGCACCGCTTCCGCGGAGACCACGAGGACGAAGGTTGGCGGTCCAAGCCGAAATCATCACGCTCTAACAGAAGCCATGGTTTCCGTGACGCGTCTCGTGCTAATCCTGCAGCCCGAAACTCGCCGGCTTGCTGGATACGTCCCATGGCGACGCATGACGTGGCTCAAGGTGCGGTTAGAACGACGGCCGCCGGTAATGCGATCGAAGTGCTCGCAGCCTTTACGCGGCTCGGGCTCACCTCGTTCGGCGGGCCGATCGCGCATCTCGGCTATTTCCGCGAGGAGTTTGTGGCCCGCCGGCAATGGCTCGACGACCATGCCTATGCCGACCTTGTGGCGCTTTGCCAATTCCTCCCGGGACCTGCCTCCAGCCAGGTCGGCATCTCGATCGGGCTGTTTCGCGCGGGCTATCTCGGGGCGCTTGCGGCCTGGGTCGGCTTCACGCTGCCGTCTGCGCTGGCGCTCGTGCTATTCGCCTATGGCGTGAGCGCCTTGGGCGACCTGTCCGGCGTCGGCTGGATCCACGGGCTCAAAGTGGCGGCGGTGGCGGTGGTGGCGCAGGCGTTGCTCGGAATGATGCGCACGCTCGCGCCCGACCGCGAACGCGCGACGCTGGCGGTCACCGGCGCCGCGATCGTGCTTCTGGTTCCGACCGTTTGGGGGCAGCTTGTTGCGATCGCGTTCGGCGGCCTGATCGGCGTGTGGCGATTGCGCGCGGCGGTGCCCGCCAACCACGTTTCGTTGCCCCTGGGCGTGGGCTACGCCGCGGGAGCGGCGTTTCTCGCGCTGTTCTTCGTGCTCTTGATGGGCCTGCCGGTCGTGGCCGCGGCGACGCAATGGCAGGCGATCAAGCTGTTCGACGCGTTCTACCGCGCGGGCTCGCTGGTGTTCGGCGGCGGCCATGTCGTGCTGCCGCTGTTGCAGGCTTCCGTGGTGCCGCCCGGCTGGGTGAGCAACGACACGTTCCTCGCCGGCTACGGCGCGGCGCAGGCGGTGCCCGGACCGCTGTTCACCTTCGCCGCCTATCTCGGCGCAGTCATGGGGCCAAAGCCGAACGGCTGGGCGGGAGCGGCGTTGTGCCTGGTCGCGGTCTTCCTGCCGTCTTTCCTGCTCTTGTTCGGGGCGTTGCCGTTTTGGGGAGAGCTGCGCCGGCGTCCCGCGGCGCAGGCGGCGCTGCGCGGCGTGAACGCCGCCGTGGTCGGTCTTCTGCTCGCCGCGCTGTACAATCCGGTATGGACGGCCGGCATTCTCAATGCGAGCGACTTTGCGCTTGCAACCGCCGCCTTCCTGCTCCTGCATATCTGGCGGACGCCGCCCTGGCTGGTGGTCCTGCTCTGCGCCGCCGGCGGTGCGGCTTTGGCCGTGACGTGACCGATAGTCCCGCGCGAGTGCGAGGCTCGGAGGCGGTAGGAGGGAGCGCCGGCGTCGTTAGGGGTGCTCGCTCCCGACATAGGCGATCTGCACCATATTGGTGGCGCCGGGCATGCCGAGCGGCAGGCCGGCGACAATGATGATGCGGTCGCCCGCGCGCGCAAAACCCTCCGCGAACGCGACCTGGCACGCGCGCTCGACCATGTCGTCCTGATCGCTTGCGTCGGCGCCGACGACGCAATGGACGCCCCACACCAGCGCGAGCCGGCGGGCCGTCTCCTGTTTCGGCGAGATCACCACGATCGACATGTCCGGCCGCTCCCGCGCCACGCGGTAGGCGGTGGCGCCGGAGGATGTCCACGAGACGACGGCGGACAGGTCGAGGGTTTCCGCGATCTGGCGAGCGGCCGCCGAAATCGCGTCCGCGCCGGTGCGTTCCGGTTCGGTGCGCTGCGCATGAATGACGGACCGGTAAGTGGGGTCGCGCTCGACCGCCTCGGCGATCCGGTTCATGGTCGTGACCGCCTCGACCGGATACTGGCCGGAGGCCGATTCCGCCGAGAGCATCACCGCGTCGACGCCCTCGAAAATGGCGGTGGCGACGTCCGAGACTTCGGCGCGCGTCGGCACCGGACTCGTGATCATCGACTCGAGCATCTGGGTGGCGACGACCACCGGCTTTCCAGCCCGCCGCGCCGCGCGGGTGATCTGCTTCTGCACGCCGGGCACCCGCTCCAGCGGCATTTCGACGCCGAGATCGCCGCGCGCGACCATCAGCGCATCAGCCGCTTCGATGATGTCCGCGAGCCAACCGACCGCCTGCGGCTTTTCGATCTTCGCCATTACCGCCGCGCGCCCGCGCGTGATCTTCTTGGCGGCGGCGATGTCCTCGGGACGCTGAATGAAGGAGAGCGCGACCCAGTCGACGCCGGCGTCCAGCGCCGCTTCGAGGTCCTTGTAGTCCTTGGGCGTCAACGTCGGCAGCGCGATCACCGTGTCAGGGAGATTGAGCCCCTTGCGGGCGCTGAGCTTGCCGCCAAGCTCGACCTCGGCGACCGCCCGCGACGGGGACGCCTCCACGATGAACAGGCGGACGCGGCCGTCGTCGAGCAGCAGGCGGTGCCCGCGTTCGAGCGCGGACAGCACCTCCGGATGCGGCACATGCACCCGCCCGCTATTGCCGGGCGCGGGATCGGAGTCGAGGACAAACGTCGCGCCTTTCTCCAGATAGACCACGTCGGATTCGAACGTGCCGATGCGCAGCTTCGGCCCTTGCAGATCGACCAGCGCCGCGATCGGCCGCCCCTGCGCCCGCTCGATCTTGCGGATCATCTGCACCATCTCGCGCATCCGCTCGGGCGCGGAGTGACTCATATTGATGCGGAACAGGTCGGCGCCGGCCTCGAACAGCCGTTCGATCGCCGCCTGGTCGGAAGAGGCGGGACCGAGAGTCGCAATGATCTTGACGCGACGCTGACGTCTCATCGGGCCGGACTTCCGCCGGGAAACTGCGGCGGGGAGGGCGCGTTTCGCCCTTGCGCCGGCGGAATGGTCGTGAGCGGCGCCCCGGGCGCTGGGCGTTGCGTGGTCTGCTCGGTCGAGTCGGTGAGCTGCACCGTCCAGGTCTGCTGCTCGCCGGTGTCGACTTCGAAGAAACCGGTGCGGTCATAGCCGCGCGCGAGGCAGTCCTCGGTGCCCCGAATCGTGAACTCCTTGTCGCGCGTGCACATGAACGCCTGCCCCGACCATTCGCCCCCGCGGTCGTAATCGACCGCGTAGATGTAGTAATAGCGCGCGATGAGAGTGCCCCGCAGCAATGTCTCACACGAACGGGCGGCCAAGTTCCACCACCCCTCGGTCGCCCAGCCGTCGCTGTCCTTGTATCCGATGGCGACCCCCACGCGCCCGCCGGTGTTGTTGCACAGGCGGAAATCAGCGTGGGCGGAAGTGATCAAACCAAAGGCGAGCAAGAACATGCACGCGGCGGCCGCCGTTGTCAGCACGGCGAAGTGAGACAAAGCGAGGAAAGACGACCTCGTAATGACCGATCGCTGCCACATTCCTGTCCGCACGGATCGTTCCGACCCTATCGCCCCTCAACGAGGATCGCCCGAAAATCGTTGATATTCGTACAAGTTGGCCCAGTGACAAGGAGATCGCCGATACGGGTAAAGAACCCCGTCGCGTCGTTGTCGGCAAGAAAGACGGCGGGATCGAGGCCGATTACGCGTGCGCGCGCAAGGGTTGTTTCGTCGATGAAGGCGCCGGCGGGGTCCTGGGCGTCGCCGGCGCCCCCGTCGGTGCCGTCGGTGTCGGCGGCAATTGCGGCGATGCCCGGCGTTCCCGCAAGCGCGATCGCTAAAGCGAGTGCGTACTCCTGATTCGGGCCGCCGCGTCCTTGTCCGCGGACCGTGACCGTCAACTCGCCCCCTGAAAGAATCACGGCAGTGCGGCCCTCGCGCTGCAAGGAGCGGGCGAGCTCGGCGTGCTGCGCGGCGACCTCGCGCGCTTCCCCCTCGACGAGGTCCCCCAGGAAGACGCATGCAACGCCCGCGGCGGCGAGGGTTTCCTGGACGGCTCGAAATGCAGCCAGGGGGCGCGCCACGATCGAGAACCTGGCATTGGCAAAGACCGGATCGCCCGGCTTGGGTGTCTCGTTGGCGGGATCGTCAAGAATTTGCCGGACCGAAGCAGGCGGATCGAGACGATATCGCGCGATGATGGCGCGGGCGTCGGCAAGCGTCGAGGGGTCGGGCGCCGTCGGGCCGGAGCCGATCACTGCAGGGTCGTCGCCCGGCACATCGGAGATGGCGAGCGTGATGAGGCCCGCGGGATGGACGCGCCGCGCAAGCCGTCCGCCCTTGATGCGGGACAGGTGCTTGCGCACCGTGTTGATCTCGCCGATGGCGGCGCCGCAGGCGAGCAGCGCTCGCGTGACCGCCTGCTTGTCGCCAAGCGAAAGGCCCGCGACCGGCGCGATCCAGTTCGCCGATGCGCCGCCCGATATGAGCGCCAGCACGAGGTCGTCCGCATCCGCCTCGTCCGCGAGCGCAAGCGCCGTCTCCGTGGCCGCCAGCCCCGCCTGGTCGGGCAGGGGGTGTCCTGCCTCGACGACCCGCACGACCCGCGTCGGGCGGCCATAGCCGTGTCGCGTCACCGCCAGTCCAGTCAATCGGTTCGGCGGCCAGCCCAGCCGGTCGAGGTAATGCCGCTCGGCGGTTTCGGCCATGGCTCCGGCGGCCTTTCCGGCGGCGAGAATCACCAAGCGGCCGTCCGCAGGCGGCGCGGGAAGGCAGGGGGGCAGGCAGGAGGACGGATGCGCGGCGGCGACGGCCGTATCGAACAGCCTGCGCAGCTTGGCGCGCGCGCCGTTGGAGGGGTTTCCCAGGTTCATCGCTAGACCGATCCGGGCGCAGCCATAGCACGGCCGACGCACCGTCCGCGACCGATCGCTTCGCCCCATGGAAAGGCGAGGGAAGGGGCCCTATGTTCGGTTGCGAACCACGGAGATCACCGATGAACGAGAAGATCCGCACCGAGCTGGAAGCCGCGGTGTTTCGGCGGCTGGTCGATCACTTGCGCGCGCGCACCGACGTGCAGAACATCGATCTGATGAATCTCGCCGGCTTCTGCCGCAACTGCTTGTCCAATTGGCTCAAGGAGGCGGCCGACGCCAAGGGGGTTCCACTCACCAAGGACGAGAGCCGCGCCGAGGTCTACGGCATGCCTTACGAGGAGTGGAAGGCGAAATACCAGCGCGAAGCCACGCCCGAACAGCAGGCCGTGCACGCGCATGCCGCTGCGCACAAGCACTGAGCGCGCCCATCTCTCCGCCGTTAGTCGTTTGTTATTCACACCGGAAGCTTTGTGTGGATCATGTGCAGTTTCGCGCGCGTCCGCCTTGAAGTTGCCGGCTGAATCCTTCGGAATGGGCGCACGACCAAGGGTCATCCCAGCCAGACAAGGAGCGCCCATGCCAGCGACCGCTGCGGTCCGCGAGACCGAAAACGCCGCCCCGAACGCCATTGCCAATCAACTGAAGGCGGTGGTCGAGCGGATCGAGCGTCTCGAGGAGGAGAAGAAGGCGATCGCCGATGACATCCGCGACGTCTATGCCGAGGCGAAGGGCAACGGCTATGACGTGAAGGCGCTGCGGACGATCATCCGGCTCCGCAAGCAAGACAAGACCGAGCGCCAGGAGCACGAGGCGATTCTCGAGACCTATATGCACGCCCTCGGGATGCTCTGACTCGCCCGAGAAATAGTTCCGGCCTCTCCAATCGAAAAAAATGCCCGGCCTCAGGCCGGGCATTTCATTTTGCTGGGCAGTCTAAAACTCGCTCATTGCATTCGCAGGGAGGCGGTGCGCTTGAAGGTGACGGTCGCGAGGAACACCACGGCGCCGCCGCGGAAGTGCTCGCAAACCAATCCGTTCAGCGGATCCTCCGAGAAGGTCATGACGAGCGTCGTCACCGGCTTCTGCATGAGTGGCCGGATCGAGCCATAATCGAGTTCCCCATAGGTGCTCATGGTCAGCGACGTGTGCAGGCTTGGCGCGAACATTGCCGCCCGCAGCCAGGGATCGTCGAACGCCATGCCGGCGGTGACCGGAGCGGCCGCGCGCAGCTTCGTGGTGGGCACGGGCGACTCGGCGTTCGAATCCGTGGTCAGCCTGGCATCGCTCTTTTTCACCACCGTGACCGGGTCGGCCTCGGGCCCGCGCTCAGCCGCATTGGCTCCAGCGCGGCCACGATCGATTGATGGCGCCATGGCGGCGGTGCGGACGGCCGTGGGACCAGGGCGCTGCAACTCGGCGGCGTAGGCGAGTGCAAGATCGATCGGGACGCGGTCCGTTTGCGCCTCTGGACGCAGCGGCCAGGGAGTTACGCTCGTTGCCGGCTCTGCGTCCGAGTTCGTGCGGGCCGGCGGGTTTCCCAGGCTGGGCACGGATCCATCGGCCGAGGCCGTCCGGACCGACTTATCCGATTCATCCTTCGCAGGGGCCTCTGGGCGGCGCGCCTCGACCGTATGCTCGCGTTTCGCATTCGATGCCGCGGCTGTCTTGGCCCCGGCGCGATTCGCGACCGAATTGGACGACTTCTTCGCAGGCCGAGCGGTGTCTTCCTCGTCGTCCGAATCGTTTGCGCCGCCGACCAGGGACGCGAGGAGGTTCGGACGCTGAGCCGCCGCGGCGGTGTCGATGCCGGCGGTGCGTGCGGCATCGAGCGACGTCTGTGAGGGCACGCGGCCCCGCTTCGAAATATCGGCCAGCGCCAGCTGATAGCCGGGCAACGGCTTGCCGTTCGACGGCACGTGAACGGTGCGGCCATTGGGGAAGACGCGCGCAAGCTGGTCATAGCTCATGCGCGGCCAGTGGCGGATGCTCCCCACGTCGACATGGATGAAGTTCGAGGACGGATAGTATCCGACGCCGCCGCGCTGCAGCCGCATGGCTGCCGCGCGCTGCGCTTCGAGCGAGACGCCCGGGATGTACAGGTCGATCGCCTTGCCGAGCGTATGTTGGCTGGCGCGAGCGACGCCACTGCTGCGCCGCCGCAGCATCTCATTGGTCGCCGGCGCACGATACCCGCAGATGATTTCGATCGGCTGCGTTGCGCCGACTTCGCGGTACAGCTCCCACACCGCATCGAGGACCTGCGGGTCCATGCGGACCGCTTCATTGCGCCGCCAGTCGCGCAGCTCCCAATTAAGCTTCTTCAGCGCATCTTCGTTGTAGCGGCCGTCGCGCTTGTAGGTAATGGTGAGGTCTTCGTTGGTGTGGGTGTGGTGAAACGAAAGCGTGCGCGTATCGCCATTGGCGCCAGCCGTCTGCAGGGAATTGCAGCCGAAAATGAGCACGAGTGCAGCAAGACCGAGATTCTGTCCGCTGCGGAGGACTCTGTCGACGGTTGACTCGAGGCGTGCGTTCAACACTGGACTCATCTGCACTGTCGATCTCTCATCGAGACCGCGTCCAACTGCTGCGCGACGAGCGTCGCGCAGCAAAGGTTTGAAGCAGTCTTTGTGGGATTTAGTTAATGCAGCGTTATCGCCCCCAGCCCCCGATAGCCCCCAACCCCCGCTCACGGGCGCTTCACTAAGTCGTGATCGTGGCAAAAACATGCCCTCGATGCCACGCGATTGAAGAAATGCCTGATAAATCGAATCATTGCGTGTTGATACGGACATCGCCGTCTGCGCGTCATCCCCTGGATGAGGGCGCTCGCAGGGCGATTTCGTGAGGTTCGATCGGGCCAAATTCGCCCAACTCCACGATGCCCGGGAAAAGGAAACGGCGCGCTGCAGATCGTGCAACGCGCCGTCTAAATCGGCTGGTCTCGGATGGCGGCGGCGCTTGATTACTGCGCGACCGAAAACTGCACCGTCTTGCGACCGCGGTTCAGAGCGGCAAGCTGCTTGACCCAATCTTCCGGATAGAGGAGATGCGAGCCGGGAACCCGCATGCCCATGAACTGGGCGATGTCGGAGATGAACACCACGCAGTTATAGGTCGCTGCGTTCCACAGCGGTGAATTCGCCTGCTTCCGTTTGATGTAGGCGAACACGGCGCGCGCCTGTGCTTCAGTCAGATAGACGCGATAGGTCGCCGTCAGATAGTCTTCATCGAGATCGCCGTAGCTCGCGCCGGTCTCGGCCGGCACCGGGATGACATGTCCGAGAATATAGGGCACGACGCTATCGGTGGCCGGATGCAGGCCCGCGACTTCCACCTTGCGCTCGCCCGTGCGGCCGTACCAGATGAACGCGTGGCCATAGCTCGCGGCCGTACGCGCGCGAAAATCGACGTAGTAGGGCAGACGATTTTTTTCCGTCGCCGCAGGCTGCTGATCCGCATCAGCCAATTCGGTGACCGGGCCCTGCGGATTTGCATGTGCGACGGCGACCGGCTTCGCCTCTCGCGCGAATGCGGCCGACGGATTCAGCCCAACCGTAACCGCGATCAAGCAGGCGCCGACCGCGAGCCCAAGCTTCTGTGCAAAGTCCTGCACCGATACCTCCCAAGTCTAAACTCGGTTCAGCCAGCCGGAGCGGGAAAAACTGGGTTGTCGAAAAAAACCATCTCGGAGGTGCCGATGCATGCATCGGCTAACCTCGCGAGAAGGAAACGGAGGGACGCGGAGCGACCCTCCGTTAAGGTCGCTTGGCTCAGTACCGCGCGACGACCGGGCCCTTACCAAAGGGCAACTTGCCGATCGGAGCCTTGCCAACCGGGGCAACCGGAGGCGGCGGCTCCTTGCGAGGCAGATCGGCGGCCACAGCGGCACCCACCATGGCGAGAGAAGCAGTAGCTGCTAGAAGAATCTTCAACATGGGACCCCCCCTAAGTGTGTGGACACCACTGTCCAGCAACCTGACGCGGCAACTTCCAGGTGGGTGTAGCTTTGGCCAAAGGGCGTCGTTTTGCAATGAAAACTACATGGACTCGGGCCTTCCGTGGCCGCTTTTCAGGGAGTCGTTGCACAAACACCACGATTGTGTCCGGCGCCTCAAGAGGGCTTCAAGGAATTTTAAGCAACTCGGTTAGGATTTGATTATCAATTGGGCAATCCTACGGGCTGCGGGTACGAAGTCCCAGCACGGCTGCATGATTTTACAGGGCGATCTCTCGGTGCTTAACGGCGAGCGTGAACCACGATTCGCACCCTGGGCGGCCCGCAGCGCTCCGGCTCAATAGATTCCCGGAATGATGCGACGGGTCCGCTCCATATAGGCGCGATAGGCATCGCCGAAGCTATCCACCATCATCTGTTCTTCCTGCCCCACGCGTCCCAAGAACAGCGTGCCGAAGCCGACAATGCCCGCGAGCCCGGCAAACCAGTTCGGCAACAAGAGCGCCTGCGCCACCGCCCAGAGCCAAAATGCCGTGTACATCGGGTGCCGGACGTATTGGTAGACGCCGTCCGTGATGAGGCGATGATCTTCCCGCACTTCAAGGCTGATGGACCAGTTGCGCCCAAGCGCCTTGTGGGTCAGGCGAAACATGACAAGCGCGGCGACCGCGCATACGAGACCAAGCCAAGCGAGCGCCGGTTCAAAAGGGTAGTCGGCAAAGCCTGGAAAGCCGGTTGCAACATAGATGAAAGGTATGATGCCGAGGCCGGTCAGCGAAATCAAAAGCAGTATGGTTTCGCGCGGCCCGCGCGCGCTACGCGCCACCGGCGTGCGGCGAGATCGCCGTGCATAGCGAAAGCGGATCACGTACCAGCCGACCATGATGAAAACGACGACGGCCTTGGCGAGCGTGGGTGTCATCGATCGCTCACTCGCCCGCCTGCGCCTGTCGCCTGTGCGCGGCCGTATCGTGCGAAGCGGGCGCCAGCAACTCGCCATGCGCGCCGATCTCGGAGGCGGCGCCCTCGGGCAAGGCGACCTGTGTCTTCACCGACAAGGGACCGCACAACAACATGAAATAATCGTAGGCGGTCCGCCGATCATTGGCGCTGACGAATTGGCAGTGCACGCGGAACAGATTGCGGCGGATGCGGCGATAGGCGGCCGGATCAAGCATCTGCTTGATGCGCACGATCCGCACCACCGGATGGGTCGTGGCGGTCAGGCCCATCTCCGCCACCGGATCGGTCTTGTAGAAATTCATCACGTCGGTCAGCGCCTGGTACTCCGCCCAGAATATGCCCGGCGCGGAAGCGACGCGCTCGACTGCGGCGTGGAAGCGCTTGGCGCCGCGGTGCAGCCCGATCTTGAGAATGGACGAGCCGACCGAAAGAAAGGCGATCGGCGGGCCGTCGCGGCCGAGCGCAGCATTCAGCCGCAGCGCCCGATCGAGCAGGTCGATCGCAAGCACGGCGCCCAGGCTGTGGCCGACCACGAGAATCTCGTCCGCCGCGTCGGCGCGCGCGGCGGCGGCCAGTTGCTGCGCCAAACGGTCGAGCCTTTGCTCGAGCAGCGGATCGCCGCCACGAATATAAGTGCGTGCGAAGATCCAGTCGTCGAAGAGTTGGGGAAGCAAAAGCCATCGCCCGAGCCAATGCAGCAGCGCGATAAAAGCGACGATGCCTACGGCGATCCCCGGCAGTGCGGATCCGCTCGTCTTCGCAATGAATGCGCCGGCCAGCCATGCGATCGCAGCAAGACCGGAAAAAAGCACGTAGGGATAGAGAAAGAACAACGCGTAGCGCCAGTTCGTGCGGAGATAGCCCCACAGGGCGCCGCCCGCGATGTAATCGACAAAGGCAAGCAGAGCGCGCGGAACGCGTTTCCATGCGGGTTGCTCGCCGGCCGCCGCAATGAGGTCGTCCCAGCGGACGAAGCGGTAACGCGTCTCGACGCGCCAATCTGCGCCGTCCGTCAATACATCCCATAAGGCTGTGTCGGCGTCGATCGCAGGCGGCGATGCCGTCGCCTTCGTCGACCAAGTCCGCTCAAATCGGCGCAACTCGCGGACGAAACGCCGGTGCACGGCGTCCACCGGCAGGGTGAAATCATAGCCGCCGATGTGATACACCAACCGCCGGGCGACGATGGGTTGCGTCATGCGCTCTCCAGTGGCGAGGCTGCCGTCGCGGGAGATCGCCCGCCGGCCGGATGGACTACCCGCGGGAATAGTAGGAAAGTCGTTCGCAATTGTGTTGCATCAAGGGCCGGCCCTATGTCCAGTGGCGGTGACCGGATGATCGTCAGCGTGCTCCTTGACTGTGCGGGCAAATTCGCAGGGTGCGCCGCCCTGGCGCTCGCCGTCGCCTTGGCGATGCCCGCGCGCGCGCAAATGCCGCCGGTCGAATCGGCGGCGGAGTTCTGCCTCACGGTCAACCGCGATCTCACGCTCGGCGTTTTCCTCCGGCGCACCGCGGCGCGCTTGCGGTCGGGCGAGCCGCTCAAGGTGGTGGCCATCGGCTCATCGACGACGAGGGGCCTGTGGATGCTCAATTCGGCCGCGACCTATCCGGAGGTGATGCGGCGCGAACTCGAAAAATTCCGCCCGAACGCTCGGATCGAGGTCGTCAATAGCGGCCGTGTCGGCGAGACGATTCTGGACAACATGGCGCGCTTCGAACGCGATGTCTTCGCCCACCGGCCCGACCTCGTGATCTGGCAGCTCGGCACCAATGACGTAGCCTGGGGGGGCAGCGCTGACGGGCTGAAGGCGCATGTGATCCAGGGCCTTCGTGCGCTCAAGGCAATAGGCGCCGATGTCATTTTGATGGATCTACAATACGCGCCGATGGTGCTCGCATCGTCCGATCATCGGATCATGGAGACGCTGATCGCCGAAGCGGCGCGGGAGGAGCAGGTCGGCCTATTCCCGCGCTTCGCCCTGATGCGCCGCTCGGTCGAGGCCGGCCTCCCGCGCGGAGCCCTGGTGTCGTGGGACGGGCTGCACAACTCGCGCGAGGGGTACGACTGCATCGGTCGCGCGCTCGCCCGCGCGATCAACGCGGGCGCGCGATAAGTCGACGGGAGCAATCCTCAGCGGAACAGCCCGAAGAAGTTGAACCCGCGCGATTGCGGCTGCATCTGGTACACCTGCCGGCGCGACGGCGACGCGACGCGGCGCGGGGCTTCGGCGGCCGGAGCGTCCGCAACCCTGCGCTCCTCAGACTTGAGAGCGGCGATCACGCGCGCGTCACGCCCGTAGACGTCGTCTCGCAGCACGAGTTTGCCCGCGCTGTCGACATAGGCGGTCTGATAGGTGAGGTGGACCGGGATCGGTGTCGGGAACTTGAAGTCGATCTCGCCCTGTCCGTACAGGCGCCGGATGCGTTCTGCGGTATAGCCTTCCTTCGGCAGGGCGATCGACAGAAGCACTTCGGCGTATTTGTCGGGGTCCTGGATGCGCATGCAGCCATGGCTGTACGCGCGCTTCTCGTGCGCGAACATGTATTTGTCCGGCGTGTCATGCTGATAGACGAGGAACTTGTTCGGGAAGTTGAACCGGATACGGCCGAGCGCATTCCCCGCTCCCGGCGGCTGCGAGATATGCACGCCGCCGTCGCGGTTATATGAAACACGCAGCCCCATACGAGCGAGCACGGTCGGGTCCTGGCGCAGCGCCGGGAGATATTCGCCGTAAACGATCGAAGGCGGCACGTTCCAGGTGGGATTGACGGTGATGTACTTCATCGTCTCGCTCAGCAGCGGCGTCGGCGTGCCGGGCTTGCCGACCACAATCCGCGTCTGCCACAGCAACGAGCCGTTGTCGTACACCCGCAGCATGAATTCCGGAATGTTCACGATCACATGCGATGGGCCGAGATCGTGCGCGATCCAGCGCCACCGCTCGAGATTGGCGGCGATGATATCGGCCGCGCGATCGTTGCGCGGACCATTCATTGCGTCGACGGTGGCGGAGGTGAAGGCGCCGTTCGCCGCGAGTCCCTTCTGCTTCTGGAAGTCCTTCACGGCGTCGGCAAGCGCCTTGTCATAGACGAGGCTGGTCGGATCGCCGGAAAGGCCGAGACGCTCGCGCAGCTCGGGAACCCGCGTGTCCTGCATGCCGACCTTCAGCATCGGCCCATAGCCCATAGGCGCCGCGCCGCCCTTGTGGCCGCGGACTTCGGCGAGCTTCGCCTTCAGCGCCTTGTAAGCGGCGTGCTGCGGATTGTAGCTGTCGAGCGCCGCGCGTGCGTCGCTCGCCGAGGCAAGCGTCTTGAGCACGTCGGCGGGCTCGAGCGCCGGCCGATCGTAGTAGATGTCATGGGCGATGCGCGACCAGTGGACGCGGCCGATCGCGGCGTGGCGGGCGTAATTCAGCACTGCGCTGGTGAGCTTGAGCTCGAAATCGGCGAGCGCCTCAAGTCCGGCATTCGCTTCGAGCTTCGGAATGGCGTAATCGGACGGATCGAGCCCGTCGGCGTCGGCGGCGTTGAGCTGCGCGATCACCGCCTTGGCGCGCTCATGCATCGCGCCGTTCTCGGTCCACACCGGCGCGTATTTGCGCTCGCTATAGAACGCATCGAGGGAGGCGCGGGCCTTGGCGTCGAACATCCGATCGGCCGGCTTCGTGAGCGAATCGCGCAGCCGTTCTCCGAACGGGTCGAGCACCATAACCGGAGCGGGCGGAGCTGATGGGGCCGGGGTAGTGGAGGCGGGGAGCATGCCCCGCGCCGGCGTGGTCGCGGCATCGGCAGGCGAAATGATCACCTCGGCCGGAGCGGGAACGGGAATGGCCGCCGGGACTGCGGACGCAGTCGGCGTCCCGGCAGCGGCGGGAGGCGTGGCGGCGATGTCGGCGGGTGTAATGACGACTTCCGCCGGCAGCGGCGCCGAAATGGCAGGCCCCTCGTCTGGCTCCGCTCGCGGAATGGCGACGGCTTCGACGCGCGGCGCGATCGGCTCGGATTGGTCGACGTCCCCGGGCGTTATGCTGACTGCGGCCGGCTCGGTTACCGGGACGCCGTCCCCCGCGGGTCCAGCCTGTGCGGACATTCCCGCGGAAAGAATAAGCGCGATGGCCGTACCGGCCAGGAGACGTTCGAAACGCATCCCCCATGCCCTCCCCAGGCAGTAGTTGAACCGGCGATCAGCCGAAATTAAGACATGACGCACCGCAGCCGCGGTTGGTTCATCGTACCAAGGCAGCCACCCACCAAACGAAACTTTAACCCAAGATCGTAACTACGCTCAGTGTTTCGAACGCCCAGCACAGTTGCGCTGTCGCTTTTTTCGGCTGCTGTCACCCGAAGGACACGGTCGAGGCATCGTCGGCCGTGACCGACGCAGCCTCCAGCCTTTCGAGTTCGCGGAGACGAAGGCATGCGCCGGTATTCCTTAGACCGGCCATTCGGATGCGTTGACGATGGGGATGACGGTCAAGCGAATCAGCTCGACCGCGGCCCCACAGACAGGACGAATCCGTTCCGTGCCTACACGCGAAGGTGGCATCGCCAGCACATTTTTGCGGCAGCGACGCTGGATCGCTCCGTGGTCGACACTGAACTGGCATTTCGCCACGGCAGCACCGGACTTCGTTGATGGGCACAGACGGCCCATGTCATTAGCCGGTCATGCTTAACGGTTTGTTACGCATCGACCAACGAAAAAACCGCGCGGTATGGCATCTGATCGGAGCGAACGGCTACGCTGCCATTGCTTTGCCATCGCAGGCCTCCATAGGCTCCGCGATCGCCACCGGAGCCGACACCCTCATGCTGACCCGCACATCCCGATCACGATCAAAGTCGAAGGCGCCGTCGCGCGCAGCGCGGCGAAGCGCCCCACGCGCGCCCGCAACGCGTTGCCGAATGAAATCTCGCCCAGCGTGATTTAGTAAAAACCTGAGAACAGCCGGATTGCGCGGTTTCTGTCGTCCTGAAAGTGCTCGATGGCGCGGGTTGGTGAGGGTGCCACGGATTTCAGGATTTTGAGAACGAAGCCGGTGAGGGAGAAAATGTTTCGAGGAGCGTTGTCGCAACGATTCGCGTAGCCGTCCTCGCCGAGGATGACGTCCTTGTTTCGATGCATGATCTCGATCCGCCAATGATCGCGATTGACGCCCAGCAACGCCTGTGGCGAGGCGGCGGCGGGCAAGCTGGAGACGAGATAGACGACCTCGTGCTGTGGCTTCTGCCACTCGGCGTTCTTCTTGACTTGGCGCGAACGTATGACGCGACAGATTTGCCGAACCGTCGGCCACTCGCCTTGAATTCCGGCGGCTTCGGCAGGCAGCACGTCGATCGCGCGCCATTCGATGCGCCCATGCGCCTTTTCGACACCGCTATTCCATGAGCACAGGGGGAAAAACCGGCTCGTTGAAAGCCGTTTCGATGTCCTGGCGTAGCGTCTTCTGATTGTCCTTGACCGGAAAGACATAGTCGCCGCCGCGTTCGACGATTTTCGCAGCGATCGATTTCTGGCAGAAGATTGCGTCCCCGGTGACGATCTTGCCCCTCAAGTCGAGCCGCTCCAGGAGCTTCAGCGCATCGGGAATTTCCAGACCCTTGCTGCGCGAGGCCTCGTGTCCGAGAACCGTCTGCAAGCTGCTGCAGAACGCCGAGAGCACATGCTCGGCCTTGCCTTCACTGTCTTTGTTTGCCCGCATCGTCTTGCCGTCGATGGCGATGTGACGCGCGTTCCCGCCTTCCTCGAGAAACAGGGCTCCCAGAACATCGGCCAGAGCTTGCGCGTCGATGACGCGCAAGGTTTCGGTCAGCGTCGCATGACAAAGCGTCGTCCCGCGTATAAAGCCGAGTTCCGCCATTTGACGCCGGCTCAGGCTCCGCCCAAAAAGAAAGGCCGCCTTCATTCCGCGCCGCCCACACAAGAGCGATACGACGATCAGGCTCAGGATCGACCACAGCATGTAGTCTTGCCCTTGCTTGCAGCGCGGGTCCGGAACCTGCCGCAATCGTTTTCAACTGCAATGCCGCGGCCTCCTCGAATCAGGAAGCCTCTTGAATGCAAAATACCCGCGCCCGTTCAATCTATTCGGTCCGTTCACGGATAGATTGCCCTAGACCGGCCATTCGGATGCGTTGACGATGGGGATGACAGTCAAGCAAATCAGCTCGACCGCGGCCCCACAGACAGGACGAATCCGTTCCGTGCCTACACGCGAAGGTGGCATCGCCAGCACATTTTTGCGGCGGCGACGCTGGATCGCTCCGTGGTCGACACTGAACTGGCATTTCGCCACGGCGGCACCGGACTTCGTTGATGGGCACGGACGGCCCATGTCATTAGCCGGTCATGCTTAACGGTCTGTTACGCATCGACCCACGAAAAAACCGCGCGGTATGGCATCTGATCGGAGCGAACGGCTACGCTGCCATCGGTTTGCCATGCGCGGCCTGCATAGGCTGTTCGAACATCATCGGAGCCGTCACCCGCATGCTCACTCGTTCATCGCGATCTCGTCCCAAGTCGAAGGCGCCGTCGCGCCGCGGCGCGGCCAAGCGCACCGCGTCCGCCCGCAAGGCGCTGCCGGAATGGAATCTCGCCGACCTGTATCCGCGATCGATGCGCCCGAGATCCGGCGCGACCTCGATCGCGCCCGAGCCGAGGCAGTCGCTTTTGAAGCGGCCTACAAAGGCCGGCTCGTCGAGCTTGCGCAGCAGCCGGATGGCGGACCGCGGTTGACCGAGGCGATCAAACGCTTCGAAGCGCTTGACGATCTGATCGGCCGGCTGATGTCGTTCGCGAGCCTCGTCCATGCCGGCGACACGACCGACCCCGTGCGCACCAAGTTTTTCGGCGACGTGCAGGACGAGGTCACCGCCGTTTCGTTGCACCTGTTGTTCTTCACGCTTGAGCTCAACCGCATCGACAACGACGCGCTCGAAGCGGCGCTGGCCGATCCCGAACTGCGTCACTACCGCCCCTTCATCGACGTCGTCCGCTTGGAGAAGCCCTATCAGCTCGAAGATCGCGTCGAGCAGCTCTTCCACGAGAAATCGGTCACCGGCTATTCGGCCTGGAACCGGCTGTTCGACGAGACGATCGCCGGCTTGCGCTTCAAGGTCGCCGGGAAAAATGCTGCCGCTCGAGCCGACGCTCAATCTGATGCAGGACAAAGAGGAACGAACCCGCAAGGCGGCGGCGGGCGCTTTGGCGGAGACCTTCAAGCAGAATCTTCGCACGTTCACGCTCATCACCAACACGCTCGCCAAGGACAAGGAGATTTCCGACCGCTGGCGCGGCTTTGCCGACATCGCCGATTCCCGCCATCTGTCGAACCGGGTCGAGCGCGAGATCGTCGAGGCGCTGGTGACGGCGGTGCGCGCCGCCTATCCCCGCCTGTCGCATCGCTACTACGCGCTGAAGGCGCGCTGGTTCGGCAAGCGGCGCCTCGCGCATTGGGACCGCAACGCGCCGCTGCCGCAGGCGCCGAGCCGCGCCATTCGCCTGGGAGGAGGCGCGCGAGGCCGTGCTCGCCGCCTATGGCGCGTTCTCGCCGCGCATGGCCGAGATCGCGGAGCGCTTCTTCGCCGATCGCTGGATCGATGCGCCGGTGCGCCCGGGCAAGGCGCCGGGCGCCTTTTCGCACCCGACCGTGCCGTCGGCGCACCCTTATGTGCTCGTCAATTTCCAGGGCAAGCCGCGCGACGTGATGACGCTCGCCCACGAGCTCGGCCATGGCGTGCATCAGGTGCTCGCCGCGGCGAACGGGCCGCTGATGGCGCCGACCCCGCTCACGCTTGCGGAAACCGCGAGCGTGTTCGGCGAGATGCTCACCTTCCAGCGCCTGCTCGCCGCGACCAAGGATGTCAAGCGCCGCCGGGCGATGCTCGCCTCCAAGGTCGAGGACATGCTCAACACCGTGGTGCGCCAGATCGCGTTCTACACATCGAGCGGATGATCCATACCGAGCGGCGCGAAGGGCGAACTGACGGCCGATCGGATCGGCGAAATCTGGCTCAAGGTGCAAGGAGAGAGCCTCGGGCCGGCGATCGAGCTGAAGCCGGGCTACGAAACCTTCTGGTGCTATATCGGCCACTTCATCCACTCGCCGTTCTACGTGTATGCCTATGCCTTCGGCGATTGCCTCGTGAACGCGCTGTATGCCGTCTACGAGAACGCGCATGAGGGCTTCGCCGAGCGTTATCTCGCCATGCTCGCCGCTGGCGGGACCAAGACGCATGCCGAGCTGCTCGCGCCGTTCGGGCTCGATGCCCGCGATCCCGGCTTCTGGCAGGGCGGCCTCGGCCTGATCGAGCGAATGATTGAAGAATTGGAGGGGATGGAGCAATCTCTATGACCTATGGCCTATCGCGTATTTATTTCACATGGCTGGCACGACCGGTGGGTCGCAAAGCAGCTCGCTCGGGCTGTTCGCGAAGACGCGCGGGCTGAGCCATTCATCGATATTTTTGATGTCAAGAAGGGGGACCGCATTGAAGAGCGCATCTTCGAGGAACTCCTGAAATGCAAAGAGCTGGTGGCGCTACTGACTCCGTGGTCGGTGACGAGAAACTGGGTTTGGAACGAGATCGGCGCAGCTTGGATTCTCAACATGCGAATTGTCGCCGTTCTGTACGGCGTCTCTTTGGCGGAGATAGATGCCGAAAAAGGCGGATGGTGCACTTCTCACCTCCCGCAACGCTGTTCTGCTGGACGATTTTGATGACTATCCCCAACTCCGCGAGAATCGAAGACCCCCTTGCCAAACGGCGCGATCCGGATTACCGAACGGATGATACGGCCCGGCTTTCTGGGGGACATAAAATCGCGGCAAAACCTGATCGAGTTGGCTCGGGACGGGTCGGCCGCTCATCGTCTGGCCCGACGTGCGAACGCGCTGGTGTTGCTAGACGATGGGATGAGCTGCGAGGCGATTGCGAAGGTCCTGTTGCTGGACGACGACACCATCCGCACTTGGTATCGCCTGTATGAAGAGGATGGGATCGAGGGGTTGACGAACTTCAGCTACGAGGGCAGCGCTTGCCAGTTGAGCGGCGAGCAACAGGAAAAGCTGAAAGCCTGGGTCGCCACGGCCTTACCGCGCACAACGCGCCAGGTCGGCGCCTGGATCGAGAATGAATTCGGCGTCGTTTACGAAGGCCGGTCAGGACTGATCGCGTTGTTGCATCGCCTGGGGCTCGAATATCACAAACCCAATGTCATCCCGCGCAAGCTCGACGAAGGGGAGCCAGAAGGCTTTCATTGAGGGCTACGAAAAGCTGCTGAATTCCTTGGGCGACGACGAGGCCGTGCTGTTTGCGGACGCCGTGCATCCGACCCATGCGGCGCGGCCTGTCGGCTGCTGGGCGCCGAGCCAAGAGAAGCTCGCGATCGAGCAGACGAGCGGGCGTCAACGCATCAACATTCACGGCGCGATCGACCTGGAGTCGGACAAACCCGGATGATCGAGGCCCTGACCATCGACGCCGCCTCGACGATCAGGCTGCTGCAATCGATCGAGGCGCTCTATCCGATGCTGGCGCTCATCCATGTTTTCTTGGACAACGCGCGTTATCATCATGCCAAGCTCGTGCAGGAATGGTTGGCCCTGCCGGGACGACGCATCAAGCTGCACTTCATCCCAACGTATTGCCCGCACTTGAACCCGATCGAACGGTTATGGGGCCTCATGCACAGAAACGTCACTCACAACAAGTGCTACGCAACTTGCGCCCAGTTCGCCGATGCGACGCTCAGTTTTCTCCGTGGAAAGGTTCCGGGGATTTGGGCGGACCTTTGTAATTCGGTCACCGACAATTTCCGCGTCATCAACCCAAAGGATTTTCGGGTCATGACGTGAACGGGGTATATAT
>CAVRVX010000015.1:0-94525 GCA_963724735.1 uncultured Alphaproteobacteria bacterium
AAAACGGCATGAAGATGGTACCCGCCGGCAGGCTATCGTCGAGCCGGGCCTTAGCCGTGATGGTCCCTCGCCGGGACGCAACGCGCATCTCATCCCCGATGTTGGCACCGAGCGCAGTGAGTTCTTGCCCATTGATGCATAAGAAGGCCTCCGGCTCGAGCTCATCAAGAACGTGGCTGCGGCGCGTCATGACGCCAGTATGCCAGTGTTCGAGCATGCGGCCCGTGATCAAGATATAAGGATAGCTCTACGTCCGTCGCCTCTGCTGGACCGATTGGCTCGACGGGCACGAGCTTCGCCAGACCATCGTGCGTGTCGCAGCGCTCTCCAAGCAGCACGTCCTCGCCTTGGCCCTCCTCAGAAACGCAGGGATATTGGCACCAGCCGTCGCGTTCGAGCCGGTCCCGCCCGTACTCCGCGCACCGCAGGCCAGAGCGAACGGACCTCGTCCCAGACCTCGGACGGATGGGCGTAAGACCATTTCAAGCCGAGGCGACGCGCCATCTCCTGGAGCACCCAAAGGTCCTGTTGCGCATCGCCTGGGACCGGCAATACCGGTCGCGAAAGCTGTACCTGTCGGTTCGTATTGGTGAACGAGCCCCCACTTCTCGAACATGGACGTCGTGGGCAGCACAACGTCGGCGAGCGCGGCAGTCTCGGTCAGGAAGATGTCCTGGACGACGAGGTGATCAAGCCGGCACCGAGCTTTGCGGACATGCCCCGCATCGGGGTCGCTCATGGCCGGATTCTCGCCCATGAAATAAAGCCCCTTGATCTCCCCGAGCGCCGCGGCGTTGATCATCTTCGACGATCGTGAGGCCTGGGCGCGTGGGGATGGCCGCTCCCCATGTCTGCTCGAACCGTGCCCTCTCGGCTGGAATCTGAAACATGCGCATAGCCCGGCAGAAATGTCGTGAGCACGCCCATATCGCTCACGCCCAGCACATTGTTCTGCCCGCGCGTCGGATGTAGCCCGGTGCCCGGCCGACCGATGTTACCTGTGAGAAGCGCAAGGTTGACCAAGCAGCGCACATTGCGCACGCCGTGGACGTGCTGTGTGATGCCCATTCCCCAGAACGTGATCGCTGCCCGGGCTTGGCCGTAAACGCGCGCCGCTTCGCGAATCAGCGAGGCGGGACGCCGCAGAGTTCCTCGACCGCTTCGGGCGACCAGGGCTCGATGCTTCGCCGGAACGTCTCGTAGTCCGTAACACGCGTCTGGACGAACTCTTCGTCGCACAGGCCGTCGGCAATCAGCACGTGCGCCATCGCATTGAACAGCGCAATGTCGGTAGCCGGCTTGTGAGTGATGATGATGTCGGCGTGCTGTGCGAATTCGCTGGAACGGGGATCGACAACGATGAGCTTCACGCCGCGCTGCCGAGCGGCACGCTTGAAGATCGAGGCGGCGACGGAAAAGCTACGGTTCGGGTTGACGCCAACCACTAAGGCGACGTCGGCATTCTCGATCTGGGTATAGGCGGCCGTGGCGGCGCCCGAGCCGAGTTGGTCGATGAGCGCGACGATGGAACTGGAGTGGCAGAGCCGCGCGCAATAGTAGGCTGAATTGGTGCCGAAGCCGCTGCGAATTAGTTCTTGAAGAGTAGCCCTCCTCGTTCGAGCCTTGGCTGTGCCAAACCACCGAGCACATCGGGGCCATAGCGTTCTTTGACTGCGAGGAAACCTTGCGCGGCGCGGTCCAACGCCTGGGGCGAATTCGCCTCCCGGAACTGCCTCTTCGGATTAGCGGGGTTCGGTGTCTTGGGCGCGTCCTTGCGCCGCACCAACGGCACGGTGAGCCGATCCGGATGGAAACCGTAGTTCCAGCCGAAGCGGCCCTTACGCAAAGGCGGCCGCGGTTCGATGGGCCATTAATTCCCTCTGCCCATGCGATGCGCGCGTCCGTCAAGTGGTAGCGTACCTGGCACACGACACCACAGTAAGGGCACAGGCTGTCGATGCTCTCAGTCATCGGATGGTGGCTTGAAGGCAATGGCGCCGGTTGGACAGGCCTGAGCGCAAGAGCCGCAGCTGACGCAAGTCGAGCTACCCATCGGATCACCGAAGTCGAAGGCGACATGCATGGCCCGCCCGCGCCCAGCCATGCCAATCACGTTGTTGACCTCGACCTCGCGACACGCTTGCACACATCGCATGCAATGGATGCATCTCGAGAGGTCCACGGCGATGCCAAGGTAACTTCCGTCGCGGGACGGATGCGTATCCCTTGGTGGGAAGCGGCTTCCTGCAAGTCCCATCGCCGATGCCACACGGCCGCACTCGGACAGAGGATCAATCGCGGCATCGGCCAAGAGCAACTCCATGACGGTGCGCCGCGCCTGGACGGCGCGCGCGCTGTCAGTGCGCACGACAAGTCCCTCCGATGCCTTCATGCGACAGCTCGGCTGCAGGGTGCGATAGCCCTCGACCTCCACGACGCATAGCCGGCAGTTTCCTTCCGGCCGGAAGTCGGAAGCAGACGACAGGCAGCCGTGCGGAATGGTCACGCCATGATGGCGAGCCGCTTGCCAGACGGTCTCATCTCGCCGAGCTCGAACTCGTCGACCGTCGAGCATGAATGCGATCGAGTCCCCCTCCTGCTCATTGGGGAAGAACTCTCCGCTTGCCGGCGCTCCAGCTTGCCATGCGTTCGACCATCGAGGGCCCCGGGCAGTCTCCGGTTTCATTCCGGTCCAAACGCGAGGCCGGAGACGATCAGAGCGCGGCCAGCGCGAAACCCACCGCCAAGTACAAAGCGTGATGCGCCGTCGCGGCGTCGAGCAGTCCGGGCTGTCCCTTCCCGCAAATTCCATCCGTCGGATTGGCAGTTCCAGCAAATCAGAACATGATTGCCGGATGATGGCTTCTCTGTTCGGCCGCCTCGCCATCGATCCCAGGCGCAGCATCACGCGCGAGCGCGAGCTGGCGGTGGAAGTCCCGCCTTCGCGGTGGCCGACCGAGGCGCGCCCCTCCCGACACCGCCGATCCCGACACCGCCCCCTCCAGGCGGTGGCGAGACTCGCGGTGGCCTTGAGAGATCAGCATGAGGCGGCGGGAGCTGCAGGCCGGACATCGAAGGTGAAGCGGACGCATCGCAAGCCTCCGCGAAACATCGTATTATATACTAATCGGCATAATGGGCATTGTGCCGTCGGAACAAACAGTCTATGCCCTTTCGACTGCCCAAACTCGTGGCAAAAGGGCCGCCAAGGAGACTAAACCCACATACCACAAATAAAGTGGTAAACGATATCTGCTTTTGGTCTATTCCGTGCTGCCTATGCATATCTTTGGCTTGCCGCTGGGCTGATCCCGCACTCTTGAACCCCTGCATCTTGCGCTCCCTTCGTCGGGTCGGTTGATGCGAGTTCTCCGCTCGGTTGTTGCGCCATCGCCCGCGTTGATGGCGATGAGATATCCCAAGATCACGCGCGGCCGCGCCGTAAGATCGCAGGTCATCGGTCACAATCTCATCTGGAACAAAGCCCATTTTCTTGAGCAATTTCCGCATCAATTTTAGTGCCGCTCACTTGTCCCGCTTGCTCTGCACAAGCACATCGATAGGACCTCGCCCTCGGCATCGACGGCACGCCATAGGTAGACCAACCGGCCATCGATTTTGACAAACACCTCGTCAAGATGCAGGTGAATGAGGCTTGGGCCGGCGTCGTCGAAGATCAGCCGCGATCATGGGACCGAAGTGTTTCACCCAGCGGCGCACCGTTTCATAGGAAACCATGATCCCGCGATCAGCCAACAGGTCCTCGACATCGCGGAAGCTGAGGGTGAACCGGCATAGAGCAGACGGCCTGCTGACTGATAACGGGTGGGAAGCGATATCCGGCGTAGCCGATCTTGGTCATGATGGACACTTACGGCCGCGAAGCACCGCCGACAAGCCGAAGAACGTGACAATGATCGTGCGATTGTTAGTTCACTTAGATCGGCCTGCCGGACATCTGTGGGAAGAAAACCGGCGGTATTTAGTACGATCTGAAGACTGCGGTTAGGCGAAGCCTGCCGGAGGAGAAACCGGGCGGCCTTTTGTTTGGGGGGGAAATGGAAAGGCCCATTCAACAGTGAAGTGCAACGAGCAGATTTTTGGCGTTGAAGAAAACCTCGCGAGGGGTCTGGTAGCCGAGTATCTTTCTGGGGCGAGAGTTAAGTTTATCCTCGACCCTTTGGACATCGGTATCGGACAAAATAGAGAGGTCTGAACCTTTTGGGAAGTACTGTCTGAAGAGGCCGTTAGTGTGTTCGTTGAGGCCGCGTTCCCACGAGTGATATGGTTTGGCAAGATCGGATAGCGCCCCCAGCGAGGTTGCGATTTCGACGTGAGAGGCGAACTCTTTTCCATTGTCGTAAGTGATTGTTTCGATGCGGTCAGCGAGCGGCAAAAGCACGCGCGCGCAGGCCTGCACGACAAAGTCCGCGCTCTTGTGCGGCAGCTTGGCGAGCTTGGTGTATTTGGAGTTTCGCTCGACATGCGACAGGACAGCGCCTCTATGATTGGCACCGATAATCGTGTCGGCCTCCCAGTCTCCGATGCGGCTTTTTGCGGCGACAATGGAAGGTCGCTGATCGATGTCGACGCGGTTCGAATCAACCCACGCCCGGAATTTTTGCCCTTGCGCTTGTTGTATTTTTTCCCGCTGTGACGCAAGTGAAGATACAGTGTGCCCCCGTCTTTCTTGTCTTTCCAGACATGCTGATAGATGCGCTCGTGACTGATACAGGCGACGCCATCCTTCGCCAGACGGCCGCTGATCTGATCGGGGCTCCACTGCTCTTGCGTCAGTTTTTCTTCGATCAGCTCCACCAGGTCCGGCGTCATTTTGCGCGGCTTGTCCGAGGCCTCTTTGCGTCTCTGCGAGGCCTTCTCGTGCGCTTGCTTGAAGCGATAGCCGCGCGCGCCGGTGTTACGAACAAGCTCGCGGCTGATCGTTGACGGATCGACGCCAATTTTCCGCGCGATGTGGGCTTGCGAGTGGCCGCTTTGCAAGAGCGCGTAAATCTGGCAGCGTTGTTCGCAGGTCAGATGGAGATAGCCTTCGGGCATTTTTCCTCCGTGAGATGTGCTGTCCCACGCAAGGATAGTCTCCATCTGACCGCCAGAAAAACCGGCATACACAGCATGGCAAAGTCTGGCGGGAGAAAAGGTCGGCCTCAAGGGTGCTCGCTGCGCTCGCATCGTCTCCGGCGACTAAAGCCCTTGACCCCGACCCTTTCCCCCGCCACTCACTCCGCCATGCCGTCTATGCTGCCCTGTTGCACTTCGGATTTGAAACGGCGAAAGAAAAGCCCGGCGATTCACGATCGCCGGGCCAAGTGGTCAATGAGGTCGAACAGACAACGGCGAACCCCTCTCAGGAAACGCCATGCAAAACGACATGCAAGGAGCGCGCCGGGAGAAGGCCACAACTCTCGATCGCCAACACGGCGGACCCCCAGAATCGTTCTGCCTCCCGGTACTGGCCGAATCGGCTACTCGCAAGATCAAACCGGCCACTAACTAATTTATGCTCGCAAGGGAGGCCAATAATGACCAAACTTTTGAGCACGTCGGAAACCTCCCAGAAGCGGGGAAAGCCTTGGCCTCCGGCGAAGTCGTTGGTAGAGCGGCAGAGAGGTCAAAAGCGATATCCGTTGCCAAGGGTTCGTGCTAAGCGAAGCCAAGATAATCAAGATCAACTAAGCAGGGCGCACTTGTCTACCCGGTGCGCCCTTGCCTTGATTACACGGATACCGCCGCCGTTCTGGAGCCGTAATCGGTCGGTATGGGAGGGATGCTGGAGAGCGGCATCCAATAGCTCGCCGATCGACCCACACATGGTCCGTAAGTCCGATGGAAACGGCTGGCGTGGTCCGCAGCGTTTCATGAACTCGACGAGATTGTAATTCATAATCAAGTCCCGGGACACAGCGGCGAAAATGACAATAAAGACCCAAACCCGTAACAATATTCAGAGTAGTCGGCCGATTTAAGGAAGACGAGAAGGCCAATAAGGAGCGCGACCTTATCCGAGAGCTTGGACGCTTTATCGGGGGCGAGTTCGCGTCGTATGGCTCTATCCTATGGTCGATAAAATCTTGGAAAAGAAGAGTCGCCGCGTCCTGTGCTTTATGTTCCCGACACGGTCCCCTTTAACTTTTGGGGTGCAGTGCGAATCGTAGCTAAAGACGTGATTGCGAACGCCTCGATGCCAGTGGTATTTCCATGACGATTTTATCGAGGACTGAAGAATCAGTACGCCGAGCCGGTGACCCGCGCGGTGGAATTCAATGATGACGATGTGGGTGGAGGTGGAGGTGAGGCCGATGCGGGTCGCCGCCCTTGCTCCCTAGCCCGGATCATGCATCACATGACGCTTTTTTGCACGTCAGGCGAGCTGACGCGCGCCGTCGTTCCGTCCGGCGGGATCGGTGTAGGCAACTCGTGATGCTGCGCGTTCGGGGTTGATCTGCCATGTCGGCGGCTCGGCGGGGCACACGGCCCCGCGGCCTATGGGCCGGACGGCATGAGGCCGAGGGCGACGGTGCGGAACAGCGCGCCCGCCGGGCAGCTCGTCGGCAGATGAACGCGGATGCGGGCGAGATGCTCGATCACGCGCGCGCCGATCTTGATCAGTCGTTCCCGGATGGTCGCGAACTCGCACTTGGCGAGCGGATTGCTCCGCGGGATCGCGGCGCGCACGCCATGCATCAGCCAGAACGCGGCGGTGTGGAGGACGAGCCGCACCTGATTGGCGGTCGCGCTGTGACACGACATGCGATCCGACGCCAACTGGGCCTTGTGCAGCTTGATCAGGTTCTCCATCTGGCCGCGCTGGCAATAGACATTCTCGTAAAGATGCCGCGCCGAGCCCTTGAGCGAGGTCACGACGTAGCGGATGTCGACCTCCTGGCGCATGCCGGTCTCTCCTGCGACCGGCTGCAGCGAGCACTCGAGCCGCGCCACGACCTTGCGCGGCCGTCTCCAGCTGCCGGCCTGGTACAGGAAACTCACATAGGTGCGCAGCTTCGCCTTGCTGCTCATCGCATGATAAAAGCGCAGATTGACCGCGGTCTCCGCTGCCAGGGCGTCGAGCGCGGCATTGCCGGCAAGGCCAAAAATGTAGTCCGCGCCGTGCTCTTCCGCCCAGTCCATCGCCTCGACCCGGCCATAATGGCTGTCGCCGCGCCAGACAATGCGGGTCTTCGGCCAATGACGGCGCAGGCGCTTGGTCACATGCTTGATGACGGTGCGCACCTCGCTGCCCTTGGGGGTGCGCGCCGGGCGCAGGATCGCCGCCACCGGCGCGCCGCTCGCCACGTGATAGATGTGCATCGACGCAAAACCACGCTCGTCGTGATGCGCGTTCCAGAACGCAAGCTGCTGGCCGCCATGCGCCGCGCAGAACGTGTCGTCGATGTCGAGCACCTCCACCTTGCCCGGCTTCACCGTCGCGCCGAACTGATCAAGCAGAGCCGCAGACAGCCGCCCCGCCTCGGTCCTGCTCGGCGCATTCTCCAGGCGAGAGATGGTCGATTGCGACGCCAGCGGCGCCCCGGTTTGCGGACAGCGGCCAACCGCGACCTTCATCAAAGGATCATGCCGCAGCCGGTCGAGGTCGATGGCGTCCTCGTAGCCGCACGCAATCGCCGACGCGCGCGCCATCACCATCTCGAACATCGCGTGCCGCACCCGGTCCGGATCGCGCCGGTCCGGCATCGCCTCCGCAAGCCGCCGGCACACCCCGAGCCGGCGCTCCGCCTCTCGCAACAGCAGCAGACCACCATCCGACGACTGATGGCCGCCGGCAAAATCAACTGTGAGTTTCTTGCGCTGGACCGATGGAAGCTCAAAGGGAAGCAGCGTATCGTCGTTCATGGCGGCTGTGGCGCAGGGCTGATCCAAATCGCAATTCGTTTGAACGCCGATTTGCTACGTGAATCGCTCGTTTCTTGCCACAGCCGTCTCTCAATTCCTCACCGTCGTGCATAATCCGGGCTAAGTTTTCGAGCTGGGACGGCCACCGGTGCGTCGGGCGGGTCGTGCCGCCCTTGTAGCGGTAGGCCCGGATAACGGCACCACCGCCCATTCCTGCGCCATGGTGCGTCCGTAATTCAACGTGCCCACGGCAATCACCCCCCGCTCTCATCGCAGCACCGCGTCCACGGGCTACCCAAGCCCTCGACGTAATCGGCCCAATTCTTAATCTGCTTTCAGCAGCAATTCGTGCTCACGTGTACGCCGATGTGTGCATTTGTACGCGCGCGTATATTGGACATCTGTTGGACACGAAAATGGGCGTGCGAATTAAGTTATTGATTTAATTGGCGCTCCCTAGGGGACTCGAACCCCTGTTTTCGCCGTGAGAGGGCGACGTCCTGGGCCGCTAGACGAAGGGAGCGAAGGCGATCCGAGATAGCCCTGATCCGCCTGCCGCGCAAGCCGCGACGCCAAGGCGGGCACGCTGCAGAGCGCCATGGTCCAGCGCGGCCCGCCGGGCCGCGTGAAAGGTCACGGGGTTCGTGCGGTTCCAGCACCACGCCGTAGCCGGGCCTAGCGGTGCGGCGGCGGGGACGAGCCGTGCGCGAAACCGGCGCCATGCTGCCAGGCGGCGCACGCGAGGGCAAGCTCGGCAACCCTATCAGCGGTCATTCGCCGTCGTCGTGATCGCCGGCAAAGGCCGAGAAGCCGGCGAGATGCGCGGCATACCAGGCGGCGGTGACGGCGGGCGGAAAAATCTGGCCGCGCAGCAGCTGCCACACCGCCACGAGGCCCAGTCCGACCGTCGCGGCGGTTTTCGCGTCGATCGGCAGGTCCGGCCATTCCGCCGCTTCCTCGATCGTCTCGTCCAGCACAAACAGGCCCGCCTGCTCCGCCGCCGCGCCGATCCGCCCGACCGGCGGACCATGCGCGATCACGACGCTGCCGGTGAGCGGTCGGACCTCGACGTGATAAACCCCCGCGAGCGTCGACAGGCCCGTTGCGATCGCAGCGAAGAAGGCTTCGTCGCCGCGGCGTTCGGCGATGCGCAGCCGCGCCCGCCCGGGCATGGTGTGAACGAGCCGCGCTATCGGAAGATCGTCAGCCATGTCGCGCACGCACGACGCGAGACCGCTTGACGGCGGAACGCTGTCGCGCGGGCCGCGCCGCCGACGCACTCGCCCTGACCACCGCATCGGGCTTTGCCGTCGCTGCATTCGCCTGCGCGGCGGCGAGCGCCGCTTCCACGATCTCCGCCGTGACCTCCGATTTCGCCTCGGCGTAAAGGTCCTCGATCGCCTCGGCGATCTCGGCGCTCCGCACCTGCGCCGCGTACATCGTCAACAGCGCCGCCTTCAACGCGGATTTCGCGGCGGGGCGGCTGGTCTTTACCAGCTGCGGCCCAAACAGGGCGACCGCGAGCCCGCCCGCAAGGGCGCCGAGCGCGCCGACCGCAATGCCTGAAAGCGGCGACATCTGTCTGCAATCTCCCATTCGATTAGGCGCGCGACCGGCTCGCCACCATCTCGGCTGGAGCATACGGCAACCGTCCGCCTTGCCAAGTCGCGAGAAGCACTCGGTCCCCAATGCCGCAATTCCTTGTCGGGGACCGTCAATCGCCTGTCATCGATCTTTCATCGCGCCGACATGTCGAAGCGGGAAATAGCGGCTGACGTCATCGGAGGATTTCATGCGCCGCGCCCTGCCTGCCGTCTTCGCTTTGCTCGCCTATGCCAGTCCAGTCATGGCGGACGAGCCGTTTCCTGCGACGCTCGAAGGACACGTGGTCATTCCGGCGGAAACCTTCATCGACGCGCCGGCCGACGCGCCCGCCGACCTGAAAACACCCGGCAAGTTCACCTCCGGCCGCCGGGTCGACGCGCCTGGCTCGGTGGAAGGCAAATCGTTCGACCGTCCGACCGGTGTGAAATATCCGTTCCGCGGCCAGCCGGTGCAAGGCCATTCCGGCGTCAAGCGGATGGCGGACGGCGCCTTCTGGGTCATTACCGACAACGGCTTCGGCACAAAAGCGAATTCGCCCAATTCCATGCTCTATCTCAACCAGTATCGCTTCGACTGGAACAACGGCACGGCCGAGCGGCTCGCGACCATCTTCCTGCACGACCCCGACAGGAAGGCGCCGTTCCGGATCGCCAACGAAGCCACCGACAAGCGCTATCTCACCGGGGCGGATTTCGACACCGAGAGTTTTCAGCCGATCGGGGAGAAGATCTGGATCGGCGACGAATTCGGGCCGTATCTGCTTCGCGTCGACCGCAACGGCAAGGTCGAAGCCGTGTTCGAGACGACGGTCGACGGCAAGCCCGCGCGCTCCCCCGACCATTACGTGGTGACCTCGCCGGCGACCCCGAGCGCGACCGGCTCCTTCAACGTTCGTCGTTCCAAGGGCTATGAGGGCATGGCCGCCTCGCCCGACGGCAAGTTTCTCTATGCGCTGCTCGAAGGGCCGCTGTGGGACGCCGAGAAGAAAGATTGGGAAAAGACTGCGGACGGCAAGGAATATCTGCGCATTCTCGAGTTCGACGTCGGCGGCGAGAAGTGGACCGGCCGCCAATGGAAATACGTGCTCGCGCAGAACGGCCACGCGATCGGCGACTTCAACATGATCGATGCGACGAGCGGCCTCGTCATCGAGCGTGACGATGGCGAAGGCACGGCCGACAAGGCCTGCCCGGCCGGCGAGAAGCGCCCCGACTGCTTCCACAACCCGGCGAAGTTCAAGCGCATCTACAAGATCGAGATGAACGACGCCAACGCGAACGGCCCGGTGCGCAAGATCGGCTATATCGACCTGATGAAGATCGCCGACCCGAACAAGAAGTCGCGCAAGCCGCTGACCGACGGCGCCCTCGCCTTCCCGTTCTGGACGATCGAGGATGTCGACGTGGTCGATCCCCAGCACATCATCGTCGGCAACGACAACAATCTGCCGTTCTCGTCGAGCCGCGAACCGAACAAGGCCGACGACAACGAGTTCGTGCTGCTGCGCGTCGAAGAGTTCCTGAAAGCGCGTTGAAAACGAGGCCTCGCCCGCTACCAGTTCCGATAGGGACGCTTGGCGAGGTCGGCGTTGTAGAAGCGCTTGTCGTGGGTGATTTCTTCGCCGAGCCATTCCGGCCGGCAGAATTCCTGGTCGCCGCTCGCAAGCTCGACCTCGGCGATCACGAGCCCGGAATTGTCGCCCGCAAAGACATCGACCTCCCACACGATGTCGCCGACCGGGACTTCGTGCCGCGTCTTTTCGATGACGGCGCCGTAGCGCAATTCGAGCAACTCCTCGGCATCCGCGACCGGTATGTCGTACTCGTACTCCTGGCGGCTGACCGAAGGCTGCGCCGTTTTGATGGTCAAGGTCGCCCGGTGCTCGTCTTCGATGCGGATGCGGATGGCGACGCGGCCGTTCTTGGTCAGATAGGCTTGGCGGATGCGGCGCTTGCGCGACACCGACGCCATCCACATGAGGTCGATGACGTGAAATTTCCGTTCGATTTCAACGGCCATGGCTGTTTGCGCTCGCGGGATGGCGGTGGGATAGCCCAGCCCCGGGCCGTTTGCAATCCTCGCGGCGGCTCTGATCCGTTGGGCGGTCATAGAATGGCCGCCGGCGTCCCTTGCTTCCGCAGACCCGGTTTCGTCGGTGTGAGGCGATCAGGTTGTAGATGTGCGAACCCGCGACAACAGCGTCGGCTGAGGCATTTCGACCGCGCTTCCGACGCTCGAGTAGACGAAACCATGGCGGATCATGTCCTCGGCGCGGTAAATCTTGCGGAGATCGACCACCACCGGGCTCGCCATCAGCCGGCGCAGACGGTCGAGATCAAGCGCGCGGAACTGCTCCCATTCGGTGACGATCACGAGGGCGTCGGCGCCCTCAGCGCATGCGTAGGCGCCGTCGACGTAATCGACGTCGGGCAGCACAAGCTTCGCTTGCTCCATGCCCGCGGGATCATAAGCGCGCACCTTCGCGCCCATATCCTGGAGCGCAGTGATCAGCGCAATCGATGGCGCTTCGCGCATGTCATCGGTGTTCGGCTTGAAGGTAAGGCCGAGAACGCCGATCAACTTGCTGCGCACGGAACCGCCGAGCGCCGCCGCGACTTTGCGCGCCATCGCCCGCTTCCGCACCTCGTTGACCGCAACCACGGTCTCGACGATCCGCAATGGCGACTCATGATCCTGCGCGGTCTTGATGAGCGCCACCGCGTCCTTGGGAAAGCACGAGCCGCCGAAGCCGGGTCCGGGATGCAGGAACTTGGGGCCGATGCGATTGTCGAGACCGATGCCGCGCGCCACCTCCTTGATATCGGCGCCGACCTTCTCGCACAGATCGGCGATCTCGTTGATGAAGGTGATCTTGGTGGCGAGGAACGCGTTGGCCGCGTATTTGATCAGCTCAGCCCCGCGCCGGCTGGTGTACAGGATCGGCGGCGTATTGAGGTAGAGCGGGCGATAGACCTCAGCCATGACCTCCTGGGCGCGGGCGTCGTCGCTGCCGACGACGATCCGGTCCGGATGCTTGAAATCCTGGATGGCGGCGCCCTCGCGCAGGAACTCGGGGTTTGAAACGACGAGGACATCGGCATTCGGTCGCATCTGCCGGATAATTCGCTCGACCTCGTCGCCGGTGCCGACCGGGACCGTCGATTTGGTGGCGACCACGGTAAACCCCGTAAGCGCGCTCGCGATCTCGCGGGCCGCCGCAAACACGTAATTTAGGTCCGCATGGCCGTCGCCACGACGCGACGGCGTGCCGACGGCGATCATTACGACATCCGCCCCCTCGACGCTCGCCGCGACCTCGCTGGTGAAGTCGAGCCGGCCATCGCGCATATTCGCTTCGACCATATCGGCCAGGCCGGGCTCATAGACGGGCATGACGCGACGCCGCAGCGCGGCCACCTTGTCCGCGTCCTTGTCGACGCATGTGACGGAATGCCCGAATTCGGCGAAGCACGCTGCCGAGACGAGGCCGACATACCCTGCGCCGATCATCACAACACGCATGACGTCACACTCCGCTGTCGCAACGCCGGCGACTAAGACGGCAATAGTGGGAAGCGAGCCGGTCCACAACGGTATTGCTGGAAAATAAGCCCGTAGCCATGGATAAATCCCGCGCAGGCCTCAGGCGCCCGACACCCGCTTCGCTAGGTCTATTGTACCCGGCTTCGCGCAATCGCATGCGCCTGCGGCGCGCCATCCGGTGCGGCGTTTTCGCCGGTCGCCAGCGCCATAGCGCCATACCGGCGGGTTGCATCGAGCCGCGATTTCACGCCGTTCAACAAAATGTGAGGAACGTTCAAAGGCTATAGGAGCTAAGAGCAAATTGCTGGATTGGGGAGTGCCATGTCGGACGGGCAGCGACGTGGGAACGAGAACGGTTCCCCGTGGCTGCGAATGTAATTGCCAAACAATTTTGACAAGCAAGCGCCGGCGACCTGGCATTCGCGTCCCAGCCAAGAGAAGGTAGGGGTGACTAAACCATGGGTGTGGCGCTGGTTTTTATTCTGGTCGCAGTCGGTTCAGTCTTATTTCACGTTTTCAGCCCGTGGTGGTGGACGCCGATCGCCTCGAATTGGAAATCGATCGACGACACGATCATCATCACCTTCTGGATCACCGGCATCGCTTTCACCGCCGTTGTCGGTTTTCTCGGCTATTGCGTGTTCCGCTTTCGCCACCGCGAATCCGGACGGGCCCACTACGAGCCTGAAAACAAGAAACTCGAGGGATGGCTGACAATCGGGACGGGACTTGGCGTCGCCGCCATGCTCGCGCCCGGTCTGTATGTCTGGCACCAATATATCGCGGTGCCGAAAGATGCGACCGACGTCGAGGTCATCGGCCGGCAATGGCAGTGGGCCTACCGCCTGCCGGGCAAGGACGGGAAACTGGGCAAGGCCGACGTCCAGAACATCAGCGCCGATAATCCTTTGGGCTTGGACGCCGACGATCCCGCCGGGCAGGACGACGTCATCGTCGAGGCCGACGACTTGCATCTGCCGATCGGCAAGCCGGTCAAGATTTTGCTTCGCTCGATCGATGTCCTGCACGACTTCTACGTGCCCGAGTTCCGGGCGAAGATGGACATGATTCCCGGCGTCGTCACCTATTACTGGCTCACGCCGACGCGGACCGGGACCTTCGAAGTCCTTTGCGCCGAGCTGTGCGGGGTCGGACACTCGCAGATGCGGAGCAAGGTCGTCGTCGAAGAACAGGCGAAGAATCAAGCCTGGTTGGACGCGCAACCGACCTTCGCGCAGATTTCGGCGCGGTCACGGACGGCGGCGGCGGACCGCCGCGACCGTGACTGATCGAGCTGGCTCGTTTTACGCAGGCGGCACGCGCGGACGGAGCCCTGCTCTCCCCGGCCGTCGTCAGAAATAGAGTTTAGGAGGAATCCCCGATGGCCGATGTCGTCCTAGGCAAAGAGGAATATGTCCCACCGCCTGCCGAAGTGGAAGACGTAGAGCTTGCCCACGCGCATAGTTGGATAACCCGCTACGTCTTCTGTCAGGACGCCAAGGTCATCGCCATTCAATACGCGATGACGGCGATCGCCATCGGCCTCGTCGCTCTGGTGCTGTCCTGGCTGATGCGGCTCCAGCTCGGGTTCCCCGGCGTCTTCTCCTTCATCGATCCGAGCCAGTACCTCCAATACATCACCATGCACGGCATGATCATGGTGATCTACCTGTTGACGGCGCTGTTCCTGGGCGGGTTCGGAAACTACCTGATTCCGCTGATGCTCGGCGCGCGCGACATGGTGTTTCCCTATGTCAACATGCTGAGCTACTGGATTTATCTGCTGGCGGTGCTCGTGTTGGTCGCGAGTTTCTTCCTCCCGGAAGGGCCGACCGGCGGCGGTTGGACGCTCTATCCGCCGCAAGTCATCCTGACAGGCACGCCCGGTGAGAGCGGCGGCATCATTCTGATGCTGGCGTCGCTCGCGCTGTTCATCATCGGCTTCACGATGGGCGGGCTGAACTACGTGGTGACGGTGCTGCAAGGCCGTTGCCGCGGCATGACGCTCATGCGGATGCCCCTCACCGTCTGGGGCATCTTCACCGCCACGGTGCTCGCGCTGCTCGCCTTCCCCGCGCTGTTCGTCGGCGCCGTCATGCTGCTGTTCGATAGGCTGCTGGGAACCAGCTTCTTCATGCCGACGCTGATCTCCATGGGAGAGAAGCTGAGCTACGGCGGCGGCAGCCCGATCCTCTTCCAGCACCTCTTCTGGTTCTTCGGCCATCCGGAAGTCTACATCGTCGCACTGCCGGCGTTCGGCATCGTCTCCGACCTGATCGCCACGCATGCGCGCAAGAACATTTTCGGCTATCGGATGATGGTCTGGGCGATCGTGATCATCGGCGCGCTCAGCTTCATCGTGTGGGCGCACCACATGTATGTGAGCGGAATGAACCCCTATTTCGGGTACTTCTTCGCCACCACGACGCTCATCATCGCCATTCCGACGGCCATCAAGGTGTACAACTGGGTGCTGACGCTGTGGCGCGGCAACATCCATTTGACCGTGCCGATGCTGTTCGCGCTCGGCTTCATCGTCACCTTTGTCAATGGCGGGCTCACCGGCCTGTTTCTCGGCAATGTCAGCGTAGACGTGCCGCTCTCCGACACCATGTTCGTCGTCGCCCATTTCCACATGGTGATGGGAGTCGCGCCGATCATGGTGATCTTCGGAGCGATATACCACTGGTATCCAAAGATTACCGGCCGCATGCTGAACGCAGGACTCGGCAAGATCCATTTCTGGATCACTTTCCTCGGGGCCTATTTGATCTTCTTCCCCATGCACTATGTCGGCCTGATGGGGATTCCGCGCCGCTATCACGACATCGGCGACCTCGCTTTCGTGCCGGCCTCGGCCCACTCGCTCAACGAGTTCATCTCCATCATGGCGCTGATCGTCGGCGTCGCGCAGATCATCTTTCTGTTCAACCTGTTCTGGAGCCTGCGCCACGGCAAGGAGGCCGGCGGCAATCCCTGGCGGGCGACCACGCTCGAGTGGCAGACCCCGGAAACGCCGCCTGAACACGGCAACTGGGGCAAGAACCTGCCGGTCGTCTACCGCTGGGCCTACGACTACAGCGTTCCAGGGGCGAAGGAGGACTTCATCCCGCAGAACCAACCGCCGGCGGCGGTGCGGGCGGCCTGAGGTTGCGCCGTGGTCTTCATCCTCCTCTTCATGACGATCATTGCAGCCATCGCGGTGTGGTGGCTGTCGCGGCAGCGGCTGTTCGCCAAGCCGTGGCTGGAGGAGGGCTTGGCCGGCGAGTTTCCCGGCACCGGCGCGTCGCGATTGCCCGCGGCGAAGATCGGCCTCGGCGTGTTTCTCGCAGTCGTCGGGTCGCTGTTCGCGCTGTTTCTGTCGGCCTATCTCATGCGCATGGAAATGGCGGACTGGCGGCCGTTGCCGGCGCCGACCGTTCTATGGCTCAATACGGGCCTGCTCATCCTGAGCAGCGTGGCGCTGCAATGGGCGCAGACCAACGCCCGGCGCGGCGATGTCGAAGCCGTACAGACCGGCCTGCTCGCCGCGGGAGTTCTCGCCCTTGGCTTCCTCGCCGGTCAGTTGATCGCCTGGCGACAGCTCGACGCGGCCGGCTATTACCTCGCGAGCAACCCCGCCAACACGTTCTTCTACGTGCTCACGGCGCTGCACGGGCTGCACTTGTTGGGGGGCATCGTGGCCTTGGGCCGGACAACCGCGAGGGCATGGCGCGGGATTGCGGTCGAGAAACTGCGCATGAGCGTCGAGCTCTGCGCGATCTATTGGCATTTCCTGCTGCTGATCTGGCTGATTCTGTTCGGCCTGGTCCTGCTGGGGGCGGACGCGTCGCTCGCCAATTTCATCGAACTCTGCACATCGGTGATCCGAGGCACAAGATAGGTTGAGAAGCGATGGCTGAGACTGCGGTAGCGAATACGGGACAAGCACCCAAGCTGCTTCCGGGCATGGAGGGCTTCGTCGCGGACTGGTCGTCGGACCAGCGCGCATTCAAGAAGGTGTCCTGGGGGAAGGCCATGATGTGGATCTTCCTCCTCAGCGACACCTTCATTTTCAGCTGTTTCCTCATCTCCTACATGACGGTGCGGATGTCGACCACGGTGCCGTGGCCGAATCCGAGCAAGGTGTTCGCCCTGCATATCGGCGGCGAGGAAATCCCCCTCATCCTTATCGCCATCATGACGTTCGTGTTGATTTCGTCGAGCGGCACGATGGCGATGGCGGTCAATTTCGGTTATCGCCACGACCGCGTGAAGACCGCGATCCTCATGCTCGTGACCGCGGCCTTCGGCGCGACCTTCGTCGGCATGCAGGCCTTCGAGTGGACCAAGCTGATCTCGGAAGGGGTCAGGCCGTGGGGCAATCCCTGGGGCGCCCCGCAATTCGGCTCCTCCTTCTTCATGATTACCGGGTTCCACGGCACCCACGTGACCATCGGCGTGATCTTCCTCCTGATCATCGCGCGCAAAGTCTGGCGCGGCGACTTCGACACCGGGCGGCCCGGCTTCATGACCGGCCGGAAGGGACGCTACGAGAATGTCGAGATCATGGGCCTGTACTGGCACTTCGTCGATCTCGTGTGGGTGTTCATCTTCGCGTTTTTCTATCTCTGGTGAGGAACGACATGGCGCAGGCAATGGCTCACGCATCGGCGCAACCCGTGGCGCAGGCGAAAGCGCACGCCGAGGGGCAGCAGCACCCGATCAAGCTCTATCTCGTCGTATGGGGCTGGCTGTTCATCCTTAGCACGTTTTCCTACCTCGTCGACTATTTCCACGTTCAGGGCATTCTGCGCTGGTCGCTGATCTGCCTGTTCATGATGCTCAAGGCGGGGCTGATCGTCGCCGTCTTCATGCACATGGCATGGGAGCGGCTGACCCTGATCTACGCGATCCTCACCCCGCCGGTGTTGCTATTGATCTTCATCGCGATCATGGCGACCGAATCGGACTATACGCACTGGCTGCGCGAGCTGTTTTTCCGCACAGGGATGTAGCGGCGCGAGGACGCATCCCGCGCGCGTTCCTAGAGCAGGATGAGTTGACATGGCATCGACAAATCTCCTGCCGTCATCGCCCGCGTTTTGTTCAGCCCGGACACATGACTGACGGGTGTTCGGGGACATCGCTGACACGTCATCATTGCATGGAATCAGCCGCGATGGAGGCGATCCATGCCATGGCAAGAGGTGTCGGTTATGGAGCAGCGTCGCGAGTTTGTGAGATTGGCGATGCAGGAAGGGATCAACCGACGGGAACTGTGCCGGCGGTTCGGGATCAGTCCTGATGTGGGCTACAAGTGGTTGCGGCGCTGGGTTGCGGGCGATCGGGAATTGGCTGACCGCTCGCGCCGCCCGCTTGTGAGCCCGGCCCGCAGCGAGCCCGCGATCGAGGCGGCGGTGCTGGCGGTGCGCGATGCGCATCCGGCCTGGGGCGCGCGCAAGATCGCTCGCTGTCTGGAGCGGGATGGACTTGCCCCGCCTGCGCGCTCGACGACGCATGCGATTTTACGCCGCCATGGCCGCGTCGAACCGCCGGCCGGGACGCCCGGCCAGCCTTATCGGCGGTTCGAGCGGGAGGCGCCCAACCTGCTGTGGCAGATGGACTTCAAGGGCCGCGTGGCTCTCATCGGCGACGGGGCCTGCCATCCGCTGACCATCGTGGACGATCACTCGCGCTATGCGCTGTGCCTTGCGGCCTGCGGCGATGAGCAAGGCCGCACCGTGCAAGGCCATCTGGAGCAGACGTTCCGCCGCTATGGGCTGCCCGAGAGCTTCTTCGTCGATAACGGCTCGCCTTGGGGCGATGCCTCGGGCGAGCACTTCACGCGGCTCGGAGTCTGGCTGCTCAAGCTCGGCATCAAGCTCATCCACAGCCGGCCGTATCATCCGCAGAGCCGCGGCAAGAACGAGCGCTTCCACCGCACCCTCAAGGCCGAGGTGTTCGCGATGCGCGCGTTCCGCAGGCTCATCGACGTCCAACGCGCCTTCGATCAATGGCGCGGGGTTTACAATCTCGAACGGCCGCACCAGGCGCTGAGCCAAGAGCCGCCGGCAAGCCGCTATCGGCCGAGCGACCGCGCGATGCCGGATCGTCTTCCCCAGATCGAATATGATGAGCATGAGATCGTGCGCACGGTCCCTGCCACCAAGAACTACGTCAGCTTCAAGGGACGGCTGTGGCCGGTTCCACAAGCCTTCCGCGGCGAGCGCGTCGCCATCCGGCCTCTCTCCACGGACGGCCAATACGGCATCTTCTTCGCCGCCCACCAGATCGCAGCCATCGACTTGACCAATCGGAAAAGTGTCAGTCATCTCCCCGAACAGGTGTCAGCTATCTCCCCGGACTGAACAAAAAGCGGGCGATCCAGTAAACACAAACGCTCTCCGTGATTACTGGATGCCCCGCTTCCGCGCGCCTCCGCGGGGCATGACCACTGGGGATGAAAGTGGAACGATCCAAGCCGAAATCATCACGCGCTAACGGACCGCTAGACCGACCCCGATTTAATCTGAACGGAATTCACGGTGGTCAGCGCGGGAGCGCCGAGCTTCCCATCAGGAAGGTGTCGACCGCTTGCGCGGCCTGACGACCTTCGCGGATGGCCCACACGACGAGCGACTGGCCTCGCCGCATATCGCCGGCGGCGAACACCTTATCGATCGAGCTGCGATAATCCGTGACGTCGGCGCGCACGTTGCCGCGCTGGTCGAGCTCTACGCCGAGCGCCTGCAGAAGACCCTCGTGCACGGGATGAACGAACCCCATCGCGAGCAGCACGAGGTCAGCCTCCAGCACGAATTCCGAGCCGGGAAGCGGGGCGAAGTTCGCGTCGACATACACACAGTGCAGCCGCTTGACCCGTCCGTCCTCGCCGGAGAATTTTTGCGTCACGACCGAGAAGTCGCGCGTCACGCCCTCTTGCTGGCTCGACGACGTGCGGAGTTTCAGCGGCCAGTTCGGCCAGGTGAGAAGCTTGTTTTCCTTGTCGGGCGGCCGCGGCAGGATCTCGAGCTGCGTGATGGAGCGCGCGCCCTGCCGCGCCGACGTGCCGATGCAGTCCGAACCGGTATCGCCGCCGCCGATCACGATCACATGCTTGTCGGTTGCAAGAATGGGCGCGACGCCGTCCTGCGGCTCGTTGCTGACGCGGCGGTTCTGCTGCGGCAAGAAATCCATGGCGAAATGGACGCCGTCGAGTTCACGACCGGGAATAGGCAGGTCGCGCGCCTTTTCCGCGCCGCCCGCGAGCACGATCGCGTCATAGTCGCGCAGCAGGTCCTCCGCCGCGACATTGACGCCGACATGCGCTCGGTAGTGAAAGGTTACGCCTTCCGCTTCCATCTGGGCGATGCGGCGGTCGACCAGATGTTTCTCCATCTTGAAGTCGGGAATGCCGTAGCGCAGCAGTCCCCCGGCCTTGGCGTGCTTCTCGAAGACATGCACGTTGTGCCCCGCGCGTCCGAGTTGCTGGGCGCAGGCCAAGCCGGCCGGGCCTGAGCCGACAACGGCGACGCGCTTGCCGGTCTTGTGCGTCGGCGGCTCGGGCTTGATCCAGCCCTGCTCGAACGCCTTGTCGGCGATCGCGCATTCGATCGTCTTGATGGTGACGGGATTGTCTTCGAGGTTGAGCGTGCAGGCTTCCTCGCAGGGTGCGGGGCACACCCGGCCGGTGACTTCAGGAAAATTGTTGGTCGAGTGCAGATTGCGCGCCGCCGTCTCCCAATCGTCGAGATAGACGAGGTCGTTCCAGTCGGGGATCTGATTGTTCACCGGGCAGCCGGTGTGACAATAGGGGATGCCGCAATTCATGCAGCGCGCGGCCTGCTGCCGGAGTTCCGCCTCCGGCAGCGGGATGAGGAATTCGCGGAAATGACGCACGCGCTCCTCGACCGGCGCATATTTGCGGTCGGTCCGTTCGTACTCAAGAAACCCTGTGACCTTTCCCATGGCTCACGCCGACTGCTGACTAAGGGGACCAACGAAACTCGCCGGATCACGACCCGGCCGACACGCCTCCCGCGGCGGCGCGAGAGACGCATGATGCCCGCGACCGGCGCGGGCATCATGCTTGGCATTAATTGCAGACGATAGAGAAGTCCATTGCCTATTCAGCCGCCTCCATCGCCGCGGCCTGTTCTTTCGCCATCTCGGCCAGCGCACGGCTGTATTCGAGCGGCATCACCTTGCGGAACTTCGGCAGGTAAGTGCGCCAGTTTTCGAGGATGTGCGCGGCCCGCCGCGAGCCGGCGAAGCGCGCATGCCGCGAAATCAGCAGGTGGAGCCGCTTGGCGTCGTCGCGCGTCATGTCGCTCATCACCTCGACCCAACCGGCGCCGTCGAGATCATGGGACTGGTGGTAGACCCGCGCGTTGATGTCCTCCTCTTCGGGCACGGGCAGCAGCTCGACCATCGTCATGTTGCAGCGGCTCTTGAAGGCGCCGTCCTCGTCGAGCACATAGGCGATCCCGCCCGACATGCCGGCTGCGAAATTGCGCCCGGTGCGCCCGAGCACGACAACCACGCCGCCCGTCATATATTCGCAGCAATGGTCGCCGGCGCCCTCGATCACTGCGATCGCGCCGGAGTTGCGCACGGCGAAGCGCTCGCCGGCGACGCCACGGAAATAGCACTCGCCCGAGATCGCCCCGTACAGCACCGTGTTGCCGACGACGATCGACTCTTCCGGCACGACTCCCGCATCGCTCGTCGGCCGCACGATGATGCGCCCGCCGGAGAGGCCCTTGCCGACATAGTCGTTGGCGTCGCCCTCGAGTTCGAGCGTGACGCCGTGCGCAAGCCAGGCGCCGAAGCTCTGGCCGGCGGTTCCCGTTAGCTGGATATGCACGGAGTTGTTGGGCAGACCGCCATGGCCATAGCGCTTGGCGATCTCGCCCGAGAGCATCGCGCCGACCGCACGGTCGGTGTTCTTGATCGCGCTCACAATGCTGACCGGGGCGCCGCGGTCGAGCGCGGGCTGCGCCTCTGCGATCAGCTTGCGGTCGAATACGTTGTTGAGCTTGTGGGTCTGCGGCTCGCACTTGTAGATGTTCACGTTCGGCCCGGCTTGCGGCTTGGTGAAGAGGCGCGAGAAGTCGAGGCCCTTCGCCTTCCAATGCGCGATCATTCGCCGCTGGTCGAGCATCTGCATCTGCCCAATCATTTCGCTGAAGGTGCGATAGCCCATCTCCGCCATCAGTTCACGCACCTCTTCGGCGACGAAGAAGAAGTAGTTGATGACGTGCTCGGGCTGACCCTTGAAGCGCTTGCGCAGCACCGGGTCCTGTGTCGCGACCCCGGTCGGGCACGTATTGAGATGGCACTTGCGCATCATAATGCAGCCGGCCGCGATCAGCGGCGCGGTGGCGAAGCCGAACTCGTCCGCGCCGAGCAACGCGCCGACCACCACGTCGCGCCCGGTGCGGACGCCGCCGTCGACTTGCACAGCGATGCGGCCACGCAGGCGCTGCGCAACCAGAGTCTGGTGCGTTTCCGCAAGCCCGATCTCCCACGGGCTGCCCGCGTGCTTGATCGAGGTGAGCGGCGACGCGCCGGTGCCGCCCTCGAATCCGGCGATGGTCACGTGGTCGGCGCGCGCCTTGGAGACGCCGGCCGCGACCGTGCCGACGCCGACTTCGGCGACGAGCTTGACCGAGACGTCGCCTGCGGGATTGACGTTCTTCAAGTCGAAGATGAGCTGGGCCAAGTCCTCGATCGAGTAGATATCGTGGTGCGGCGGCGGTGAGATCAAGCCGACGCCGGGCGTCGAGTGCCGCACCCGCGCGATGATCTTGTCGACCTTGTGCCCCGGTAGTTGCCCGCCTTCGCCGGGCTTGGCGCCCTGCGCCATCTTGATCTGCATAACGTCCGAATTGACGAGATACTCAGTCGTCACGCCGAACCGGCCCGAGGCGACCTGCTTGATCGACGAGCGCATGGAATCGCCGTTCGGCAGCGGCTTGAAGCGGTCGGCCTCCTCGCCGCCCTCGCCGGTATTGGAGCGGCCGCCGATGCGGTTCATCGCGATCGCGAGCGTGGTATGCGCCTCGCGCGAGATCGAGCCAAAGCTCATCGCGCCGGTCGCGAACCGCCGCACGATGTTCTTCGCGGGCTCGACCTCGTCGAGCGGAACCTTGGTCCGGCCGTCCTCGTCCGCCGACTTGATCCGGAACAGGCCGCGGATCATCAGCAGCCGTTCGGACTGCTCATTGACGATTCCGGCGAAGGCGCGGTAGCGGTCATAGGAATTGCCGCGCACCGCATGCTGAAGGGCGGCGACGGTCGGCGCGGTCCAGACATGATCCTCGCCGCGCACGCGATAGGCGTATTCGCCGCCGACATCGAGCGCGTTGCGGTAAACGGGCGCATCGCCGAACGCGTCGCGATGACGCCGCACCGCTTCCTCGGCGATCTCGTCGGTGCCGACACCCTCGATCCGCGTCGCAGTGCCGGTGAAGAATTCCGAGACGAATTCGCTCCGCAGACCGACGGCATCGAAGATCTGCGCGCCGCAATAGGACTGGTAGGTCGAGATGCCCATCTTGGACATCACCTTGAGCAGTCCCTTGTCGACCGACTTGATGTAACGCTTGATGACTTCCTTCTCGTCGAGCTTGCGCACCACGTCGTCCTGCATGGCGAGCAGCGTCTCGAAAGCAAGATACGGGTTGATCGCCTCGGCGCCGTAGCCCGCGAGGCAGCAGAAATGGTGCACCTCGCGCGGCTCGCCCAACTCCACGACAAGTCCGACCGACGTGCGCAGTCCCTTGCGGATCAGGTGATGGTGGACGGAAGCGCAGGCGAGCAGCGATGGAATAGGAATGCGCTCCGCGCTCGCGTTGCGGTCGGAGATGATGATGATGTTGACACCGGCGCGCACGGCCTGCTCCGCTTCCGCGCACAGCTCGGTGAGCGCCGGCCGCATTCCCGCGGCGCCGTGTTCGGCCGGCCAGACGGCATGCAGCGTGATCGACTTGAAATGCGGGTCGCCAACCTCTGAAATCCAGCGGATCTTTTCGAGATCGTCGTTGGTCAGGATCGGCTGCCGCGCCTCCAGCCGCTTGAGGTGCGACAACCCCTCGAGGTCGAACAGGTTAGGCCGCGGTCCGATGATGGAGACCAGGCTCATAACCAGTTCTTCGCGGATCGGGTCGATCGGCGGATTGGTCACCTGCGCGAAGTTCTGCTTGAAGTAGGTGAAAAGCGGCTTGGGCCGATCCGACAAGGCGGAAATCGGCGTGTCGTTGCCCATGGAGCCGACCGGCTCGTCGCCGGTTGCCGCCATCGGCGTCATCAGGAATCGGATGTCTTCCTGGGTGTAGCCGAACGCCTGCTGGCGATCGAGCAGAGAGAGATTCGAGGGGACCGCCTTGCTTTTCGCAGGCGGCAGATCTTCGAGGATGATCTGCGTGCGCTGCAGCCACTCGTGATAGGGGTTGCTGCGCGCGAGCGTCGCCTTGATCTCTTCGTCGGGAATGAGACGCCCTTCCTCGAGGTCGACGAGCAGCATCTTGCCCGGTTGGAGTCGCCACTTGGTGACGATATCCTTCTCCGCGATCGGCAGCACGCCCATCTCGGACGCCATGATGATGCGGTCGTCGCGCGTGACGAGATAGCGCGCCGGCCGCAGGCCGTTGCGGTCGAGGGTCGCGCCGATCTGTCGCCCGTCGGTGAACGCGATCGCCGCCGGCCCATCCCATGGCTCCATCAGCGCCGCGTTATATTCGTAGAAGGCGCGCCGCTCGGAATCCATGAGATGGTTCCCCGCCCACGCTTCGGGGATCATCATCATCACCGCATGGGCGAGCGAGTAGCCGCCCCGCACCAGAAACTCAAGCGCATTGTCGAAACAGGCCGTGTCGGATTGCCCCTCATAGGAGATCGGCCACAGCTTGTGGATATCGTCGCCAAACTTGGGGGAACGCGCCGAGGCTTGCCGCGCCGCCATCCAGTTCAGATTGCCGCGCAGCGTGTTGATTTCGCCGTTGTGGGCGATGAACCGGTAGGGGTGCGCCAGCGACCAGGTCGGAAACGTGTTGGTCGAGAAGCGCTGATGCACAAGCGCGAGCGCGCTTTCGAAATCGGGATCGTGCAGGTCGGGGTAATAGGTGGGCAGCTGGTCCGCAAGGAACATGCCCTTGTAGATCACCGTCCGGCATGACGACGACACCGGATAATACAGCGCGGTATTGCGACCCCGCCGCTCGTACAGCAGGCCGGAAATCGTCTTGCGCAGAATGTAGAGCCGGCGCTCGAACTCGTCTTCCGACAAGTCCTTGTCGCCCTGCCCGATGAAGACCTGGCGGTGGAACGGCTCGGTCGGCTTGACCGACGCGCCAAGGGTGGAATTGTCGGTCGGGACATCCCGCCAGCCGAGCAGCCGCATGCCCTCGCGGGCGATCTCGCTTCCGTAGAGATCCATAATCTCCTGCCGCCGCGCTTCGTCGTGCGGCAGGAACAACACCACGACGGCATAACGTCCGGGCGCCGGCAGGCTGAAACCCTGCTCCTCCGCCTTCTTGGCGAAGAACTTGTGGGGGATTTGCACGAGGAGGCCGGCCCCGTCGCCGGCTCGGGGATCGGCCCCAACCGCGCCGCGGTGCTCCAGGTTCCGCAGGATCGTCAGTGCGTCCTCGACGATCTTGTGCGACTTCCGGCCCTTGATGTCGGCGATGAAGCCGACACCGCAGGAATCCTTTTCCAGCGCAGGGTCATAAAGCCCCCGGGCTTGCCCGGCTGCATCGATCGATTGGGCTGCCGGCAAAGCCATGGGATCCGCGGCTGCGCGGTCGAAATTGCCTGCTTCGACCTTCCCGGATCGGACGCCGAACTCTCTCGCGCTCATTCTCAAGCCCTCGCTCAAGTCCTCGCCTGCTTGTCCAATACCCCAGGATGCCGGCGCACCCGCCTCGTTCGCAGCACCGGCCAGCGCCGCGACCCGACGGGTTCTTTATCGTGACGGGCAGCCTTCGCGCCGGTCCCCATCCGGCCGTGGCCGCTCCAATTGGGCGCTCGCGTACGGCAAGCGCCGACACCCCTTCCCCGGCTCAGGGGGCGCATCCGCAAACAGGACAGCATTGCTGTCCTAAATGAGAATGCCAAAGTCTGACCCCGCGTTCAAGCTTCGAAAGCTTCAAAACTTCGCTGTTCCCGCTTTCCTTCCTTATTCAAATCCTAGGCCAGCAAGACGCCAACGCAAGTCCGGCTCGCCTCGCCCCCGAGCACCGGCCGCCCGGCCAACCGAGCGTCGCGCGCGATCGCAATCGGGCGGGGCTCAAATCGCCCCAGCGCCGCCCCATTCGCAAAACATTGTTAACCGTCATCGACGGGGAGGCAATGATGACGTGGGGGCGCATTCTCGTGGCGGCAACGGCGCTGCTCACTTTCGCGCCACCGGGACCGGCAATTGGGCGGCCGGGCACGATCTTCGACACTTCGCCCAGGGTCGTCAGCCCGCCCGCTGCCCGCGCCTACGCGCAATGGCCGTTCCGTCGCTTCCGCGAGAGCCGGCCCATCCCGCCGCGCGGGATACCCGGAGGCCGCTCGGCGGAGCTTGATAAACGCAAGGCGCCGCTGCCCCGCCCGCGGCCCGATGACATAACCGGCTCGATCAAAATCGTGCCCGTCGCACCGTTTGAATAATATTCGGAGAGCGAACAAAAATCCGCGTCGGCGCCGGCGCGCCGCGCTGTGTTTGGCGTACGTCCCGTGACCGATCCGCTGCCTGGATGCGCTCGGCTCGAACAAAAGAAGCGCTCCCTCGCGGGAGCGCTTTAGGAAGCAAGGCAGATTCCTGGTCAGGCGGCCTTCGTCTCGATCACCTTGCCTTCGGCAGGCGAAGCGATCCTGATCTGGCGCGGCTTCATCTTTTCCGGAAGCTCGCGGGCAAGATCGACATGCAGGAGGCCGTTCTCCAGCGTCGCGCCCTTGACCTCGACGAAGTCGGCGAGCTGGAAGACGCGCTCGAACGCGCGCGCGGCGATGCCCTGGTAGAGCACCTCGCCCTTCTTCTCCTCGGCATTTGCCGGCGGCTTCTCGCCGCGAATGGTCAGGGTGTTTTCCTTGGCCTCGATCGAGAGTTCCGGCTCGGCGAAGCCTGCGACCGCGAGCGTGATGCGATAGCTGTTTTCGCCGGTGCGCTCGATATTGTAGGGCGGGTAGGACGAACCTTGGCCCTCAAAACCCGCCATCTGGTCGAGCAGAGAGACCAAACGGTCGAAGCCAACGGTTGAACGATATAGGGGAGTCAGATCAAAAGTCGTGCGCATGGCATATCCTCCTAGAGTTGAGCGACATGCGGAACGGTCCGCGCGATGGCCGGACCACCGTGCGCCGCCCTTGGGCCGGCGCATCCGTGATATGGGCAGGCAGGGAGGCTGCTTCAAGGCTGCGGGGCCCCGGCCCGACCGAACGCCTTTCCCCGACCGGGTTGAGCGGGCCCTCCCGACTGGTATAAGCGGCCTCCTGCCCGCGCGGACTCTTTCATGAATCTCGTCTCCGTCCCTGCGAACCCCGTTCCCGACGACGCGGTCGCTGGCGTTCTCAAAACGCCCGACGGTCTCGCCCTGCGCTTCGCCCGCTGGCCGCCGCCGCCCGGCCGCAAGGGCACCGTCTGCCTGTTTCAGGGCCGCGGCGATTTCATCGAGAAATATTTCGAAGTGGCCCGCGACCTGCGTGCCCGCGGCTTCGCGGTCGCCGCCTTGGATTGGCGGGGACAGGGGCTGTCGCAGCGCTTGCTGCGCGATCCGTACAAGGGACATGTCCGCCGGTTCGCCGATTACCTCACCGACCTCGAGACATTCATGAAGGATGTCGTGCTGCCCGACTGTCCGCCGCCCTATTTCGCCCTCGGGCAGGACATGGGCGCGACGGTGTTGATCCAGTCGGCGGCGCGCGGTCATCGCTGGTTCGAGCGCCTCGTGCTGAGCGCGCCGATGATCGCCCTTGCGCAAAGTTCGCTCTGGGGCGCAGGGCCGGCGATTGCGCGCGCGCTGCGGCTGACGGGCTTCGGTCGGCTCTATGTGCCTGGCGGCGGCGCGACGCCGATGGCCATGGCCCCCTTCCCCGGCAATGTGATGACATCCGATCCGGTGCGGTATGCGCGCACGGCCGCGATTCTCGAAGCAGAGCCCGCGCTCGGCATCGGCGCCCCGACGATCGGATGGGTGAGCGCGGCGTTCCGCACCATGGCGGCCTTACGGAAGCCGTCCTATTCCGGCCGCCTGCACCAGCCGATGCTGCTGCTCGCCGCCGGATACGACCAGTTCGTGTCGCTCGCCGCAATCGAGGACTTCGCCCTGAACCTGCGCGCCGGTTCGCACCTCATCGTCCCCGGCGCGATGCACGATCTACTGATGGAGCAGGACCACTATCGGCAACTGTTCTGGGCCGCCTTCGACGCCTTCGTCCCCGGCACCCCGCTCTACGGGTGATCCGGCAACCTGGTGCGAGACCCTGTCGCGCCGTAAGCGGTTATTCCTCCCCCGGCTTGCCGCCGCCGATTTTCTTGAGCCTGGCGAACACCGCCTCGACGTCGAGCTCCTCGGACGGCTTCTTTTCCTCTTCGTCCGGGGCTTCCAACTCGGCCGCCGTGGTGACGTCGGCCGGCAGCAAGGTGACCGCCTGCTCGGCGGCGACCGGCTTCTCCTTGGCGGCGCGGCTGACTTCCATATCGAGGTCGATCTGCGAGCACAAACCGAGCGTCACCGGGTCAAGCGGGGTCAGGTTGGGCGCGTTCCAATGGGTGCGGTCGCGGATCGCCGCAATGGTCGATTTGGTCGTGCCGACCAGCCGCATGATCTGGCTGTCCTTCAACTCCGGATGGTTGCGCACGAGCCATAGGATCGCGTTCGGCCGATCCTGGCGTCGCGACACCGGCGTGTAGCGCGGGCCGCGCTTGCCCTTGGCCTCGGGAACGCGCAGCTTGGAACTGGCGAGGCGCAGCCGCGCGTTCTGGTCGCCTTCGACCCGTTCGATCTCATCGCGAGAAAGCTGGCCGGTCAGGATCGGATCGAGCCCCTTGATGCCCTGAGCGGCATCGCCGTCGGCGATCGCCTTCACCTCGAGCGGGTGCAACTTGCAAAAATCAGCGATCTGATCGAACGACAAAGCCGTATTCTCGACCAACCATACGGCGGTCGCCTTGGGCATCAGCGGCTGGTCCGACATGAGAAAATCTCCTGGGCGCCCCGCCCGCTTTTCGGATGGCGAAGCCTCTTTTTATGCCAGAAATGGCGGAAGTTGCACCCTATATAGGCGATGAACCCATTAGGAGGCAACCCTTTGGCCAAGCTTGACAGCCGCTGGGCCAAAGCTCAAGACCGACCACGACAGACCGTCAGAAGCACTCAAGGCCCGTCATGACCGTGCAATCCGTTTCCGGCAGCAAGCCGCCTCTCAAAGTGCTCCTGTGCTCGCCGCGCGGATTCTGCGCGGGGGTGGTCCGAGCAGTCGAGACGGTCGAGCGCGCGCTCGCCCTTTACGGCGCGCCGGTCTATGTGCGGCACGAGATCGTGCACAACCGCTACGTGGTCGAGAGTCTCAAAGCCAAGGGCGCGATCTTCGTCGAAGAGCTGGATGAAATTCCCGACACCCAGGCGCCGGTGGTGTTCTCGGCGCATGGCGTGCCGAAATCGGTCCCGGAGGAGGCAGGCAAGCGCAACTTCTTCGCTCTCGACGCGACCTGCCCCCTGGTCACCAAGGTGCACCGCGAGGCCGAGATTCACTTCCGTCGCGGGCGCGAGATCGTGCTGATCGGTCATGCCGGCCACCCGGAGGTCGCCGGAACAATCGGCCAATTGCCCGCCGGCGCGATCACGTTGATCGAGACCGTGGCGGAGGCGGCCCGTTTCGCGCCCAAGGACCCGAACAATCTTGCTTACGTCACCCAGACGACGCTTTCGGTCGATGACTGCGCCGAAATCGTCGCCATCCTGACGGAGCGGTTTCCGCCGATCGTCGGACCGCAGAAAGAAGACATCTGCTACGCCACGACTAATCGTCAGGAGGCGGTCAAGCGGGTCGCGCCGATCGTGGACGCGCTGATCGTGGTCGGCGCGCCAAATTCTTCGAACTCCCAACGCCTCAAGGAAGTGGCGGAACGCAACGGCTGTCCGCGGGCGCAACTGGTGCAGCGTGCGCACGAGATCGACTGGCAACGCCTTGCAGGCATTGAGCGCCTCGGCATCACCGCGGGCGCATCGGCGCCGGAGGTGATCGTGGAGGAAATCATCGACGCCTTCGCGGCGCGCTACGAGATCAGCGTGGAAACCGTCTCGGCGGTCGAAGAAAGCATGTTCTTTCCGTTGCCGCGGCATCTGCGGGAGCTGGACAAGGCGGCGGGAACGGCGGCCGAATAAAAGCCGTCCGGGGGCGGGATGGCGGTCTATACGGATATCGCCGCCGACGAATTGCAGGCCTATCTCGGCGATTACAATCTGGGCGATCTCCTCGCCTACAAAGGAATCGCGGAGGGGGTGGAGAACTCCAACTACCTGCTGCATGCGTCGCGCGGCTATTTCATTCTGACGCTGTACGAGAAGCGCGTCGCGGCGCGCGATCTGCCGTTTTTCATCGAGCTGTTGGAGCATCTCGCCGCGCGCGGGCTCACCTGCCCGCAGCCGGTCAAGACGCGCGACGGCAAGGCGCTCGGCGCGCTGGCCGGCCGGCCGGCGGCGATCTTCACCTTTCTCGACGGAATGTGGATCAGGCGGCCGAGCGTCGCCCATTGCCAGGGCGTGGGCGAGGCGCTGGCGCGGCTGCATCTCGCCGGACTCGATTTTCCGCTGCGGCGACGCAACACGCTATCGGTCGACGGATGGCGGGCGCTCTACGAAAGCGCCCAAGGCCATGCCGACACGGTGATCGTCGGACTCGGGCCAATGATCGACGCCGAACTGCTGCATCTTGAGCGCCATTGGCCGCACGACCTGCCCGATGGCGTGATCCACGGCGATCTGTTTCCGGATAACGTTTTTTTTCTCGACACGCGAATCTCCGGCCTGATTGATTTCTATTTCGCTTGCACCGACATGCTCGCCTATGACGTGGCGATCTGCCTAAACGCCTGGTGCTTCGAGCCGGATCATTCGTTCAACGTCACCAAGGGACGCGCGCTGTTGCTCAGTTACATTCGCACACGGCCCTTGTCCGACCGCGAAGTCGCGACGCTGCCTCTGCTCTGCCGCGGCGCGGCATTGCGTTTCCTGCTGACCAGATTGGTCGATTGGTTCGCCACGCCCCCCGGCGCGCTTGTGCGGCCGAAAGACCCGCTCGAATATTACCGCAAGCTCCGTTTTCATCAGATGGTCGCCGACGCGCGCGATTACGGTATCGACTGAGCGGAGAGCCGTGGCGGACCGTCATGTCATCATCCACACCGACGGCGCCTGCTCCGGCAATCCCGGACCTGGCGGCTGGGGCGCGATTCTCGAGTGGAACGGGCACCGCAAGGAGATCAGAGGCGGCGAACCGCACACGACCAATAACCGCATGGAGCTGACCGCGGCGATCATGGCGCTGGAAGCGCTCAAGCGGCCTTGCACGGTCGAGATACACACCGACAGTCAGTATCTCAGGCAGGGCATCACCGCCTGGATCCTGGCGTGGAAACGCAATGGCTGGCGAACGGCCGACAAGAAGCCGGTGAAGAACGTCGATCTCTGGCAGCGCCTCGACGCCGCGCTCGCGCATCACCAGGTGCGATGGCACTGGGTGCGCGGCCACGCCGGGCACGATCTCAACGAACGCGCCGACGAACTCGCCCGCGAGGCGATCGGCGAGCTTCGATCGGCCACGAGGGCAAAGCCCGACAAGTCGTGAGCCTCGGCCCTGTTTCGATTGCCGCGAAGCAAGACCAACGGCGCAGCGACGCTCCCTACATCTGCTTCAGCAGATTCTCCGCGCTGGAAATCTCGGCCTTGCCCGGCTCATCTTCGATGCTGAGCTTCTTCACCACGCCGTCCTCGACCAGCATGGCGTAGCGGCGCGAGCGCAGCCCAAGGCCGCCGCCGCTCGCGTCAAGCGCAAGGTCGATCGCCTTGGCGAAATCGCCGTTGCCGTCAGCGAGGAAGTCGATCTTTCCTTCCGCGCCGGTCGCCTTCTTCCAGGCGTCCATGACGAACACGTCGTTCACGCCGGTCACGGCGATCGTATCGACTCCCTTGCCCTTGATCGTGTCGGCGTTCTTGAGAAAGCCCGGCAAGTGATTGTTGTGGCAGGTCGGCGTGAAGGCGCCGGGAACAGCGAACAGCACGACCTTCTTGCCTTTGAAGACTTCGTCGGTCGTCTTCCACGCCGGTCCACTCGCGCTCATGACTCGGAATTTGGCTTCAGGGATGCGGTCGCCGACCTTGATGGGCATGTGTGGTCCTCGTTCGATTCGGATATGCGCGCAACTTCGTGCCGTGAGCTCGCCTGCGCAACGGGGCCTGCGTCGTCTCAACCTAGCGCGCGCGTGGCACGCTAGTCGAGACGGTACGGCGTCTCGATCGCTTCCGCTCCGGCGACGGCTGTGAACATGAGCGTCGCTCCCTTGGGGTCGACGCCCGGCGGCACACCGTCGAGCACAAAGGCAAAGCGATGGACGCCGTCCGGTCCTGTTCCCGCCGGCTCGGGCACTGGCAAGGCCCAATCTGCGGTCGGTCCTTCGGCGAACAGCTCGACGGTCGCCCCGGCCGGCGCCGCGACGTCGACCAGGATGCGCGGCCGCGGCCAATCACCGACGCGTTCGACCGCACGGACCGCAAGTTTCGTATCCGCGCCAAGCGCGCTCTTATGCGGCGCGCGCGCCGCCGCGGCCGCCACCGCGTCGTCTTCGCCCGGCGCAACGGCGGGAATTTGCAGGTCGACCGTGCCCGATTTAGGGACACAAACACGTTCGCAGATCGCGTAATCGAAAGCGAGCACAAGCCCGACCGGTTGTCCCGGATTTTCCGCGACGACGCGAAGCGGGAAAATGACCTTATCTTTGTAGCCGATCGAGACGCCGCCGGCGTCGCGCCAGGCGTGCGGCGCAGGCCAGTCGACCTCGACCGAGCGGGCATTGGTGGAGTGGGTAAAATCGAACCGCGGCGCGACGCCCGAGTCCCCGGGATATCGCCAGTAGGTCTTCCAGCCCGGCGCAAGTTTTATTTCTACCCCGGCGGGCAAGAAACCCTGGCGGCCTTCGGACGTACCCGCAATCAGACGCAACGCCGAGCGCGTATCCCCGTCCCAAGCGGACAACTCGGCTGCGCACGACCCGGCGATGAAGACAATCTGCACAACCAGCGCCGCGACCATCAAAATGGGCAGGGCGCGTCGCAATCCTGGTGCAATCATGCGCCAACGTATCGAACACGCCAGCCCGGCCGCTACTGAAATGGTCGTGAGGAAGGCGACGCGCCCGGCAACATACATTGCCCAAGGCAACCGGATCAGGGTAACCTTGCGCCGATGAAAATAAGCAGGAAAAGTCCAGGAGACAGTCCGCCCAAGCGCGGCTACCTGGACGGACAGATGCTGATCGCCATGCCGAGCATGCGCGACGAGCGCTTTGCCCGCAGTTTGATCTATGTCTGCGCGCATTCTTCCGAGGGCGCGATGGGAATTGTCGTCAACCACCCAGCGTCCAACGTCAATTTCGCCGATCTCCTGGTGCAACTCGAGGTCATCCCTGCGGCCGACCTGATTATGCTGCCGCAACGAGCGGGGTCGGTTCCGGTCCTGCGCGGCGGCCCGGTCGAGACCGGGCGCGGCTTCGTGCTGCACTCGAGCGATTTCTTCATCGAGAACTCGACCCTTCCGATCGACGACGGAATCTGCCTCACGGCCACGCTCGACATTCTCAAGGCGATCGCGCGCGGGGACGGCCCGCTCAGCGCGGTGTTGGCGCTCGGCTATGCCGGGTGGGCGCCGGGCCAGCTCGAAAGCGAGATCCAGGCGAACGGCTGGTTGCACTGCACCGCCGATCTCGAACTCATCTTCGGGGCCGATATCGACGGCAAATACGAAAGGGCCCTCAAGAAGATCGGCATCGATCTGGGGATGCTGTCGAGCGAAGCCGGTCATGCTTGACGGCGCGCCTGAGCGCGGATGATCCTCCCATATTAAGATGGCCTGCCGCACGCGATCGAGCGGGCGCAAGGAACGAATGGAACGAGCGAAGCGATGAACTGGATCGCCAATGTCGTGCGGCCGAAAATCCGCAGCTTCCTCAATCGGCGCGACGTACCAGAGCACCTCTGGATCAAGTGTCCGGAGACCGGGCAGCTCGTCTTTTACAAGGACGTGGAAGCGAACCTGTTCGTCATCCCCGGCTCCAATTACCACATGCGGATGGGCGCCACGGCCCGTCTGAAATCGGTGTTCGACGGGGCGACCTGGCTCGATATCGGCGTTCCCTCCGTGGCCCTCGATCCGCTCAAGTTTCGCGATGAGCGGCGCTACTCCGACCGGCTGAGGGATGCCCGCGCGAAGACCGGGCTTTCCGACGCGATCAAGCTCGGGCTAGGCAAGCTCGAAGGTCAGCCGGTGGTGATCGGCGTCCAGGACTTCAACTTCATGGGCGGATCGCTCGGCATGGCGGCGGGCGAGGCGGTGATCAAAGGTTCGGAGACCGCAATCGAAAAAGGCACGCCCTTCATCTTGTTCGTCGCCTCGGGCGGAGCGCGCATGCAGGAAGGCATCTTCGCCTTGATGCAGATGCCGCGGACGACGGTCGCGATCGAGCGCCTGCGCGAGCATCGGAGGCCCTATATCGTCGTGCTCACCAATCCCACGACCGGCGGCGTGACGGCCTCCTATGCGATGCTGGGGGACATCCACATCGCCGAGCCCGGCGCGCTGATCGGTTTTGCCGGCCCGCGCGTGATCGAGCAGACCATCCGCGAGCGGCTGCCGGACGGATTTCAAAAAGCGGAATATCTCAAGGCGCACGGCATGATCGACATGGTCGTGCAGAGGCAGGAGATGCGCGCGACGCTCGCGCGGCTGTGCCGCCTGCTCACCAAGACGCCGCCGCCGCCGTCGCGCAACACGCTGCCGGCCTTGGCCGAAGCGTGAGGCGTCCGCCGCGGAGGACACGCAAGTGAGATTGTGGAGATGACTGCGCTGCCCGCGGCGCCTGTCGGATCGATCCTCGCCCGGCTTCTCGCGCTCCATCCCAGACGCATCGACCTGTCGCTCGATCGCATGCGTCGCATTCTCGCCGCGCTCGATCACCCGCAAGAGCAACTGCCGCCGGTGATCCATGTCGCCGGCACCAATGGCAAAGGCTCGACCATCGCCTTCATGCGCGCGATTCTCGAGGCCGCGGGCCGGCGCGTGCATGCCTACACCTCGCCCAATCTCGTGCGCATCAACGAGCGCTTCCGTCTCGGCCGTCCTGGCGGCGGCGTGCTCGTCAGCGACGGCGAACTTGCCGAGGCGCTCGAATATTGCGAGCGCAAGAACGGCGAAGCGCCGATCACCGTGTTCGAAATCGAGACCGCCGCCGCTTTTCTTCTATTTGCCCGCCATCCTGCCGACGTGTTGCTCCTGGAAGTGGGGCTCGGCGGCCGGCTCGATGCGACCAATGTGGTCGAGCGGCCGCTTGCGAGCGTGATCACATCGGTCTCGATGGACCACATCGACTATCTCGGCGAGACGATCGAGATGATCGCGGCCGAAAAGGCGGGGATCATCAGACGTGACGTCCCGACCATCATCGGCCGGCAGAGCGAGCATGCGCTCGCTCCGCTTCTTTCGCGCGCAGAAGACGTCGGCGCTTTGCTGCACGTGGCCGGACAGGACTGGGTGGCCGGAGAGGAACGCGGACGCCTCGTCTATCAGGATGCCGCGGGCCTGCTCGATCTGCCCGCGCCGCGCTTGTTCGGCCGCCACCAATTCGACAATGCCGGCACGGCGATCGCGACGCTGCGCGCCGCCGGCGTCAACCTGCCGATCAAGGCCTATGAAGAAGGCTTGCTCAAAGCCGATTGGCCCGCGCGCATGCAGCGACTGGCGACGGGCCGGCTCGTCGCGCTCGCGCCGGAGGGTGGCGAACTGTGGCTTGACGGCGGGCACAATGCCGACGCCGGCCGGATCGTGGCCGCCGCGCTCGCCGATCTGGAAGAGCGGGTGTCGCGTCCGCTCGTGCTGGTGGTCGGCATGCTCGCGACCAAGGATGCCGAGGGATTCCTGCGCAATTTCGTCGGCCTCGCGCGCCGGCTGATCGCGGTGCCGATTCATCAGGACAAGACGGCGCCCGCCGAATCGCTCGCCGCGGTCGCGCGCGCGATCGGCATTCCGGCGGACGCGAGCGATGGCCTTGCGCCGGCGATCGCCGGCATCCGCACGTTCGGTCTTGCGCCCGCCCCGCGCGTTCTGATCACCGGCTCGCTCTATCTTGCGGGCGAAGCGCTCGCCGCCAACGGCACGTTGCCGGAGTGATCGCGTTGCGGCGAACGGCGTGTTGCCGCGTACGATCCTGCCAAGCGCTGCCCGGCGCCGGCATGGCGCCGATCGATATTGCGGACAGAACCTTGACGAACTGTCTCTCATAAGAGACAATGCGCGATGATCGAAGTCCGGCAAACCGACGTTTTTGCCGATTGGTTTGCAGGGCTGCGAGATCGCGAGGCGCGCGCCCGCATCACGGTTCGCATCCGCCGCCTCTCGCTCGGCAATCCCGGCGACGTGAAGCCGGTGGGCGGCGGCGTCTTAGAGATGCGGATCGATTACGGTCCCGGCTACCGGGTGTATTTCGTCCGCCGCGGCGACACGGTCGTCGTGCTGCTGTGCGGCGGCGACAAGCGGAACCAGGATCGCGACATCGCGCGCGCCCGCGAACTGGCGCAGGAAGTCTAGAGAGAGGCGCATGGCTCGCAAAACGCGGCTCTGGGATGCGGCTGACACCCTGGAAACCAAGGAGGACATTGCCGCCTATCTCGATGCCGTGCTTGAGGATGGTGATCCCGATCTGCTGAAGGCGGCGCTCGGCGACATCGCCCGCGCCAAGGGCATGACTGAGATCGCGCAGGCCGCCGGCCTTGGCCGCGCCAATCTTTACAAGGCGCTCTCGCCCGACGGCAACCCGGAGTTCGCGACCGTCGTCAAGGTTCTTAAGGCTCTCGGGCTTCGGCTCTCGGTCGCCGCCTGACAGGCGACCGAGAGCTTAAGTCTCGGGAGGATTTGGCCGCGCCTGGACGACAGGTCATGTCGGGTGCCAGGGCGGCAGCGGAAGGCGAGAGCGTCGAGATTGCGACCATCGGGGTCTACAAGATGCCGAAGCTCGTCAGCGCTGTCATCGCCGCCGGTGATCGCGTGGCCTGGGACGATACCGCCAAACAGGTCGTTCTGCCCAGCACGGGCATGGTGCCGACCCTCTCCACAGGAAATGGCATCGCCACCGTGCGCGTGCGGCTCGACGGCATTGCGACGGCGGCGGCCTAGCCCGCGGACCCGCCTAAACCTAGAAAAGGCTCAGGACATCCGAGCGATAGAGGAGTCTGTTCAAACCGCTGTACCTGGTGCACTCTACAGGCGTGCCATTGCGCTTGTAGTCGTGCGTCATCGTTTGAGCACGGCCCTTCTTCATCGGCAGGCCCGGTTGCGTACGATCGAGCGCTTGAATCTGGCTTTTCTCGTCGACGCAGAGCACGACTGCCTTGTCGGGTGGATTGAGGTAGAGCCCGACGATGTCGACTACTTTCTCAGCGAATTTTGGATCGTTCGATAGCTTGAATGGGCGTGTCAGATGCGGCTTGAGGCCATGCTCCTTCCAGATGCGTTGCATGGTCGTGTGGCCGACGCCGATCTCCTCGGCCAACATGCGTGCGCTCCAGTGCGTTGCGTGCTTGGGCTTCTCCTGGGCTGTACGCTTCACGATCGCGAGCCGCACCTCGGCACTGATCGGCTTCTTGCCGGCGCGCGCGCCCTTGCCCCTGTCCTTGAGCAAGCGCTCGACGCCACCATCCATGTAGGCTTTCTGCCAGCGCCAAACCGTCGGCTTCGATACCCGAGCCTCGCGCTGGATGCTATTCGTGCCGAACCCGCGACCCGACAGCAGCACAATGCGTGCGCGTGCAACGATTTTCTGCGGCGTCTTGCCATCAGCGATGAGCCGCTCCAGTGTCGTCCGGTCACTGGGCCTGACGTACAGGCATGCATCGATGTTTCGCATGTCCGCCGTTCAATCTGATTTGCAGGCCCTTGGGAATCCTATAAATGGGTCAGAGCACTAGCGAATGGGGGTCGCCGAGCACCCGCCGTATTCCGGAAAACTCGATGAGCTACAAACCGAGGACGTTTTTCCGTCTAATTGAGGAAGTCAACAAGGGCCTGTTTCTGCCCCACATTCAGAGGCCATTTGTGTGGGAGGAAGAACAAATGCTCAGGCTGTTCGACAGCCTGATGCGTAATTATCCCATTCAGAACTCTGTTGTTTTGGCGGACCAAGAACGAGATCAAGGCGCGACGTTTCATGGACCAGGTGTCGTGGGACGTCGACCTTAGTGACTATTACGACCCGAATGTTAGCAAGGAAGGCGTTGAGAAGGTTTTCGTCCTAGACGGACAGCAGAGGATTCAGACGCTCTACGCCATCTTCGCGGGCGCGATTACGTCACCAGACAACAAACGAGCAGAGGCATATTTCGACGCGACCAGCGGGACCGCCCCTGACGAACTTGGCCTCTTGCATCGGCTCAAGTTCTCGACCGAGGAGCTACCCCTGCCGTGGTACCGCATCGCGAACGTCATTGGAAAGGATGGACAGAAGAACGCGGAGGAGCTCGCCGACGAAATAAATGAAGCCCTGAGCCAAATGCAAGAAGCCCTTCCCGAGGAGCAACGAGAAACGCCTCAGGACTCCAAAGCGCGTGAGAAGCGGGTGCGCCGAAACATGGCTCAACTCGTCTCCTTGCTACGCGAGGAAAAGCATTTTTGGGTTCAGGAACTGGACGGGGTCGCCAATGACTACCCGTACCGTCGCGTTCTAGACATCTTCGTGCGTGTGAACTCCGGCGGCACAAAGCTCAATTCCTCCGACCTGATGTTTGCCGCGATGAAAGAGGGCTGGGACGAAATTGAGGAGGTTATCGAGGAGACCACCGAGCTTCTTAACGGTGCCAACCTTCAATTCGATAAGACTTTCCCTCTCAAATGCCTCCTGGTTGCGCACGGCCGCGGCGCGGAGACATCGCCCGAGAAATTCACCGGCCCGGATGGCGATCAGTTGCTGCAAGAGATGAACGCTGGCTGGGATGAAGCCGAAAGGGCGTTTCACCAGCTTCGCGATTTCATGCAGCATGATCTAAAGGTGTATGCGGACAAGGTTATTCGCAGCTACAACAGCTTCATCCCGCTGTTCGATTATCTATTCCACAATCCCAAACCCAACGAGGTCTCGCGCGCTCTTATGCGGGCCTATCATTACAAGGCACAGCTGTTTGGATGGTACTCCCAGAGCACCGACACCGTCGTGAACACGTTACATTCGATCGTTGGGAAGGGTTGTCCGACCGGGTTTCCCATTGAGGAGGTAAAGGACTACTTTCGCAAGCGGGGCAATCAAACTGAACTGTCAAAGGCGCACTTAACGGAGAGCCGACTTCGCCACATCTTGCTCAATCTGATATACGTCGACCAGTTTGGCTCCTCACCGTTCGACGTGAAGTTCAAGGGAAACGAACCGCACATCGATCATATCTATTCACAGTACGCTCTGCGCAGCAAATTGGGTTTGTTGAGCGCCGACATCAATCACCTCGGCAATTTTCGATTCGTCGGCCAAACCGACAACATCCGGAAGCGTGCTGAGCTGCCTGGGGCCTATTTCGCGAGATTGAAGGCGGCTGGGATCGACATCGGAAAGCACCTGTTGCTCTCCGACTATTCTGCCAACCCATCGCTGATGCTTCTTGATGTCGACACGTACAAGGACTTCCGCGATAAGCGCTTCGCTCGAATTTGGGAGATTGTTTCGGCTATCGTGAACGCCGAGATTAAGCCCAAACCGGCGCAGCCGGCATCCACGATCGCGGTGCCAGCTATCAGCGTGCCCGCAGCGGCGGCCGCGTCATTAGCCGCCGGCGTGGTGGACGGCCAGCAGCCACCGCAGTCCGTTGCGCCTGAGACTTAAGGCGCACAGCGCACTCGATTTCCTGGTCACCGAACTCGAAGAAAACATCTTCGCCGTCGATGGCAGAACACGAAGCGAACACCCGCCCATTCCGTGTCGCATCCGTGTCGCACGAAATTGCCGGCAATGCTCGTAAGCCTTTGACATATTTCGGTTTCGCCTTGCGTTCCTTTGCAACACGGACCGGATTGGCGGCAGGGGCCGGAAATGCAAACGACGCTGGACTAGGCATAGAAGCACAGCGAGAGCCGATACCGGCACGACGAAGTAGCCTGAGGGCTGGAGTGGAAAACCGATAATCAAGCCGTAGCAGGACAAGTTGGCGAACTGAGCCGATTGGTGTCCACTCTCGCACCCACCTCGTCAGCTCGACGCTGTGCACGAGGCGTCCGTAGCTGAGGGCAAATCTTCAGCGTGATTTATCTTCTCAGTGAGGCGAAGCGGCCATTTTCCTCGACCCGAAGATTGAGACGCAACCCCGATGTGCCCTTCGCGGGGTCTCGCCATCTCGCGCTTCAGCACGTCATGAGATTCTTTCGCTGATCACGCATCAGGACGGAAAGGTTTCCGCCCTGACTGAATCGCGTCCTCGAGGAGATCGAGTCGATCTTGACCCCAAAAGACCTCGCCATTGAGTACATAACTTGGTGAACCAATGACTTCGATCGCGATCGCGTCTCCGGTATTCTTATCGTACATCGCCTCAGATCCGGGACCTTTAGCATCGGCTAGCAACCTCTCGCCAGGTAGCTGCCTAGCGTGTGCAAGCGCGATCAAGGTCGCAGCGTCAGCGAGGTTTTGGTCTTGCTCCCATAGCGCGGCGAAGGCTTGGCGCAAGAAAGGGTCGGGATCATGTCCCGCAAGTAGCAACGCAACAACGAACCGATCGGCAAGGTTGGCTTCGAAAGGAAAGAATTTTGGATGCAATTTGAAATTCAACCGCCGCTTCTCACGCCAGCGCTGTAGCTCAAGAATTCGATATCGCAGGCGGGCCGGATGGCGCTTGGTGACCGGGACTCCCCCTGTCTCGGAAAAGACCTCGGGAAGGGATACGGGCCTGTATGTGACCGTTACATTATGCCGGCGCGCCATTTCAACAAACGGAACATGTCCGATATAGGCCCAGGGCGAATGCATCGAAAAGTAGTAATCCACAGTTCGTGACATGAGCGTTCTCCCTGCACCGTGTGTTGCGGGCCAGCGACTGGCCATATCCTGCCCGCGGACGACGCCGACGACAATTAGCGCAACGTTGCAACTTCTTCCGACTGGGGCACCCGATCCCGCCGCTTGGCTTTCCCGACCGACGCCCTTCGGCTGGGCAACGAAATCCGTCTCGCCCTTACTCGCTAACTCGTGCGATTACGCACCTTCTTGCTTCCACAGTGCTTCCAGAATTTGGGTCGAGATCTCAGCCGAAAAGCAAAACGCCGCCAAGTCTTTGACCTGACGGCGTTTATTTGGTTGCGGGGGGAGGATTTGAACCTCCGACCTTCAGGTTATGAGCCTGACGAGCTACCGGGCTGCTCCACCCCGCGCCAATTCCGATTGCAGGCAACCGCCTGCATGGCGATTATGTAACAACTGCTCCTCCGGATGGGAAGCCCGCCTTTGGACAAACTGCTTTCGCCTCCCGGCTTGGCCTCGGAGACGCCTGGTCCGCCCAAGCGTCTCGGTCTGCACCCCGACGCCGCGGTGCCGGACACGCTGCGCACCGTCGCCCATGACATCCTGGCGGAAGGGCGAGCGGCGATCGGCAATCCCGACGGCGCCATCGCGGTGCACGATTTTCGCAAGGCGATGAAGCGCTGGCGCGCCTTCCTGCGGCTGCTGCAACCCTATCTGGGCGACGAAGGGCGGCGGATGCGGGTCGAGGCGGCCGAGCTCGCGCGCAGTCTCTCCGGCGCGCGCGACGCCCGCACCGCGCTCGACGCGCTGGCCGATTTCGGCAAGGGCGAGCAAGCGCTCTCGCCCCGGTCGTTCGCCACCATCACCGCCCGCCTCGAAATGCTGCGCCTCGAGGCGGAAGGAAGCACGCTTACTCCCGAAGCGCGCGCGCAGATCGACGCCATCCTCGTGGCGGCGGACGAATCGGTGAAGTTCTGGCCGCTGGCGACGTTGAGCTACAAGAACGTCACCACCGAACTTGCCGAGGGCTATCGGCGCGCCCGCGACGCCATTCCGCACGACTGGAAATCCGCCGATCCCGAGACTTTGCACGATCTGCGCAAGCGCGTGGTCGTGCACCGGTATCAGATGGAGATCATCGAGCCGCTGTGGCCGCGTTTCGGCCAGTTCTGGGTCGGCGAGGTCCAGCGATTGCGCGAGCGGCTCGGACACCACCAGGACCTGATCATTTTCACTCAGCTCACCGCAGCTCATCAACCGCTCGCGCGCTGGCGGTCGCGACTGGCCCCGCTGATCGCCGGCCGTCGGGCGGCGCATGTGCACACGGCTGCGCGCATCGCTGCCCGGCTGTTCGCCGATTCGCCGAAGGCGTTTCGCCGCCGCCTGCTCGCGTTGTGGGACGAAGAGGCGCGCCCGGCCTGACGGACGGCGCGGACGACCATGTCGGGTTGCCGGCGGCCGCTGCGCCGTACCCAACCGGGTTGTGCCTTGCGCCCAGATACTGCGCTGCCGAACTGCGACCTTCGGCAGGAGGGGACCACCCGCCGATGACGCTCGATACCGAAACCCTGCTGTTCCGCCTGGGCGCGGCCGCGCTCGCCGGTGGGCTGATCGGGCTCAATCGCGACCTGACCAACAAGCCGATCGGCGTGCGGACGCTCGGCCTCGTCGCGCTCGGCAGCGCCGTCGTGGTGGTTTCGACCATCCAATTCCCCGGCATCGCGGATGACGCGAATGCGGCGAGCCGCGTCATCCAGGGGATCATTCAGGGCCTGATGACCGGCATCAGCTTCATCGGCGCCGGCGTCATCCTGCGCGACTCGAGCACGCGAAGAGTACGGGGACTGACGACGGCCGCAACGGTCTGGGTGACCGCCGCGCTCGGCATCGCCTGCGGTCTGGGGGCGTGGCGGACGGTCGTAATTGCGATGATTCTGGCCTTCGTCCTGCTGATCGGGGTGCGCTGGGTGGAGCGCGTCGTGCTTTCCGAAGAGCCGTGACGCCGCGGATGCGTCGCGCTGGCTTTGCGGTGCGCCCCAATGGAAGCATCACGGGGTCCAGGCGGTGCGATCACCCGCAAGGCGGACGGCAAGCGCTTACTTCGGCAGAGTCGGGACCATGAGATGGAACAGCTTCATCTCGGCGCCCCGATCGGCCGCGATCGTCGCCGTTTCGGCCGGTCCAAGATAGACGCCGGCGCCCTTGGCGACGTCGTAGATCTTGCCTTCCAGCTTGATCGTGCCTTTGCCCTCCATCAGATAGACGAGCTGATGACGGTCGGAGGCATCGGGCGAAAACCGTTCGCCGGGCTTAAGCCAACGCAGCACGCCGCGCCCGTTCTTGGCTCCGCACAGGGCCTCGCTCAGGATATCGGTCACTTCGCCCTGCCCGGTCGAGGGCTGACGCGGCAGCTTCGCCGTTTCGATGAAAGTCAGCGACATCGTCTCGCGCCCGTTCCCGGCATTGGTCAGGTCTGGACCCAGACGCGCCCGTCTCGCCGCTCCCAGCGCAGATCGTCGGGCGTGCCATCCAGGATGGTCGTCTTGAACCGGTTCGGCGCCTGCCATTCGAAATAGAACAGGGGCTCGGTCGCGCGCAGGCGATGCCTCTCTTCCGCTGGAATGAACACGAGATCGCCCGGTCCGACTGCGCGCGCCCCCTCCTCCAATTCCACCGTCGCCTTGCCGTCGATGATGAAATAGAAGTGCTCGCAATTGGCGTGATAATGATAGGGCGACGACGCGCCCGCCTTGTAGTGCATCACGCCCGCCAGCATGTCGTCGATATGCGCGAGTTCCTTGTTGACGAAAAAGGTGCGTTCGCGCCCGGGCACGACCGACACCAGCGTCGGCAGCTCGTCCTCCTTGAAGATATAGGCCATGGATTCCCTGCTCCCTTGAACGGTTCGTCTTGCCCGGCGAGACATCGTCAATCCGCCGGCATATTGCACTCTTTGTAATAGGCGTCCTTGTGGTCCTTGGTGATCACGCCGCGATTAGCCATGATCGGGCGGCCTTTCTCGTCCTTGACGATTTCAGTCAGGTAGTAGTTCTGGATCGGATAATGGTTGGTGTTGAAATGGAAGCCGGGCCGCACCGTATCGAACTTTACCGTTTCCAACGCCTTGCGAAACGCCTTTTTGTCTTCAACCTTGCCGCCGATCGAATCAAGCGCGGCGGCGATCAGGCGCGCGCCGTCGTAGGCCTGGGCTGCGTTTTCCGATGGCAGGCGGCCATATTCGGCCTCGAAGTCGGCAATGAACTTCTTGCTTGCAGGATCGGTTAGCGTCTCGGCCCAGTAGACTGAGGCAAACGCGCCGAGCGCCGCATCGCCGATCCCAGGGAGCACCGTCTGGTCGAGCGACGGCCCGGGGCCATAAAGCGGAATCTCCTCCTTCAGCCCCGCCTGCGCGTATTGGCGCACGAAATTGATGCCCATTCCGCCCGGATAGAAGAAGAAAACGCCGTCCGGTTTCTTCGCGCGCAGCTGTGCGATCTCGGCGGCATAGTCGAGCTGGCCGAAGCTCGTGTAGATCTCGTCGACGATCTCGCCTTTGTAGTAGCGCTTGAAGCCGCCGATGAAGTCCTTCCCCGCCGGATAGTTTGGCGCCATCAGATACATGCGCTTGACGCCCTTGTCCTGCACATGAATGCCCATCGCCTCCGCGGTGGAATCGTTCTGGTGCGACGTGGAGAAGAAGTGCGGATGGCATTGCCGTCCCGCCAACAGCGACGGCCCCGCATTCACATTGATGAGGAAGGCGCCGGAATCGAGCACCGGCTTGGCGAGCGCGAGCAGCACATTGGAGAAATTGATCCCGGTGACGATGTGCACGCGGTCGCGCTCCACCATCTTGTCTGCAAGCTGGCGGCCGACATCGGGCTTGGCCTGATCGTCGCCTTGAATCAATTCGACCGGGCGTCCGCCGAGCTTATTGCCGACGCTCTTGAGGCCGAGTTTGAATCCGTCGAACAGTTCCTGTCCGAGACCGCCGGTGGGACCGGAAAAGGTCGAAATGAATCCGATCTTGACCGGTTGCTGCGCTCCAGCCGGCGCTGTAAGCGCCGCAACCAGTGCAACCGCGGAAATGGACGCGAAGATTTTGGCTTTCAATGTTTTCTCCTCATGCGTCGCCCTGGCCATTGCGCCGGCGATCCCGATCGACGGAACGCCGTGCGGCGCCAATCCATTCGCGCGCCCGCTCCCGAACCCGCTGCATTGGCTTTGAAAAAAATGCTGCAACGAGTCTGATTGTCAATCGCGCCTTGACGATACGCGCTCGGACCGAACCATCCTTCGCAGCCGCGAGCAGACGCAATTCATCGCGGATTGGGAAAACGCGCGCATGAAGGCTGCGTGAATTCTCAGACTGCACCGTTGTCGGGGCCTGCCGACGCGGCAGGCGACCGCGACTTCAAATCGCATCGATCGAATTCGCCGCTTCGACTTGGCCCTGCAGCCGGATGAGGAATGCGAGCAGCGCCTTGCGTTCACTCGCCGAAAACCCCTCCAGCAGCTTCTTTTCGCGCGCGATTGCGAGCTTCACGATCTGGTCGTGGAGAGCGACGCCCCGGCGCGTCAGAGCGATGACCTGCCTACGCTGGTCGGCCGCGTCGGGCCTCACCTCGACCAGCCCGGCCTTTGCGAGGTCATGCACGCTGCGGCTGACCGCCGCCTTGTCCAATCCGGTCGCCGCGCAGATTCGCGCGGCGGAAATCCATGGCTCGGCCGCGACCAGCGCCATGATGCGCCAATCGGTGATGCCGACGCCGAAACGCGGGCGATAGATCGCGGACGCGCTCGCGGAGATCTTGCCGGCGAGATAGGTGAGATAGGCCGGGATGTATTTGTCGAGATCCAGCGCATGCGGCGAGGCGCGCGCGTCGTCGGAGCCTCGGGGCGTGGCAGGTCGTTCGTTCATTGCTCAGACCCGCTCGGCGATAAGGGCGAATGAGAAATGTCGGGTTCGCCGGCTACACCGTCGGGCACGGACGCGAGTGCGAAGCCGGCGCGTTCATCCGCGTTCACCGCGACCCAGCATTCGCCGCGGAGCACGAAGCGGACCCTGCGCAGGGCGGCGGGATCGTCGAACGGCGAGGCGTCAAGCAGGATCAGATCGGCATCGTGGCCCGGCGCGATCCGCGCCGAGGCCATGCCCCACAACGCGCGCGGCCGGAGGGTGGCCGCCTGTAACACGGCGGCCATCGGGAGGCCGGCCCGCAGCAGGTGCAGGAGTTCGTCGACCAGCCCTGCCCCGTGCTCGACGCCCGGACTGCCGGCATCGGAGCCCGCAAGCACCGGAACGCCGAGATCATGCGCAAGCGCAAGATGTTTCGCATGGTCGTCGAGAATGCGGGAAAGATTTGCGACGATCGCCTCGCCCCAGCCGGCATGCCAGGGTTCGGTTCTCTGGAAATGCACGGGTGCGAAGGTCGGTACCCAGGCGATCTCCTTGTCCGCCATCTGCGCGAGGATATCCCGCGTCATGAAGTAGCCGTGCTCGATCGAGTCGACGCCCGCGGCGACCGCAACCGCAAGTCCGGCCGTTCCGCTGCAATGGGCGAAGGTCTTGCGACCGTGCGCTCGCGCTTCGGCGACGATCAGGCCCAGCTCGTCGACATCGAATTGCGGCGCGCCCTTGACGCAGGCTTCGGCGAAATCGACGATCCCGGTCAGGATGATCTTGATATCGTCGCTCCCGCGGCACAGTTCGGCGATGGCTGAACGAATGTCGGCAGCGCCGGCCACATCCTTGCCGATGAACGCGCCGTACCGCTTCGCCCGTTTGAGCGCCGCCCCGGGGGAGCGCAGCGCGATCGGAGCATCCGTCCGCTCGGCCAGTTCGTCGCGCAGGGCGTGGTTGACGCCATAGCTGTCGCCGGCGTCGCGCACCACCGTCACGCCCGCGCGCGTGCATTTGGCAAGATTGTCGCGCGCCGTCGCGAGCATGTCGGCGGGGGTAGCCGCGAGGCGGGCATTGCGTGCGCCCGCATCGCGCAGCGCCCCGTCAAGAAACATATGCGCATGCGCCTCGGCGAAACCCGGCATGAGAAAGCCGCCCGATATATTCGCGGTCGTCCGAGGCGCTGCGGCTTCGACCCGCGCGATCACGCCGTTGTCGATCGTAACCAGAACGGGGCCGCGCCCGAGCGTCGTCTCGCCGTCGAAACACGCACCTGCCAGAATGCGCCGGATCGCCATTGCCGGGTCCGCTCCGGAGTAGGCTCAACCGCACGACCGAGCGTGTCTGTTCGCGGGACGCGCGGCGTCAGGGTCACGACATGGGTCGAGGATGCGACGGCTTCGTTGACATGTCAACGATTTTGATTTATGCTTGAACTAATTCCTGTAAAGTCGCGGCTGTGCGGGGACAGAACGCGTTATGGAAGCGCTGCGCCATTGGAGTGTGCGGCATGCGCGCGGACTGAAGCGCCTCTACGACGCCTTTTCCCGCCTCGCTCCCGTGCTTGCTCCCTTGATGCGACTGATCGGATCGGCGCAGACCGAACGCCTGCTCAAGCCGGTTGAGCGCGCCGCCAAGGGATTCTTGTTCGATTGCCGAATGTGCGGCCAGTGCGTGCTCTCGCTCACAGGCATGGCGTGCCCGATGAACTGCGCCAAGAACATGCGGAACGGGCCGTGCGGCGGCGTGCGGCCCGACGGCGGCTGCGAAGTCATTCCCACGATGCGCTGCGTGTGGGTGGAGGCGACCGACGGACTGCACCGTATCGCCAACGGGGAAGGCGAGCGCTCGATGCTGGCGCCGGTCGACCATCGCCAGCAGAGTCGTTCGAGTTGGGTCAAGGTCATCGCCGGCGGGCTGCCGCCGCCGGCGATGGAGCAAGCGCCGCCGCGCGCCGGCGCCGTGCATGGCTTCGAGCGCGCCTGCCGCTCCGGCCGCTTCGTCGTCACCGTGGAAGTCGCCCCGCCCGATTCCGCCGATCCGGCCGTGCTGGTCGCGCGCGCATCCCGGTTCCGCGACCGCGTCGACGCCATCAACATCACCGACGGCGCCGGCGGCAACTGTCACATGTCGAGCGTCGCGGCCTCGGCCGTGCTCGCCGCCAACGGGTTGACCCCGATCTGGCAGCTCGCCTGCCGCGACCGCAATCGGATTGCAATTCAAGGCGAGTTGCTCGGCGCGGCGGCGCTCGGCATCCGCAACGTGCTGTGTCTCACCGGCGACGATGTCAGCCAGGGCGACCAACCGGAAGCCAAGCCGGTGTTCGACCTCGACGCGGTTTCCCTCCTGCGGGTCGCCCGCAACATGCGCGACCGCGGCGCCTTCGCCTCCGGCCGCAAGCTCGAGGCGCCGCCCGATCTGTTCCTCGGCGCGACGGTCAATCCGTTCGCGCCGCCGCAACGGGACCGCGTCGCCAATCTGGCGATGAAGATCGCGGCGGGCGCCCAGTTCATCCAGACGCAGTTCTGCTTCGACATCGACGCCTTTGCCGCGTTCATGCGCGAGGTGCGCGCACGCGAACTGCACAAGCGATGCTTCATCATCGCCGGCGTGGGCATTCTCTCGACCGCCAAGGCGCTGCGCTGGATGGCCGAGCATGTGCCGGGCGTCCATGTCCCGGAGCCGCTGCTCGCCCGCATCGGAGCCGCCGCCGATCAGCGGGCCGAAGGCAAGCGAGCGCTGATCGAGATCATGCGCCGTCTTGCCGAGATTGAGGGCGTTGCCGGCGTGCATGTGATGGGTCACAAGAACGAACAGGTGCTGGCCCAGGCTATAGTCGAATCGGGATTGCGTCCCTCAACGGAGGTCCAGCCGCTTCGCGCGGAGGCTTGATCACAGTAGAAAAGATAAAGGGGGAAACATGAGCGAGATGACAGCCCAGGAGAAGCAGCTCGTCGAGTGGCTCGCCGACATGAACGAGGATGAAGGCGTCGCGCTCGCCAAGCGCATGCTGCTCGAAGAGGGCGCCGACCCGATGCGCGTGCTCGATCTTTGCCGCACCGCCATGGACATGGTCGGCAAGCGCTTTGCGGAGGGCGAGTATTTTCTTCCTGAGCTGGTGCTCGCGGGCGAGATGCTGGACACCATTGGCGCGGTCGCCAAACCGTTAATCAAGCAGAGCGCAGGCGGCGAGCCGCAGCGGCTGGCCCGCGTGCTGATCGGCACTGTGCACGGCGACCTGCACGATATCGGCAAGAACATCGTCACCTTCATGCTCGACATCAACGGCTTCGAGGTAAGGGACATCGGCGTCGACGTGCCGGCGGCGACCTTTATCGACGAAATCAACGATTTCAAGCCGCAGGTGGTCGGACTCTCCGGCTTCCTGACGCTCGCCTTCGATTCGATGAAGGAGACGATTGACGCGATCGCGAGCGCCGGCCTGCGCAACAACATGAAGATCATGATCGGCGGCGGCCAGATCGACGAAACGGTGCGCGCCTACACCGGCGCCGACGCGTTCGGGACGAACGCGGTCGACGCCGTGACCCTGTGCAAGGGTTGGGCGGGGGTCGCCGCATGAACGCGCCCGCGACCTATACGCAAACCGCGGCGGCGAAAGCAGCCTATGACGCGCGTTGGCAACGCGTCATGGATTGCGTCGCGCTCAAGCAGCCGGACCGCATGCCCACCGCAATGGTCGCGACCTTCTGGCTCGCGCGCTATGGCGGCATCAGCTATCGCCAGCTGATGTACGACTACGAGAAGACCAAGGAGATCATCGAGCGGGCGATCCTCGAATTCGAGCCCGATGCGCCGGGACCGATGGTGCTCGGAATCGTCAGCGGCCCGTCGCTCGAAGCGGTCGGCTATAAGCAGTTGCAATGGCCTGGTCACGGCGTGCGCGATGATCAGCCCTATCAGTACCTCGACCGCGAATACATGATGGCGGACGAGTACGAGGAGTTCCTGTTCGACCCGACCGGCTTCTATCTGCAGAAATATCTGCCGCGCGTCGGCGAAGCTTTCGAAGGCGTCGAGGAACTCGCCTATCTCCCCGGCCTCCAATACTTTCGACTGATCGGCGCTGTCCGCACCTTCTCGCGCCCGCGCGTGCGCAAGGCGCTGGAAGCGCTGATGAGGGCCGGCGAGGAGGTCGAGCGATGGGGTCGGCACCATCAGGATTTCGTCGAGCGCATGGCCGCGCACGGCTTCCCCATGGGTTATATCAGCACCTCGATTTCGCCCTATGACTTGATCGCCGATTACTTCCGCGGCGCCACCGGCATGATGAAGGACCTGTTCCGCAACAAGGACAAGCTACTGGCGCTGCTCGACAAGGCGGCGACCTTCCTCATCCGCCAAGCAAGCCAAGCGTTCAGGGCTTCCGGCAATCCGGTCGTGTTCATCCCGATCCATTGGGCGCCGGACGCTTTCATGTCGCAGAAGCAGTTCGAGACCTTCTGGTGGCCGTCGTTCCGCAAGATGCTGCTCGGCCTGATCGAAAGCGGCATCATTCCGATGCCGCTGTGGGAGGCCGATTGCACCAAGCGGCTGGAGACGATCCGCGACATCCCGCCCGGCAAGTGCATCTACTGGTTCGAGCGCACCGACATGGTCCGCGCCTTCGAAGTGCTGGGCGACGTGGTGGCGCTGCGCGGCAACGTCTCGCCGTCGCTACTCACTACGGGAACGCCCGATGAGGTCGATGCCGCGGTGCGCCATCTTGCCGAGAACGTGTTCCACAAGGGCGGCAAGCTGATACTCGACGGCGCGTTCGGCATTCCCGACGAGACGCCGGTGGAGAACGTCCGCGCGATGTTCGCCGCTGCGCGCAAGTACGCAAGTTGAGAGCAAGACCATGCGAAGCGCGGCCGTAAGGGCATTGCTGCGCGAGGCCGCCGAAGCGGAGGAACGCGACGTGCGACCGCGGCGGCCCAGCCGCTTCCTCCGCGCGGCGCATGACATGGCGGAGCACGACGCTCTACTCGCACCCGCTCTCCGCTTCGCGATCGTCGATCTCGAACGGCCGGCCGCGGAGACCCTCTACGCGGGCGGCCTCGAGCTTTACGCGCCGCGCCTTCTGCCGGCCGCCGGCGAGTTGACCGCGCTCGCCTGCGGGGTCGCGACCATCGGCGCCCGCCTGGAGCAGCGGGTCACCGTCCTGTTCGCGGAGCGCCGCGCGTCCCTCGCCCTCGCCCTCGACGCTCTCGGCAATCGCTGCCTCCATATCTTGTCGCGCTGCCTCCAGGACCGCATGCTCGTCAGCACTCGCGATCGCGGGCTCGTTCTTTCTGGGGAGCTGCGCCCGGGCGACCCCGGACTTGCGCTCGATGCGCAGACGACCGTGCTGCGCCTCGCCGACGCCGCCGCGATCGGCGTGCAGGCGACGCACGGGCTTGCGCTGCATCCGCTCAAATCGATCTCGATGATGCTGGGCGCAGGCCGCGGCCTGCCCCCCGCCCGTTGGTCGCGCTGCGACGATTGCCGCTCCCGCCCGCGCTGCAAGCTCGTCGCGCACCACCCGGAGATGGCGAGCGCCTGACCGCAGGCTGAAGGAGCCGCATGCCGCATCGCCCGCCCGCCTCGTCGACCGCCACGCATGCGCTGCGCTTTCCGCAATTCGAGCGGCAGATCGTCGCCCATGCCGAGGAGACCGTTTTTCACTCCGCGCGGCGCAGCGGTGTGCGCATCATTGGGGCCTGCGGCGGGCGCGGCGTCTGCGGGACCTGCAAGGTTCTGGTCGCCGAAGGTCTCGTGGAGCCCATCGAGCGCCGCCCGTTGCGGCCGTCCGACCCCAGGGATGACCCGCGTGCGCGCTGGGTGCGCGCATGCCAAGTCGTCCCGCGTTCCGACTGCACCCTTGAGGTCGATCGGCGTTCGCTCGCGCCGATCGTGCGCGCGGATATCGATTCCGATGAGACCGGCGAGACGCTGCCGCTCGACCCTGTGGTGATCAGCATCGATGTTTCGGTCCCGCCCCCCTCTCTCACCGACCCCCGTTCCGACGCGGACCACGTCGCACGCGCATCGCCCCTGCTGCTGACCGGCATCGATCTCGGCGCCGCGCGCGAACTGCCAAGCCTGTTGCGCGCTGGAGATTGGTCGGTCCGCCTGCATGCGCGCGACGGCGAAGCGATCGCCTTCGCACCGACCGGGCGGCCGACGCTCGGTCTTGCCGTCGATTTCGGCACCACCAATGTCGCTGGTTTTCTCATCGATCTTGCGATGGGAACGCGCCTTGCAAGCCTCGGGATCGAGAACCCCCAGGTCGGCTGGGGCGCCGACGTGATCAGCCGTATCAATCATGCCATTCGCGACGAGGCCGCCGCCGACGAGCTGCGCGCAGCCGCAGTCGCCGCCATCAACGCGCTCGCGCATGACCTCTCCCAGGCGGCGGGAGCGCGGCCAGCGGACATCGTCGATCTGGCTGTATGCGGCAACACGGCGATGCATCATCTGCTGCTCGGCTTGCCGGTGCGCCAGCTCGGCCGCGCGCCCTTCGTCGCTGCGCTCAGCGAGGCGATCGACGCGAAGGCGCGCGACCTGGGCATTGCGGCCGCGGCCGGCGCCTATCTCCATGTTGCAGCGAATATTGGCGGCTTTGTCGGCGGCGACCACGTCGCGGCGCTGCTCGCGACCGAGCCGTCATGGGCGAACGCAGCAGCAACGCTCGTGATGGATATCGGCACCAACACCGAGATCTCCCTCATTCATCGCGATGAGATCGTCACCGCGTCGTGTCCGTCAGGACCAGCGCTCGAGGGCGGCCATTTATCTTGCGGCATGCGCGCGGCGGACGGCGCGATCGAACGCGTCGCAATTGCGCCGGACGGAATCGACATAGAGGTGATCGGCGGAAAGAAACCGGTCGGCCTGTGCGGCTCCGGCGTGCTCGACGTGGTTGCGGGCCTGCGTTGCGCTGGCCTGCTCGACAGCGGCGGCCGGCTTCAGGCTGCTCACCCGAATATCTCCGCGATCAAGGGCAAGCGCGTATTCGCGCTCGCGCCCGAGGTCCATGTCACGCAGGCGGATATCCGGGCCGTGCAGCTCGCCAAGGCCGCGATCCGCACCGGGATCGACCTCTTGCTGCGCATGGCAAGCCTCGACGAAAACGCGATCGAGCGCGTCGTCATCGCCGGCGCATTCGGAAGCTATATCGATGTGCGCAGCGCCGTCGCGGTCGGGTTGCTTCCCGACCTGCCGGCGGAGCGCTTTTCCCAGGTCGGCAACGCGGCGGGTCTCGGCGTGCGCCAGATGCTGACCTCGCGGCAGGCGCGGGCGCGCGCGCGCGCGCTTGCCGGCCGCTGCCGTTATGTCGAACTCAGCACCCGCACCGATTTCCAAAAAACCTTCATGCACAATATCGGCTTCAGGAAACCCGTCGAGGCGCGGAGAGCATCGTGACGCAATCGGACAAATTCGACCTCATCGTCGTCGGTGACCGCATCAATCCCGGCTTCAAGAGCGTGCGGACGCTGGTCGACAACAATGACATTCCCGGCATTCAGGCGCTCGCCATCAAGCAGGTCGAGGCGGGCGCGCGCTATCTCGACGTCACCATCGGACCGCGCGCGATCGACGACTCCGCGTTCTTGACGGAGGTGATCCGCGCCATCCAGGGAGTCGTCAAGGCGCCGCTCTGCTTCGATTTCCCGACCGCGGCGGTGCAGGCCGTATGCCTCGGCGCCTATGACCGCGCCCGCGCGGACGGCGCGCTTCCGCTCGTCAACTCGATCACCGAGCATCGCTGGGATCTGATGGACCTGTACCGTCCGCTCGGGCCCTTCAAGGTCATCGTCATGGCTTCCGAGCGCGTCGATGACGAGGTCGCCAAGCCGAACAAGACCGCCGCGGAGATTTTCACCACCGCGCGCCGCGCGGCGCTCCGGCTCAAGTCGGATTACGGGATGACGATGGACGATATCTTCATCGACATCTCCATCAGCGCGGTGGTGGCCGACACGACCGGACTGCACCGCGCCACCCTCGCCGCAATCCGCGACATCCGCGCCGACCCCGAGCTCGCGGGCATCCACATCATGGGCGGGCTCACCAATATCGGCGGGCAACTTCCGGCCAAGGCGGCCAACGGCTCCGACCTGAAGCTCGGGCTCGAATGCGCTTTCCTCACGCTTGCCGTGCCGCTCGGCTTCGATACGGTCCTGGCGACGCCCTGGCGCGCCTACCGGCCGCTGCCGGACGACGATTACATCCTCTGCGCGTACAAAAACTTCCTCGAGCACACGGGCAGCAACGCGCTGCGCGCCGTGCGCAAGTTCTACAAGGCGTGACCGCGAGCGCAAATGGGCCGTGCGGCGGCGCGCAACCCCCTCCCCAACCCTCCCCGCTTGCGGGGGAGGGAGTTGCGCGTGAGCGCGACGGGTGGGGGCAAAGCTGTGTGCACTTTTCAACCGCTCTGGTATCGCGCGAGCGGACGCCCCAGATCGAAAACGCGCCAGGGCCGCGCGCGGTATTTGACATCGATCAACGACGTTCGTTCTCGCGCTCGTGAAAATAGTTTAAATTTGAACTAGTCTCGTCTCTAGGTCGGCGGCCGGGGTGCAATCGATCGGGAGCGTCATGACGCCGCGTACCGGCATGGCATCACCCGCGAGCCGCCGGCATCGAAACATCTTGGAGAGCCCTATTGATTTCACTCGCGGGCGGCGCGACTGAATCGTCCCGACAACGGCGCCGGACGCGAGCGCGACGTCGTCAACCGGAAAGCCGAAGCAGGGAGGAAGGCATGGCAAGGCTGCTACTCGCCGCGGCGTTCGCGGCAGTTCTGATAGCGTCGGCGGCGGCTCAGGAGCCCATCAAGATCGGATTCATCTCGACCTTCTCGGGCCCCAGCGGCGGGCTGGGCCAGGAGCTTCTCGACGGCTTCAAGCTGGGCCTGAAGAAACTCGACAACAAGCTGGGCGGGCGGCCGGTCGAATTGATCCAGGGCGACGACCAGGCGAAGCCCGATGTCGGACGCCAGGTCGCCGACAAGATGATCGAGCGCGACCGCGTGCCGATTCTCACCGGCATCAACTTCTCGAACGTGATGCTGGCGGTGGCCAAGCCCGCACTCGACGCCGGCGTGTTCGTGATCAGCCTCAATGCCGGGCCCTCGCAATATGCCGGCGCGCAATGCCATCCGCACTACTTCACCGCCTCGTTCCAGAACGACACGGCGCCCGAGGCGATGGGAATTTACATGCAGAGCAAGGGCATCAAGCGCGTCTACCTGATGGCGCCGAATTATCCGGCGGGAAAAGACTTCCTCGCCGGCTTCAAACGCTACTTCAAGGGCGACATCGTCGACGAGGTCTATACCGGCTTCGGCCAGCTCGACTACGCCGCCGAGATCGCCCAGTTGCGCGACAAGAAGCCGGACGCGGTGTTCTTCTTCTATCCCGGCGGAATGGGCATCAACTTCGTTAAGCAATATTCGCAGGCCGGGTTGAAGAAAGACATCCCGCTCTACGGACCGTCGTTCTCGCTCGACCAGACCGTCCTGCCGGCGATGGGCGATGCGGCGGTCGGCGCCTTCGCCTCGACATTCTGGACCGAAGGCTTCGACAACCCCGCAAGCAAGACCTTCGCCGCCGATTTCGAGACCGAGTACGGCCGCATTCCCTCGCCGAACGCGGCGCAGGCCTACGACACGGCCTTCATCATCGATGCCGCGCTCAGGGCGATCGGCGGCAAGATCGAGGACAAGGCGGCGTTCCAGAAGGCGTTGGAGAACGTCAAATTCGACTCGGTGCGCGGCAACTTCAAATTCAACAAGAACCATTATCCCATCCAGGATTTCTACCTGGCCGAAATCGAAAAGGATCAAAAGGGCCGGCCGGTGATGGTGAAGCGCAGCCTGATCGTGCGCGACCACGCGGACGCCTACGCCAAAGACTGCAAGATGCCGGCGGGTTGAGCGACGAGAATTCCCGAGGCGAGAGAAACGCGACGCGCAGGAGCGGCGGCGAGCAAGACGATGGTGAGCGTTCCGCAACGCCTGCGCAGTCCGCGCGTCGCCTTGAGCCGATCGCATTGCCTGCGGCATAACGAGCTGCGTGAAGGGGCGTCGCGCGCCGCTCGAAGAAACGGCGCTCCCAGATCGAAGCCGCGGAGCGGGGAATGTCCTTCCCATTGATCGTCGAGCAATTGCTCAACGGCATTCAGTTCGGCGTCATGCTGTTCCTGATGGCGGCAGGCCTGACGCTCGTGTTCGGCATCATGAACATGATCAATCTCGCGCACGGCTCGCTGTATATGGCGGGCGCGTTCATTGCTGCGGCGCTGATCCCGTGGACGGGCAGCTTCCTTCTCGCCGTATTGATCGCGCTGCCGCTGACCGGCCTGCTCGGCGCTCTGCTGGAGATCGGGCTCCTGCGCCGCTTCTATACGCGCACGCATCTCGACCAGGTGCTGGTCACGTTCGGCCTGATCCTCGTGTTCAACGAGATCACGCGGCTGATCTGGGGCCCGGTCCCGGTGCCGATGCCGCTGCCTGACTGGCTCTCCGGATCGGTCGAATTGTTTGAGGGCGTGCGCTATCCGACCTTTCGGCTCACGATCCTCGCGGTCGGCGCGATCGTCGCGATCGGGCTTTATCTCGTCGTCGTGCACACGCGCGCCGGCATGTGGGTGCGCGCGGGCGCGAGCAATCGCCCGATGGCGTCCGCCTTGGGCGTCGACGTGCAACTTGTCTTCTCCATGGTCTTTGCCATCGGCGCCGCGCTCGCCGGGCTCGCCGGCATCATGGCGGGGCCGGTGTTCGCCGTGCAGATCGGCATGGGGGAGCCGATCCTTATCCTCGCCTTCGTCGTCACCACCATCGGCGGCATCGGCTCGATCCGCGGCGCTTTTCTTGCCGCCCTCGTAATCGGGATCGTCGACACGTTTGGCCGTGTGCTGTTGCCGCCTGCTCTCGGCAGCATGGTGATCTTCATCCTGATGGCGGCCATCCTCGCGCTTCGGCCGCAGGGCCTGTTTCCGGTGAACAATTGACCATGCGCGACATCGCCACACCGACCAAGACGGAAAGCGGCCAGCGGCTCGCGCGCCTTCTCCCGATCGCGATCCTGATCGGCTTGCTTGCTTTGGTGCCGCCGATCGCCACCGCGATCGACGATCCGTTTCTGATCAAGATATTCGCGCGCGTGATCGTGTTCGCCATCGCCGCGGTGGCGCTCAACTTCATTCTCGGCTTCGGCGATCTGGTCAGCCTGCTGCAGGCCGGCTTTATCGGCGTCGGCGGCTACACCGTCGCCATTCTCGCCTCGCACGAGTTCAATGCCGAACCGATCGCACTCTGGCCGTTCACGCTTGACGGCACGACCAATCTCGCCATCTCGCTCCCGCTCGGAGCGCTCGCCGCGGCAGTGGTCGCGGTCTTGACCGGGCTCGTCTCGCTGCGCACCAGCGGCGCCTATTTCATCATGATCACGCTCGCCTTCAATCAGATGCTCTACTACTTCTTCGTCGCCCTGCAGCGATATGGCGGCGAGGACGGTTTGCAGATTCTCGGCAATCTGCATCTCGCTGGCGTCGACGTCGCAAGACGCGTTCCGTTCTATTATCTGTGCCTCGTCACGCTGGCGCTGACGCTGCTGTTTCTCGATCGCCTGGTCGCAAGCCGCTTCGGCATGGTGATCCGCGCGCTGGCGCAAAACGAGCGCCGCGTGGTCGCGCTCGGGATTCCGCCGCTGCGTTACAAGCTGCTCGCCTTCGTCATCACCGGCACGCTCGGCGGACTCGCCGGCGGGCTGCTCGCGGCCGGGCAGCAATTCATCAGCCCCGCCGATATGGCTTGGGCGCGTTCCGGCGAAATCGTGGTGATGGCGGTGCTGGGCGGGCTTTCGACCGTGTGGGGGCCGGTCGTCGGCGCCGCCGTGTTCCTTGTGCTCGAGCTCGTGCTTTCCTCCTTCACGATCAGCTGGCAGCTCCCTTTCGGCATTCTGATCATCGTGATGATCACCTTCCTGCGCGGCGGCCTGGCGGACCTGTGGGGCGTCGTCACGCGGCGGAAATGGCCGGGGGCGGGCTGATGGGCGATATTCTGTTGGAAGTGTCCGGGCTGACCAAGCGGTTCGGGGGCCTCATTGCCACCAACGATCTCAATCTCGCGGTCCAGCGCGGCGAGACGCACGCGATCATCGGGCCGAACGGCGCGGGCAAGACCACGCTGATCGCGCAGCTGCAAGGCGAGCTGCGGTCCGACGAAGGGTCGATCCGGTTCAACGGGCGGGACATTGCGCGCGAGCCCGCCTATCGGCGCGCCGGGCTCGGCATCGCCCGCTCGTTCCAGATCACCTCGATCTTTCCGAAATTTTCCGCCCTCGCCAATGTCGCGCTCGCTGTCCAGGCGCAGGCCGGCCACAGCTTCCGATTTTTTCGCCGCGCGGGCGGCGATCCGGCGCTGATCGAGCCGGCGCGGCGGGCCATCGCGACCGTCGGCCTCGCGGATCGTGCGGATACCGAGGCCGAGAATTTATCGCACGGCGAACGCCGACAGTTGGAAATCGCGATGGCGCTCGCCATGCGGCCGAGCCTGCTCCTGCTCGACGAGCCGATGGCGGGGATGAGCCGGCGCGACGGCGCCCGCATGACGCGGCTGCTCGCCGAGCTCAAGCGCGCCTACACCATCGTGCTGGTGGAGCACGACATGGACACCGTGTTCTCGCTCGCCGACCGGATCAGCGTGCTGGTGGCCGGCCGCACCATCGCGACCGGCCCGCCCGACGAGATCCGCGCCAATGCGGACGTCAAAGCCGCCTATCTCGGGCATCGCACGTAGATCGCACACAGGAAGCGCGCATGCTGCTCGACGTCCGCGATATCGCGAGCTCCTACGGTTTGAGTCAGGTGCTGTTCGACGTCTCCTTCGTCGTCGGCGACGGCGAGGTCGTGACGCTGATGGGGCGCAACGGAATGGGCAAGACGACCACCGTGCGTTCGCTGATGGGATTGGTGCGCCCGCATGCCGGCGAAATCCGTTTCCGCGGCGAACGGGTGGACGGATCGCCGCCGCACCGCATCGCGCGGCTCGGCATCGGGCTCGTCCCGGAAGGCCGGCATATTTTCCCCAATCTCACCGTGCGCGAGAATCTCGTCATGGCTGAGCGACGGCGCGGCGGCGCCGACGCGTGGACGGTCGAGCGCGTGTTCGAGATGTTTCCCCGCCTCGCCGAGCGCGTCGCCAACCGCGGCAACCATCTCTCCGGCGGCGAGCAGCAGATGTTGGCGATCGGCCGCGCGTTGATGACCAACCCCTCGCTGCTCGTGCTCGACGAGGCGACCGAGGGCCTTGCCCCGAAAATCCGCGAGGAAATCTGGGCCAAGCTGCAGGACCTGAAGAGCACGGGGCTTGCGATCATCGTGATCGACAAGGACATAGACGCGTTGTGCGCGTTCGCCGACCGCCATTACATCCTGGAAAAGGGCGAGGTGATCTGGACCGGCTCGACCGCCGAGCTGGTCGCCAATAAGGAGCTGCAAGACCGCTATCTCGGCGTCTGACGCAGGCGCAGCCCTTTTCAGGAAAGCCCGCGCCTGCCGCGCCGCGGCCAGTTATCTAACTCACCGCTGGCGACGGTGCGCAGGAAAGACTGCGACCCGCCAGGTGAGTCAGAATGATCTTCGCTTCCGGCGAGAAGAGCTTCAGCGCGCCCTCGTCATCCACCGACGCCTTGATCGTGTCCCGCGCCACCGCGGCTGCGAGGAAAACCTCCAGCAAGTTCCGCGCCGCCACCGGCATGGCGAGAAGCGCGCGGACGCATTCGACAATGCCTGGCTCCTGGCTCCAGTAATAACATTCGAGAAGCCGGGCCGGATCGCGCATATGCGAGACCAGATTTTGCACCAGCTCGGCCGTATCGAGATCTGGATCCCAATCGCCTGTGATCATGACCGAGTCGTTGCCGCTCATATCGGGCTCCCTGCTCGCTCAGGAAGAAAAACGCACTGTGCGCGTCCAAACGTTACCCGCCGCCTCACCTACAGGGTGTGAAAATGTTCACAGCAACCCAGAAATTGCCGGCCGATTAATTTCGCCGCCGCGCTGGCGGCCGAAATCACGAACGCTGCAATCAGGCGTTATGGACCATTCATCGCGAGGGCCGGCGCGGCCCGCCCTGCGAGGTCGTCGGCGATTCGGCGACCCAAATCCTCGGGCGCGACGGGCGCTGGCCAGGTCTCCTGAAACCCCCAGCATTGCGTGCATGTCACGTCCTGTCTGATTGGAAAGATCGACGGCAGCCACCGTCCGCTGCCGATCCACAGAGCGGCAGGCACAGCGCCAGTGACATCCGCGCCATTCATGCCGTCCGCTTGCGGGTCGGCCAGTCCCGCAGCCAAGTCTGAGCCGTCGTTCTTCTCCATCTGAATCAGCTCCTGCAATTCCTCCAGCACGCTTCTGACCACGCGCGGATCGATATCCATCAGCAAATGGGTATTGTAGACGTAATTGATTTCATCGAATCCGTTCTTCAGCCCACCATTCGACAGGAAATCGGGTCCGTACCAGAGGACCGAGCGCCTGGTGTTTCCCTTTTTGATATGGTGGTTGCGTCCGAGGGACGACTGAGCGATCGCGAGCAGCAGATCGACTTCCATATGCTTCTGAAGATAAGTCGCGGTGGTGTTCCCCAGCGAATAGCCAACAAGTCCTATCTTGTATCCGTCCGCCTTCTTGTCGCTGATCTTCTTCCAGGCTGATCTGAACTCGGTGTATCGGAAAATATCGGTTTCAATTCCGAGCCTTTGCGCCTGCGCGGCGAGATAGGGGATGCCCCACGAAAAGAAATACCCGCCCTGGCCCAGAAAAAAGGCCACGTAGGTCTTATCCGGCGTTGGCGTCGTCGCCGCCTGCATGCGCACCGGCGAAACAAGCGCGCCAGCGGCGAGCGCAAGGATGACGACCAGTCTCCCGATGCGCGAGCCGAATTGCACGCCACTCTCCACCCGTCCTTGACTCTCCGGGCGCCCGCACAGCCACCTGTGGGCGGCACGCGCGGCGCCGCTCTGCGCCCGGCGCGGTCGTCGCGGCGAACCGTGCCAGCGGTCCCGGACACCGAGTTGCCATTACGGGCTCGCCCGGTTAACGCGCGGTTAAGGGTGGGGCCATGCGCGGCGGTTCGCTCTGCATTTCTCGGACTGAGAAATCGGTCGCCGCCCGCGAACACGCCGGATCATCCGCCGGCAGGCAGCGGCGGAAAACGCGCGAGCGCGGCGATCACCTCGCTGTCGCTCGTCTGGCGGAAATCCGAATAGAAGAATCCAATTGCGCCGAAGTCGTCGTAGTCTTCCAGGCAGACCACCTCGTCCGCTTCGTCGCGCATTGCGACGAGCGTCTCGGTCGGCGCGACCGGCACGGCAAGGATGAGCTTCTTCGGCCCGCGCAGCCGCAAGGCGCGCAAGGCGGCGCGAGTCGTGGCGCCGGTCGCAATGCCGTCGTCGATCACGATGGCGACACGGCCGGCGACGTCGACGCGCGGGCGCGTCCCGAGATAGCGCTCGCGCCGCCGTTCGATCTCGACAAGCTCCTCGGCGCAGACGGCCTGGAGCTTCGCTTCGCTCACGCCGGTGAGCCGGATCACGTCTTCGTTGCGCACGATGATCGGCGCGGCGCCGTCGACCACGGCGCCCATCGCGAGTTCGGGTTGGAACGGAACGCCGAGCTTGCGCACGAGCACGAGGTCGAGCGGCGCGCCGAGCGCGGCGGCGACCTCGGCCGCGACCGGCACCCCGCCGCGCGGCAGCGCCAGCACGACCGGCCGTTCGTTCTTGTAGGCGGCGAGCGCGGCCGCTAGCTGGCGTCCGGCGTCCGCACGATTCCTGAACGGCATGGCATGCCTCCCCCCGCTTCCGGCGCGCTGCGGTTCGCCCTCTTGTTCACACTGCGTCGACCAGCAGCACGTCGAGCTTCTTAAGCGACGACCGTGTGTCCGCCACCGAATTATCGACGTCGATGCCGCGGCACGCCCCCTCGATCACGACCACGTCGAAGCCGATGCGGCGCGCATCCTCGGCCGAGTAGCGCACGCAGAAATCGAAGGCGAGCCCGGCGATGAAGACCTGCGAGAACCCGCGTTCACGCAAATAACCCGCAAGTCCGGTCGGCGTCTTGTGGTCATTCTCATAGAAAGCGGAATAGGAATCGATCTCGCGCCGGAACCCCTTGCGAAGGATCAGCTCGGCATGCGGGATCAAGAGCTCGGAATGAAAGGCCGCCCCGAACGTGGCCTGCACGCAATGGTCGGGCCACAAGATCTGCGGCCCGTATGCGACGGTGATCGCCTGATAGGGCGCATGGCCCGGATGGGCCGAAGCGAACGAATGATGGCCAGGCGGATGCCAATCCTGGGTCAGCACGACATGGCGGAACCGCGAGGCGTGGCGGTTGACCGCCGGGACCACTTCGTGACCGCGGGTCACCGGCAGCGCGCCGCCGGGGCAGAAATCGTTCTGGACATCAACGACGATGAGGACGTCATTGTCGGTAATCGATATCGGCCCGCTCATGGTCGGCGCTCCGCTCACGCACAGCCTATTCAATTCTCCGCGCCCGCGGGAGCCTTGAGCCAGATCAACGTTTCCGGCGGGCCGTTGAGCGAGCATCCTAACGGATTTCTGAGCCCCGATCGATCCACGCGCGGCGGCCGCGTTGACGTATGGACGGTTCCGTCGTGACCTCCCTTGCTCTGTTCGCCCTCAATGCGACGGCCGACCTCGGCCGCGCGATCGCGCAGGAACTATGGGTCACGCTCGCGCCCCACGAGGAACGCGAATTCGAGGACGGCGAGCACAAAGCGCGCCCGCTCGAACTCGGTCGAGGGCGCGGACGCCTATGTGATCCAAAGCCTGCACAGCGGCCCCTCCCAGAGCGCCGCCGACAAGCTCGTCCGCCTGTTGTTTTTTATCGGCGCGCTCAAAGATGCCGGCGCGGCGCGGGTGACGGCGGTGACGCCCTATCTCTGCTATGCGCGCAAGGACCGGCGTACCAAGGCGCGCGATCCGGTGACCACCCGGTATCTTGCAACGCTGTTCGAAAGCGTCGGGACCGACACGATCGTCGCGCTCGACGTGCACAATCCCGCGGCGTTCGAGAACGCCTTCCGTGGCCGCACGATCGCGGCGACGGCGGCGCCACTGTTCGTTGATTACGCCAAGCGGCTGGCCGACCGGCCGCTCGCCGTCATCTCGCCCGATGCGGGCGGCGCCAAGCGGGCGGAGATTTTCCGCGAGGCGCTGGAGAAAGCGCGCAACGAACCGATCGGCAAGGGTTTCGCGGAAAAGCACCGCAGCTCCGGCGTCGTCTCCGGCGACCTGTTCGTCGGCGACGTGGCGGGCGCGACGGCGCTCGTCATCGACGATCTCATCAGCACCGGCACAACGCTCGTGCGCGCCGCAAAGGCGGCGCGTCAGGCCGGCGCGCGCCGGGTGATCGCGATGGTGACGCACGGCCTGTTCATGCCCGGCGCCGAAAAGGCGATCGCCGATCCGGCGCTCGACCAGTTGGCGGTCACCGACGCGGTTCCTGCCTTCCGGCTTGTCTCCGACGCCGCGCGCGAGAAAGTCGAAGTGCTGCCGGTTGCGCCGTTGCTCGCCGAGATCATCCGCCGATTGCACGCAAGGCGAAGCCTCGCCGACCTGCAGATCCTCTGAGCATCGCATCGAGCCGCCATGCGTCGGCCGCGACAAGATGCAAGTAATCGCGCGCCTGCGCCGGCCATTTCTCCGGCGTTCGCACGTCTTTCTCGAACAGGTGCGCAACGGCAAGTCGCGCGCGCAGCGTCGCCCGGTGGCACCGATAGAAGGCGAACAGTGCGGCCGGAGGCGCATCGCGGACGGCCCGCACCAGCCGGCGGCGCAGATACCGCGCGACCCATGCCGCGCCCAGCCGCTCGCATTCCAGCGTCAGGAAGGCGATTTCGTCGAACGGGTCGTTGGCGCGCAGCTTGTCGTTGAATTCGAGGCAATCGATGATACGCGGCTCGCAGCCGAGCCAGATGTGCTCGGGCCGCAGGTCGCCATGCGCGTCGACGATATGGCCGGAGGCGGCGCGCGCGGCGAGCAGCGAGCCGAAGCGTGCGACAAACCGCTCCTGGACGCCATCGATGAAGCTGGCGAGCCCCGCCGGCACTTGTGCGCGCGGATCGGACAGACCGCGCCGATTGTCGGCAATGCTCTTCCGCCAGTCGGCGAGATGAGCCGCCCCGGTCATGCGGATGGGCGCCGCGTGGCGATAGAAGTGCGCAAGCAACGTCACCAGCCGATCGAGGGCGCGCTCGTCGACCCGATGCGCGGCGATCGCGTGGTCCAGCATGCAGCGCTCATCCAAGCGGCGCATCACGACCAGCCAGTCGACCACAACGCCGCTGCCGGCAAGCGCCAGCCCATGCCGCGCAGCAGTCAGGGGCAGCACGTCGACATAGACATCGCCGGCGAGGCGCCGGTTCAGCCGGAGCTCCGCGCGGCAGGCGGTCGCGCGGCGCGCCAGCGTCGAAAAGTCGAGATAGGGAAAGCGCACCGGCTTCTTCAGCTTGTAGACGCGCGGCCCGGCGAGAAAGACCCATGACATGTGCGTTTCGCGCACGACCACGGCGTCGACGCGATGCGGATATGCATCCGGACGGCTGAGGAAGGCGACCTTTTCCGCCAGGCTCGCGGCCAACGACGGGCAGACGAAATCCCCCCCAGCCTTGGCGAGGGCTCCAGCCGCGCGCCCCAATGTCATTCTCGCTTGAACGAAAGCAGCGCGCCGTCGAGCTGATCGAACGCCGCCTCGTTCAGGCGGTCCATGAATTCCCCCACGCTCGTCGCCCGATCGAGTTCGCGCCGCTCGAGGTATTTCCAGATGTCGCCGCAGGCCGCCGCGAAAGACTCGGCATCTCCGATTTCGCAAACCTGCCGACAGATCGTTTCGCCTTTCTTGGTCAGGGTGAGGGTGACCTTCATGCCCAAGCCTCGCGGGTCGCGGGGGAACAGACGAACCGCGCGCGACAAGCCCCGCTCGCCTCCCCCGGGCGCGAGCGGAGCCGAATAGCCTAGCGGGCCTATTTCGCGTCGATGGCGATCTTCTTTTCCGGCTTCTGCGCCTCGGTCCCTTTGGGGAGCCTGATCGTCAGCACGCCCTTCTCGAAGCTTGCTTGAATCTTGTCCTCGTCGATCCCTTCCGGCAATTCGAACGAGCGCTGGAACGAGCCGAACCGCCGCTCGGAAATATAATAGTCCTTTTCCTTCTCCTCTTTCTCTTCCTTCTTCTCACCCTTGATCGTGAGCATGCCGTTGGCAAGCTTCACGTCGATATTGCTGGAGTCCATGCCCGGCAATTCCGCGGTGATCTCGAATTCCTTGTCGCGCTCGCAGACGTCCACCGCCGGCGCCTTTCCCCAACCTTCCGGGAGCGGCCACGACGGCCGGAAGTCCAGCAACGACCGACCGAATGGGCGGCCCAGGCCGAACCCGCGGCCGAAATCCTCGAACATCCGATCGACCTGGCGGCGGAGCGATTCGAACGGCTCCCATTCCACCGGCGCTCTGCGTTCCGGCGCCTGATCCTCTTTTTTCACTGCGATGTTGCCCTTTGCTTCAGCCATAGCACTTCTCCTATTCGCCTCCCCCGCCGCTTGTTTGATATTTTCTTACGTAAGACCGGTGTGACCGCCGACCTTTGAGAACGATCAAAAACACGCCGCGCTGAAAATGGTTCCTCCAAGAAAGAGCGCTGCAAGCGCTCGCAAGCCGCGTCATCCCTTAATGCAAATCACCGGCCTGACCCGCGCCACGCGGCGGGCAAGGCCGGCCTGTTCAGCCGCCTCGCAAACTGCCCCCACGTCCTTGTAGGCCCCCGGCGCCTCTTCGGCGACCCCGCGGCTCGATGGACTGCGGATCAGGATGCCCTCCCGCGCGAGATCATCGACGACCTTGCGTCCGCTCCATCGCTTCAGCGCCGCGTGCCGCGACATGGCCCGCCCGGCTCCATGGCAGGCGGAGGAAAACGCCTTCTCCTCGCCGGTCGCGGTTCCCACCAGCACATAGGAGGCGGTGCCCATGCTGCCGCCGATCAGGACCGGCTGGCCGATCGAACGAAGCGGCACGGGCAGACTGGGGTGGCCGGGACCGAAGGCGCGGGTGGCCCCTTTCCGATGGACGAACACATCCCGCCTGCGACCGTCGATCTCGTGGACTTCCTCCTTGCAGGTGTTGTGCGAGACGTCGAACAGGAGATCGAGCGGCGCCTGCGGAAAGAAGCGCCGCACCGCCTGGCGAGCGAAGTGGCCAAGAATCTCGCGGTTGGCCAGCGCACAATTGATGGCCGCGCGCATGGCCCCGAGATAACGCTCGCCGAGTTCCGACCGGATCGGCGCGCAGGCGAGATCGCGGTCGGGCAGTTCGATGCCGAGTCCGGCCGCCGCGACGGCCATCTCCTTGAGGTATTCGCTGCCGATCTGATGGCCCAGGCCGCGCGACCCGCAGTGGATCGTCACCAGCACGTCATCTGTCGCAAGCCCGAAGGCATCGGCTGCCGCGGCGTCGAAGATCTCAGCCACCACCTGCACTTCGAGATAGTGATTGCCGGAGCCGAGCGTGCCCATTTCGCGGTGCTGCCGGTGCTTGGCCTTGCTCGAGACGCACTCGGGACGGGCGCCGGCCGTCGTGCCGCCCTCCTCGATGCGGGCGAGGTCGGCCGCCTCGCCCAATCCGCGCTCGATAGCCCAGGCGGCGCCGCCCGCCAGCATGTGATCCATTTCGATTGGATCGAGGCTGATCGCGCCCTCGCTGCCGACGCCAGCCGGAATGTCGCGAAAGAGCTGGTCTGCCAAAGCCTTCTGCACGGGCGCAAGCTCGCGCGCGGTGAGCCCCGTGAGCATCGTCCGCACGCCGCAGGATATGTCGAAGCCAACCCCGCCCGCTGAAACCACGCCCCCGGCGGCGGGGTCGAAGGCGGCGACGCCGCCGATGGGGAAGCCATAGCCCCAATGGGCGTCCGGCATGGCATAGGAGGCCTTCACGATGCCGGGCAGCCGGGCGACATTGGCGGCCTGTTCGTAGACCTTGTCGTCCATATCGCGGATGAGCGCCTCATCCGCAAAAATAATGGCCGGCACGTACATGCCGGCCACCGGCTCGATTCGCCATGCGGTTTCGTCAATCCGTGTGAGCCGCGCCGGATCCATGGCCCGTTAAACGTCGACGATGCATCCGGCCGACCACATCCCCGTCGAGTCGCGCGCCACCCGGAGCTCAGTCAGCGTCGCCGCCTTCGGCTCGCAGGCTGGAGCGTGGCGCGGCTGGACGCTTTCGCCCCAAGCCGTCCCGTAAAGTCGCCGCCCCCTGATGGAGACGGAGAAACGGCCGAACAGCATGCGGCGCGCGGCCATCTCGTAAATGATCGCATCGAGCCATTCGACGAGCAGCAACTCGTCGTCAGGCGCCTCGCAGACCACCGTGACCGCGATTTTCGGGGTGACAGGCACGTCCGTCACGACCGCCGCCAGCGCGAGCGCCGCCTGCTCGAAAGCCTCTTCGAGGCTCAGTCCATAGCCTCGCACGCCGATATCGGCGCCATGCGCGAAGTGCTCCCACCCCACCCCGCTGACGCCGTTCTTGCGCACAAGGTCTTCAGTTCGAACGCTTGCCGGGCTTTCCATTGTCGTTCTCCATCACCACAATGGCCCTACGCCGAGAGGCCTCTTCGCCCGGCGCGGCCCCGTCATTCGCGCAGTTCGCCGCAAGCCCATTCGCCTGAGTTTGCGGAACTCGTTCGCCTCAGGAGGAGGCCGCCCGATCGATGCCCTGCGACAATCCTGAAACGACTGGTTTCGCGGTGTTGGCCATCATCTTCTGAGTGAACGCCCAGAAATCCTTCCATTGCGCAGCGAATGCCCCGAACTGTCTGCGCGCAAACCCCGTCGACAGACCAACCATGTCGGACGGCGATCTCGCCGCCGCCAATTCGCCCGTAAAGTCGAGAATGGCCGACACATTCGTCTGACAGGTCTCGAGGATTTTGCTGTGCAGCCCCGCCGTATCCTTGACCGCTACGAAATAGCTCTTCTCCATGGCATCCATGATGGCGTCGACATTGGTGCTCATCCTGCCAAAGCCATCCCGGATCTGCGCGAAACCAGACGCCGCCGCCAGTTTCACCCCATCGGGGATATCGATGTGCGGGGATCGGCCCGCTGAAAAAGCTGCCTCAGAATCGATTCGCTGTCCTTCCACGAACACCTCCATGCGCCTGCGCGCCTGTGGGGTGGCGCTACTCTCAAGCGTGCAGCCGTTTCAGAGCTTTGCGATTGACCAATACTATACGCCGGCAAGTTGGCACTGAGATGGCAGCTGACGTCTCGAGCTGCGTCAACGTGCGCGAAATCGTTTCAATGGTGAGGCCGAGATAGTCGGCGATGTCCTGCCGCGACATAGGCAGGTCGATGACATCGGCCTCGGCCATCCGCTCGGCCATTTCAAGGAGGAAACAGGCCACCCGTTCTTGCGCGCTGCGAATCAAGAGGAGCATGTGCTCCTGCACACGGCGCAATTCCTGGGCGGTCAGCGTCCACAACAGGTGCGCAACCTTGTGGTCGGTATCGGCGAGCGTAATCAGCGCGTTGCGCTTGATCACCAGCATCGTCGACTTGCCGATGGCTTCCGCCGAGCAGTTGTGAACGTCGCCGACGCCAAGGCCGAAGACCGCGCCGGGCAAATAGAAGGCGCTGATCTGACGCCGGCCGTCGTTCAGAACCTTGTAAGTGCGGGCGGCTCCCGATACGACCTGATAGACGTAATCGGCCGGCTCCCCCTCACCGAAGATTTCCTCGTTGCGGGCGTAGGAAACCGGCACGCCCATCGATTTCGAGCGACGGCACGCTCGTCCGGTTTGCGTCCGAAGCGGTCCATCGGCGCAAGGGATTGACCGGACGGCTCAGGCTGATGGTTTGTGAATTTTGCATCAGCATGGCTTAGGCTCCGCCACAAGGACCAATCATAAAGACAAGTTATGGACGCCGAGCCGCTGCGAAAACTCGTGTCGTGTCCCTAAGTAAACCCCCGGAGGAGGAAACGTCTTGGCGGACAAGTCAAAGGCGCCTTCGATATCAGAAATCGAGCTCCCTTCGCGGACGAGCGTTGCCCGGCTGCCAAGCCTCGCAACGACCCCGCAGCGGGCTGTCTGGTATGTCGGCGCTGCCGTGCTCGCGGGCGCCGCATTTGTCGTCCATGTGCTCGTGTCCTCGCTCACCATCCCGGAAGCCGACCTGCTCTTCATGGTTCCCGCCATCCTGGTGGCGGGCGCGCTGGGCGGGCTCGGGCCGGGACTTCTGGCGACGACCCTCTGCGTCGGCCTGCACCTGCTGTCGCCCGGCGGCTCCTTGGCCTTATCCAGCGCCAATCTCCTCACGGTAGGGGGGTTCACCGTCATCGGGGTCGGGATGGCCCTGTTCGGCGAACGGCTGCGCCTCGCCCGTCTGCAGGCCGCGACGCGAACGAACGACCTGCTGGCGCGGGAGGCCTATCTACAATCGCTGCTCGCCTCGGTTCCCGACGCCGTCATCATTATCGATGCGCATGGCATCATCCGTTCCTTCAGCAGCGCTGCGGAGCGGCTGTTCGGCTATTCCGCAAGCGAGGCAATCGGCCAGAACGTGCGGATGCTGATGCCGGTGCCCGACCGAACGGCGCACGACGGCTATATCCGCCGTTATCTGCAGACCGGGGAGCCGCGCATTATCGGGATCGGACGCGTCGTGGTGGGCGAACGCAAGGACGGCTCGACCTTTCCGATCGCGCTGTCGGTCGCCGAAATGAAATCCGACGGCCGCCGACTGTTCACCGGCTATATCCGCGACCTGACCGAACGGCAGGAGACCCAGGCACGTCTCGAGCAACTGCAATCCGAAGTCGTCCATATTTCGCGTCTGACCGCCATGGGCGAGATGGCCTCGGCGCTTGCCCACGAACTCAATCAGCCGCTTTCGGCGATCGCCAATTACCTGACCGGATCGCGGCGACTGCTGGCCGATCCCTCCGAGGAGAATCTCCAACTCGTGCGCGCGGCGATTGACACAGCGGTGGAGCAGTCGCTGCGCGCGGGCCAGATCATCGGCCGATTGCGCGACTTTGTGGCCCATCGCGAGCCCGAAAAACGGATCGAGAGCTTGAGGAAGCTGATCGAGGAGGCGAGCGCGCTCGCGCTCGTCGGCGCAAAAGTGCTCGGAATTCGCGTGCGGCTGCGCTTCGACCCGGCGATCGACCGGGTCATCGTCGACAAGGTGCAAATCCAACAAGTCTTGCTCAATCTGATGCGCAATGCGATCGAGGCGATGGAAAACGCCGACAGGCGCGAGCTGACCGTCAGCACGGCGACCGGTCCGGACGGCGCCGCCCTGGTCGAGGTCGCCGACACCGGCTGCGGGATTTCGCGAGAAATAGCCAACCAGCTGTTTGTGCCCTTCGCCACAACCAAGCCACACGGAATGGGCGTCGGGCTTTCGATATCGAGGGCGATCATCGAGAGCCATGAAGGGCGCATCTGGGCGGAAGCCAACCCTGGCGGGGGCACGGCGTTTCGGTTTACATTGCAAGCGCTGGTGGACGAGGAGCTTGGCGATGTCGGCTGACCCTGTCGTTCATGTCATTGACGACGATGAAGCGGTCCGGCGGTCGCTCGACTTCCTGCTGCGGAGCGCGCGGTTCAAGACACGCACCTACGAGAACGCGCTCGCCTTCCTTAACGCGCTGCCCGACATCCCTTCCGGCTGCATCGTGACCGACGTAAAAATGCCGGAGATGAGCGGGGTCGAGCTGTTGCGTCACTTGCGCCAGAAGAAGCTGCGCCTGCCGGTCATCCTCATCACCGGGCATGCCGACGTCCCGATGGCCGTTGAGGCGATGAAGAACGGCGCTGTCGATTTCCTCGAAAAGCCCTTCGACGACGAGGTGCTGCTCAACGCCGTGCGCTCGGCGCTCGCCGCACTCGAGAACGCCTCGCAGCGCGACCTCGAGCGCGTCGAGTTGCAGCAACGCTTCGCCAGCCTCTCCCGACGCGAACGCGAAGTGCTGGAAGGGCTGGTCGCAGGGAAACCGAACAAGACCATTGCGTTCGATCTCGGCATCAGCCCGCGCACGGTCGAGATTTACCGCGCCAATGTCATGACCAAGATGCGCGCGGTCAGTCTTTCCGAGTTGGTGCGAATGACCCTGATCGCAGGCTTCCCATCCGATCAGGAGTTGGCGCGACGCTCGCTCGGCTAGGGGTGCGGCGCATCTTTTTGAGCAGCGTCAAAGCTTTTCTGCAGGCTTGGCGTTTCCTCCCCTTAACAGCTTGGCGTACGACCGCAGGTGCGACGCGAGACGACGATCGGATGCTCGTCCGCGCGCAGTCGGCGGGTCGCGCTTGTCCAGGCCCGACCCACGGCCATATCCGCGACTCTGATTAGAGCTGAAGCGCGCGGTGTATTGACGCCGATCCGGCTCCATCCCTCCGACAACGGCAGAGTGTTTTATCGGCGCGACCAGGTCGGCGGCGTAGCGGGAGGCGGCGATGTCGCCCCAGGCGGGAGGGCGACATGAAAATTTGGGTCAAGCTCAATAAGAATTTTGCCAACTTTCCCCTCGCGCGCGATCCTCGGCGGGGACAGGCCGGCGAGTGGCGGAGAGGACACAAGCGCGAAGACGGCTGCTTGAAACAGTGGTGGTGGAGGACTTTGCCGGGCGAGCGGAAAATCGTATTGCGCTTGCCTCACTCCTTCGAGGGGAAGCGGCGCTGTCCAACCGCGTTCGACATGAACGTGCTGTTCCTCGTCCTAAGCAAGGCGCAAGCAACCAATTCGAACAAGGTCGAGTTCGCCTCGCATGCCGCAATGCTGGCCGCGCTCGGGGTTGGCCGACGCCAGAGCCGCAACCGCCAGCGACTCACCGAGTCGCTGCAGCTCTGGAACGCTTGTCCCTCATATTTCGCGAGTGCTGGTACCGGCCCAAGCAGCACCCCACGCTGTACTGCGGGCAAGTCACACCCGGCCGTCCTGCCGAGAAGGGCCAATCGATCGGCTTGCCGCCGCCGTTCAAAGAATGCGACATTTCGCCTTCGGGCAAGATCTCCATCACGCTGAGCAAAGCCTGGTTCCCTCACCTGGGCGGCGACGCCGGCTTTATCTGCCGCCTCAACCTGCCGCTGCCGGCCAGCGCAGCCGCGCAGAATGTCGCGCTGTGCGAAAGCGCATGGTCGAATGACGGCGTGGGGAAAATCCGAGGCAGTGAGCCGAAGCTGAAGAACAACGCGGCGAACTACGCGCGCAAAATCGGCACACGCCGATCGCGGCTCCCTGCCGCGATTGCTGCGGCCTGCGCATATTTCAAAGAACAGGGTGAAAAGGCCGTGCCGTTTTGGATCGGCCGCAGCCGCAGCGAATTTGTGATTTTGCGAACGAAGGCCAAAAAATCCGAACTCGCCGGGCAATCGGAGCTGGACGAGCCGAAGCCCAGGCCCAGGCCGCCATTGAAGCCGAGGCCCGTCTCGAACCGGCCGGTGTTCGAGGAGGACTGCTCGGCCGAGGCGGAGGGGGGCGAAATCGATCTTGACTACCCATGATTTTGACACGTCAGGCGCGCCTCTCGGCTCCGCAAACGGTTGGGTACCTCTCGGCTCCGGCAGTGAGGTACCTTTCGGCAAATAGTGAGGTACCTCTTGGCTCGGCGGTGAGGTACCTTTCGGCTCGACGGTGAGGTACCTTTCGGCTCCGCATGAGGTACCTTTCGGCTCCGCAATCCACTCCAAGTTTGCTATAACATATTGTGGTTGCTCAAGAATTCGCGGCGACCGGATTTGCCTACGATAGATATACGAGAGATTGTACGAGAGAAAGGCTTACGAACGAAAAAACGAAAGAATGGAAAAATCGAGCGCCGCCGGCTTCGCTCCCTTGGAGCCCAAGGAAAGGATCACTCTAACGAAGAACCACTCCAACACAAGAACCCACCCCAACAAAAAAGGGGACATGCCCCCTTGAAATGAGAGAGAGAGAGAGAGAGAGCGAGGAGTTCGCAGCGGCTTCACTCCCTCGCTCCGCTCCGCTCCGCTTCGCTCCGCTCGTTTGTGTCTCGCTTTTTTCCTTCATCTCCGAGAGAGGAATTACCACCCCAATGAAAAGGAGAAGTGGCTTTCCACCCCAATGAAAAGAGAAGTGAGCTTACATTTCGCGCTTGGTTCGCCGGCCAGGCATAGTAGTTTTGTTCCGCCCGGCCGGGCATAGTAGTTTTGGCCAAACCTAAAGAGAATTTGCCTGCTTGCCCGTCTTAAGCTAACGTCGCAGCATTGCCCAAAAAGAACAGAGTGAAACCTAAGGGGACTTCGAATAATTGGCTGCGGTCGTGTGCTGTGCGAATCTCGTTGGCGCGAGTTGATTCCGCGGAGCGAGACGATGGGACAATTGGGGTTTTTTGACGCTGAGCGGCGGTTGGCGGCGTTGTTGGAGAAGGGCGATCCGCTGGAGACGATCGGAGGGCTGGTTCCGTGGGAGAGTTTCCGCGCCGACATCGAGGCGGTCGTGCTGACGCCGGAGGAGGCGAAGAAGAGCAAGGCCGGTCGCAAGCCGCTCGACGCGCTTGTTGTGTTCCGCATGCTAGTCCTGCAGGCGTTGTACAATCTGTCGGATGAGCAGATCGAGTATCAGGTGCGCGACCGGCTGTCGTTCACGCGGTTTCTCGGGCTTGGCTTTGAGGATGGCATCCCGGACGGCACGACCCTATGGCTATTCCGCGAGAAACTGGCGCAGGCCGGGCTGATCGACAAGCTGTTTGACCAGTTTGACCGACAGCTCAACGCCAAGGGCTACATTGCACGCGGCGGGCAGATGGTAGACGCGAGCATTGTGCCGGCGCCGAAGCCGCGCAACACGCGTGAGGAGAACGAGGTGCTCAAGCGCGGCGAGACGCCTCCGGCGTGGGAGGAAAAGCCGGCCAAGAACCGTCAGAAGGACAAAGACGCACGCTGGACCAAGAAGCACGGCAAGAGCTTCTTTGGTTACAAAAATCATGTGAATGTCGACCGCACTCACAAGCTGATCCGGCGCTATGCGGCGACGGACGCGGCCGAGCACGACAGCCGCCAGTTGGACGGGCTTCTCCGCCGGGGCAACACCTCACGGGACGTGTTCGGCGACAGCGCCTATCGCTCCGCGGCGGCAGAGGCGCGGCTGACGGCACAAGGCTTCCGCAGTCGCATTCATGTCCGCGCGACGCGCGGTCATCCGCTGTCGAAGGCCAAGGCGGCGGCGAACCGGGCGAAGAGCCGCATCCGCGCGCGCATCGAACACGTGTTCGGCTCGCAGTTCATTGAGCCGACCGTTTTCGTGGACGTGACGCCTGAGATGCGCATCGCGCGCGAGGAAATTTTCGGTCCGGTGCTCGCTGTGCTCAAATGGCGCGACAAGAAAACCATGCTCGCCGAGGTCAATGCGGTCCCCTACGGCCTCACTTGCGCGATTTGGACCAATGACCTGAACGCCGCGCACCGCACAGCGCTTGCCGTAGATGCGGGCTTCGTGTGGATCAACGATGTGTCCGGCCATTTTCTCGGCGCGCCGTTCGGCGGGGTCAAACAGTCCGGCATCGGACGCGAGGAATGCCTCGAGGAATTGCTGGGCTATACGCGGGAAAAGAATATCCATGTGAAGTTGCGCCATTAGGCGCAGGCTTGATCTCCCTTGCGCGTTGGGCGACGCTTGCGTCCTTGCTTGCGGGCGATAGGAGGGCGCCATCAATCTTCGCCAGCTGCGCTATTTCGTGAAAGTGGTCGAGGTCGGCAACATGACGCGGGCCGCCGACCAGTTGCGGGTCGCGCAGCCGGCGCTCGGCTTGCAAATCCGGCAGCTCGAAGACGACCTGGGCGTCGCGTTGCTGGTGCGTCATTCTCGCGGCGTGCTGCCGACCGATGCGGGCCATCTCTTGTACGACCGTGCGGTGGCCATCCTCGCGCAACTCGCCGAAGCCCACAGCGAGGTCGCTGCCCTCGGCCGGGGAAGCCGCGAAACGGTCACGCTCGGCCTCTCCCCCAGCCTGATGCTGCTTGCCGGATCGGATCTGCTGCTCAACGCCCGGCGCGATATCCCAGGTGTGTTTCTGAGTTTGGTCGAGGAGCTGAGCTTCGTGCTGTTCGAAGCGCTTGAACGCTGTGAGATCGACGTCGCACTTGGATACGAAGCTCCGGATCGGCCGAGCCTCCTGTGCGAGGCTTTGTTCGAGGAAGAGCTCGTTCTGGTCGCGCCGCCCGGAATGGATGCGCCCGATCCGATTTCCTTGTCGGAGGCGTTGGACAGCGATCTCGTGATGGCGGGGGAGCGCGACAGCGTGCGCCAGCTCATGCAGGCCGCGGCCGACGCGCAGGGCATCGAGGTGCGCGTCGCATATGAGGCGCGCTCGGTTCCGGCCATGAAGAACCTAGTCCGCCGCGGCGCGGCGGCCAGCATCATGCCGTATGGGTCTGCAATCGAGGAACTACGCGCGGGCCTGGTCGTCACCCGTCGGATCGAACCGCCGATCCTGCGTAAGCTGTACATCGCCAAGCCAGCGAAGCGTCCGCCGCTCCGGCACGAGGCGGAAGTCGACGCCTTCCTCCGCGGCACGGCCGAGCGCGTGTTCGAGATGCTGGGACCGCTCGCGCGTCGGCTGTAGCATTGCGTGGCGGGGCACCGTCAAATCTTGAACGTCTCATAGGTTGCCGGATGAAAAATCTCTTCAATCGCGACGATCCGAGACGACAGTCCTTGCGTATGGTGGTGTCGCAGAAAAGTATCGAGGGTCTTGCGGTTGCCCTCAATTCCGTAGGTCCAGAAATCCCACCCCATCAGCATGCGAGCGGCGCGCAGTTGCTCCTCGACAAAAGGCAGGGTCACCTTGGTCGCCGACGTGTCGGTCAGCTTGGCAAGCGCCGCTGTCTTCGCCTCACCGAACGCTTTCAGCACAGCGCCGGCAAGCCAGGGATGCTGCGCGATCAACTCCTTGCGCACCCCGACGATATGCATGATCGGAAAAATACCAGTCCGCTGGTAATAGTCCTTCGCAGCCCGAGTCGGGTCGGGAAATAGCCAGCCGATATTCGCCGCAAAGTGCACGAAGCTGAACGGAGCGCGCGGGGCCATGATGCCATCGATCGTTCCCGCTTTCAGCATCGCCGTCAGCGATTCCCCCTCGGGCGCTTCTTCGATCCGCAGGTTGGGCGGTGGTGTGAATGCGATCTTCTCGGGTCGTCCGGCTTCCTCGAGGCCGCCCCGCACCCAGACGATGTCGGAGGGTCTGACGCCGTAGTCGTCCGCAAGGATCGCGCGCGCCCACACGCAGGCAGTGAGCTGATATTCCGGCAATCCGATGCGTCGCCCCTTGAGATCGGTGGGACTGGCGATGCCGCAGTCTGTTCGGATCACGATCGCTGTGTGGCGAAACGCCCGAGAAAGGAATACGGGCACTCCAACATAAGGGCAGTCGCCGCGAGCCGTCTTCAGCGTGAAACTCGATAGGGACAATTCGCATATGTCGAACTCAGCATGCCGGAAGGCGCGGAAGAAAATCTCCTCCGGTGGCAGAGTCATGTAAACTCCGTCTACTCCGTCGATGCGAACTTCACCGTCGATTAAAGGGCGGGTGCGATCGTAGTCGCCCACCGCGACAGACAGTTTTAGAGAGGTCATCGCTTCGCTCTCCACCGGGCCGATCGCATCGATAGGCAGCGCGGAGGGAAAGGTCCAAGACAAACTTTGATGCGGTCCCATATGGAAAATCGTTGCGGTGAAAGGAATAGTCATCCGCTTACCAATGGCTGGGTGGCGTCGCGAATGTGGTTGGAAATCGGGGTGGCGCGGTCACGGGAAACATAACGGTATCGTCTCAAGCCGCGAGGTCAATGAGCGATGGGCTGTGTAGCGAGCGTCTGCCAGCCGTCGACCTTGCGCATGGTGATCTGTCCGGAAGCGAGCAGCGCCCAGAACAGCATGGCCGCGGTCTCGGCGGAGGGCAGCACGGTCTGCGTTTTGATCCGCCGCTTGAACTCTTCGTGCAGCCGTTCGATGGCGTCCGTGGTTCGCACGCTTTTCCATTGGTTTGGCGGCAGGCGCGTGAAGGCAAACAGCGCGTCGCCCGCTTCTTCTAGGCGCGCCACAAGCTTGATCTCGTGCAGCGAGCCCGGACCGCTGGGAACGCGCGGCGGTCGGAATGCAAGACTGGATGAACCCCAATGGCCTCGGGCGGAACGCGCCCAGCGCTTTCGGCGTTCCCAAGGAGGCGCAGCACCCTCGGTCGGCGCTCGCAGTATCCCGATGCACCGTAGAAGATAGGGATGCGCAATCCCAGGCGTATGCGGGATCGGAATTAAAGCGTAGGGATGCGAAGCATGCGAGTCGCTGTCACGGGAGCTTATGGGTATTCCGGCCAATACATTGCCCGACGCCTGCTCGCGGCGGGGCACGAGGTGCTCACGCTCACGAATTCTCCTCATCGGGCCAATCCGTTCGGCGAACGCGTCAAGGCCTTTCGCTACAACTTCTCAAAGCCATCGGAGCTCGAGAAATCGCTCAGCCACGTTGACGTGCTGATCAATAATTACTGGGTGCGGTTCGACCATCCGCCGCAGTTCACCTTCGCGCGGGCGATCGCCAGTTCGAAAGTGTTGTTCGAAGCCGCCAAGCGCGCAGGGGTCGGTCGCGTCGTGCACATCAGCATCACCAATCCCGACCGCAGGTCTGCTCTTCCTTATTTCAGCGGCAAGGCGGAACTGGAGGACCACCTCAAATCGACAGGCATGTCCTACGCCATCTTGCGGCCGGCACTGCTGTTTGGAAAGGAGGATATCCTGATCAACAATATCGCATGGGCGCTGCGTTATTTGCCGGTGTTCGGCATCTACGGCGACGGGCGCTACCGATTGCAGCCGATCTATATCGACGATCTCGCCGCAGCAGTTCTTGACCGCATTAGCGGAAAGGCTGATGAGACAGTCGACGCGATTGGACCGGAAACCTTCCACTACCGCGACATGGTCGAGATGATCGCGCGCGAAGTTGGTTCGCGAGCGCTTGTCGTGCCGATGCCGCCGATGATCGCCTACCAAAGCATTCGCGTGCTTGGTTGGCTAGTAGGCGATGTGATCACTACACCGGACGAAGTTAAAGGGTTGATGCAGGAACGGCTCTACGTTGATTCGCCGCCGCTCGCTCACACGAAACTGAGCGATTGGGTGCGAGAGTTCCAAGGCCGGCTTGGGCAGCGATATACCAGTGAGATGCGCCGCCGAGTTCGACCGCGTGAGCGGCTACCGTTCAAACTGATGGATGCGATGCCCCTGCTCAAGCCTCTGGCGGGTTTCCTGTCGCCTCACCACACGAGCGGCGATTGCCGCGCCCTGCGGATGCCGACTGCGGATGCACCAGCGGCAAGGCCGCGGGCGGGGAACCGACTCGCACCGAAATGCTTGCAGTAGTGAGAGGAGGCGACCTCACCCGTCTCGGGCGAGCCTCTAGATGAGCCCCCCATACCTCGCTTACTACAACGAGACGCGCACACATCTATCCTTGGACAAGGATGCGCCGATCTGGCGCGCGATCGAGGCCGTTGGCCGGATAATCGGACGGCCGATCCTGGGTGGATTTTGCGACAGAGACATGGCGCTTTTGTTCATCCACCATTCATTTTTCGGCCCATAGAGTTAATCTGTGGTTGCAAGCCTTCCTTGCAGCCCTGGACTTGCAGGCGGTCAAGGGCGAGGCGGTCGCCTGCCGCGGTGCTTGAACGCGTACGTGGACCACATTGGTTCGCGCTTGCGAGAGGGTGGATGCATCCCTTTTGCACGGGATTCTCTATCGCCAGGAACCTATTGCCAGCAACGTCAACCGGGGATGAATACATGCCAGCGATAAATGGATCTCGATTTTGCAACGTTGTTCTGACCGTTTCGCTTTCACTGATGGGCGGTTTCGTGGCCGTGGCAGGGGTGGCGAGCGCGGCTAACGCAGAGGAGATGCGTGCTTCTCCAGCTCCGCTGTTGGCTTTTCCTACGCCGCTGTCTCCGGACCTTCCCTTCGACATCGACGTTGAAGCGTTCCGCAAGCTCGATCGCGACAAGCAGATCCCGGAAGCGCAGCGGCTGTTCGACATCGCGCCGGACCATTAAATCCGAGTGAAGCTCTCTACACCTCCATTCCCTTCGTCCTTGAGATCAATGATAGTCCGACGGGACCGTTCGCCGGTCCGCCCTATGCGTGTGGCATATTCTTCGATAACCCGGCGCAGTCTTACTTCAACATGGGGTCAAACGATTACTCCATCATGGATGGAAAGTATTATTTCGGCGCGCTGTTTGGCGATCTGGATTACTACTTTTTCTCAGGCGAGAATGCTACCGAAGTCCTCGGTCAGTATACCACGTTGACCGGCCGATCGCCGATGCCGCCAAAATATGTGTTTGGACTGCATCAGGGAGCGTACGGTTACTTCGATCGGCAATTGCTGGAGGATGCCGCCAACGCCTACCGCACCGCGCGCATTCCCTGCGACGGCCTGCACATCGACGTCGACTTCCAGAACAACTATCGCACATTCACCCACAGCGAGATGAAATTTCCCAATGCCGCAAGCATGATGGCTGGTCTGCATGCCAAAGGCTTCAAGTGCTCAACGAATATTACGCCATTGTTGACCGCAAATGTGTTGGATGAAAACGGCAACCAAACCACATACCTTCAGCGGAAGGCGCTGCTGGATGGCGGCTTCCTGATCTACGACACCCGCGCCGGCTAGGGGCCGAACCCCAATCTGTTTCAGGGGCGGGTGAGTTACGGCAGCAATCCGGGAACGAACCCGTTTCCCTATCCGGGCTCCATTTCTCCCAACGCACTGGGGGCGGACGGAAACTATCCCGATCTGGGTCGCGCCGATGTCCGTGAAGAATGGGGAAAGCAGTACGCGCATCTGATCAACGATCTCGGGATGGACATGATCTGGCAGGACATGACCTGCCCGGCCCTGGCAAATACCCCGGACACGCCGTTCCAGACGTTTCCACTCGATCTGATGATCAACAACAGCTCGACCTATGTTCCCAATGCCGTTTGCCACAACGCCTATGCGCTATTCCTCCTCAAGGGAACGTGGGATGGATTGGCCAAGCTGCGGCCGGCGACCCGCAACTTCATTGTCGCCCGCGGCGGCTATGCCGGCATGCAGCGGTATGCGGCGCTGTGGACCGGCGATTCCGGCTCAAGCTGGGACTTCCTGCGCATCAACATCCCCGAGGTGCTGAACCTCGGTCTCTCCGGCGTGCCCATCAGCGGCTGTGACATCGGCGGCTTTGGCAGTGACTCCGGGTGCGTGAACTATGATAACGGCGCACCCGGAGACGGATCACAGCCGCCGTTCGTCTCGGGCGGCAAAATCCGCGGAGGCGTTTGCAACTTCGAGCTTCTGACCCGCTGGATGCAGCTCGGCTCGTTCCTGCCGTGGTACCGGAACCATTACAACGGCTACACCAAGGCATTTCAGGAACCATACGCCTACGGCGAGCCTGTCCCCACCAATTGCCGCAAATACGTCGAGCTGCGCTATCGCATGCTGCAGGTCTACTACGATGCAATGTACGAGTGGACGCAGACCGGCATGCCGATCGCCCGAGCCTTGTTTCTCAACGATCCGGCTGATCCAGAGGTTTACAATCATCTGGACGACCAGTTCTTCGTCGGCCGGGACTTCCTGGTGGCCCCCATCCTCTCTCCCGGCAATCCGCCGGGTTCTCCCACCGCCCGCAGCATTTACCTGCCGGCGGGAAGCAATTGGTACGCGTTCAAGGACAACCAGGCGAAGCTCGACGCACCGGTGTCGGGCGGACAGACCATTGCCAACTTCGTGGCTGGGCTGGATCTGGTGCCGATCTATGTCCGCGCCGGTGCGATCCTGCCGATGCGCTTGCTGGAGCAGTACGTCGGTGAACTGGCCCAGAATCCCATTGATATCAACGTCTATCCAGGGCCGGATGCCGATTACCTGATGTATCTGGATGACGGTATTTCGACCCGGGCACAGTCGAACCAGGAGTTCCGGACCACCCGCATTCGCCATCAGGCGGTGCCGGGCGGAACGTCCGTGCGGGTCCAGCGGGAGACCGACAATTTCACACCGCCAGAGCCGTTCTACCTGGTTCGCCTGCTGGCGACCACGCAGCCATCGTCAGTGACGGTCGGCGGCGTGCCCGTTCCGAACGTGGGCTCGGCTGCGGCGTTGTCGACTGCCGGCAGTAATGCCTATTTCTGGGATACGAGCCTGGAAACAACAGTGGTGAAGGTCTTCGATACGGCAGCAGACGAGACCGTAACCGTCCTGTTCTGAGAGGTCACTTAAATCAACCGGGCAGCGGCCTTTGCCAGAGGCATGCTCCAGGAGGCGTTGAGATGATCGCAAAAGCTTACGTCGGCAAGCCCGCGCAGATTACTTTCACTGCGGATTTCCATGAATTACTGGAGGGGGACTTGCGCCCCGGCGAACCGGTCACGCTCCGGTACGATCCGCGACGCATCGTCCCGGCGGGCGATCCGTACATCTTCGGAAGCCCGAAGTACCCCATCAATGCATTCGCCCAGTTCCGTGACGAGGGGCCGGTGTCGCGGGAAATTCTGACCTCGCCGGCCGGCATCGTTGCGGAACCCAAGTACGACATTTCCGGCCGGGGCTCGATGCTGGCGGCGACAATTACTGTGCCGGACGATGCGCAACGCGTGATCATCTGGTTTTCGTATTTGGCTGCATCGGGCGAGATGCGCTTCGACAACGACGACGGCAAGAACTTCTGCCTTCGCTTTCCGAGCATCGACGTGAGTGTCACCGAAGCAACCGTGGTCAACGATGCGTCCAAGCGCACCAGCGAATTTGCCGTGAGCGTGGCGGCGATCGATGCGGTCGAAGCCGTCTCGGTGCGTTTCCGCATCGCCGGGAACACGGAGTTCGGCCACCACGAAGTCTCGCTTCGCAACACCGGCCAAAAGGACAAACAGAAACGACCGATCTGGTCGGCCAGCGGCATTGCGGTTCCATATCAGTCGTCGGTGCAGTTCAAAATCTATTATTGGCTCCATGGCACACGCTACAAGGACGACAACAGCAGTCGTTACTATCTCGCGCCGGAGCCGCCGGCGGAGACGGTGCCTCCTCCACCCAAGGAACTGGGCGAAGCGGCACTGGCATGGAAGCTGTAATCGCACCGTAAACTGGCGCCTTCGGCCGGCCTGCTGACGTGGGAACGATTTTTTCCGGCTGGATCGCCGCGGGATCATTTACTTTGGTGGGATTGCGCGGGCCAAAGGCCCGAGGGGGATGGCTATGCCAACGAGATCTGCATGGGGACACCGTGTCTGCACGTCTTTCCTTGCCGCGTTCGCTGCGTTCGCGGCAAGCGTCGCCGATGCTGCCGCCTCACCGCTGGGAGCCGTTTATACCCCCGCGGCAACCACATTCTCCATCTGGTCGCCCGACAGCAGCGACGTGCAGCTTTCGCTGGAGGGCCAAACCGGTCCTCTGCCGATGGCACGGCTGCCGGACACGGACGAATTCAGCGACGTTTACAGCGTTACCGTGCCCGGCAACCATCATCTCAAGACTTACAACTTCCGCATCAATGGTCGCCCCGTGCGCGACCCCCTGGGCGTAATGGTGACGCCCTCGGGCGACAGCAACGTGGTCGTCGACCTTTCCCAGACCGAGCCCGCCGACGGCTGGGTGGCGAGCCCGCCGCTCGCCCTGCGCACCGATGCTGTCATCTACGAGGTGCATGTGCGCGATTTCACCCTCGATCCATCATCGGGGGTCTCCGCAGCGAAGCGCGGCAAGTTTCTCGGCATGGTGGAGCATGGCACCCGCATCGAGGGGCGCCCGACCGGTATCGACCACCTCGTCGACCTGGGCGTGACCCACGTCCAGATCATGCCGATGTTCGATTATCGCTCGTGCTCGGTGTTCACCGCCCCCAATCCCCCCGACTGCTATAACTGGGGATACGATCCGCAGAATTACAATGTTCCTGAAGAAAACTACTCGCAGTTCCCTAGCGACCCCGTCGCCAGGATTCGCGAACTCAAGACCATGATCAACGAGTTTCATAAGTCCGGCATCCGGGTGATCATGGATGTGGTCTATAACCATGTGCCGGCGCTGGCAGGTGGCCGCGACGACGTCTTTGGCGATATAACCTCCAGATATTTCCTGCCACGGGACATTTCCGGGGCGGGTAAGTCCCTCGATGGCGGCGTCCCCATGGTCAGCCAGATGATCCAGAACTCTTTGGATTATTGGGTTCGGGAATATCACGTCGATGGTTTTCGCTTCGACCTGATGGGCGTGTTCCGCACTCTGAATGTCGGCAACTGGGCCCGCTACTTGAACACCAAATATCCGGACCGCACTCTGCTGATCTACGGTGAGCCATACGCCGCAGGGGACGGCACCGTCATCGGTGCCTTGAGCGGGGACTTGACCGAGCGCGATGAGGTTCGTCAGGGAACGGTGGCGTACATCAGTGCCGACAGCGTCGGCGTGTTCAACACCTCCTACCGCAACGCCATTCGCGGCGGCGACCTTAACGGCGGTGGCTCCGGCGGATACATGTTCAACCAGGGCAACGTTGGCATCGAAGTTCAGCCCGGCAGTCGCGGCAGCATCCGTTTCAGCAACAAGCCCTACCAGCCGCTGGGTAATCTGTTCGATCCCCTGTTCGGCGCCCGACCGGACCAGAGCATCAATTACATCAGCGTCCACGACAACCTCTGCCTGCGGGACCGGATTCTGGCCTGGGCCGGCCAGCACGGCCGCTCCGGCGACCAGGGGTACCTCGGACGCATCCAGGAATTCGGCACCGGGATCGTGCTCACCTCCCAGGGAATACCGTTTCTGAGCGAAGGCGATGAATTCCTCCGCACCAAGAACGGCAATGCCAACAGCTTCAACGTCGAGGCACCGAACATCCTCAAATGGGATTTGCGTGTCGATCACGAAGACGTTTTCAATTACTTCAAGTCCGCCATCGCCCTGCGACGCGCTCACCGCGCGTTCCGGCTGGCGAGCTGGGAGGAAGTGAATGCCAACGTCCGGACCAGCATTCCGCGCGGCGATGTGCTGGTCAACGACATCACGCCCGTGGGCAGCGAGACATCGTGGCGGCGCGTGCTCGTGATCTACAATTCCGGCAACAACTTCGAGTTCACGCTCCCCCCTGGAGCGTGGCAGGTGGCCATGGAGCGTTCGCAGGCCGTCGCTGCGGAGCGGACGGTCACAGGTTCGGTGACGGCGGAAGGCACTGCGGTCACCGTACTACACCAGTGACGGATCGTTGCTTGATCAGCTGAGAGCGCTCAAGCTCGACGGCACCACAAGCCTCTGAGCGCCTTTCTACATTTACGTGCACAGAGACCCAATATCACAACCAGAAAGAACAAAGGCCGCTGTTCGGTTTTCCAGCATTGTGCTGCGTGCGTCTCAAGTTGCTGATTTGAGCCCGTCGCCGGCTTCCGCTATCCGCTACTGGATATGAATCCTAGTCCTAGAGATCGAGGTGAAAATATTGGCCGTCTGCCTCGCTCACGCGACGGCTATGTTTTGGAGACGATCTCACACGCGGGCGTTGGCCTCCCTGGAAGAGGAGCCGCGCACGTGAGGCATGGGTACAAAAAGGCGCGGAGGGGGAAAGCGCGGAGGTGCTACGCCTCCGCGAGTAGGGCCAATGGCTGACTACTACCCACTGATCGCGAAAGGCCGTGGCGGGCCAGAACGCCCAAGATCGGCGGACGCTCTATGAGCGCGGCCGAAACGCTCTCCTTGCCGCATTGGAAGCAGTCAAGCCACCACTCCGCCAATCGATCATCACGAAGGAGCTGATTGCTTTCGAGGAAGCGATCCGAAAGGTGGAGGCCGAAATCGCACGTCGAGCCCATGGTTCGGAATGAACCGGCTGGCTGGTGGCGACCATGCCCTCTGTTCCTGGCCCTCCCATGTCTCTCGGCAACATGCGGTCGCTCGGCGTCCAGTCGCTCGCGGTGACGGTGGAGCCGCGGCAACACGAGGGCCTAACCAGGAATAGGACCGAGAGGAGCTGACTGATGCTAGGTCTACTCGCGGCAATCTCCATCGGCTTCAGTATTCTGATCCCTGCACAGGTGATTGCGTCCGGCCCAGCCGCACCGGGAGGGCCATACCCTTACGGCCGCGGACCAGGCGGTATCAACGTAGCCCCCGGCTCAGGAGTACGGAGCACCACGCCACTGAGCGTTACGCCGGAGGTAACACATACGCGGGAGGCGCGGCGTCACAAGCTAAAGCGGCCGCGGCCAGCGCAGACGAGATATCGGCGCGTAAAGACGCGAAAGGCGAAGGCGCGGCATTAAAACCTGCTGAGCGCCGACGCCCGGCCATACTGGCGCGAGCTGTCGGCGAGCGAGAATTGGCGAACCGGGCCCGTCGTCACCACATAGACGAAGCGGCCTAGCCGCGCCCCGCCTCGCGGATGATTTCAGCACGGATGTAATGCGGAACGCCGCGAGCGGGGAGGCGGGTCACTGCCCTTAACCCGGCGTTAATTTATGTCTGCTACCGATTCGGCGTTCTCCCGCGAGAACACCTCAAACATGGACCAGGCCCGGCGGCCCCGCCCAAACCCGCCGGGCCTTCTCCATTGCCTTCGCCGCCCGGGCGGCGAGCGCGCCAGCCTCCAATGACCCGCCACTTCCCCGCACCCTGGTCCGCACGCGAGCTTCAGCAGGCGTTCCGCATCGAGGATGCCACTGGGCAGGCGGTCGCCTATGTCTACTTCCGCAAGGACGAGAACGAGGCCCGGCAGGCGAGCGTGCTCACGCCCGGCGGATCGCATCCAAACATCGCCAAGCTGCCCGAGCTGCTGACCCGGAAGGGCGAGCAGTAAGCGCTCGCCTGGATCGTCGGCGCGGATGCCCGGCCGAACTGGCGGAAGATGAACGCGAGCGGGAATTGGCGAACCGGGTCCTCGTAAACCGAAGCGGTCCTGGCTACCCGAATTTACTGTGAGCGCCGCGAGTGGGGAACAGAACAATATGCCGTCCGCGGCGTTTTACTATTCTGAGAGGGTTCCGTTTCCTCTCCAGCTTGCGAGGCAGTGCTGGTCACCCACCACCCGAGCACCCCCACGGGGTGGCCGGACCGCCTCGCGGGGTGCGCGGACATACGGGTGAGCCGCGAGCGGGCTTAACCACGGGGCGAATTTCCATCCCCTGAGGGCGGAGCGAATGAGGGTCACGTTATCCATCATAGGTACCGGATTTCTGGCTTTGGGTATGACGGCGCTCGCAACGCCCGGTCTCGCTCAGAGCGGCGCTCCAGCCGGTAGCGGCGAAGATCGCAGCCTTGCAGCGGCTGGCGTTTATCCTGGTCAGCTCGCGCCCGGCGCAGTCATGCCGCCCTATCACGCGTCGCCACCATACATCGGGCCTGGTGGCTTCATAACGCTACCCAGTGAGACGACCGGTTTCGGCATCCATACATTCGGGCCTGACGGCGCGGACATGTCACGCGAGACCCCAACCCCGTCGCGCAAAAACTTGATCGACGACGAGTGAGGCTGGCCGCTCGCCAACGCTGCGCTTTCGTGTCTCGTCCACTTGGCGACTTACGGACGGAACCCGCTCGGCGGCCCCGACCAACCCCGCCGGGTCTTCTCTTTTCGGGAACCGATGTCCGGGAACGGTGTTGCATGACGGGAAAGGGTGTTACATCCCCTTTCTCGTTTGGCCAAGGCGAGCCCCTGGATTTCAGCCCGCTCAATTGCCCAAGCGCGTATCGGGGGCTCGCCGTCACCCTCAAAATCAATAAGACGCTCCTATGCTGTGGTTAAAGGCTGGGCGCAGGGTGGCACTTGCGTTCGGCCTGCTATTTCCGTATACAATAAATATGAATAAATCAATATCCGTGCACAAAAAAGGACCGGGCCGCCCCGCCACCGGGCAGGATCCTCTCGTGTCAGCCCGACTTCCAGAGCCAACGCTTGCCGCGGTTGAGAAGTGGGCCAAACGAAGCGCGTGCAGTCGCTCAGAAGCTATCCGCCGGCTTGTAGAGGCGGGGCTGAAGGCGAAGCCGACGGTTCCGCTGTACACCAAAAAAGCCGCCACCAAGGCCGCCAAGATCGCCGAACGTCATATCGACCCGCTTATCGAGCCGTCGGCGACTGTCGAAGAGCGGCACAGCCGCAAGAAAAGGCTGATCAAAGGTCCCGCGGAGTTCCGCGACATCCGAGCTGATCTTCCAAAGCCAGGGAAGAGATGAACATTACGGCGGGCCTTTCTTGCAATTGCCCGCCTCGGGAATCCCCAAAACACCCGAGAGTAAGGCACAAGCGAGATAGTGGGCTAGAAATGGCGAACGGTCAGGTTGTTCTAATAACAACTGAGCGATTGGGGGAGGCTCCAGCGACGCGGACAGTCTATTACGTCGCCGAAGAAGATTCGATCAAAGCCGAGGCGATTGTCGCGGCGGTCATGGCGCCTAACGAGACAGTTGTCGCATATGGCCAGCTTCCAGAGGCCGCAGTGAAAGCAATGGGATTGAAGCCGGGTGAGTTCAGGCAAGCACCAATGAGCTAACCTCCTCATCTCGCCTAAAAAACGGGTTCGCGAGGGTCGCGAAACCGACCTCTGGTCGCCGGTAACCGACAGTGATTTATGTCATTGCGATTCGGATCATCACCGCGCGCTGAGTGTGATCGCCAACTCGCCGCCGCGGATCTTAATCGCCGTCAGATCGCCAGCCTTTGCTTGCGTGACGAGCTTAGTGACGATAGCGGCCAAGTCAGCGTCGCTGATCGCCTCGAGCAAGATGCCGGCACGATTGCGACAGCCTTTAGGCTTGCCGGCAGGATTGCCGGACTGTCCTGGTTCGAACCGCCGCCCAGGGCCGCGCCTTGGCTGCTTTGCCGCTGTATTTTCAGCCATCGCGCCCTCGCGGATCGAGGTCGTCGAGGCTGTCACCGGGGCCCGAACGCGGGGGCGCGGTCTGGCGCGGCCGCGGGCGGTATCCGCCGAAGGAAGTCAGGTAGGTCGGGGAAATCATCGGGCGTGACTCGCGGGCTTGAGACCCGCGGAAGATGCGCAACCGCAAGATCGCCACAATACCCGTCCGATGCGGATTTCTCGCACTTTTCAAAGTGCAACACCCGGTTTGGCGCTGAGCTTTCAGCGGGCATCGTCAATCACCGTGGTTTGAGAGAGACGGCGGCGGGTGGTAAGGCGCGCGATGATGTCCAGACACGTGAATTGAAGCATCGCCCTGTGTTTCTTCATCGGATAGCCCTCTTTACAGGGAAGCTCTCCAGAACCTCTTACAGAATATGTGCTGTCAAGAAAGGCAGCATGGTGCTGACACCGACGCGAGCACTCGCTGTCACCAATGTCACCGGTCAAGTGCTGTCACCGGTGTCAGCACGGGCGGCTAAATTCAGCTCCTCCGAGCCGCCGCCAAGGCTGTAGCGTGCAGTGGTGTTCCGAGCGCCAGGCGAGGAGGGCGTGCCGTTGATGCGATACAGCCACCCACGCTTCACCAACAAATCGCGACCGCGCAGGATTTGCCTTTCTGACATCCCGAGCCACTTGGCTGCCGCCCGGTGTGAGGCGGCGGCGTAACCAAGGTCGGCGCGAAACCGGTGCATGACAAACCCCGCGTACCGGAGAGCCGCGGCAGTCAGCCGTCGATCACGAATCACTGCCTCGTGCCACCTAAATCGCTCGGCGTTGCGATCGCGGTGCGCCGCCTCCGGTGATCGACTCAGCACGGAGCACGCCTGGCGGTCGCAATAGCCGGAGCATCGTCGGAGCCGAGTGCGGTCGCGGTGTCACCCACCGCATGAACCTCCACCACGTGCGTGTGACCCAGTCCGTCCCCATTTTCCGCGACGGGCGAGCCTGCGCCACACCCTCTGTTACGCCACAGCCGAAGCCGGGGCCTGCCGTGCCGGTCATCCTCAACGGCGAGGCGCGCGGCCTCACCAATCGTGCGAATGCGAACGCAGAGGATTTCGCCACGCCAAGCCTCAAGGGGTATGATCGGGTTGGACCCGGCCTCGACAAGCTCGCGGCACAGGGCGAGTACGGGAGCGGCGCCACGGGCAGTGACCCCGCCCGCTCTGCAACGATCCGAGCCGATTAGGTGCGCACGAATGGTTTGTCTTGATTGAATGGCTGATGTAGCCATGGCGCCGACGTGATCCGCAGTCGCATCAAGCTCCGGCGCCTCCACACCGCCACCGCGGTGTCGGAGGCGCGCCGCTCCTTTGAACGTCACCGCGGATGCACCCGCGCATTCGTGGCGGATTTGGTGTTCGTTCTATCAAAGGGCTTCGTTTTGATCGCGGGGAGTCGCTCGACGAACGTCCGAAGGTCGGCCGCCGCGACCAACGTCTTCTTGCCGATCTTGCGAACCGGAATTTCGCCGTTCGCGACCAGCTCGTAGAACTTCGTGCGCCCAATTGCTGCCATACGACAGCACTGGGAAATCGTGTAGAGCAGTTGATCCATGTCGGCCTCACCACCAGCCGGAATGGTCCCGGCAACCCCACGCGCGCGTTTGCGGGCGGTGGCAAAACATTCGGGCCAAGCGGCGGCTCAGAAAAAGACGCCACGAAAAAACTGGCGCAACGATTTCAGCGCGACGATTTCCGTTTGCGTCCGGGCGGGGCCGTTGTGCCGAGCCCGGCTTTCTCTCGGGCACGCGGCCATACGCGGTTTTGGAAGCCGCGGCCCGTGAGGTTGAAGTCCCGTGCACGACACCACGCAAGAGCATCTCCACGTTTGAGATCGGGGTTGCCCTTGAGATGCGAGGCAAGGGCTTCGGCCGCGGCTGTCTCGAAACGGGACGTCGCAGCCCGCCGACCGCGACATAGAACATTCGTAACGTCGTCCCTGAAAACCTCGATCCGAACGTGGCAACGCGTCGGGGCAGTTATCGAGCTCTTTGTGAGCAGCCACGGCTCTTTGAAAGATGATTTGCGCCAATCAAGAGCGCGCGGGCTCGGTGGCGAGGGGAGGTCAGTGGGATTCACCACCGGTGCTGCCAACGGGTACAACAGTTGACCTAGCTGGCCTCGCCAAGCCGCTAGATTTTGTCCGCTCCGCAGCCCCTCGCGGATTTGCGAGGCGATGCCAGGATGCAAGCCTGACACCAAGTCGTCGTCGGTAAACACGGAGAAAAGCCGGTACCTGATTTTCCTTTCATCAATCGCACGGCAAATTTCAATCTGCGCCTCATGTGTGGAACGTTTACTTGCCTTCACGCGCCTAAGCGCACTGGGCAACCGCTCCCACTCTGGAACGTATGCCATGAAACCACCGCCCCACCGCCTGGGGAGCCGCTGGCGCGGGGCGAGCCGGACGGCGGTGGTGACGTGTCCGGCGACGGTTGGCCAACCGAGCCCCGCGCCTTGGCGATGGTAGGCGAGAATACCGCTGCCGACAAAGTGACCACGAGCCAGCGGGAGCGTCACAAATTAGGCCGCGGTGATTGCTCGGCAGAGGCAGCCCTGAGGCCCGCCAAGAACGCGGCAAGATCGGCGGCGCAAAACAGCGTCCGCTTGCCGAGCTTGATCCTCTTGAGTTCGCCTCGATTGACAGCCGCATAGAGCGACGTTCGCCCGATGCTGAGCAGTTCGAGTGTCTCACGAACCGTATATGCGGCTTTCACAAAACCAAAGGTTCGAGGGTCAACGGGAAGGGCGGTGGCAGCGGCGCCGCGGGGGTCGGTTGCGTGGCTCGCGCCTTCTTTGCGGTGGGGTTCGTGAGCGTGGGGCATGGTTTCCAGTGTCCCACACGTGGCGCGGTGGCAGAACAGCCGAAGTCTGCGCTGTGCTACGCTGCGGCTGCGATCTCCACTTGCGTCGCAACGGGAGCGATGTCGCTCGCGGCAAGTCATGATCGTTTGGCGGCAAAGAGCCGGGCCCGCGGCAGCCGGTCAAGGCTGCCAGCCGGCGGAGCCGGGCGCGAGCAGCGCGAGCCTTGACGGGGGCTGGGCGGTCCGGCACGCAACCTGCCACGCGGTCATGGTGCCGTGCCCCTTGCACCGCTGCGCAAAGGCGAGTCTTTTGGATGTGTCCTCCGCGCGCAATGTGCGGATCAACGTTGATTTTGCATGGTTTCTCGGAATTCGCACATTGCGGGTCAAAAATGCACATTGCGCCAAGGTTCTGATATTGCCTCGTTTCTTCCTCGTCCGACCGGGGCGCACCTTGCGCCTTTTATCTTGCACTCTTAATTGGGCCGTGCGGCCTGCTCTCCCGCCGTGCTCCGGTTTGTCCGCGGCTCGAGATTGTTCGAATCAAGTGCGAGATCACTTGTCTGCATGCATTCGCTCGACTCGCGTCGCGATGATGCGAGAGTTTCCAGTGAATGTGTGCAAGTCTCGTCGCCGATGCTGCTTCAAGTCATCCATTCGGGTGCAATAGCGACGCCCGCTTTGGCGCAGGCCGAAGTGGCACCACGCCGCTATCATTGCCGATGCCGAGTGTCGGAAAGTGGGTACGGATCGTGTCGGCGACATAGCTTGGCGCAAGGTGCGCGTAGTGCTTTTCGGTCATCCGCGTGTCGGCGTGGCCAAGCTGTTCGGCGATGACTCCCATCGGAACACCCTTCATGGCGAGCGCCGAGCCGTACGTGTGGCGGAGCACGTGGAATGAGATTTCCGGCTTAATCTTTGCTCGCCGGCACGCCTCCCGCATTGGCCTCAACTGGTGCGACTTCCCCCACACATCACCATCTGCGCGCGTGAATATCGGATCGCTGCCCAGCTTGCCCGCGGTGAAGCCGGCGAATAATTGCTGCCCTTCGGCCGTTAGGACCACGTGGCGCGGCTTGCCCGCCTTACTCTCCCGCACCGTGACGACACCGGCATCGGCATTGTAGTCCGCCGCGCACATGGCAGCCAATTCCGAGTACCGACACCCGGTCAACATCGCTCCGCGGACAAGGTTCTGAAACGCCGGTTTGCAAGCATTGACCAACCGCACGCACTCGGCCTCGGAGAGATAGCGGATGAGCGCCGTCTCCACTGCTTTGAACGGCTTTACCCTCCGCCAAGCATCGTCGCTCGGAACGTGCCCGGCCTTCCAGGCGTGGTTCAATGCGGCTTTCAGGACCGTCAGGATTTGGTTCGCGGTCGCGCGCCGCTTGCGAATGCCATCGGCGGTCTTGTCCGCCTTTCGGTAGTTCGGCTTTCGACCAGGCTTGCTGCGGGCGAGCGCGGGCTTCTCGGCAAGGCCCCGATGCCAGTCCTCGATCTTCTTGGTAGTCAGTTTCGTGACCAGCATGGCCCCGAGCGACGGCAGGATATGCGTCTCGGCCGCTCGCCGCGTGGCGTAGATCGACCTTCCGCCGCGCCGCTCGAAGGCTGTCAAGTAGTCAGACACGGCGTCCCCGACGGTGAAAGGGCCGGGTCGTGCATCGTGGCCTTCCTCTCGGCGCAGGTCGGCACGCCACCATGCCCGAGTTGCCTTCTGCGCTTGCCCGTAGTCGAGTACGGCAACGCCATCTGCGTCCTGCAAATCGTCAGTGATGCCGATCCGGTGCTCGGCATACCCACCATCGGCCCGTCGCCGCCGCGCGAGCCACGTGCCGCCGTTGGACCGTCGACGATACCCGAGGAAAAATCCCTTCTCCAAGCCCCGCCAATACGGCTCTGCGCGGATGCGAAGTCGCAAGCGGGCGCTGCGGGTTTCGAGATTGGTATCGCGAACCGTGCGTGCCATTTTCGTTCGTCCGACCCAATGGGGAGGTTTTGGGGAATAGATGTGGGCAAACGTAAGTGTACTACGGCGAACGCGCGTGGCAAGAAATATCGATGAAATATGGACAAGTGACGTTCGCCTAAATTCGCCACCGTGCGAGTATTGCCTCTCTCACGGCGAAAACATGGGTTTGAGTCCCCTAGGGAGCGCCATCTCGACCAACCTGCATTGATTTTTCGTTAAAATTAGCAGTGATTGTCCCACCAGGCTGGCAAGTGGGCCACTCAACGTTCAACTCGGGAGCCACTTCGCGAAGTTGCCGCTGAAATCACGGTTCCCCAACCCGCATCGTCGCGTACCGACGGGACCATGTGCCAGGCATGGCGCCCCCGCTCTGGCGCAGAGACCTATTTCACCAGGGTCACCGGCAGCTTGGTCAAATGAATCACTTTGGTGGCGACCGAACCCATGACCAGATTCCCAATCGCGCCCATGCCGCGCGTCCCCATAATGATCGCGTCACAGCTGCGCTCCTCGGCGCATGTTGCGATCGCCGCCGGCGGGTCGCCGACCAAAATCTCGCTCGAAAACGTAATCCCCGACGCCTTGTTGATCGCCGGAGTCAGGATGTCCTCGCTGTGCTGCCGCAACATCTGTTGGGCCTCTTTCTCCATGAGATAGACGGCGATCTCGCCATAGACCAAGGGAAGTCCGTGAGCGTGGACGATATGGAGTTCGGCCGGTTCGATCTCCTTGGCAAGACGAATTGCGTATTGCAGCGCGCGCGCGGCATTTTCAGAGTTATCGATTGGCACAAGAAACCGATGCATCCGTCAACTCCTGACCTTGAACGTCATCTCTATGTAAGATGAATAGCTTTCAGCGACGAAGGAGAAGAGCGTGCGCCGGGAACCTCGACCAGCGCACTCGTCTTTGCCGACGACGGCAAAGATGCCGGGTTCAGAATTCGTCGAACACGCGCATTGAGAGGGCGTTTTCAGGCATCTCAGCATTGGCGGCGATTTGACGGGCGCTCGGCGCGCGCCGCGCGGACGGGATGCGGAAGGAGAAGGTCGAGCCCTTGCCGAGCTCGCTCTCGAACCAGATATGGCCGCCGAACCGCTCCAAAATGTGCAGGCAGATCGGCAGTCCCAACCCGGTTCCCTGCGGCTTGTCGATCAACGTGTCGCCGGCCTGCTGAAAGCGCTCGAATATCTTATGGTGATCCTTTTTGGCGATTCCGACGCCGTTGTCGCGCACGTCGACGCGCAACGCGCCGGCTTCCGAGCGCGCCGCTATGGCGACGAGGCCGTCATCGCGATCGCAGAACTTGACCGCATTGGAGATCAGATTGACCAGCACCTGGGTCAGGCGATCGGCGTCGACCAACACGTTCGGCAGATCGTCGGCGATGCTGGTCTCCAGCCGGATGCGTGGATTCTTGGCGAACAGGCCGGCCATGGCGGCAAGTGCGCCGTCGATCACCTGCCGCGGCGCGATTTCCCGCATCTGCCAGCCGGTCTTGCCCGCCTCCATCTTCGCGAGATCGAGAATGTCGTTGATGAGACGGGTCAGGCGTTCGCTTTCCTGCACGATGATGCTGAGGAACTCCTTGCGCTGCTCGATCGCAAGGTCG
>CAVRVX010000016.1:0-105355 GCA_963724735.1 uncultured Alphaproteobacteria bacterium
CGTCGCGAGCAGGTAGAGCTCAGCCAAATCAGCCCGGCTTGCCGGCGGCTTCACATGCCTGACCGTCGCGAAATCGCACTTGAGCGAGGCGAGCAGCGCCCCTTCCGTGCCTCCACGCAGCACCTTGCAAAGGAAGGCGCCGCCCTCCTTGAGCACCTCGCGGGCAAACAGCGCCGCCGCCTCCGCCAGGGCCATGATCTTCAGGTGGTCGGTCTGCCGGTGGCCGGTCGCATTAGCCGCCATGTCCGAAAGCACGAGGTCGGCTTCTCCGTCCAGGATTGCCTTCAACCGGTCGGGGGCGTCCGGCTCGAGGAAATCGAGCGTGAGGATATGCACGCCCGGGAGCGGCGCCATTTCGAGCCGGTCGATCGCGACCACGCGCCCGCTTCCCTTGCCGGCGCCGACCCGCTTGGCCGCGACCTGGCTCCAACCGCCCGGCGCGGCGCCGAGATCGACGACTTTCGCGCCCGCCCGCAGCAGGCGATATTTGTCATCGAGCTCGATCAGCTTGAAGGCCGCGCGCGAGCGGAGGCCCTCGCGCTTGGCGCGTGCCACATAGGGGTCGTTGAGCTGGCGTTCGAGCCAACGCTTTTGCGCCGGCGTTCGGCTCTTCCCGCCCTTCACGCGCGTCTTGAGCGAACGGGTGCTTCGACCTAAATCCATTGTGTTTTCGCTGGCGCCGTCGTGACCGTCGCCACATGCCAACTCTGCGCGAGCCTACCGCGCGCCCGCTCCGTCCCACACTTGGTCAGCGCGCATCATCTTGACCAGCATGCCCTCGCGCAGACCACGATCAGCGACCCGCAGCCGCTGGCACGGAAACGCCCGCCTGATCGCCTCCAGGATGGCGCAGCCCGTCAGCACCAGATCGGCGCGCTCGATGCCAATGCAAGGATTGGCCGCCCGGTCCTGGTAGCTCATAGCCATCAGCCGCTCGATAACCGCGGTGATCTCCTCGGCGCGCAACCAGCACCCGTCGACCTTACGCCGATCGTACCGCATGAGGTTGAGGAACACGCCCGCGATCGTCGTCACCGTCCCTGAAGTCCCGAGCATGTGGACGTCGGACAGGTCGCCGCCGTGCGCAGCGGTAAAGTCGGCAAGCTCGGCGGCCGCCGCCGCCACCATTTCGGCGAACGCCGTGCGCGTCACGGTGATCCCGCCGAAGCGTTCCGCCAAGGTCACCACGCCGAGTGGCAACGAAATCCAGCCTTCGATGGCCGGCATGGGCGGGCCGCTGCACGAGGAATCCGAAGGGCCCAGGCGCACCAGCTCGGACGATCCGCCGCCAATGTCGAACAGGATTGCCCCGCGCGACTGCGGGTCCATCAGCGGCGTGCAGCCGATCGCGGCCAGCTCGGCCTCGGTCTCCTGATCAACAATTTCGAGATCAAGCCCGAGCATCTCGCTGACGCGATTGCGAAAATCGGCTCCGTTCTTCGCGCTGCGGCAGGCCTCGGTCGCAATCAAGCGGGCGCGACTGACGCCGCGGCTCAGCATCTTTTGACGGCATACGGACAACGCGTCGATCGCCCGATCGATCGCCGCTTCGCTGATCCGGCGGGTAATGGAGACCCCCTCGCCCAGCCGGATGATCCGCGAAAAGGCGTCGACCACGCGAAAGCCATTCGCGGTCGGACGGGCGACCAAGAGCCGGCAATTATTGGTGCCGAGATCGAGCGCCGCGTAGGTCGGCAACCGGTATCTCGAGGCGTTGCGCGATCCTGCGGCCGCCTGCGTTGGCGCGAAGGTCTGTCCCTCCGGAAGGGGGGAAAGCCGCGCCCTCTCGCACGCAGGGCCGCGTAGGCCGGGAACCCGGACCTCCTGGTCCATCGAACGCTTCCTGTCGGCCAAAAAGCCTGGGGCGCGGGCTTACCGCGCGCGATGTTGCATCACAACAAATTCTGGCGAGTGTAACAGCGTCGGGAAGAGACGCAATACGAGCGATGCCATATGCTTGTTCTTGTCGTTGCTCCGCCGACGCTCGGACGCTTCTCCGAACGGCCTGCTCTTGGGCGGTGGGAACTCTCGGGTACGCTTTCGGGTTCGAATCGGCCGCCTGTGGTCTCGCCACTCGCTGCTTGGGAGCGGAACGGAATGACCGCAGTTACCGAGCTTCCGTTTACCAGGGACCCTTTCGGCGATGCGAAAACGATCGCCTCGGTCAGCGCGGCGCATTTCGTCTCGCATGTGTACATTCTTCTCCTGCCGCCCCTGTTCGAGGTCATCCGCGCCGACTTCCAGGTCAGCTACACCGAGCTTGGCTTGGCGCTTGTCGCCTTCAATGCGCTGACAGCGACATTCCAGACGCCGGCCGGTTTTCTCGTCGACCAGATCGGCGCGCGCGTCGTGCTGATCGCCGGCCTGCTCCTGGGCACGCTCGCCGTCGTGGTCGCGGGCCTCGCGACCTCCTTCTGGGCGTTCGTCGCGATGTTCGGGCTCGCCGGGCTCGGCAACGCCGTCTATCACCCGGCCGACTATGCGATGCTCTCCGACCGGGTGGCGAACGAGCGCATCGGACAAGCCTTTTCCATTCATACCTTCGCGGGGATGCTGGGCGGGGCGGTTGCCCCCGGCCTGTTGCTGTTTCTCTACGGCTTGGCCGGCTGGCGCGGCGCGTTCGTGGCGATTTCGCTCCTCGGCATCATCGCCGCGGCTGCGCTCGCCCTGTTGCGCGACAGGGCCGCGCCGCACGAGCACATCGCCGTCGAGCCCGCCCCGGCGAACGGACCGACATCGCTCGCTCTCCTGATTTCGCCCATCATCCTGCTGAATTTCGCGTTCTTCACGCTGTTCGCTTTCTGCAATGGGGGCCTGATCACCTATTCGGTGGTCGCGCTGACCGCTGCCCACGGCACGCCGCTCGCGGTCGGCAACCTGGCGCTTTCGGGGTTTCTGCTCCTGAATGCCGCCGGGGTGTTGCTGGGCGGGTTGCTGCTCGGGCGCGTCAGTCCAGCCATTGTCACGGCAGCGACCATGGGTGCCTTCGCGTTGCTGGCGGCGGCGCTGGGGCTGTTCAATCTCGGGACCGCCGCCACCGTGGGCGCGATGAGCTTCGCCGGACTTGCGGCCGGCATGGCGATGCCCTCGCGCGACATGATGGTGCGGGCGGTGACGCCGCCCGGCTCGTTCGGCAAGGTGTTCGGCTTCGTCACCACCGGTTTCAACTTTGCCGGCGTCCTGGTGCCGCTGTTTTTCGGCCCGTTGATGGACCATGGACATCCGGTGGCGGTGTTCATGCTGACCGCTGCGGTTTCCCTGCTCGCGGTCGCGACCATCGCCGGCGTGCGCCGACGACGCGACGCGGCAACGCCGACGTGATCGATGTCGTCTGCATTCCGTAAAATTGTCCTGCGTCAAGGTGAACGACGCAGGTGCGGACACCATGGCGGGTGCCCGATTGGCAGGCCGGAATCGCTCCGCTAGTTTGGCTGCGTTGCGGCACCCCGCTCGGATCGGGTGATCGAACTCATGGAGGCCATTATGCAATCCATCACAGCCCCTCTCGCGGGCCCATCGCTCCTGCATACGCTCGCGAAGAACTGGTGGCTCGTCTTGTTGCGCGGAATCGTATCGATCCTGTTCGGCATCGTCGCGTTCATGTGGCCGGGCCTGACGCTCGTCACGCTCGTCCTGTTCTACGGCGCCTTCGCCCTGGTGGACGGGGTGATCGCCTTGGCGTCCGCGTTCAGCAAGAACCGGCCGGCCCCAGCCTGGTGGATGATCATTGTGGGCCTTGCCGGAATCGGCGCCGGCATCATCACCTTCCTGTGGCCCGGCATAACCGCGCTCGTGCTGATCATCTTCATCGGGGCCTGGGCGCTCGTTCACGGCATTTTCGAGATCATCGGCGCGATTAGGTTGCGCAAGGAGATCGACAACGAGTGGTGGCTGATCTTGGCCGGCATCATTTCGGTGCTGTTCGGCCTTTTGGTGCTGATCGCCCCCGGCCCGGGCGCGCTCGGCCTGATCTGGGCGATCGCCGCCTATTCCATCGCGTTCGGCATTCTGCTGATCGGCTTTTCGCTCAGGCTGCGCAAGCACCGGTCGGTCGAGGTCTAGGCGTCAGGCCTCGCGATAGCGTCGGCGCCAAGGGTCGATTTGCCGAGCGCGCGAGAGGCCGCGCTTCGGCGGAACACAACTTGGCGCGCGGACGCTCGGAGGTGGCGACGGCGGATGGCCGCAGCGTTTTTTCGGTTGTGCAGCCCGCCGCTCCGCCCTATGTGACGGGGCGCGCGCAAACCGGGTCGCCGGGCGACTCGGCAATTCCAGCCGCGCACGGCCGGCCGTATCCAGCGCGCCCGCGTTGGGGGATAGTTTAATGGTAGAACAGCGGACTCTGACTCCGTTAGTCTAGGTTCAAATCCTAGTCCCCCAGCCAACGTCGGCCCAAATTCCTTAAGAACGGACGAGAGACAGGAACCCGCCGCATGGCCAGTGACGGCGCCGTTGTGCTGTCCCCACAACGCCCGCAAGCCCCTGGTCAAAGCCTCGGGTCTCTTTCCTTTAGAGATTGCGTTCTCTGCCGCGTTGATTCGCTCCGGCATCGCGGATTGAGGCGAGCAATTTTTTCCCAGTATGAAAGGAGGCCCGGCGCGGGCCGCGCCGGGCAGTGCGTAATATACCCCGTTCACGTCATGACCCGAAAATCCTTTGGGTTGATGACGCGGAAATTGTCGGTGACCGAATTACAAAGGTCCGCCCAATTCCCCGGAACCTTTCCACGCAGAAAACTGAGCGTCGCATCGGCGAACTGGGCGCAAGTTGCGTAGCACTTGTTGTGAGTGACGTTTCTGTGCATGAGGCCCCATAACCGTTCGATCGGGTTCAAGTGCGGGCAATACGTTGGGATGAAGTGCAGCTTGATGCGTCGTCCCGGCAGGGCCAACCATTCCTGCACGAGCTTGGCATGATGATAACGCGCGTTGTCCAAGAAAACATGGATGAGCGCCAGCATCGGATAGAGCGCCTCGATCGATTGCAGCAGCCTGATCGTCGAGGCGGCGTCGATGGTCAGGGCCTCGATCATCCGGGTTTGTCCGGTCTCCAGGTCGATCGCGCCGTGAATGTTGATGCGTTGACGCCCGCTCGTCTGCTCGATCGCGAGCTTCTCTTGGCTCGGCGCCCAGCAGCCGACAGGCCGCGCCGCATGGGTCGGATGCACGGCGTCCGCAAACAGCACGGCCTCGTCGTCGCCCAAGGAATTCAGCAGCTTTTCGTAGCCCTCAATGAAAGCCTTCTGCTTTTCTTCGTCGAGCTTGCGCGGGATGACATTGGGTTTGTGATATTCGAGCCCCAGGCGATGCAACAACGCGATCAGTCCTGACCGGCCTTCGTAAACGACGCCGAATTCATTCTCGATCCAGGCGCCGACCTGGCGCGTTGTGCGCGGTAAGGCCGTGGCGACCCAGGCTTTCAGCTTTTCCTGTTGCTCGCCGCTCAACTGGCAAGCGCTGCCCTCGTAGCTGAAGTTCGTCAACCCCTCGATCCCATCCTCTTCATACAGGCGATACCAAGTGCGGATGGTGTCGTCGTCCAGCAACAGGACCTTCGCAATCGCCTCGCAGCTCATCCCATCGTCTAGCAACACCAGCGCGTTCGCACGTCGGGCCAGACGATGAGCGGCCGACCCGTCCCGAGCCAACTCGATCAGGTTTTGCCGCAATTCTATGTCCAGAAAGCCGGGCCGTATCATCCGTTCGGTAAATCCGGATCGCGCCGTTTGGCAAGGGGGGTCTTCGGATTCTCGCGGAGTCGGGGTATACCAAAAGTTCTTCTTTTTCAAACGATCCAAAATAGGCGGCGCGGGTCCCCCCGAGATTGCTCCAGATCAATATTTGGCGAGTTCTTTGCCGCCCCTTTGCACCGGCCGTGACAGCGATATGCGCGACGCCGGACATCTCCGCCGAACCCTGCGATCGCTCGTCGTGCGGGGCGCGCGACGCCGCCGCGCCTGGAATTTGCCGGCCTCTATTGCTTATTGCTGGGCGAGCCAGGCCAAGGTGATCTCGGCCGACATTCGCCAATACCGGCTGTTGGCCATGATCGCGTGCGGATCCCCCTTGAGAACGTGCTTTTCGGCCGATGTTCTGAGAGATGCGCAGACGATCGCGAGGACTGGTCGTCTGCACCCGATGCGCCAGAGGGTCGCGCGCCCATTTTCCCACCATGTTCTGTGTCCATGATTTTGCTTTCCGCGCTGGGACGGGCGGACACCCGGTTGCTGGCTTGTGAGACCGGATCGATGTCGAGGGAGGCATGCCGTTACGGTTAAGGCGGCGGCCTGGCTTTCATGACCGTCTTCTCCGACAAAGCGCCGCAAGGTGACGAGGCCGCGAAAACGTTAGAACCCGCCTATCGGCGGCTCGCGCGCGCGGGTCTGCTCGCCGAGCGCGCCCGCGAAGCGTGGCTGCATTTGAGAGATTGCGACCTGTGCGCCCGTTATTGTCATTCTGACCGAATCGCGGATGTCCGCGGCGCCGTCTGCCGGACGGGCGAACGCGCTCTGGTCTATTCGGCCGGCCCGCATCACGGCGAAGAGGATTGCCTGAGGGGGACGCGCGGCTCGGGCACGATCTTTTTCTCGTTCTGCAATCTGCGCTGCGTCTATTGTCAGAACTGGGACATCAGCTGGCGCGGCGAAGGACGCGAGGTATCGACCGAGGAACTCGCCGCCATCATGCTCAGGCTGCAGGCGAACGGCTGCCACAACATCAACTTCGTCACCCCGAGCCATGTCGTCGCCCAGATCATAGCGGCCGTCGATCTTGCCGCCGCCGAGGGCCTTGCCCTGCCTCTTGTCTACAACACTGGGGGCTACGACAGCCCTGAGGCGCTGGCCCTGCTCGATGGCGTGATCGACATCTACATGCCGGACATGAAGTACGGCGACGCGAAGCTGGCTCATCGGTATTCGCATGTCCGAGACTATGTGCGGGTCAATCAGGCGGCCGTAAGGGAGATGCATCGCCAAGTGGGCGATCTGGCGATCGACGAGCAAGGCTTGGCGTGGCGCGGCCTGCTCGTTCGGCACCTCGTGCTGCCCAACCGCGTCGCCGGGTCGGAAGAGGTGTTGCGCTTCCTCGCCGAAGATATTTCGCCGAACACCTATCTCAACATCATGGACCAGTACCGCCCCTGCTATCGCGCGGGCGACGATCCCGTATTGGAGCGGCCCATCGACGCGCAGGAATTTCAGGAAACGCTGGCGCTTGCGCGCCGCTATGGCCTTGATCGGATTGATGGCGGCCACCACCAGCCGCGGCGCATTTGACCGGACAGCCTGCGATTTGAAACTTTTCGCGGATCGAAGACCACGCCGTAAACAGCGCGCGCCTGAGCGCCAATCCAGTCGGTTCCACTCGTCGACAGACTTCATCGCAAAATCAGCGGTTGTTCCCCGCCGCGAAGCCGCCACTCACCTGCACAGTGGGGCGGCTATTCGCTCGACCCCGTCGTGGCCCGGCCAAGGCAATAGAAAAACGTGCATGTGGCCGATTTGCCACCTTTGCCGGGGCAAAAGTCCATAGAGTGATTTGGGCTTTCGGTTACCCGGAGGGAGGGGCTGTTATGAAAAAGCTCCTGGCAACTATCGCTGTTCTCGGTCTGGCAGGCGCGGCCTCGGCGGCCGATCTCGGTCCTGTCCCGGTCCGACCCGTGTTGTTCATGCCGGCCTACAACTGGAGCGGCTGCTATCTCGGCGGCTATCTCGGCGTGGCCTGGACCGCAGAGACCGTTCGCGTGAACGACATCAGCGGCTACAACAACCTTCCGTGGGACGTTTGGCAGTACAGCACGGGCAACAGCCTTCTTGGCGGCGGCACCGCGGGCTGTAACTGGCAGCCGATCGGCTCGCGGCTCGTGGCCGGCGTCGAGGGCGAATTCGGCTATCTGAGAATTACCGGTTCTGGGGCTGACCCGAACGCCATTTTCACCAACATCCAGTCTTCAACCAAGGTCGGCGACTGGTACGGCATGCTGACCGGCCGGTTTGGCTATGCCTGGGATCGCGTCCTCGGCTACGTCAAGGGCGGCGCAGCCTTTGTCGAAGTCCAGACGACGGTGACCGACCCGATCGTCAATCCGAACTATATCGCGCAAGCAAGCGAGACCAAGGCGACATGGACCTTGGGCGGCGGCCTCGAATGGGCCTTCTATTACAATTGGAGCGTGAAAGCCGAGTATATGTTCATCGGCTTCGATCACACCCGTGCTTGCGGCTACAATGCCAATGCCTTGGTCACCGGGCTCGGGCAGTATTGCTGGAACCATCAGCTGGATGGTCTCCACACGGCCAAGATCGGCCTGAACTATCGATTCGGCGGTGACGCCGTCCCGGTGATCGCGCGGTACTGATGCTGGCCGACGCGTTCCCGTCCGACAGAAACAGAAGGGCCGCCAGCGGCGGCCCTTGCTTGTGGCTTCGATCCATCGTGACGTTGTTCAGTAATAGGGAAGCGGGCCATTATCCTGCATGACACTCTCCGGCATTTGACTGTCCTGAAGTTTGAATAGTGCGGCGCAGCGCGTTAGTTATGTGACCCAAGTCACAATTTAAACCGCCTGACAGCCGCCTTTTTTGGCGCAACCACAGGGGCGGCGTTCAGCGAGCCTTCGAAGAGAGCGGCAGGCCGCGCGATATGGAGCCCGCGAACTCGTTTTGTCGTACGGTCAATAATCGGCTGTCGCGATCGCAGGGAACCCTGACGCGCTCAATCTCACTGAGATGGACCAAGCTTTGATCGGCGCCGATCACCACGGTCCCGCCCTTGATCGTCTCGCGCCAACAGGAATTCATGTATGCGAGCACGATCGATCCCTTGGAGCCAAGCTTGATCACTTTGCCCGGCGCGACATAGTCCATGAACTCGACGCCGACGATCTTTCCGCTCACCTCTTCGACCACCGCGACCGGCGCCTGAGCAATCTGCGCAAGCGACGGCGACGCTGCGAAGAGCACGATGCCGCTGGCAATCACGAAGCTCGTCATGACGCCCGCGAATTTCTGCCAAAGTGTCATCGCGACATCCTCCGGCTTGTTGAACCATTCTTCTAATTCGCGAGAGTAGCGAGACCCACCCGTTAGGTACTGTGAGGTAGATCACACGAATCGCGACGATAGACCGAACCCGTCGCAACCAGTCCACGCACGCCGGCTCACTGGTGAATCCCTAATCCGCAATCGTAAACCGAAATCGCGCGCTGGCCCCGACTGAACGAAGTCGATTTTATCGTTTATATAGCGATATTTACTTAAGTAAGTTGAGATTATGAATTAACGCACAGCCGAGCAAGGGCCCGCCGTAGCCATCCTTGCGAAGTAACGGCTGAACAGGCGCCAAGCGGAATAGCGGCGCGACCGGCTATACGCGCGCCGGAATTAACCCTCTGCCCGATCGCCTCTTGCCGAGCCGTTTACTTTGGCGGCAGCGAAACCGGCGGCGGCTCCGCGTAGTCAGGTGGTGGCTCGTCGAGCGGAGGCCCGCCATAGGCGGGCGGCGGAGGACCGGCATAGCCGGGACAGACCTGTACCGGCTCCCCGGTGTAGCCGACAACTTGGCCGGCGGCATTCAAAACCGGCTGGGACGCCCAATAGCAGCCGGGCGCGTAAACGGGCTCTGCATAACCCGGATATTCCACATAGCCGGTCGGCAGCGTCGCGATGATCGCCCCGGCGATCAGGGCGCCGCCGATGACGCCGGCGGCGACGCCGGGTCCCCAACCCGGACGCCTCCATCCCCATCCCGGGCCGGGGGGCCCGCCTCTCCATCCCCAACCGGGGCCAGGACCGCCCCTCCATCCCCATCCCGGACCCGCATAGGGCCGCCCTGGATAGCCGGCCTTCGGCCCCGCATAGAAACGCCCCGGACCGCCTATGCCCGGGCCCGGGCCGCCACGTCCCGGCATTCCGATGCCGCGGCCCGGGCCGCCTGGCCCGTGCATGCCTATGCCGCCACCCGGACCCGCTCCCCCGCCCTTAAATCCACGTCCTGGACCGGGCCCTTGGGCGGAGGCGTCTGTCGAGAGCGCCGCCAATGCCACCGCCACTGCGGCGGTTCCGAGCCGAAGGGCGGAAGTTCTAGTCATCAGTTATCTCCTTGATCGTCTGATTCGGTGCGTTGGCCTGCCGGCGGCCAGTCGCAAACACGCGCCTGTTCGCGTCAGGCAGTCGCTCCGACGGGATTTGGCGCGGCGTCGAATTCCCGCTTCGAAGGCAACGCGGACAGGCTGGCAGGCGGGTCTGGATTATTGAAATCGCCCGCTTGGAAGACAGCCGGCCGCCGCGCGAAGTCCACATACGCGTCGCAGCGGCGATCGCTTTTCCGAACCAGACCGCGAATAAGCTTATCGGCAAATGCGCTCATGTGACCCCCCCCACATCCCATGCAATGCACAACCATTGGGCAAATCTGAGGAAGAGACCCTACGCAGATTTACGTATTTCGCGCAAAGCTGCGCGTCGATTCGGAAAAGCGCATCTCGTCTGCACTCCCCGAACCCACGCGGCTGAAAAAGCTCACCAACGCTCATTTCAAACGAAAACGACGCGGAGCCGTGCCGTCACCAGCGGCGCCTGGCGGACGCGTCCGCGCGCCTGCCCTCGCTGCGTCTTGCGCTCACACCGGCGGGGTGCCGTAGGTGTGAAATGACTCGATCGTCTTCAGCCCCCACGCTTGGCCTTTTCTGCGCTCGGCCTCGCTCCAGACGATCGGCTTCCAGTCAGGCGCGAGAATGAGCCGCGCGCCCGCATTGGCCACCTCGACCCGATTGCCGCCGGGCTCGTAGACATAGAGAAAGAAGGTTTGCTGCACAGCGTGCTTGTGCGGCCCGGTCTCGATGAAGACGCCGTGCTCGAGAAAGACATCGGCGGCGCGCAGCACGTCCTCGCGACAGTCCACCGCGTAGGTCAGATGGTGGAAGCGCCCATGCGATCCGGTGCGGTCGAGCGTGTAGGCGAAGTCGTAGCTCTTGTTGGTCGCCGTCATCCACATGCCCGCCTCGGTGCCGTCATCGAGCACGATCTGCTCGGTTAAGCGGAAGCCGAGATATTGCTCGAAGAAGATCCGGTTGGCGCGGATGTCCGCGGCGAGGCAGTTGAGATGGTCGAGCCGCCGCACGCTGACGCCACGCGCCGGAAATTTCTGCGCCTGGTTTTTTAGCGCCGGCCGTTGCCCGGGCGGCGCCTCGTACCATTCGGTCTCGTAATAAAGCTCGATGCGGTGGCCATCCGGGTCGCGGCAAACGAACGTGCGGCCATGACCGAGATCGCCGTCGCTCCAGCCAATGTCGAGGCCGGACCCTGCGAGCGCCTGGGCGCGCCGCTCCAGCGCCTGCGGGCTGCGCGTGCGGAAGGCCATATGCCCGATCCCAGAGGTGTTCGAGCCGGTGAGCTTGAGGCTGTAGCGCTCGTAGTCGTCCCAGCCGCGCAGATACACGGAGTTGCCCGCCCGTCCGCTTTCCGTCATGCCCATCACATCGACGAAGAAACGCAGGCTCTCGTCCGGCTTGGGCGTCAGCAGCTCGAGGTGGGCGAGATGAGCGATGTCGAGCACCGGCTCGGTTGTCATGGGCATGGCGACGCGGGTGATTGTCTTGTTGGTTGACGTTGATCCGTTCCGGTTGCGCATTGCCGGACCGACGGAACCGATCCGCCGTGTTGGCGGCGAGTGTTTCCAAGTCGGACGCGCCGGTCAAGCGGCCATCCTCGCGATCGACGCGATGGACTTTCCCTACTGCTTGGGAATGCCGGCGCGCTCAATGACCGCAGACCACCGGGCGATATCGGATTTGAGGCGTTCGGACAATTCGGCCGGCGTGCTGGCCGACGCTTCGATCCCGAGTTCGAGCAGGCGCGCGCGGACGTCCGGTTGAGCGAGAACCTCGCGCAAGCCCTTCCCCAACACGTCGATGGCCTCCTGCGGCGTCCCCTCGCGGGCGAACAGCGCATTCCATGAGGTGGCGTCGAATCCGGCGAGCCCCGCCGCGCTGGCGCTCGGAACGTCGGGCAGAACCGGCGACTGTTTCGCGCCGGAGGTGGCGAGCGCGATCAACGTTTTTTCCATGAGCGCCGACTTCAGCGCGGCGTAGGAGTCGATGACAAGCTGCACGTCGTTGCGCAGAAGCGAGACGATCGCCTCCGGCGTCGTGCGGAAGGTGATCACCTGGGCGTCGATCTTGGCCACCATGTTGAACAACACCGCCGACAATTGCTGCGTGCTGCCGACCACCACGGTGCCGATATTGAGCGCGCCCGGCTTGACGCGCGCGGCCGAAAGAAAGTCCTCAAGTTTGTGGAACCCGGTCGCCTGGTTGGTCGCCAACACGAAGTCGAACAGCCCGAGCGTCGAGATCGGGGTGAAGTCCTTCACCGGGTCGAACGGGAGCGTCTTGAATAGGCCGACGCTCACCGCCGTGCCATTGGAAAAAAGCGCGAGCGTGTAGCCGTCGGCGGGGGCCTGCAGCACCCTTTGCGCCGCCAGCGACCCCCCTGCCCCGGGGACATTCTCAATGACGAAGCGCTGGCCGAGCAGGTCGCCCAGGCGCTCGGTCACGATGCGCACCGTGATGTCGGCGACGCCGCCCGCGCCGAACGGGAGGACCACCTTGATCGGCCGCGTTGGATATTTGCCCTGCGCCCATGCCCGACGCGTCAGAAGTGCGGGCGCTGCGATAAGGCCGGCGAGCAGAGCCCGGCGGCTTGGCAGCGGACGATCGGATTGCGAATGGATCATGGTGGTCCGAGGCCTCTGCATAATGCATGAATATTTTAGTGGGGAAAGCCGAACAAGCGCGCGGGGTTGTCCACCAGCAGCTTCTTGCGGACGTCCGGGCTGGGCGCATAGACCGGGACGAGGTCGACGAGATCGCCGTCGTCCGGCATCGCTTTGACGTTCGGATGCGGCCAGTCGCTCCCCCATAACAGCCGATCCGGATCGATCTCGATCAGCCGCCGCGCGAACGGCGCCACGTCGTGATAGGGCGGACCCGCGGCCGTCAGCCGTTCCGGACACGTCACCTTGACCCAGCATTTGCGGTCCCGCGCATATCGCTGCGCAAGCGCGCGGAAGGACGGCTGATCGATGCCGCGGCCGGCATCGATCAGCCCGATATGGTCGAGCACATAGGGGATCGGCAGGGCATCGAGCGTAGGCGCGAACTCGTCGAGATTGTCCGCCGGCAGGTAGAGATCGACATGCCAGCCGTACGGCGCGATCCTCCGCACCACCGTGTCGAAGGCGCTCATGTCCGGCCGTCCGCCCAGGCGCGCGAGAAACGTGAATCGGCAGGCGACAATACCGGCCGCGGTCAACTCGGCGATCTCGGCGTCGTCGAAGCTCGCATCGACATTGGCGACGCCCTTGTAGCGTCCGCCGCCGGCCGCGATCGCGTCGGTCACTACGGTGTTGTCGCGCCCATGCGGCGTTGCATTGACGAGCACCGCCCGTTCGATGCGAAGGCGCGCGTGCAAGCCCTGGAGCATGTCCAGCGGCGCGTCGGGCGGCGTATAGGGGCGGTCCGCGGCATAGGGATAGCGGCTGCCGGGACCGAAGACGTGGCAATGGCTGTCGCATGTTCGCGGCGGCAGCACGAAATCGGGCGCGCGCGGATTGCGATGCGGCGGCGCAATTGTCGCGGGCGACGCAGGACTCATGTGGCGCTGTCCTGCGACCCGGCGCCGCGCTCTTGCGCATCCGCCACCGCCCGGCACAGCGCCGGATCGAGGCCGAGGTCGGCGAGCATTTCCGCCGCCTCGCGCATTTCGGCGGCGCGCCGGATGCCGTGCTGGCGTACCCGTCCGGCCATGTGCGTCGCCAGCGTTCGCCAGTCATTGCCGGGAAACGTCGCGACAAGGCTCGCAAACACATCGGCCTCGACGCCGTGCAATTTACAGGCGCGCGCGCAATCGACGATCAGCGCCTCGATTCCCTTGATCATGATGCTGCGGCACAGCTTCGTCGCCGATGCGCGACCGATCTCTGTCGCAACCGGCCGGATCGCCATGCCGAGCGCATTGAGACGGTCCGCCGTAGTGACGGCAGCCGCCCCGCCCGCAAGGATCGGGACTTTGAGCCGCTGCGGCGGCACCGGCGCCATCACCGCTCCCTCCACATAGAGCGCGCCGCTGCGTTCAAGCGCGCGCGCCGAGCGTTGCTTGGTGGACGGCGCAGCCGAGTTGATGTCGAAGAAGATCTGCCCGGGCGCAAGATAGCCGCCGGCCGCCGTCGCGACCTCTTCAGCGGCGGACGCCGTGACCGCCGAGATCACGATGTCTGCTCCCTCGCATGCGCTGCGCGCATTATCGCACGCCGCGACGCCAGCGGATTGCGCCTTATTGCGGTAGGCGTCGCGCCGCTCGCGATCGTCGAAAAGGATGTCATAGGTGGCGACCGCCGATGCCCCGTTGGCGAGAAGGTCCGTCCCAAAAATCGTCCCGACCTCGCCGAAGCCGATCAAGGCCAACCGCAGCGTCATGATTCCTCCTTGGAGGCGACGAGCCTGTTCCGGCTTTTGCATGCCGCGGCCCGATCGGCAATAGAGGCGGCCCGAGCGACGAAAAGCGCCACCGGCTCAAGCCGTTTCGTCCTCATTTCAACTACCGGAAAAACCGGTCTGTTCCGCGCGGCGCTTGCGCTGTCCGTTTTAATCGCTAGCTTCGCGATGGGTCGCCACAACGTCTTGCGAGCGGTCCTGATATGAAAGAACTTGTCGTGCGGGAGGGAGGATGTCGGATCGCCGCATCGCGATCGTCCCGGCGGGCGTTCTTCGTCTCCGCTCCGCCCGCCAACGCTTGCGCTCTCGCTTTGGCCGTGGCTTGCGCGCTTGGCGGCTGCGCCAAGGAAAATGCCTACATCCCCTCCCCGCCGGCCGACGTGAGCGTCGCTCAGCCGCTTCGGCAGACCGTGGCGCTCCATCTTGAACAGACGGGTAACGCGGTCGCGTTCAATACGGTCGATCTGGTTGCGCGCGTCGAGGGATTCCTCGCCGAGCAAAAGCACCAGGATGGCGCCACGGCGAAGAAGGGCGACGTTCTCTTCGTCATCGAGCAGCCGCCCTACGAGGCGAGGCTCCAGCAGGCGGAAGCCGCGCTGATCGCCGCCAAGGCCGAGCTGGTGAAATCAGAGGCCGAACTCGCCCGCCAGTCCACGCTGCGCAGCCAGGATATTTCGACCCAGGTCGCGCTCGACAAGGCGCGGGCGCAGCGCGACAGCGACAAAGCCAATGTGATGAGCCAGGAGGCCGGCGTCACCCTCGCCAAGATCAATCTCGGCTACACCAGCGTGTCGGCGCCGTTCGACGGGATCGTGACCAAACACCTCATTTCGGTCGGCGAACTGGTTGGCGGCACGACCAAGACCAAGCTGGCGAGCATCGTTCAGCTCGACCCGATCTACGTCACCTTCAACATAAGCGAGCAAGACCTGCTGCGGATCCGCGAGAATCTCGGCGGCCGGCGCTTGACGCTTGCGGAACTCCGGGAGGTGCCGATCGAAGTCGGCCTGATGAACGAGACCGGCTATCCGCATCGGGGCAATCTCGATTACGTGTCGCCGGAGGTCGACCCGGCCACCGGGACGATCCTCGTGCGCGGCCTCTTTTCCAACGCCGACCGCACGCTGCTGCCCGGCTTTTTCGTGCGCATCCGCGTTCCCACCGGGCGTATCGTCGAGAATGCGCTGCTGGCGCCGGATCGGGCGCTCGGCGCAAATCAGGAGGGCCGCTACCTGCTCGTGGTCAACAAGGACGACGTGGTCGAGCAACGCAAGGTGCAGGTCGGCCAGCAATTCGGCGAATTGCGGCTGATCCAGTCCGGCCTCAAGCCGGACGATCGCGTCATTGTCGCCGGCATTCAGCGTGCGATTCCCGGCCGGAAGGTGGCGCCGCAAACGACGACGATCACCGCGAACGAGTCCCTTGCCCTCCCACTTCCGCCCCCCGCAACGGCGAAGTGAAGCGGCCGAGCCCGACCGATGATCTCGAAATTCTTCATCGAACGCCCGGTGCTCGCCAATGTGCTGGCGATCCTGTTCATGCTGATCGGCGCGGTCTCCCTGATCCGGCTGCCGGTCTCGCAATACCCCAATGTCGTGCCGCCCACGGTGCAGGTGACGACCCGCTATCCCGGCGCGAGCGCCCAAACGGTGGTCGACACCGTCGCGCTGCCGATCGAACTGCAAGTCAACGGCGTGGAGAACATGCTGTACATGCAATCGACCAGCGCGAGCGACGGCACCTATACGCTGACCGTGACCTTTGCGATCGGCACCAGCCTCGATTTCGCGCAGGTGCTCGTGCAGAACCGCGTATCGGCCGCCATCGCCCAGCTGCCGACGGAGGTGCAGGCGCAAGGCGTCACCGTGCAGAAGCGCTCGACCGCGACCTTGCTGATCGCCTCGCTGTCGTCGCCGACCAATCGCTACGACAGCCTGTTCATGAGCAACTACGCGACCATCAATCTGGTCAACGAACTGGCGCGCGTCCCCGGCGTCGGCAATGTCAACGTGTTCGGCGTCGGCCAGTACGCGATGCGCATCTGGATGGATCCGCAGAGGCTGTATGCGCGCGGCCTCACGCCGAGGGACGTGATTGCGGTGATCCAGCAGCAGAGCCGGCAGGTCTCGGCCGGCCAGGTCGGACAGCCTCCGACGCCGGACACGCAGGAATTTCAGTACACGGTCGACATTCAGGGCCGGCTCAGCACACCGGAAGAATTCGCCAACATCATCGTCAAGACCGAGCCGGGCCAGGGCGGGCGCATCACCCGGCTGAAAGACGTCGCGCGCGTCGAGCTCGGCGCCCAGACCTATTCGCAGGTGTTCCGGCAAAACGGGCGGCCGTCGGCGGGAATCGCGGTCTACCAAATCCCGGAAGCGAACGCCCTCGACGTGGCCACGCGTGTCGACGCGAAGCTCGCCGAGCTGGCCCGCTCCTTCCCCGAGGGACTGGAATACAGCGTCCCCTTCAACACGACCAAATTCGTGAAGACCTCGATCGGCGAGGTCTACAAGACGCTCATCGAGGCCGGCGTCCTCGTGCTTCTGGTCATTCTCGTGTTCCTGCAGAACTGGCGGGCGACGCTGGTTCCGGCCACGACCATTCCGGTGACCATCATCGGCACCTTCGCCGGAATGGCCGTGCTCGGCTTCACGATCAACCTCTCCACCTTGTTCGGGGTCGTGCTCGCGATCGGCATCGTCGTCGACGACGCCATCGTCATCGTGGAGGGTGCGTCGCATCATATCGAGCGCGGCCTATCCAGCCACGACGCGGCAATTAAGGCGATGAACGAATTGTTCGGACCCGTCATCGGCATTACGCTGGTGCTGATGTCGGTGTTCCTGCCGGCCGCCTTCCTTCCCGGCCTGACTGGCCAGATGTTCGCCCAATTCGCGTTGGTGATCGCCGTGACCGCGCTGATCAGCGCGATCAACGCCGCCACGCTGAAACCGACGCAATGCGCCCTGTGGCTGCGCCCGCCGCAGCCGCTGGAGCGGCGCAACCTCTTCTATCGTTGGTTCAATCGCGCCCATGGCTGGACCGCGGCGCGCTACGCGTCCCTGATTGGACGGATGGCGCATGTGAGCGGCGCAATGGTCGTTTTGGCGCTCATCCTCAACGCGATCGGCGTGTGGGGCATTGCGAGCCTGCCGACCGCCTTCATTCCCAACGAGGACCAGGGCTATGTGATGGTCGCGGCGCAGCTTCCCGACGGCGCCTCGCTCGAACGGACGAGCGCCGCGATGGAGGAGGTCACAAAAATCGCCCGCAACACGCCCGGTGTGGACAATGTCGTCGCCATTTCCGGGGTTTCCGTCCTCGACAACAGCGCCTCGCTCGCCAATGCCGGCGTCGCCTATGTCATTCTCAAGGATTGGGGCGTCCGCGAGCAGGCAAAAGGGCAAGACCTGCGCTCCATCATCCTGGCCTTGCAGGCTGGGCTCGCAAAACTGTCCGACGGCGTGGCCTTTCCGCTGGTGCCGCCCCCAATTCAGGGCATCGGCAACACCGGCGGATTCACCATGCAGGTCGAGCTGCGCGACGGGAGCTTCGATTACGAGAAGCTGTTGCGTATCACCAATCTGATCATCGAGGAGGGCAACAGCCAGTCCGCGCTGCAGCGTCTCGTCACATCGTTCCGCGCCGAGGTGCCGCAGCTCAAGGTTTCCGTCGACCGCTCCAAGGCGGAGTCGCTGAAGGTTTCGGTCGGCGACGTGTTTTCCACGATCGCCGCCTATCTCGGCTCGAGCTATGTGAACCAATTCAACAAATTCGGCCGCACGTTCCAGGTCTATGTGCAGGCCAATTCGCAGTTTCGCCTGCTGCCCAGGGACATCCTGAGGCTCTATGTGCGCAGCCAGGACGGCAACATGGTGCCGGTCGGGGCGCTCGCGCAGATCGAGCCGGTCGCCGGTCCTTCGCTGGTCAGTCTGTTCAATCTCTATCCGACGGCGACGGTGGCGGGCTCGCCCGCGACGGGCTTCAGCTCCGGCGCAGCGATGTCATTGATGGAGCAGATCGCGGCGAAGACGCTTCCGCCGGGCGCCGCCTTCGAATGGTCCGGCATGTCCTATCAGGAAAAGATCGTCGGCCACCAACTGTATTACGCCTTCGCGCTCGCGATCCTGCTCGTCTATCTCTGCCTCGCCGGGCAATATGAAAGCTGGTATGCGCCGCTCTCGGTGATCCTCGCCGTGCCGCTCTCGCTGCTCGGGCCGGTGATCGCGCTGAACGCCGTTGGACTGCCGAACAATCTCTACACGCAGATCGGCCTCATGCTGCTGATCGCGCTATCGGCGAAGAATGCGATCCTGATCGTCGAGGTCGCCCGCGAGCGGCGAAACATCGACCGCGTGACGATCGTCGAGGCTGCGATCGAGGCGGCGCGGACGCGCTTTCGCCCCATCCTGATGACGTCGATCGCCTTCATCCTCGGCGTGGTGCCGCTGGTGACGGCGACCGGCGCCGGCGCCGCCGCCCGGGTCTCGCTCGGGCTGTGTGTGTCCAGCGGCATGATCGCATCGACCTGCCTTGCGGTGCTGTTCGTGCCTTCGTTCTTCATCGTGCTGCAGCAATTCGAGGAATGGCGGCAGGCGCGAAAGAAGCCGGCGGCGCCTTCCGCAGCCGGCAGCGCCGCGCAGTCGGCCGGCGCGGAGTGATCTCCGCGACGAGCGCCACGCCGCGCCTTGCCCTCGATGTCGCGTGCGCAAGGGCCCGCAACGTCCGGCGACGCCGTCGGGGCAGTATAAATTCCACCGACGCGGAGCGACCGCGACGCCCAGTCATCCCTGTGTGACAATCTTGGCCAGTCTGCTAAGTCTAACCGGGCTGCGATTCAGGAGATCGGAGGCGCGTAATGGCGAATCTGTCCGCGCTCGTGGGGCTGCGTCGCCGAGCGAGCGCGCACGCCGCCGCCCCTTTGGCGGGGGCGTGGCTTATCGGCTTCGTTTTCATTCTTCTCATCGCCTCCTGGACCGCGCCGGCGCCGGCGTTCGAGGGGACCGCGACGCAAGTCAAACGCGTTGCGATGATCGGTTTTACGGTTTCCGACATGGAGCGCTCGGTCGCCTTTTACGAACGCGTGCTCGGATTCGAAAGGGTCGCTGCGACGGAGGTCACGGGCAGCGAATATGATTCGCTGAGCGGCGTTTTCGCCAGCAATGTACGGATCGTGCACATGAAGCTGGGCGAGCAGATTGTCGAGCTCACTCAATATTTTTCTCCGGAAGGCCGGCCGATCCCGGTGCCGTCGCGCAGCAACGATCTGTGGTTCGAGCACATGGCGATCGTCGTCAGCGACATGGAAAAGGCTTACGAGACGCTGCGCCGCCACGGCGTGCGGCAGATATCGCCCGAGCCCCAGACCATTCCTGAGTCGAACGTGCCGGCCGCAGGCATCAAGGCCTTCAAGTTTCGCGACCCCGACAATCACGACCTCGAACTGCTCTGGTTCCCGAAGGACAAGGGAAGCGCACACTGGCATCGACCGACCAACCGCCTGTTCCTTGGCGTCGACCACACCGCGATCACGATCAGCGACACCGAGCAAAGCCTGAAATTCTACCGCGACCTGCTCGGGTTGAAGATCGCCGGCGGCAGCCTCAATACCGGCATCACCCAGGAACGGCTTGACGGCGTGTTCAATGCGCGCGTGCGCGTCACCGCGGTCGCCCCGGAAACGGTCCCGCCGCACGTCGAATTCCTGCAATACGAGACCCCGCCGGGCGGGCGTCCGATGCCCGGCGACACCACGGCGAGCGACCTCTGGCACTGGCAGACATCGCTCGTGGTCGACGACGTCGCCGCCGCGGCCAAAGCATTGCGCGCCGCCGGTGTCCGCTTCGTCTCTCCCGACGTGGTCGACCTCCGCAATCCGGTTTTGGGTTTCTCGCGAGCCGTCATGGTTATGGATCCCGACGGCCATGTGATGCGCCTGGTACAGCAACGATGAGCGCGCCGGGCCGTCAACCGGCGCCGAAGGAAAGGAAGCAAATCGATGAGCCTGATCGACCGCTGTCTGCCTTTCATCGCCAGACTCTGCCTGGTCGTGCTGTTTCCGTTCAGCACCCTTGACAAGATCTTGGACCCCGCCGCCCTGACGCAGGCCAATTCCTCCGGCCTGCCGATTCCCGGCTGGCTCCTATTGGTCCTCGGCGGGTGCCTCGAAGTGTTCGGCTCGCTCGGCATCCTGTTCAACGTGTACAGGCGCCAGTTCGCTCTGCTGTTCATCTTTTACTGCACCGTGACCGCCGCGCTCTTCCATAATTTCTGGATCTACCCCTACGGCAGTCCCGACTGGCTGAACAATTTCTGGCCGTTCCTAAAGAATTTCGGCCTCGTGGCCGGATTTCTTTTTGTCGCCACCGATGCGAAAATGGGGCCTCTGAGTGAGGCGTTTAGCCTCGAGCCGCGACCGCGGGATTAGGCCTGCAGAATTTTGGTCGGATTGCGCGCCGGACTTTTTTTTGGAATCTGATCGCTAAGGCATATTAAGCGCGGGAGAAGAACAATGGATGCGGACGTAGTCCTCCTGTCACGTATCCAGTTTGCGTTCGTCGTCACCTTCCACATCATTTTTCCTTCATTCACCATCGGCATCGCCGCATGGCTTGCGACGATCGAAGGCATGCGGCTCGCGACGGGCAATCCGATCTATCGCCGGGTGTTTGATTTGTGGCTGAAGGTGTTCGCCGTTTCGTTCGGCATGGGCGTCGTCACCGGCATTGTCATGGCGTTCCAGTTCGGGACCAATTGGAGCGCGATGTCGGAAAAGATGGGACCGATCCAAGGGCCGTTGCTCGCCTATGAGTCGTTCACCGCCTTCCTGCTCGAGGCCACCTTTCTCGGCGTCATGCTGCTCGGCCGCGACCGCGTGCCTCCGCTGTTCTATTGGTTTGCCTGCTGCATGGTCTCACTCGGCACGATGGCCTCGTCATTCTGGATTCTCTGCAACAATAGCTGGATGCAGGTTCCGCTCGGACACCAATTCATCGACGGAAAGCTGATCCCGGCGGATTGGTGGTCGATCACGACCGGACCGATCGTGCGCCTGCGCTGGCCGCACATGCTAATCGCCGCGTTCATTACGACCGGCATGAGCGTGATCGCCACGGGAGCCTGGTACCGGCTGCGCGACGTCCACCGCTCGGAATCCCGGGTGATGCTTCATTGGGGACTCGCCTTCGTCGCCGTGATGATCCCGATCCAGATGGTGATCGGTCACTTCACCGGGGATTACGTGCACAAATATCAGCCGGCGAAATTCGCCGCGATCGAGGCGCGGTGGAAGACGCAGCAGCCGGCGTCGGAAGTGCTGATCGCCATTCCCGACGAGGCGGCCGAGCGCAATCTCTTCGCGATCGAGGTGCCCTATCTTGGCAGCTTCATTGCGAGCGGCACCTGGGATTCGCGCGAGGTCGGCCTCGAAAGCTTTCCCAAGGAGGATCGTCCGCCGGTCGTAATTCCGTTTTTCACCTTCCGCATCATGGTGGGCTTGGGGTTGATCATGATGGCGATTTCCTGGTTCGGCTTGTTCCTGTGGTGGCGGGGCGATCTGGAGGCGACGCGCTGGTTCCTGTGGGGAGCCTTCCTGTCGTTCCCGACTGGCTTCGCGGCGATCATCGCCGGTTGGTACACTGCCGAGGTCGGTCGTCAGCCGTGGATCGTCTACGGGCTCATGCGCACAAGCGAAGGCATCACCCCGTCGCTGACGGCGAGCGCCGCGCTGTTCTCTCTCGTCTGCTACGCGATCGTCTATGTGTCGGTCTTCTCGTTCGGCGCCTACTACATCTACCGGCTGCTGCGCGAAGGGCCGCAGGGGGATGTCGCCACACCTTTAGGCGCAACGCCGTCCCGACCCATGGCCTTCGCCGACGAGGCGACGACCCGCCGCGGCGACGCCCGGCCGGCGGAGTGAACACGATGGATCCGAATTTTCTCGCTTATTTCTGGGCCGGCGTCATCGCCTTCGCCATTCTCGTCTATGTCGTGCTCGACGGCTACGATCTCGGCGTCGGAATCCTGTTCGGCACCACGCGCGAGGCCGCTCATCGCGATCACATGATGGCGTCGATCGCGCCGTTCTGGGACGGCAACGAAACATGGCTCGTCGTCGTCGGCGCTTCGTTATTCGGCGCGTTCCCCTTGGTCTATGCCGTGTTCCTGTCCGCCTTCTATCTCCCGGTGCTCCTGCTGTTGTTCGGGCTGATCTTTCGCGGCGTGGCGTTCGAGTTCCGCCACCGGACCGAGCGCCGGCGCTGGCTGTGGGACTGGGGCTTTTTCCTCGGCTCCACCGTGGCCGCATTCGTTCAAGGCGCGGCGATCGGCGCGATGATCCGCGGCATTCCCGTGAGCAACGGCCAGTATGCGGGAGGCGCGTTCGACTGGGTGGCGCCCTTCCCGATCTTCTGCGGTATCGGCCTCGTCCTTGGCTACGCGCTGCTCGGCGCGTCCTGGCTGGCGCTCAAGAGCGACGACGATTTACGGGAATGGGCCTACCGCCGCATCCCCTGGCTGGTCGGCGGCGTCGTGGTCGTTGTGATCGTCGCCATGTTGGGGACCATCGACATCCGCGACCGGCTCGAGCGAAACATTATCACCCATGCCTGGATGGCGATCTTCCCCGCCCTCGGCGCGCTTGCCCTCGTCGGCGTCCTCGTCGGCGTGCGGAAACGACGGGACGGCTGGCCGTTCGCGATGTCGGCGATGTTCTTCCTGATGGCCTTTCTCACCCTTGCGGTGATGTTCTGGCCTTATATGATCCCTTACTCGATCACCGTGTCGAATGCCGCAGCCCCGGCGCAATCGCTCGAGTTCATGTTCTATGCCGGCGTCGTCGTACTGCCGGTCATCGTCATTTATTCGGCGGTTGTCTATTGGATTTTTCGCGGCAAACTGCGGCAGCACTATTCTTGATCGTGCCGCCGATGTAATGCGTCGGTGACTGCCGGCCTATCCGGCAGAAGAAACAATCCCGCCGATCGGCGGGTCAGAAGCGGCCCCCGGCCCACCGGAGAGCCGTCGTGTCTTGGGAGGAGTACCGATGAGCGCCACGGAAGCGCTGTCGCATGCAATCAATGCCGCGGATGAAATTCTTGGCCCCACGCTCGCGGTCGGACGGGGCGGCGAACCCGCTATCCTGTTCAAAAACACGGCCATCACCTTCGATCAGCTCGACGCCGAGGCGAACCGGTTCGGCAATGCGCTTCGGCCCTATCTGGGGAAGGGCGACCGCGCGCTGTTGTTGCTCAAGGACAGTCCCGACTTCGTCGCAGCCTTCCTCGGCATCATGCGCATCGGCGCTGTCGCGGTGCCGATCAGCACTCGCCTGACCGCCGAGGACCTCGCTTTCGTCATCACCGATAGCGGGGCAAAGGCGCTCATCATCGACGACGATTTCAAGCCGCAATATCGTCGCGCCGTGGAGATCAACCGCCGCCGTCCGGACCTCGTCGTCATGCGCGGAGGGGAGGTCGAAGGCGCCCGCACGCTCGATGACGTGCTGGCTGGCGCCGGCGCCGAACGGCCGCCCGTGACGACCACGCGCGACGATATGGCGTATTGGCTCTATTCCTCCGGCACGACGGGACGGCCAAAAGGCGCGATCCACGTTCACGGCAATCTGTCGACCGGCGACCCCTTCCTCAAGGCCTTCGGATTCGGCCCCGGCCAGCGCGTGTTCTCGTCATCGAAATTGTTTTTCGCCTATGCCCTCGGCCACGTCTTGATCGGGGGCTTGCGCAGCGGCTCGACCATCATTCTGTACGACGGCTGGCCGGACGGAGAGGCGATCGTCCGCATGGTGGAGCGCTATCGCCCGACGATCATGGTGAGCGTTCCCGCGTTTTATCGCAGCCTCCTGCGCGACAATCTTGCCGGTCTGCCATGCTTCAAGGCCGTCCGCCAGTACATGTCGGCGGGCGAGTCCTTGCCCGAGAGCCTGTATGCCCGCTGGCGCGAGGTGACCGGCGTTCCCATCGTCGAGGGCATCGGCGCGACGGAAACGATCTGGCTGATGGTCGGCGGAACCCCGGCGTCGCATATGCCGGGGGCGACCGGCAAGCCCTTCCCCTACTGCGAAGCGAGGCTCCTGGACGTCGAAGACCGCCCGGTGACCAAGCCAAACTCGCCCGGCATCCTCTGGGTCAAGATGGACTCGCTTTGCCGCGGCTACTGGCAGCAGCCGCAAAAGACGGCGGCCTCGTTCCGCGACGGCTGGTATCGCACCGGCGACGCATTCGTCATCGATCGCGAGGGCTGGTGGTACCACCAGGGCCGCGCCGATGATCTCTTGAAGATATCCGGCCAGTGGGTCAGCCCGGCGGAGATCGAGGAATGCACGATCACCGTGCCGGGCGTATCGGAGGCCATCGTCGTCGGCGCGCAGGACGAAGACGGGCTCGTCCGGTTGACGCTGTTCCTGGTTGCCCCGACCGAGGACCCGAACGTCCTCTACCAGAAGGTCCAGGACAAGCTGCTCGGCACGCTTGCGAAGTACAAATGTCCGCGCCGGATCATCTTCATGGAGGCGATCCCCCGCACCGCGACCGGCAAGGCGCGGCGCTTCCAATTGCGCAACTGGATCGTCGGCAATTTCATGCCGCGCCTCATGCGCCGGTTAGGACTCGAGCCGGCGGCGATCGAAGAGGCCGAGCCGCAGCTCTATCGCCGAATGCAAGGCAAGTGCGCCATGTGCGGAAGCCACGACCGCTGCGCCGCCGATCTCGAAGCGGACGCCGACGTGCGGGACTTCCTGGATTATTGCCCGAATGCGGATGTGCTGGTCACCCTTCGCGTGTCGGAACGCTCCCACTAGCGCAATACGGCCGCAATCGCGTGCTTGGCCGTTGCGCGGGGGACACCACCCGCGCGACGGCGCGACCGGAGTGGCCATGACCGATTGGCGCAAGGCTGCCAAGGCTGCGGCCATCGTCGTCTTCACGCTGCTCCTGTCCGGCGCAAAGCCCGCATGGGCGGAAACCGCAGGCGTTCCGCCGAAAAAGCCGGCGGCGAAGGCGGCGCCCGCGCCTGCCCAGTGCGATCCGGCGACGTTTCGGGTAATCCTCGATGTCGGTCATACGGCCGCCGTCCCGGGCGCAAAAAGCGCGCGCGGCGCTTACGAATATGACTTCAATCTGCGCCTCGCCAAGGTGATCGAGCACGACCTCCTCGACGCCGGATTTGCGCGCACCGTGCTGATGATCACCGCCGAGCCGCCGCAGCGCGGCCTGTTCAAACGCGTCTCCCACGCGACCGGATTGTCGGGCGATCTCTTCCTGTCCATCCACCACGATTCGGTGCCCAACTCTTTCCTGGAGAAATGGGAGTACGAAGGCCAGGAGCGCTATTACTGCGATCGCTTCCAAGGCCATTCCATCTTCGTCTCCAGCACGAACGGCGCGCCGAATGCGAGCCTCGCCTTCGCGCGCTTGCTCGGCTTGCAACTGAAGGCGCGGGGGCTGCGCTATACGCCTCATTACACCCAAGCCTTCATGGGGTACCGACGCCGCCAGCTCCTCGATGCCGAAGCTGGCGTCTACCGCTACGACCAACTCGTCGTTCTCAAAGGGACTCGCATGCCGGCGGCCCTTCTCGAGGCGGGATCGATCGTCAATCGCGACGAGGAATTGGCGTTGATGACGGCTGAACGCCAATCGACCATCAGCGCGGCGGTCACCGACGCGGTGAAGGAACTCTGCGCCTTGCGCGCGCCGCGTCCGCCCGGCCAGATGGTGCGCCGAGCGCTCCCCACGCCGGCCGGGCACTTACCGGGGAGCCGGCCCGCCGCGGCGGTGCAATCGGGACCCGCTCGTGCGCCTCGATGAGCCGGCCGCGGGCAAGGCCCCCTGCTCCGCCCAGGCCCTGGCCGCTTTAGCCTTACGATTTCTTCTTGCCGCTCGATCCTTTGCCCACGCAGGCGTCGATATCGTCCGCGCGCGCCGGCTTCCATCTTTGGACTGGGGGCATAGGACTGCTTGCCGCACGCGCGGTAGGAGGCCGGACCATAGGCGCCAACGATGCCCCCTTGCGCCGCCGCCGGGCGGCTCGCTTCGACCGCAACGATGCCGGCGAGCAGCGCCGCCAGCGTAACGAGGTCTACCGCCTGGCTTGGTTTCGATGACGGCACTTTTCTCGCGGTATTCGCAGCTTATGTTAGTGGAAGTTGAATCGAGGGCCGGCGAGCGGAGGCGGGCCGATGGCGATTGAATTGATGGGAGAGGTCCAATTGCCGGCGTCTCGCGACATCGTTTGGGCGAAGCTTAACGATCCGGATGTCTTGCGAACATGCATTCCGGGGTGCGAGCTGCTCGACAAGTTATCGGACACCGAGTTTCAGGCGGTCGCCGTCACCAAGATTGGCCCGGTCAAGGCGCGCTGGAAAGGCAAGGTTCGTCTCACGGACCTCGACCCGCCCAACAGCTATCGGATTTCCGGGGACGGAGAAGGCGGGATCGCTGGTTTCGCCAAAGGCGGCGCCGCGGTCGTCCTCGTCGGCAACGAGAGCGGCACGCTATTGTCCTATACCGCCGAGGCGCAGATCGGCGGCAAGATCGCCCAGCTTGGTCAACGGCTTGTTGTCGGCGCATCAAAGAAGATCGCCGAGGAGTTCTTCGCCAAGTTTGCCTTGGCGGTTGGTCCTGCCTAGGACTCGCTCATAATATTTGATCTTTGGCCCAACCAGCGCCGCCCTTTCGAGGACCCCTGCCATGCCGGTCATTCACTCCGACGGTTGCCCGATCCATGTCGAAATCGACGGGCCCGCAACGGCGCCCGTGCTCATGCTGTCGAACTCGCTCGGGGTCGATCTCTCGATGTGGGAGCCGCAGGTCGCGCCGTTTTCCCGGCATTTCCGCCTAGTGCGTTACGACCGCCGCGGGCACGGCCGGTCGGGCGTCACTCGCGGCCCCTACACGATGGAGCAGCTTGCCCGCGACGATCTCGCCATCCTGGACGCGCTCGGCATCGCCAAAGTGAATTTTTGCGGGATATCGATGGGCGGAATGATCGGCCAGTGGCTTGGGGCGTTCGCCCCCGAGCGCATCGACCGGCTGGTGCTGTCCAACACGTCGAGCTTCTATCCCCTCAAGGACCCGTGGAACGATCGCATCAAGATCGTGCGGCAAGGCGGAGTCGCGGCGGTCGCCGACACCGTGCTCGGCGTGTGGTTCACCAAGGATTTTCACGCGCGCGAGCCGGCGACGGTCAAGCGCTTCCGCGACATGCTGGTCGCGAGTCCGGTCGAAGGCTATGTGAGCTGCGCCGCGGCCGTCCGCGACATGGACCATCGCGACATCTTGGCGAAGATCAAGCTCCCGACGCTGCTCATCGCCGGCCGCCATGACGGCTCCACCACCGTCGAGGCGGCCGAGTTCATCCGCGACCGGATCACCGGCGCGAAGCTCGAGATCCTCGACGCGGCCCACATTTCCAATGTCGAGCAGGCCGCCGCCTTCAACGCCGCCGTACTGGGCTTCCTCACGGCGTGAGGCAGCCTGGGCTTTTCGCCGATCCTCGTTGCCGCAGGCATGACGCCCTGTTAGTTTCGACTTGCGAAGCAGTCGCTGGCGTCAACGGGCGCTGCGGGCGACTTGGGGCAACCGACGGGCTCCAGCAAAGGCGCGGCGGACGAATGGAAGTCTTTCTCCAGCAGCTCATCAACGGGATCACGCTGGGCTCGATCTATGGCCTGATCGCCATCGGCTACACGATGGTGTTCGGCATCATCGGCATGGTCAATTTCGCCCATGGCGACGTGTTCATGGTGTCGGCCTTCATCGCCTTGATCACCTTTCTCGTTCTCACCCTGTGGCTTGGCGTCGGCTCGGTCGCGTTCGCGCTCCTGATTGTTCTTATCGTCGCGATGGTGCTGACCTCGCTCGTCAACTGGACGATCGAGCGGCTCGCCTATCGGCCGCTGCGCGGCTCCTTCCGCCTCGCCCCGCTGATTTCGGCGATCGGCATGTCGATCTTTTTGATGAACTTCGTCCAAGTCGCGCAGGGCCCGCGCAACAAGTCGATCCCGCCCTTGATCCCGGGCGAACTCGTGCTGATGGAGCAGAACGGCTACCAGGTGACCCTATCGTACAAGCAGCTGTTGGTTTGGGGCGTCACCGCCGTCCTGCTCGCGATCTTCTGGTATGTCGTGAGTCGAACGGCGCTCGGCCGCGCGCAGCGCGCCTGCGAACAGGATCAGACGATGGCTGCGCTGCTCGGGATCGACGTGGACCGCACCATTTCTGTCACCTTCATCATCGGCGCCGCGCTCGCCGCCGTCGCCGGCACGATGTATCTCGTGTATTACGGCGTCATCAATTTTGCCGACGGATTCACGCCCGGGGTGAAGGCCTTCACGGCGGCGGTGCTGGGCGGCATCGGATCGCTGCCGGGCGCGGTGCTGGGCGGTCTCCTGATCGGACTAGTCGAGACCATGTGGTCGGCCTATTTTTCGATCGACTACAAGGATGTCGCCGCCTTCTCGCTGCTCGCGATCACCCTGATCTTCCTGCCCCAGGGGATTCTCGGCCGTCCCGACGTGGAGAAAGTCTAGGCGTGCGGATGCGAGCTTTCGGCGCCCGACCTGCCGGCACTGCAGTCCGCGTCGATTTCGTTCGCGCCGTCAAGGACGCCGCCATCGCCGCCCTGCTCGCGATCGAGCTGTTCCTGCCGCTGATCGGGCTACGCACCACGCAGGACATCCGCAACGAACTGACGCTGGAAACGCGCTGGCCGCTCTTGTTTGCGATGGTCGGACTCGTCGTGGCGGGCAGCCTCGCCAACTCGCTCGTGCTCGCGCCCTGGCGCGCGCGCCGCGAAGCGAAGCCGCGGTCGCCGAGCGCCGCCGCGGCACGCCTTCACAGCGCCTTTTCCCGCTGGTTTGCGCCGTTCGCGATCGGGTTCGTGATCGCCTATCCCCTGCTTGCGCTCGCCCTGACGGGCTCGCAGGGCGCCGTGAAATGGGTCGACAATTTCGGCGTCCAAATCCTCATCTATGTGATGCTCGGATTCGGGCTCAATATCGTGGTCGGCTTGGCTGGGCTGCTCGATCTCGGCTATGTCGCCTTCTACGCCGTCGGCGCCTATTCCTATGCGCTGATCGCCAAGGAGTTCGGCCTCTCCTTCTTCACGCTGCTGCCGCTTGCCGGGATGCTGGCCGCCTTGTGGGGGATGCTGCTCGGCTTTCCCGTGCTGCGCCTGCGCGGCGACTATCTCGCCATCGTCACGCTCGCCTTCGGCGAGATCATCCGCCTGGTGTTGATCAACTGGGTGCCGGTCACCAACGGCTATGCAGGCATCAGCGGTATCCCGCGTCCGACCTTTTTCGGCATTCCGTTCAATGCGAGCGACAGCGGCTTCGCCGCCGTGTTCGGCCTGCCGTTCAGCCCGATCTATCGCTCGATCTTCCTCTACTACATCATCCTTTCGCTCGCGCTTCTCACCGCGTTCGTGACGATGCGGCTGCGCCGCCTGCCGATCGGCCGCGCGTGGGAAGCGCTGCGCGAGGACGAGATCGCCTGCCGCTCGCTCGGCATCAACACCACCAACACCAAGCTCACGGCGTTTGCGATCGGCGCCATGTTCGGCGGCTTCGCCGGATCGTTCTTCGCCGCGCGCCAGGGCTTCATCTCCCCGGAGTCCTTCACCTTCATGGAATCGGCGACGATCGTCGCCATCGTGGTGCTCGGCGGGATGGGCAGCCAGATCGGCGTCGCCATCGCGGCGGTCGCCATGATTGGCGGCACGGAAATCCTGCGCGAGCTCGATTTCCTCAAGGCGGTGTTCGGCAGCGAGTTCGATCCGACCCAGTACCGCATGCTGCTGTTCGGATTGGCGATGGTGCTGATCATGATCTGGAAGCCGCGCGGGCTGATCGCGACGCGCGCGCCGTCGGTCGCCCTGGCCGAGCGCAAGGCGATATCCGGCGCGCTGGTGAAGGAAGGGCGCGGATGACGTCGGCCCCGCCCGCCCTGCTCGAAGTCGAGCATCTGACCATGCGGTTCGGCGGGCTGATCGCCGTCAACGACCTCACCTTCACGGCCTATCGCTCCGAGATCACCGCGCTGATCGGACCGAACGGCGCCGGCAAGACCACGGTGTTCAACTGCATCACCGGTTTCTACAAGCCGACCGAAGGCCGGATCGGGCTCGCCCACGGCGACGCCGGCATTTGGAAGGCGCTCGACGCGCTGACGCTGCGCGGCAAACGCAAGCTTGCGCGGGCCGACGGAACGCTGTTCCTGCTGGAACGCATGCCGGAATACCTCGTCGCGCATCGCGCCAAGGTGGCGCGCACGTTCCAGAACATTCGTTTGTTCTCGGGCATGACCGTGCTGGAGAATCTGTTGGTGGCCCAGCATAACTCGCTGATGGTCGCCTCCGGCTACACGCTGCTCGGCGTGCTCGGATTAGGCCGCTATGCGCGCGCCGAGCGCGCCGCGATCGAAAAGGCGAGCGACTGGCTCGAACGCATCGGCCTCCTCGATCGCGCGGACGACCCCGCTGTCGCGCTTCCCTATGGCGCGCAGCGCCGGCTCGAAATCGCGCGCGCGATGTGCACCGATCCGGTGCTGCTTTGCCTCGACGAGCCCGCCGCGGGACTGAACCCGCGCGAGACCGCTGCGCTCAACGCGCTCATTCTGTCCATCCGCGACGAGCACAAGACGTCGGTGCTGCTGATCGAGCACGACATGTCGGTGGTGATGGAGATTTCCGACCACGTGGTCGTGCTTGACTACGGGATCAAGATCGCCGATGGCCCGCCCGCCGAGGTGCGCAACGACCGCAAGGTCATCGCCGCCTATCTTGGCGTCGCGGACGAAGAGGTCGCCGCCGCTGAAGCGGAGGTCGGACTGTGACCGAGCCATTGCTCGCCGTGCGCGGAGTAAAGACCTATTACGGCAGCATTTGCGCGCTGAAGGGCGTCGACCTCGAGGTGCATGAGGGGGAGATCATCACGCTGATCGGCGCAAACGGCGCCGGGAAATCGACGCTGATGATGACGATCTTCGCCAGCCCGCGCGCGCGAGAGGGCCGCATCGTCTTCGACGGGCGCGACATCACCGATCTGCCGACGCACGAGATCGCACGCATTCGCATCGCCCAGGCGCCGGAAGGCCGGCGCATCTTTGCGCGCATGACCGTTTTGGAAAACCTGCAGATGGGCGCCGCAGCGACCGGGAGCGAGGGCGACAGCGCTCTGCTCGACCACGTGCTCGGCCTGTTTCCGCGCCTGGCCGAACGCCTGTCGCAACGCGGCGGAACGCTCTCGGGCGGCGAGCAGCAGATGCTCGCGATCGCCCGCGCGCTGATGAGCAAGCCGCGCCTGCTCCTGCTCGACGAGCCGTCGCTCGGTCTTGCCCCGCTGGTCGCCCAGCAGATTTTCGACATCGTGCGCGAGCTCAACGAGCGCCATCATCTGACCGTGTTTCTGGTCGAGCAGAACGCCTATCACGCGCTCAAGCTCGCGCATCGCGGCTATGTCATGGTCAATGGCGCGATCACGATGAACGGCAGCGGCCGCGAGCTGCTCGAACGGCCCGAGGTGCGCGCCGCCTATCTCGAGGGCGGACGGCACTGACGCCAGAGTGAGCGGGAACCATGCACGCATACCTTCTTGAGGAAGACTCCCTCGTCGTCCTGCTGCTCTCGGTGATCTTCGGCGGCGGCTGCGCCTGGCTCGCCGCGCGCGCGGTCGCGCTGACCTGGCGGCCCTGGTGGCATCTCGTGCTCTACATGTTCATTCTCGGTTTTGCGGTGCGATTTCTCCATTACGCGCTGTTCGGGCGGGCGCTGTTCGATCCCTACTATTACGCGATCGATGCCTTGATTCTGATTGTCATTGCGCTTGCCGGCTATCACAGCACCCGTCGCCATCAAATGGCGCGGCAATACGGATTTCTCGTCCGACCGGAGCGGCAGCCGCAACTCTGACGCGCGGCACAGGGCCGCGCCCCGTTCGCGTGACTTTCTTGCGTAATTTCGTATCAATCAGCCGTATCGGGGCGATCGAATGCGCGAGCCATCTCGGGAGGATGTTTGACATGATCAACCGCAAGACCCTCGCTCTGGCGCTCGGCCTTGGCCTAGCGCTGGTCGGAAGCGCGCAGGCCCAGGTCAAGTTTGGCGTCGCCGGGCCGCTGACCGGCGGCAGCGCCGCCTTTGGCGCCCAGCTCAAGCAGGGCGTCGAGCAGGCAGCTAACGACATCAACGCGGCGGGCGGCATTCTCGGCGAGAAGATCCAGCTTTTCGTCGGCGACGACCGCGGCGATCCCAAGGAGGGCGTGTCGGTCGCCAACAAGTTCGCCGCCGACGGCGTGAAATTCGTCATCGGCCACTTCAATTCCGGCGTCACCATGCCCTCGTCCGAAGTCCTGGCGGACAATGGCATCCTGGTGATTACGCCGGCGGCCACCAATCCGCGCATTACCGAGCGCGGGCTGTGGAACATTTTCCGCGTCTGCGGCCGCGACGACCAGCAGGGCGGCATGGCGGGCGCAATCATCGCCGACAAGTTCAAGGGCAAGCGCGTCGCCATCGTCCACGACAAGACCACTTACGGCCAAGGGCTTGCCGACGAGACGCGCAAGGCGCTCAACGCCAAGGGCATCAAGGAGGTCATGTATGAGGGCGTCAACAGGGACGACAAGGACTTCACCGCCCTCGTCTCCAAGCTGAAGGCGGCCAATCCCGACCTCGTCTATTGGGGCGGATTGCACGACACCGGCGGCATCATCCTGCGCCAGATGCGCGACCAGGGCGTGCGCGCGCCGCTGATGGGCGGCGATGGGCTTGCCGACGACGAGTTCGCCGCCATCGCCGGACCCGGCGCCGACGGAACGCTGATGACCTTCTCGCCCGACCCGCGCACCAATCCGAAGAACAAGGAGATCGTCGAGCTCTTCCGCAAAAAGCGCGGATTCGAGCCGCAGGCCTACACCCTGTACAGCTACGCGGCGATGCAGATCATCAAGCAGGCGGCGGAGGAGGCGAAATCGCTCGACCCGAAGAAGGTGGCTGAGGTAATCCGCTCCGGCCGGCCGTTCGACACCGTGCTCGGCACGCTTTCCTTTGACAAGAAAGGCGACGTGTCCGACCAGGGCTATCTGATCGACGGCAAGAAGAAGGACCGCTACGTGCTCTACACCTGGAAGAAGGGTCCGGACGGCAAGATCAGCTATTTCGAGGACGCAGAATAATCGCCTCGTCGCGATTCAGGCTGCCAATCGACTTGGGAGGCGTGCGGACCTCGAGCATGGCGGAAGACTGGCGATGGGGCTGGCCCCAGACGTGACACGCAGCCGGGCGCGGCTCGTCAGCGCCTTGGTCATGCTTTCCTTCGTCATCTGCCACCTCACGGCGCACGCCTTTCTTCTCGTCTCGATCGATGCCGGCAACGAGGCACTGACGCTTCTGCTCGCGCCGTGGCTCACGGCCATCGGCACGACGATCCTCGCGGTCGCCGCGCTCGTCCACTACGCGAATGCGCTGTGGTCCATCTACATCCGGCGCTGGTTGCGGCTATCGGCGTTGGAGTGGTGGCAGCTTGGGTTGGGCCTAGCCGCTTCCGCGCTCCTCACCAAACACGTGATCGCGACGCGATTTGCCTACGAACTGCTCGGGGTCGGCAGCGACTATAACTCCGTCCTGCTCGTGCAATGGGTGATCTCGCCATGGCTCGGCGTCGTGCAGGCGGCGGCCTTGCTGGCGGTGTGGTCGCATGCCTGCATCGGGATTCATTTCTGGCTGCGGACCAAGCCCTGGTTCCCTGATTCGCGGCCCGCCTTCGTCATCATAGGGATCCTCCTGCCGACGCTCGCGCTTGCGGGCTATGTGTCGGCGGGCAACCAGGTGCTGCGGGCGGCGCAAAACCCGGCCTTTGTCGCCGAGACGCTTAAGGGCACCAACCTCACCGACCAGGCGCGTGCGGAGATCGACCGCATGGCCGTGATCGGCTGGTCGGCCAACCTTGCCCTGGTTCTTTTCGTATTCGCCGCCCGCGGCGTGCGCTACTGGCGCTGCCGGCGCAAGCGGCCGCCGGCGGTGACGCTCCCGAACGGACGCACGGTCATGCTGCTGCCGGGCGCGACCGTGCTGGAGGCGGTGCGCGCGGCAGGCATTCCCCATGCGTCCGTATGCGGCGGGCGGGCGCGCTGCACTACGTGTCGGGTGCTAGTGACGCGTGGGCTCGAAGCGCTGCCCGACCCGGAGCCGCTGGAGGCACGGGCGCTCGCCCGCATCGTCGCAACGCCGGAAATGCGGCTTGCCTGCCAAATCCGCCCGACCGCGGACCTTTCCATCACGCCGCTGCTCGCCGCCGATGCGAGCGCGGCCGATGGTCGGGTGCATGGCGGGCTCGAGGGTCGCGAGCGGCAGGTCACCGTCGTGTTCGTCGATCTGCGCGGCTCGACCACGTTGGCGGAAGGCCGGTTGCCCTATGACGTGCTGTTCATCCTCAACCAGTTCATGCAGGAGATGGCGAAGGCGCTGGCCGCGACTAACGGCCATTACTCGCAATTCACCGGCGACGGGCTGATGGCGTTGTACGGCCTCAACGCGCCCGATCCCGCGACGGGGGCCGCCGACGCCTTACGCGGCGCGCGCGAGATGCTGACCCGCCTCGAACAGCTCAACCGCCATCTGAAGACGGAGCTGGCCCATCCGCTGCGGATCGGCATCGGAATTCATTTCAGCGAGGCGATCGTCGGCGCGATGGGGCCGCCGCGCTCGCAGATCGTCACCGCCATCGGCGACACGGTGAACACCGCCGCCCGGCTCGAAGGCCTGACCAAGGAGTACAACTGCTCGATCGTGCTGTCGCGCCGCGCGGCGGAGGCCGCCGGCCTCGACCTCGCCGGCCAGACGCTGCACGAATGCGCGGTCAAGGGCCGCACCGGGACGGTCGAGTTCTACGCCCTCGAAACTGCGCCCGAGATGGCGTGATGAACGAACGACCTTGTCCTCGGTCCAGGCCGGCAACGTGTTGGCCGGATTGCCGTTAGTTCCCAACAATCCCCAGGTGCAGCAAACGCTCTTGTCCCCGCAGACCTAGGCCCGTAACGCTTCTCCGAGGAGCGAATCGGGTGTGACCAAAAAAGAACGTACCCTAGACCTTCTGCGCCATCTCGCGACGCGCCCCGGCCATGACGAGGTCAAGGCCGACTTCCGGCAGATTCTGATCGAGGAATTCGATGCGGAACTCGACGCGCTCGATTTCGAGCGGCGCGTGCCAGAGGTCAGGGGCCGGCTCGATGCGTTGATCGGCCGAACCATCTTCGAGGCAAAAAAGAATCTGGACAAGGAGTGGGATGACGTCGTCCGCCGTATGCCGGATTATCTTGCCGACCGCGAACGCGAGGAAGGCGAGCAGTTCGTTGGCATAGCTTCGGACGGCTCGAAATGGGTGGTTTTCGAGCGCTCGGACGATAGCCTCGCCAAAGTCAAGGAGACCACCCTCGATCCCGAGCGGGCGGATTTCTTTCTCGCCTGGCTCGACGGGGCGCTGGCGCTAAAGAGCGCGCTCCCACCCGACCCCCTGACGATTCGGATTGAGTTGGGCCAGGATTCGGTCGCGTTCCGGCGCGCCAGCGAAAAGCTCGCGGTTCTCTGGAGCAAGCTGAAGAACAATTCGGCGGTCGTGCTCAAGCGCCAGCTGTGGGCGCAGCTCCTTAAACTAGTCTACGGCCGCGAAGTTGAAAGCGACCCCCTATTCTTCCAGCACACTTTTCTGGTCATCGTCGCGAAAGCGATCGCGCTCGCGGTCCTAGGGCTGCGCGACGACGACCCAAAGCACGTGCTATCCGGCGCGGCTTTTGAGGCAGCCGGAATTTTTGGCGCCGTCGAGAGCGACTTTTTTGATTGGGTCGTTGCTAACCGCGAGGGCGAGGACCTGGTCCGGCGCATCCTCACTCACGTGCGTCGGTTCCGGCTCGGCGAGGTCGAAACGGACGTGCTCAAAATCCTCTACGAGTCGCTGATCGACCAAACCCAGAGGCATGGCTTAGGCGAATACTATACGCCCGATTGGCTGGCGGCGAAGATCGTTCGCCGCGCCGTCCTGACGCCGATCGAACAGAAGGTGCTCGACCCAGCCTGCGGCTCCGGCACGTTCCTGTTTCACGCGATCCGGAATTTCCTCGCCTCGGCGGAGGAAGAGGGACTGGAGCTCAATCTCCGGGCCGAGGAAGCGACCAACCACATCGCCGGGATGGACATCCATCCGGTCGCCGTCATCATCGCTCGCGTCACCTATCTCCTGGCGCTTGCCCCGTCGCTGTCGATCCGGGCGGAATCCCTCTACATTCCGGTCTATCTCGCGGACGCGATGCAGCTCTCGACGCAGCCCTGGATGAAGGGCAAGGAACTTTCGATCCACGTCCCTGAGCCGCCCGGCACGGTCGAGACCGACAACGGCATGATCGGCCGCCGCCGCACCGAGCTGAAATTCCCGGAAATCCTCTGCAAGGATATCCGGCTGTTCGACAAGCTGGTCGCCAAAATGCGACAGGGCGCCGAACAGAAGCTCACGCGCAAGCAGATCGAGCCGGTGTTCACGCTGGAGATCGAGCGCCACCACAAGCGCGACATCACGCCATCCGAGGCCGAGGGCGTGATCGAGATGGGCGCGACCTACGCGATCTTCGACGAGTTGTGCCGGCAGGGGCGCGATTCGGTATGGACCTATGTCGCGCGCAACCTTTCGCGCCCGCTCGCGCTAGCTTTCGGCGCAGGCTGGGCGAATGTCGTTGTCGGCAATCCGCCCTGGGTCGCTTTCCGCCATATGTCGTCCGATCTTCAGAAACGCTTCCGCGAACTCGCCAAGGGCGAGCGCGTCTATATCGGCGGAAAGTTCACAACGCAGAACGATTTGTGCGCTTTGTTCGTCGTGCGGGCGGTGGCGCTCTATCTGCGCGCGGGCGGCCGCATCGCGTTCGTCCTGCCGCTTGCCGCCCTGACGCGCGGACAGTTCGAGCGGCTGCGCTCCGGCTCGTTCCATTCCGCGCGGATCGCCTGGGAAGAGGCCTGGACGATGGACGACAGCGTGCAGCCGCTGTTCCCCTTGCCGTCCTGCGTTTTCTTCGGCCGTCGCCGCGCAACCTCGAAACCCGTGCCAGAGACGGTGCGGGCCTATTCCGGCCAGTTGCCTTATCGCGACGCCCACGAGGATATAGCCGACGCGCGGCTCACCGTGACCGAGGGTGCGCCGCGGCCAGCCGAAGGCCGGTTCACCGGCGGTTCGGCTTATCGCGCGGCGTTCCGACAGGGCGCAACGCTTGTGCCGCGTATGTTGTGCTTAGTCGAACGCAAGGTCCTAGGCCGGCTCGGCGGCAGTCAGGCCGCCCCATTCGTCGTCAGCCGGCGCTCGCTGCAGGAGAAGACACCGTGGAAAACGTTGCCCGGCGTGGAACACGCCGTGGAAGCGGAATTTCTCCGTCCGGTGCTGCTCGGCGAGAGCATCCTGCCGTATCGCGTGTTCCGGCCGTTCGAGGGCGTCGTTCCGGTGACAGCAGACGGCGAGGCGCTCGACGCTGCCGGGGCCGCGAACCGGGGCTATCTCGGACTGCACGCCTGGATGATGGCGGCGGAAGCAGCCTGGAACGCGCATGCCGAAAACGGCATGACGCTGATCGAGCGATGGAATTACCATAATGAGCTCGGTGCGCAGTTTCCCATCCCGGCATTGCGTGTGGTCTACGCAAAGGCTGGCACATTGCCCGCCGCGTGCCTGATCCGAGACCACGACGTGATCGACCACATGCTTTATTGGACAGCTCCGATGGCGGAAAACGAAGGTCACTATTTGACGGCGATCCTCAACAGCGAGACGGCGCGCGCCCGCGTCGCCACGTTGCAAGCGCGCGGGCAATGGGGTGCGCGGCACTTCGACAAGGTCATTTTCAATTTGCTCATCCCCCGCTTCGATGCGGCCAACTCGCTGCACGCAGAGCTGGCCGGAGCCGCGCGGGAGGCCGAAATCGCCGCCACCGCTGTGCCGCTGCCGGAGAGTGTAAAATTCCAGCGTGCGCGCAAGCTCGTTCGCGATGCATTGGTTGAAGCAGGCATAGCCCCACGCATCGACGCGTTGCTCGCGCGGCTCCTGGACGGCGCGTAAGCCCCCTACCCAATATTCCCCAGCGCCGGGAACCACTCCAGCAGCCAGAAGCTGGCGGTCGTCACCCAGCCGGTCAGGAAGGCGATGCCGGTGAGCACGAGCAGCACGCCCATCGCTTTTTCCACCGTGCCGAGATGGCGTTTGAAGCGCGCGAGGAAGGCGGCAAACGGCTCGATCGCAAAGGCCGCGACGAGGAACGGAATGCCGAGCCCCGCCGAATAGAGCGCGAGCAGGCCGGCGCCCTTCAGCACCGTTTCCTTGCTGGCCGCGACGGCGAGAATCGCCGCCAGCACCGGCCCGATGCACGGCGTCCAGCCGAAGGCGAAGGCAAGCCCCATCACATAGGCGCCCCACAGGCCGGCCGGGCGCGGCATCGGCACGCGGTGCTCGCGCAGCAGGATGGAAAACCGCGTCAGCCCGATGAAATGCAGTCCCATCACGATGATGACAATCCCGGCGACGATCGACAGCGCGTGCGAATAGCTGCGCATCAGCGCGCCGATCGCGCTCGCGCTCGCCCCGAGCGCGACGAACACGGTGGAGAAGCCGCACACGAACAGGAACGCCGCTGCGATCGTTTCGCGCTGCACCCTGGGCTCGGGCTCGGCGTCGGCGAAGCGCTCGAGCGAGGTCCCGGCGAGGTAGACGAGATAGGGCGGCACCAGCGGCAGCACGCAGGGCGAGAGAAAGCTGACAAGGCCGGCGATCAGCGCCCAGTAGATCGTGACATCGTTCATGCGGCTCAGATGCGACGCCGTCGCTGCGAAGGCAAGCGTCGCGACTTACAAGCCGCGCTGGCCGCGGGCGACGGCGCGGGCGATCTGGCCGGTGACATAGACCTCGGCGCCGCGGAAGCTTGCGGCGTCGGGCGTGGAAATGTTCACCGTGATCCGGCTTGTGCTCGAGGAGTTGGCCATGGCGACGCCGAGCCGACCGTCGGGTCCGCGTGCGAGCGGCATGATCGCTTCCGGTCCCGCTTCCCCGGCAAGCCCGAGGCCGCCCGTCGAAAGAGGAAAATAGGTCGGCGTACCGATCACCCCGCCCGCCGCAAAAGGCTTGATCGCGCCGCGCGCCGCCGCGACGTTGCGGCCGCCGAACAGGCCGGCGAACATGCCGCTGATGCCGGAGGCCAGTCCGCGCGTGATCGGCGCGAGCGCCATCCGCAGCGACATGTCGGAGAGCCGCAGCATCAACGATTTGAGCACGTCGTCGAACTGCTTTCCGCCGCTCACCGAGCTCGTGAACGCGCCCGTCATCGCCCGCGCAAACCCGTTCGCTCCGCTCCGCCGCTCGCGCATGCGCGGGGTGAGCTGGTCGACGATGCCGGACAGGCGCTCGCTGCTTTCGGCGACGCGGCCTAACTCGTCGTCGCCGGTGACGTCGATCGCATCAACCATCGGGGAACCTCTTCATCAGGTCGATCAGCGTCGCGCGCGCCACCGGCGGCGTCCGCCCGCCTTTGCCGGCAAGCGCGGCGTGCGCCAGCTCGCGCGGCGTCATGCGCCAGAATGCGTCGGGGGAAAGCCGCAGGACCCCGAGCCCGAAGCCGATCGCCTCGTCCCAGGGAAACGGCGCGGGGGTTATGGCGGAGAAGCGCCGAGCTCCCGCGTCCGAGGCGACCGCGAGCGTCACGCTCGCGGGGCATCCTGCGGCTGCGGAGGGTTTGCGGTCGCCGTCGGATCGCGCGCACCCTCGTCTCCGTTGTTTCCGAAGGTGGCGGTGAGCAACTCGGCGGCGATGCGCACAAAGCCGGCGGCGCCGTCCGGCACCGTCATCGCCGCCACCTCGTCGTCGCTCACGCATTCGCCCGCCCCGCGCAAGCCCGCGCCGATGATCCGGACGAGATCGCGCGCCTTCAGCCGGCCGCCGCCGAAACGTTCCGCGAGGGCGACGAGATCGTCGGCGCCGAAGGCGGCCTCGAGCTCGGCGAGCGCGCCGAGCGTGAGCACGAGCCGCCGCCCCACCCCGCCGAATTCCGCCTCGACCTCACCGCGATGCTTATTAGGCATGGCTTACCCTCTCGGCCCCCTCGACCGGCCCCATCAGTGGCGCCGGATTGACTTAGATCGGCTGAACATCGCCCTTCGAATCTGTGAAGCTTCGCTTGCGCGTTACCGGCGGGCAAACCCCGGTTCGCCGCCAAAAGAGGACGAGACCGAAAACTCCATTTGGTGTTAGCTCGCAGCGTCAACGTATGGAGGAGGTATCGGATGGCACGCAAAGCTTGCAAGCCAGGCCTGATCGCCGCGTTGGTGGTCTTGCTCGCGACGTATCTCCCCTCCGCAGCCGCGGCGCAGGAGACTGATTGGATCACCAAGTTTCCCCGCGACCCGATCCACGTCGCGGCGTGGCCCTCCGGCAAGAAGGTTGCCGTCGCCTTTGCTCTGTTCGTCGAGGAGTTCGGCTTCGGCCAGGGTCCGATCTTCCGCCCGGACCTTGCGACCCGCAACCCGGACCTCGTGAACGAGAATTTCCGGGAGTATGCGCAAAACTGGGGCAATCCGCGCGTCGGACGGCTGTTCCGGGAGCTGGACGTTCCGCTCAGCATCGTGTTGAACGCCGAATTTCCCAACAAGTACCCGTCGGTCTGGAAGGAGTTCCGCAGTGTGCAGCCCAAGGCGCCAATCATCGCGCACGGCATGAACAACACCAACCGCATGCTGCCCCTCGGGCGAGGACTCAACGAACAAAAAGCCTACGTCCGCGCGACGCTCGACCTCATCGCCGCATCGACCGGCGTCAGGCCCACCGGCTGGTCGAGCCCGAGCGTCTACTCCAATGGCGATACGATGCAGGCGATCGCGGCCGAGGGCGTCACCTACACCATCGATCAGATGGATTCCGACATCATCTCGCGCCTGAAGACGCCGGACGGTTCGCTGCTTCTGCTGCCCTATCCGGTCGTGACGGTGGACATGGGGCACTTCCTGGCGCGGATGAAGACGCCTGCCGAGATCGAAGCCATCTGGTTGGATTACGTCCTGGAACTCGCCAACGAGGCGCGCGCCGACCCAACGCGCGAAGCGACGACGGTCGTCATCGGGATCCATCCCTTTGTGGTCGGGACGCCGGACGGCGCGGCCGCCCTGCGGCGCGTCCTTAGCCGCCTCAAGAAGGAGGAGAGCGTCTGGCTGACCGACACCGAAGCGCTCCTCAAGGCGCCGGGCTTGAAATAGGCCCGGGCCCCCACTGCGCGCGGGCCGCGCCTGGTGGTGCGGTCGTCGGAGCGCATGGGCTCGCAGCCGATAACCCGGCCGGCCAGCGCCCGGCTGCGCCAAATTAACGAACCATTAAGGCCGGATTTATTTTGATTTCTAACCCGGTGGAACCGAAAGCCGGCTTCTGCGTTAGTGTGGCGCTTCGCTTAAGGGCTCGGGGGGTCAAATATGCCTTACCAGTGCAGCGCTAACCATTCGCTTTGGCCGAAGCAGGCCCGCCCGCCTCGGGCCAAGCAATCGGCGCTTGTGATGGGCAGTTTCGGTGTCGGCGTGATTGCGTCGATTTTGGCCTATAACGTTGTCGCCGAAATCTCCCCTTCCGCCCAGGAAGCGACGCAACCGACCGTTGTCGCTTATGGTCCCGTCTATGCGACGCCGTCGGCGCCTGGCCCAATTTCGGTCGAAGCGGCGAATTCGACCACGGCCCGCCCCGTGGTGGCAAAACTTCCGAGCACGAGCGCGCCACCCGCTGTCGTGAGCCTCGAAACGGACGGCCGCGGCGGTGAAGCGCGCGGCAGCGGCGCGCCGGCTGGTGGTTTTACGACGCCGCTGGCGGCCCCGATCAAGGCTGCCGAGTTTACAAAGCCAGCTGCTGAACCGTCGCCCCAACCGGCTGAGGCGAAGCCGGCCGATGAGGCGCCTGTCGTAGCCGCCGCGCCCGAGGCGAAGCCTGCCGCTCCTGAGCGCCCGCGCGTGGTCCAGAAAAAGCGGTCCCAGCCGGGCCAATATGCCCGCTACAGGAACGCGCCCGTCTTCCCGTTCTTCGGGGCGTTGTTCGGCCAACGCGGCTGAACGCAGTCTGTCCGTCTGCGGATTTAGGAGGGCCTAACGGCCCTCTTTTTGATTCGGCCAGTCGGCACGCGGCTCACGCAGCTTGAACACGAGGCGGTCGAGGATCGTCGGCAATCCGCATGCGCCGGCTGCTGCCGGGTCTCGGCGTGATGCAAGACTTTTCACCAGCCCGCTCGGCGGTTGCCCAGCGCCTGCCGAGATATTCCGCGAGGAGCCCTGCAAGGCCAACAAGGAACGGCAGAGCCAGCATGAAAGCAAATGTCTGGTCGGCGCCGCCGATCCAATTATCGATTGACATGACGCTCTCCTCAGAACCGGCGGCCAGCGAACCCGTACGAAGTCAAAGGGGCTTCCGCCGGCAACAGCACTAACCTGCCACTGACGGCATAGGTTTTCGAGAGGGAAGTCGCGTCGGCGGAATAGGAATGTCATATAGATCCTGGACACCCGCCGCATCGTCGTCGTTCCGCGCATCAAAGGCTCGCGGAAGGACATAGCGGCGCGGGCGAGCGCCGCGCGCGCGATGGCCCGCGGTGGTCAAGACAGCCGACATGAACGCCGCTCAGCAGTTACGAGCACCATCATTCGGATCGGTTGTACGGAAGCTATTACGGGACGATCCGGGCCTTCTGATTGGGCGCCCGGGCGATCGACCGGGGCTTCCACCCCGGTCGTCAGATCGCCGCGAAGGCGAGCGCGCCGGCGGATTCGAGCGCAAGCTCGTAGGTCACCTCGCCGTTGTGCTCGCCGGCGAATTCGAAGCTGGCGATCTGGAACGGTCCCGTCACCGTACCGAAGTCCGGGATGACGAGCTGGTAGGCTTTCACCGCGCCGTCGAAAAAGGTTTGCCGCAACAGCGCGTCGGACGCCGCATCCTTGAACAGGCCGCGGCCCGACACCGACGCGCGCTTGACGCCCGCCCCGTCGAGCAGCTCGCGCCAGCGTTCCGCCGATTCCGCGTGCGTGATGTCGACTGTTTCGGCGTTGAAGGCGAGCCGCCGCGAGCGCAGCCCCGCGACCGTGACGTAATTCGAGCCGTCGTAAATCTTGAGAAGCAGGTCTTTGCCCTTTTGCGCGGCCATTTTCGATCCCTATAGCTGGAAATTGCCGGGAGGCCCTCCCCTCACTGTCGGGCTTTGAGGCTGAGGGGTGGACCCGTCGGAACGGGTTCTGGTCACGCGGGCTCGGTGACCGCGCGGAAGCGGACCAGCGCGTGGTAGGTGCGCCCGTCCGCCTCGCGCCGCACGTCGGCGACCGCGAAGCGCAGATTGACCAGCCGGTGGCCGGCGAGCGCGAGCGGCGCGTCGTCGAGCGCCTGCAGCAGCGCGCCCGCAATCAGATGCGCCTCCTTGTGGCCGCCCTGGCGCGACCAGGCGTGCAGCGTGAGCTGATGCTCTTCGCCTTTATCGCCGCCGGTCGACCAGTCGGTCACGCGCGCCTCGCCGATCGTCACGTAAGGAAAGGCGACATGGCGCGGCGGTTCGTCATAGACATGCGCGCCGCCGAGCAGCGCCAAGAGCGCGCCGTCGGCGACCAAAGCGGCATGAATCGCGCTGCGCAGCGCGGCGGCGGCGGCGGTCGGCATGATTTGCCTCGCAAGATTTCAGGACACGTCCTTGCCGGGCGTGACCCGGCAATCGATACGGCCCCTCCGCGTCGCTGCGCGTCGCTGCGCGCCGCTCCCTCCCCCGCTTGCGGGGGAGGGTTAGGGAGGGGGATCGGGTGGCGCTGGCGCTCGCGCGCAGCGCTCTTTTGTTGCGGCAGATTCAGTCCACCCGCTCTTCGGCGTGGATCTCGAGAAAGCGGCCGGCACGGCCGTGCGCGCGCACGCTGACGATGCGGAACAGCCGCGTGTCCAGGCGCAGGCGATGCCGCGTCGTGATAGCGGGGCCGGCGCGCATGATGATGCGATGGGTCACCGTCGCGCCGGCGCCGGCCGCTTCGGCGTCGGCTCGCGCGGCGATGGGCGCAAGCTCGGCCCAGATCGTGGCGATATCCGAATAGTCGCGGACAACGCCGCCGGCGTCGTCCGGCGTTTCCGCCGGCGCCTCCACGACGAGGCGGCGATTGAGGCGTCCGGGGTCGATCATAGCGACAGCACCCGATAGGGCGCGATCAAGGCGGCGACCGTCGCCGGCAAGGGCAACGCGGCCTCGCCGATCGCGGCGACGCCGCGGTTTTCATACCAATGGGCGAGAAGCTGGCGGATCGCCTGCTTCAGCGGCTCGGGAACGGCGGACGCCATCGTTCCATAGCCCGCCACGACATCGATCTCGATGCCGGCGACGCTGCGGCCTGGCTGCGGCAGCGCGCGCGGCGCAAACGCGATGACGCTCGGCGCGGCGGCGTTATCGATGGCAAAGACCTGCGGATCGATCGATTGCGTTGCGCCAGCGGCGTCATAGACGCGCGCGGCCAACACCTGGCGCAGCGGCGCGGGCAGCACTTCGAGCCGCCCTTCGGCCGGCCACGCATCGCGCACGATCCGCCAGGTCTGCGCAATCAGCGCACGCCGCGTCAGCGCTTCGACATGCGTGCGCGCCGATGAGATGAGCGCCGCGATCAGCGCATCGTCATCCGCCTGGTCGACGCGCAGCCAGGCTTTCGCCTCGGCGAGCGACAGCGGCTCGACCGCCGGCGGCGTGAGAAGAATTGAGCTCATGGGTGATCCTTTGGCGCGCTGCCGTTACGGAAATGCGCGCTGCGATGCGAGCTTTGCCCTTATCCGTGATTATCTGACGAGCGTATCCAACAGACGGGCAAATCGTTAAGGCCGCCGCGCCCGGCTCAACGATCCGAACCGGCCCTTCGCCATACTTAAGCGCGAACGCGATGACGCTCGGCGCAGCGGCGGCGAACGCGACGTTCGCCGCACTTCAGCGCGACACCGATCCTGCGGCTATAAAGATTTGTTGGCTCAATCGCGATCCGTGCCGGGCCTACTTCCATCATACCGGAGGTCCTGGAACTCCTTACTTATTCAACGCCGATGATCACTTTGTCGGGCCAGCGCGGGTGATTCAGCCGAATTCTTACATGCGTGCGAGTGTCAGCCACGTCCGATTCGAGGACTGTCTCGCGCTCTACTGTTGACACGACAACGGCACGATTAGGCGTTTCCAAATCACCATTGAAAGCAGGCTTACTACCTGGATCAACCTCCCGTCCCCGTCGGGATCAGAGATGAAAAGGAGAGAGTTGACGGGCCTAACTTTTTTCATCGCCGACATTGGTCAATCCTGTCGTATTGCGATTTCTACAAACCGGTCTACTAGCTCTTCGGTGCTTAGTCTGCCGAGCGTCGCACTCATGGCTTGAGAACTCCGTGCATAACAAGAGCATCTCGACCAACCTGGACCCGTTCACTCCAATTTTTGTCACGAAGATAGTCTCTCGGGCGGCGCCAGCCGAATTCCTTATTTTTCCTCCCGAACCAGCCGGTAATCTCCCAATGCTTGAGCGCTGGGATGCGCACGAGGTTTTCGCGCGCATCGACTTGTTCGCTTCCGTAACCCGCCTGCAAAGCCGGCCCCTGTTCGACAATGTGATGAATATGATAGCCGCTTCTTGGCTCTGAAACAGCTTCTTGTAATTCTTCGAGCGTTTTCGGCGGATCCAGATATGCCTCCATGAAAGGCCGGTCCGTGTCCAACCAAGACATCGCCTCGTACGCGGAGACAAAGGGACTGATCGACCGACCTAGTCTGAGGGCTGCTGCCATCCATTTGGCAGCGGCTTTAAGGAAATTGCTTCGTTCCTGAGCAGTCGGCGGCCGTTCTGGCGGGATTGCTGGCGGTTCGCCAAGCGGAGGGCTACTTCCCGACGCACCGAGTTCGTGAGGAATCGTTCTGCGCATAACGCGCGCCCGGAATCCAGTCGTTGTCGGGCGTTGCGTCCGACAGGACGCGCGGATCGTTTGCGCCTCCTGTCGCGGGCACCGTTTCGGGGCCATCGCTCGTCCACTGACCGCCGTCGGGATGCCCGGCGGGCACGCGCGGCTGGTTGGGATCATAATGCGAGGGGTGCAACGCCTTGCGGCAAGCGTTCCAGTGCCGCTTGAACGCGGCGATGAACTTGTCCCAGGCGGCGTCTGACCGCCGCTTCAGGCGCTTTGCTTCCGCGCGTTCCAGCGCGCGTGTCCGGGCGAGTTCGCCCTTCCACGCAATGAAGCGTCCGCGGAGCGCATCGTGCTGCGCCTGCAGCCGCGCAAGCTCGGCGGCGAGCGGTTGCCTTTGGCCCATCTCCGGCGCGAACTTCGCGCGCCGTTGGTGGGCGGCATGAAGGTTCCAGAGCTTTTCGTCAGGATGCCGCCAGCGATCCGCGTTCGGCATAGAACGCGCCGCATCCGACCGTATGAAGCGATGCGCGTCCGGCCGCATATAAAGATGCGCGTTCGGCTGCATCCAGCGGCGGCGCTGATAGGCCGCCAACGCGTCCAGCGAGTAGGCCATCGGTTTTCTGGGGGATGTAAATATCCCCCGGCAGAGCCGGGGGCTTTAGGATGTGAGCCGCTCGAAGCGGCTGGTTGGGGTCGCTAACGCGATCCCGGGTTCGGGTGCCGCCTATGGCGGCACGTCAGCGCCACAGATTGAGTTGCTCCAGGCGCTTATCCTCCTCTTCCTGGTTCTTGATGTACTCACGGATTGCTTGCTCGTCCCGCCCCACAGTAGAGACGTAGTACCCTCTGGCCCAGAAATGCTGGCCCACGAGATTGCGCCTACGTTCGCCGTAGACGCGGGCCAGGTGGATTGGCGCTCTTGCCCTTGATGAAGCCCACGACCTGCGACACCGCATATTTCGGTGGGATCGAGATCATCATGTGCACGTGATCCGGCATCAGGTGCCCTTCTTCGATCCGGCATTCCTTCTGCATCGCCAACTTCCGGAACACCTCCCCAAGATGCCTGCGCAGCTCGGTGTACAGCGTCTTCCTGCGGCACTTGGGAATGAAGACCACGTGATATTTGCAGTCCCATTTCGTGTGACTTAGGCTCTCAACCTCGTCCATCGATGAACTTCCCTTTCGTGTGCTTGGCGGCTCACGATTTGGAAGCTTCGTCGATGGACCCCTTTAAACGTCAAACTGCTACTGCCACCCCGGCAGAGCCGGGGGGTCTCCTATCGGATGCTAGGCGATCGCGTTTCTGCCCCTGTGGCCGCCTGCTGGCGTTGTCGGATCAACCCGACGAGCCTACAAAAGCCGTGAGGGGGGACAGTCAGTCGCGGAGGTAGCCGGTCATGGCGATCAAGTTCGGACGCCCGCTGGGGCCGAAAATGCGGTTCGTTCCACTGGCGGACGAAACACCGGCGCGCGAGCAACGGCTCGACCTCACGCACAGGCCGCGGCGCAACCGGCGGGCGGAATGGACCCGGCGGCTGGTGCGCGAGACCGTGCTGACTGTCGACGACCTGATCTGGCCCTTGTTCCTGGTGGACGGCGATCGAACGCGGGTGCCCATCACCTCCATGCCTGGCGTCGAGCGGCTCTCGATCGACGAGGCTGTGCGCGCCGCCCAGCGGGCCGCCGCCCTCCGCATTCCCTGTCTCGCGCTATTCCCCTACACCGATCCGGCGTTACGGGACACGGACGGAACGGAGGCGCTGAACCCCGAGAATTTGGTCTGCCGAGCCGTGCGGGCCATCAAGCGGGAGGTGCCGGAGATCGGGATCATGTGCGATGTCGCACTCGATCCCTACACCAGCCACGGCCATGACGGGCTGCTGCGGAACGGCAAGATCGTCAACGACGAGACGGTGGCCGTGCTCATGAAGCAGGCGATCGTCCAGGTCGAGGCGGGATGCGATATCGTCGCCCCCTCGGACATGATGGACGGGCGGGTCGGGGCGATCCGCCATGCGCTGGACGAGGCGGGAAGGAACGAGGTCCAGATCATGGCCTATGCCGCCAAATATGCATCCGCCTTTTATGGCCCGTTCCGCGACGCAGTCGGCTCGGCGGCGAATCTCACAGGTGATAAGCGCACTTATCAGATGGATCCTGCGAATTCGGATGAAGCCCTGCGGGAGGTCGAACTGGACATCGCCGAGGGCGCGGACATGCTCATCGTGAAGCCTGGATTGCCCTATCTCGACATCCTGTATCGGGTCAAAGAAACCTTTGCGCGGCCAACCTTTGCCTACCAAGTGTCCGGCGAATATGCGATGATAATGGCTGCGGCCGAGTCCGGGTGGCTCGACGGCGAAAAGGCCATGCTCGAGAGCTTGATCGCTTTCAAGCGGGCGGGGGCAGATGGCGTTCTGACTTATTTCGCACCACGTGTAGCCGAAAGGTTGCAAAGGTCGGCCTAAGTTGTTGCGTTGGGGGGAGCCATGCGCGACGGTGGTGAAATCCGCAGAGCCAAGCGTAAACCGCGCCGGCTGGTCTCGGTTCTTGCGTTCGGCGTGCTGGTGCTCGCCGCGTGGGTCCTCGCCACGAACATGATTTTCAGCCCCCGGGACACGGCAGAGTCGCCGGCGACCTCGCAAACGACGATCGCGTCCAAGACGGTTCCGCCTGAACTCGATCCGAGCCCTGTGACCGCCCCCAGGGCCGGTTCGGTCGATCAGGCCGCACCTGCTCCCGAGCGGACAGCGACATCCGAGCTGACGGTCACCGCCGACGGCAAACCTGGAGCCGAACTGACCAATCCGGTCGACATCGCCGCCGTTATGCCCTCCATGGGCGGCACCGAGACGCTGCTGTCGCCGACGTTGGTCTCGCGCTCGGTTGAGTCGGCCTCCGTGGTGTCGAACGGCTTGGTTCCTCGCCCGCGAGTCGTGGCGATCCCGCTGCCTCGGCCGCGGCCGGCTTTCACAGATCCGCGCCTATCGGGACAGGCGATCACGAATAGTGAGCTGTTTAAGCCGCAGACTTACTGATCTGTTTTTACAGCCTGATTTGGTCGACCTGCACGGCGTACGGCTTGCGTCTGTCCCTCTCCCCCGCGAGATTGACGCAAGCCCTACGCAACCGCCTTCCCCGTTTCGATCGGAACCGGCTGATAGCCCTCCTCCGCGAGCGCCCGGCGGATTTCATCCGCATGCCACCGGTCGCGCGTTTCGAGCGTGACGTCGAGCTTCGCCCCCTTCGCCGGCACGTCGAGGAACAGCCGGTGATGATCAACCTCGAGGATATTGCCGCCGAGTTTGCCTAAAAGGGTTGCAATCGCCCCAAGCACGCCCGGCCGATCGCTGATGGTCAGCCGGAACGAGACGATCCGATCATCGCGCTCGAGCTCTCGCACCATGATCGACGCAAGGATGCGCGGATCGATATTGCCGCCGCAGAGGATGAGCCCGACGCGCCTGCCGGCGAACCACTCGGGCGCGGCGAGCATGGCTGCGAGCCCGGCCGCCCCCGCTCCTTCCGCCATGGTTTTTTGCAGCGTCAAATACGCATTAACCGCCCGCTCGAGCTGAGCCTCGTCGACCAGGACGATCTCGCTGACCAGCTCGCGAATGATCGGCAATGTGAGGCGGCCGACATTCTTCACCGCGATGCCCTCGGCGAGGGTCGCCCCGCCCACGGAGCGGCTTTCGCCGGTGATCGCATTGCGCATGGCGGGATAAAGCGCGGCCTCCACACCGATCACCTCGATCGCGGGATTGACGGCGCGCGCCGCGATGGCGTTTCCGGAGATCAGGCCGCCGCCGCCGATCGGGACGACCAGCACGTCGAGGTCCGGGTTATCCTCAAGCATTTCCAATGCGATCGTGCCCTGCCCGGCAATGATATACGGGTCGTCATAGGGGTGGACCCAGGCCAAGCCCTGTTCCGCCGCGATCGCTTCGGTGCGGCCCTGCGCCTCGCTCAGATTTTCGCCATCGAGCACGACGGTTGCGCCATAGGCCCGCGTCGCGGCGATCTTCACAACCGGCGTCGTCACCGGCATCACGATGGTGGCCGGAATACCAAGACGCGCGGCATGGTAGGCGACCGCTTGGGCGTGATTGCCGGCGGACATCGCGATCACGCCGCGCCGGCATTCCGCTTCGGAGAGGGCGGCAAGCTTGATGAAGGCGCCCCTATCCTTAAACGAGTTGGTGACCTGCAGGTTTTCGTATTTGACGTAGACGTCGGCCCCGGTCAGGGCGGAGAGTTTCGGCGCCGGCAGCATCGGCGTCGCGATCACCTGGCCCGCGAGCGCGCGGCGTGCGGCTTCGATAGCGGCGAAGGTTACGGTCACGACCGGCTCCGGTTAAAAAACGAAATACGACAGGCATGCGCCTTGCCTGCGCCAAATCCATCGCTTATCCCTGTGCGGTGCAGCGTGGGCCGGCCCGAAGCTAACCTATCGGGGCCAGGGCTGATCGGCGCGGCCCGACGCCAACGCGCATGCGGCACCGGAATGAACGGAATGACCTCTATGGCGGACGACGAATCCAGGCGTCTCGGCGACGCGTTCGCGGACAGGCCGCATGTCTTCGACCCGGCCCTGAACCCGGAGCTTTTCGAGGGCGTTCTCGCGCGGCGGGTGATCGCCTTTGTGATCGACGTGATCGTCATCGGAGTGCCTGTCGTACTCGCCGCCATCTTCATCTTTCTGTTTGGGATCGTGACGCTCGGAGTTGGCTGGTTGCTGTACTGGGTCTTGAGCCCGGCGTCGATCGTCTGGGCGGTTTTTTACTACGGGTTGACGCTGGGCGGGCCACGTTCGGCGACCATTGGGATGCGGATAGTCGATATCGAGATGCGCACGTGGTACGGCGCGCCGTCCTACTTCGTGCTAGGGGCCGTGCAAGCGATTCTGTTCTGGATTTCGATCTCCGCCTTGACGCCGCTCGTTCTGCTCGTGTGCTTTTTCAATCACCGCCGCCGGCTCCTTCATGATATCGTCCTCGGAACCATCATCATCAACAATGAACAACGCGCCCAGCGGCTCCGCGACCTCGGCCCCTATCGTTGAACAGGACATGTCAATCGGCGCAAGATTCCGCAGCGCAAATAGTTCGGAGCGAACCCCGCCCGGCGGATCGGCGGAGCCGCCAGCATGACACGGCACTCGCGCGACACGCCGCAATTCTATCTGACCGCACCATCCTCCTGCCCCTACCTTCCCGGCCGTCAGGAACGCAAGGTCTTCACCCATCTGGTCGGCGATCGCGCCGGCGACCTCAACGATCTTTTGACACAAGGCGGATTCCGCCGCAGCCAGTCGATCGCTTACCGGCCGGCCTGCGAAAATTGCCGCGCCTGCGTCTCGGTGCGCGTGCTGGTTGACGAGTTCCGCCCGACTCGCAGTTTGCGGCGCGTGCGCCAGCGCAACGCCGATGTGTTCGGTGAAATGCGCGTTGCGACCCCGACCTCGGAGCAATATGGCGTGTTCCGCGCCTATCTCGACGCACGTCACCAGGACGGCGGCATGGCCGACATGACGGTCCTCGACTATGCCATGATGATCGAGGACAGCCATGTAAACACGCGCCTCGTCGAGTATCGACGGCGTAGCGACGAGGGGCGCGGCGATCTGCTCGCGGTCGCGCTCACCGACGTCCTAAAGGACGGGCTGTCGATGGTCTACTCGTTCTTCGAGCCTGACGAGAGCCAACGTTCGCTCGGAACCCTGATGATTCTCGACCATATCGCGCGGGCCAAGCGATTGGGGCTGGCCTACGTGTACCTCGGCTATTGGGTGCACGGCTCGCGCAAGATGGACTACAAGGCGCGATTCCTGCCGCAGGAGCGGCTTGGACCCGACGGCTGGACACGGGTCGAACCCTAGGCCCGCGCAGCGGAAGACGCGCCTGTTTGGCGTCCCGTGGGCGACGGAAGCAGCGCGGCGCGCATGGCTGGTCAACCGGCCGTGCGCGGGCTATCGCCTTGTTTGGAGCAAGCCCGCATGACCGATCTTCGACGCCCCCATGCCGAGCCGTTGCGACGGCGCTGGTGCGCGAGGCGGGCCCTCGGGATCGGTTTGATTGCGGCTGTGTTTCCGCATGGGTCGGATGTGTTCGCCCAAACCGGAGCGCCGCCAAAGCTCAACACCAACCAGAGCTATATCGAGGACCTCACGCGGCCGACCGTGCTCGCGATCGACGATCCAATGGCGGTCTTTGCGTTTGTCTTCAACAGCCTGCCGGATCGGGTGAAAGTCTATCCGACGGAAAATTATTACTACTTCACTTTCATCCATCGCGGCGTGCCTTACAACGGCAATCTCCGCCTTGACGCGAGCGATCGCGACGAAGGCAAGTTGCATTTTGCCTATTCCGAGGACATGGCGGAGTGGCGGCGCGAGACACCCCTCACCTACCGCCTACTCGACGCCTCGCAAGGGGTCTCGGTCGAGAAGGTCGAGCGCTTTCTCTACCGTGTCGCCTATGCGGGACGCAGCGTCCTGTTCGCGCTCAATGATCTTTCGCTGGTGAAGCCGCCCGCCGACGCGCTCGGCGCGGACGAGATCTTCGTCGGTCCGATTGCCGACGAGTTGGGAATTCGATTTTTCGTTACTGGCTAGGTTGCCTAGCTGGCTCATGAAAGACGCAGGGATTTCGCCAAGTTTGCTGGGTCGCAGGTCAGGGCATCGATGACGTTCCAGCCCTGCTTCTTGGCGGTCGAGAAGAGGGATCGGATGAGCGCGAAGTCCATCGCGCCTTCGACCGAGCGAAAGCCGCCGGAGATTTTCTGCCGGAGCTTCATCATGCGCCCGTCGCGCTCGGCTTGATTGTTGGTGAAGGGCACCTTCGGATCGTGAAGAAAGCGCAACGTGTCCTGTTTGCGCGTTGCGAGGCGCAAGAGGAGATTGTGTCCGGTTCGGCGAGGCACACGGCCGCGCCGTTTTCCGCCTCCCTTCACGGGTTGGGCCAGTGGCGCATGGGCCTCGTGGAATGCCAGCCCTTCGGCGATAATGGCGTCGTAACAGCGCTCGATCAGTGCGATCAGAGACGGCTTCAGCGGCACGCCTCGATCGCGTGCGAGGTTCGCCGCGTGACAGGCGCGCCGCAGTACCCGCTGCATTTTGCGCGCCCAGTCTTCTTTCTCGATTTCGACGAGAGCCTTCAGTTCGCGCAAGTGATGGGCGTTGCACAAGGCGTGCAGCACGCCCGGCATCGTGTAATAGGGCTTCCAGTGATCGTGGACGACGATGCCGGCGACATTCATCAAGAGGCTGCCGCGCTTGGCGCAGACGCGATAGAAGGTCAGCAGCGCGGTGGAGGCGATATGCAGCCATTGTGTTCTGCCGCCAATCCGAAAGCCGGTTTCATCCATGTGCTTGACCGGCGCCGCTGCGACATGGACTCGCACGACATCGGCGAAGCCTTGGAAGCGCCGGGCACAGTCCTGGCTGATCCGGGCGATGGTCGCGGTCACCAGCTTCACCCCGAGGAGATCGGCCAACAACTCGACCAGACGCTTCTCGGGCAACAACTGGTAGTGCAGGAGATAGAGCACGAAAGCGCCGATCCGCGTGCCGTATTGCACGGGTGCATTGACGCCATCTGGAAACGCCGCCCGCGTCTTCGCGCCGCAGGCGGGGCATCGGCAATCGTGTGCACGATGTTCGGTGACGACGAGAGGCTCCGGCTCGGGCAGATCGAACACCTGCCGGGCGCTGTGGCCGACGCTCGTGTCCGGATCGAGGCCCGCGCCGCACCCAGAGCAGGCCGACGGGTAATGATCGACGACATCATCGGGATCAGCGACCTGCCGCAGGGTCTCGCCTTTGTGACCCTTCTGCCCGCCCGGCTTCTTGGCAGAACGTTCCCGCAGGCTCGTCACCCGCGCCGGCTTCTTCAGCCCATCGCTCGACGGAGGCTTGCCGCTGTTCGAACTGTTCAATCCGAGCTGGCGCTCGAGTTCGGCAATCCGCGCCTTCAGAGATTCATTCTCGGCCCTCAGCGCCGCTATCAGCGCGATCAGGTTTTCCGTGCACGGCACGCTCGGCGTTTCGCGAATCATCCGATTCTTGAATCGGAAACCGCCTACGCAGTCGAGGAAAATCTATCGCTGTCGCCCAACCTGGGTAGTTACATTTTTTCTCATCTTCAATACGCGGCTGAAGGTCTTTCTGTATCTCCTGGACGAGATGGCGGACGTGCCTGACGCGTTCGAATCCATGCCGCGCACCGACCGCATCCTGGTCGGCAAACGCACAGGCTACGCCTTCTATCGCGATCGCCGGCTGCCGCGAAAAATCCTGATCGGCGCCGCCTTGATCAATTCGCGGCTGAACAACTATTTCGACGGGCCGTTCGATCAGTTGCCGGATAATTTCATTGAAGGCGAAGCCTTTCGCGACATGCTGCTGAAAGCGGAGCCGAGCCTGAAGGGCAAGATCGATCGTTTCGGCGGATCGCCCGACGGCGCGCAGCGCCATATGATCGCGCCTTATTACTATTACGGGGACGTCGAAGAGCTGATGGCGTTCGACCGTTGCGCCGCGGACGCGCGGATTCCGGCGACGGATTACGACGCCTGCTTCGTCGCCGACGAAAAGAGCCAGTACCGCTTCAAGCTGGCACCACTCGCGTTCAAGAAGAACGGGCGCGCGAAGGAGCCGCTGCGCTGAGGGTCGCTCTTCTCGACCGCTTCGCCGATCGATAACAACGCGCTGCCTTGAAATAAAAGGAGCCGGCGCGCCCCGAGGCGGCCGGCCCTTTTCTCCGCAAGTCGGCGGCGTTGCGTTACCAGCACACGCGCCAGCAGCGCCATGGATTGCAGCGAACGCGGCATCCGCCCCAGCCGCCGCTGCCCCAGCGCCAGTGGCTGCGGCGCCATCCATGTCCCCCGCTGCCCCAGCGCCAGTGTTGCACCTGAACCAGCGGATTGGCCTGCGCCGCCGCGTCCAGAACCGCAGCGCCGCCTGCAGGCGCCGCCGACGCGCCTGTCATTCCGCCGAGCGCAGTCCCGGCCGCCATAGCCACACCAAGAAACGCACCACGCATTGTCTTCTCCCTCGTTGTCATCATACGGCTGCGCCCATCGCACGCGCTTTGTCCCGTTGCGGGTTTGATCGTCGGGTCGCCACGCCTCAATCCGGTCGGCCGTCCTTGGTCAATAATCGGCCAAACGATTAATTGCCTCAAACCAGCTTTCGCTCTCCGGCGCGATGCAAGTCACATCGACGCGCAGAATAACTGACAAATCCCAGCAGGATTATGGACGGACGGACCGTTCATCCGTCATTCATCGGGAAAGCAAAGCGACGCCGCCGACGCGCGCGCAACGTTGCTATTCAGCCGCGATCGCGGGCCGCTCGCGCGGACGCACCTCTTCGAGCTGCGGCTCGAGGCGGCGCCGCAGCCGCCGGTCGAACCGATCGAGATAGATGTAGACGACGGGCGTAATGTAGAGCGTCAGCAATTGTGAAAAGATGAGACCACCTACGACCGCGACGCCAAGCGGCTGACGCAATTCCGCCCCGGCGCCGGCGCCGAGCGCGACCGGCAGGGCGCCGAATATCGCCGCGAACGTGGTCATCATGATCGGGCGAAAACGCAACAGGCATGCTTCGCGGATCGCCGGTTCCGCAGCGAGGCCGACACGTCGCCGCTCGATCGCGAAATCGATCATCATGATCGCGTTCTTCTTGACGATGCCGACCAGCATGACGATGCCGATCATTGCGATCACCGACAGGTCCATGCGGAACGCCATGAGCGTGAGCAGCGCGCCGACGCCGGCCGAAGGCAGACCGGAGATGATCGTGATCGGATGAACGAAACTCTCATAGAGAATGCCGAGCACGACATAGGCGGCGAACACGGCCGCAAGGACGAGCACGCCCTGCCCGCGGAGCGAATCCTGGAACACCTGGGCCGAGCCCTCGAACCCGGTCACGATCGAAGCGGGCAAATTCATTTCACGCTCGATCTGTCCGATGGCGTCGACCGCCTGGCCGAGCGAGAAGCCGGGCGCGAGATTGAAAGAAATCGTCACCGACGGCTGTTGGCCCTGATGACTGATTTGCAGCGGCCCGACCGTCGGCACGATCTTGGTCACCGCGGAGAGCGGAACGACCGGCCCGGTGGGCGTGGTCGCGCCGGTCACGCCGGAGCCCGGAGCAATCGCGCCGGCCACCGCCGCGCCCGCCCCGCTCGATCCAGTCTTCAGGAAGATCTTGGACAGCGCCGTCGGATCGGCCTGGAACTCGGGCAGGCTTTCCAGGATCACCTCATAGTCGTTCGACGGCGTATAGATGGTCGCGACCTGGCGCGTGCCGAACGCGTTGAACAATTCCTGGCGGACCTGATCGACCGAGATCCCATAGGCCGCGGCGCGTTCGCGATCGATTTCGACCGTCATCTGCGGATTGCTGATGTACAGGTCGCTGCCGACGTCGCGCAGCCCGTCGATTCGCGCGACCCGCTCGCGCAAGAGGGGAGCGATCCGGTACAGCGCGTCGGTGTCGCTGGAGCGCAGCGTGTACTGGTACTCCCCCTTCGTCATGCGGCCGGTGATGTTGAGATTCTGCACGTTCTGGAAATACACGGCCATGCCGATGACGCTCGCGTTCTTCTGACGAAGACGCTGAATGACCGCCGTCGAGGACTCGCGCTCGTCCTTCGGCTTGAGCGCGATGAACATGCGTCCGTTGTTGGTCGTGGCGTTCGGTCCTCCCGAGCCGACCGTCGAGTTGACGTAGATGATGGCGGGATCCGCGCGCACGATCTCGGCGATCTCGCGCTGGCGTTCCGTCATCGCCTTGAACGAGATGTCCGCCGGTCCTTCCACCGTCGCGGCGATGAATCCGGTGTCCTCGGTCGGGAAGAAGCCCTTGGGAATGATGATGTAAAGCCAGATCGTGCCCGCCATCGTGGCGATGGTCACGACCAACATCGCGAGCTTGTGGCGGAGTACGCGGTCGAGCGTCCACTCATAGGCGCGCAGCATCGCGTTGAAACAACGCTCGAACAGCCGCAGCGCCAGGACCTGCTTTGCGTCGTGGCGCTCGCTGCGCAAAAGGCGCGCGCACAACATCGGCGTCAGCGTCAGCGAGACGAAGCCGGAAATAAGGATTGCGACCGAGATCGTCACGGCGAATTCGCGGAACACCCGGCCGACCAGCCCGCCCATCAGGAGGACCGGGATGAAGACGGCAATGAGCGACAGCGTAATCGAGATGATGGTGAAGCCGATCTCGCGGGCGCCCTTGAGGGCGGCCTCGAAGGGCCGCATGCCGGCCTCGATATGGCGCACGATGTTTTCGAGCATGACAATGGCGTCGTCGACCACGAAGCCGACCGACAGCGTGAGCGCCAGCATCGTCATGTTGTTGATGGAGAAGCCGAGCGCATACATCGCCGCGAACGTGCCGATCAGCGAAACCGGCACGGCGAGCCCGGGAATGATGGTCGCCGGCAGCTTGCGCAGGAACAGAAAGATCACGAGGATGACCAGACTGATGGCGATCCCCAGCGTACGCTGAACGTCGGCGACCGACTCGCGGATCGAGACCGACCGGTCCATCAGCACTTCCATGCGGATGGCGGCCGGCACCTGCGCGCGGTAGGCCGGGAGGGCCTCGCGCACCGCATCGACCACGGCGACGGTATTGGCCGACGGCTGGCGCTGGATCGCGAGCACGATCGCCCGCTCGTCGTTGAAGTAGCTCGCGATCTTATCGTTCTCGACGCTGTCGATGACGCGGGCGACGTCGCTCAGCTTAACGGGAGCGCCGTTGCGGTAGGCGATGACGACGTCGCGGTATTCGGAGGCGCGCGACATCGCCGCCGTCGCGGTCAGCGTCACGTTCTGCCGATCGCCGGTGATCGTGCCGACCGGCGTGTTGGAATTGGTCTTGGATACGATGCCGCGGATGTCTTCGAGCGAGATATTGCGGGCGGCGGCGGCGACCGGGTCGGCCTGCACGCGGACGGCGAAACGTTGCGCTCCGTAGACGAGCACCTGGGCGACGCCCGGTATCTGCGAAATCTGCTGAGCGAGCGTGACCTCCGCGTAATCGTTCACCGTCGACAACGGCAAGGTCGGGGATACGAGGCTGATATAGAGGATGGGGAAGTCGCCCGGATTGACCTTCCGAAACGTGGGCGGCGTCGTCATCTCGACCGGCAGCCGGCGCTGCGCGACGGATAGCGCCGTCTGCACGTCAAGCGCCGCCCCGTCGATATCGCGGTTGAGGTCGAACTGGACGATGATCTGCGTCGAGCCGAGCGAGGAACTCGACGTCATCGAACTCACGCCGGAAATGGTCGAGAGCTGGCGCTCGATCGGCGACGCCACGGAGGCCGCCATGGTCTCCGGGCTCGCGCCCGGCAATGTCGCCGTGATGGCGATGGTCGGGAAGTCGACCGTCGGCAGCGCGGCAACCGGAAGCAGCCGATAGGCGAAGAACCCGAACACGAGCATCGACGCCGTAATCAGCGTCGTCATCACCGGGCGGCGAATGCAGGTTTCGGAGATGCTCATGTTCCGGCCTTGCGCTCGCGCGCTTCCCGCCCATTCCGGGGGGCGACACGCGCGCCGTCGCTCAGCTGGAGGTGCCCGTCGGTGACGACGGTCTCGCCGCCGGTCAAGCCGCTTTCCAGAACGGCCTCGTTCCCCTGTGTCCGCGCCACCTTGACCGGCCGCACGCGGGCGACGCCGTCCGCAACGACGTAGACGAACGTGCCTTGCTGGCTTACCTGCACCGCCGCCGCCGGAACCACGACCGCCTCTTCGTTGCGCAGCGTGAGTCGAGCCGTGACGAGGGTGCCGGGCCAGAGAAGGTCGTCCGCATTCGGCATGGTGGCGCGAACCATCGCCATGCCGGTCGCGGCGTCGACGGCGTTCTCGATCATGGTCACCGACCCGCGCGCTCGCCGCTCGTCGCCGGGAACGATCGCCTCGACCGGGGCTTCGCCGTTCGCCAACGCGCGACGGACCTCGGGCAGCGCCCTTTGCGGAACGGTGAACGACACGTAAACGGGCGCCACTTGATTGATGGTCGCAATCGACTGCGCATCGGCCGTGCGAACCTGATTGCCGACCTTCACGCTCGCCTGGCTGATCCGACCGCTGATCGGTGCACGGATGCTGCAATAGCTCAATTGGATTTTCAGGTTGTCGATCAGCGCCTGGCTCGCGCGGATGGCCGCCTTGTAAACGTCAACCTGGGTGCGGGCATTGTCGAGATTGACTTGCGGCGTCGATTGGCGGGCGACCAATTCCGTGTAACGGCGGAAATCGCGTTCCGCCCCTTCCAATTGCGCCTGATCGCGGGCGAGCTGAGCTTCTGCCTGGCGGATCTGCGCCTCGAGCGCTCGCGTGTCGAGGCTGACCAGGAGATCGCCCGCCTTCACCATCGCACCGTCGGTGAAATGAATGCCGACGATTTCGCTATCGATGCGGGTGCGGACAGCGACACTTGCGAGGGGCGTCACGTTTCCCAGCCCCTCGATGATCACTGGCACCTTCTTATTGGTCGATGTCCCCACCTCGACCGACACGGCGCGCCGCTGCGCCGTCCGCGGCGCCTGCGCTGCCGCGCGTTCGTTGGCGCTGAACCATTGCATGGCCGCCGCGCCGCCCAGAAGCGCGATCGCCGCCGCCACCGCGACAAGGAGCCCGGGCTTCCTCATAAAATGCGTTCTTTCTCGGTCGCCTTCGCGCACACCGCGACCCTGGTTTGCTCGCCCTACTCCTTGGCAAACACGCCTTTGGAACAGCCGCCTGATCGCCCCGGTAACGAGCCACAATTTAGTTGACGATCCAATACTTAGCATAACGACCGGTGCGACGCAGCCCTGTCCGGACAACCTTGCCAAAATGTAATTGATTTCGCTCCACTCGCCGTCGCACTGTCGCCATCGCACCCGCTAGGCGCTGTGAGAACCCGATGCTGATCGCGAGCTGGAACGTCAATTCGGTCAAGCAGCGGCTCGACCACCTGGTCTCCTGGCTGGAGGAGCGGCGGCCCGACCTCGTTTGCCTGCAGGAGACGAAATGCGTCGACGAGGCCTTCCCGCGCGAACCGATCGAGGCGCTCGGCTATAACCTCGCAGTTCACGGCCAGAAGACCTTCAACGGCGTCGCCATCCTGTCCCGGGTTCCGTTCGACGAGGTGACCCCTCGCCTGCCGGGGGACCATGCCGACGATCATGCGCGCTTCATTGAGGCGGTGGTCTCGACGCCTGCCGGCGTGGTGCGGGCGGCCTCGATCTATCTCCCCAACGGCAATCCTGTCTCCGAGAAATATCGTTACAAACTTGATTGGATGGACAGGCTTGTTGAATATGCGCGCGAGCGCCTCGTCCTCGAAGAGCCGCTGATTCTGGCGGGAGACTACAATGTCATTCCCGCCCCGCAGGATGTATCCAATCCTGAGGCTTGGACCAAGGACGCGTTGTTCCTGCCAACGACAAGGGAGAAGTTCTCCGCCTTGAAAAATCTGGGACTGACCGACGCGATCCGCGCCGGCTCGGATGCGGGCGGGCTTTACACGTTCTGGGACTATCAGGCGGGCTGCTGGCAACGCAATATCGGCCTGCGCATCGACCACCTCCTGCTGTCGCCGCAGGCGGCCGATCGTCTCGTCGCCGCCGGCATCGATAAACATGTGCGCGGCTGGGACAAGCCGTCCGACCACGTCCCGGTATGGTGCGAACTCAGCGCATAAGGCCGCTCAATCGCAGCAACGCATGAGTTCGGCCGGCTCGGGCGCACCAGAAGAAGGCCAAACTTGCGCCGCGCGGACCGCAAGGCCACGTGAGCCAACGACTGGGGCCCTCGCCCGACCGTACCAAACGGGGCGCGGCAAAGGAATTTCCCCTGGGGATCGCTAGTCGCGCCGGTTACCACGGACCCAGCGCTCGATATAGGCAAGCGCGGTCGCGCGTTCCTCGTCGTTCGCTTGCTTGAACGCACGGGCATGCAGGTCGGCGATCCAGGTTTCCTGCGCCGAGGCCGCGTCGCGGGCCAGCGTAAGCCACATCAGTCCGCGCGCGGCCTGACGGGACACCGCTTCGCCATTGAAGAGGACGGTGCCGAGCAGCGCCTGCGCCTGGTACTGACCTTTATTCGCGGCGAGTTGCAGCCAACGCGCCGCCTGCTTCGGATCTTTCACGCCGCCATAGCCTTCAAGATACATCCGCCCGAGCTGGTACTGGGCGTCGGGATCGCCGAAATAGGAGGCGGCATAGGTGAACATTTCGCGGGCGCGGTCGGGATCGGACTTCACCGGCGAATTCGGGATGCCTTCGAGATAGTAGGTCCCGAGCGCGACAAAGGCGTTGGCGACGAAGCGGGCGCGGGGAGTCCGCGGGCTTTCGTCGGCGTAGGAGTCGGCGATGTCGCGGAAATACTCGAAGGCGCGCAGATCGTCCTGCTTCACCCCATCGCCTTCCGCATACATCCGGCCAAGCTTCCATCGCGCGATGGGATGGCCGCTCGCGGCCGCGTATTCGAGCGAAACGATGCCGTTCTTCGTGTCGCCGGCGCGCAGGGCCTGTGCGCCCGTGCGGAAGGCTTCAACCGGAGTAAGACTGCGCAGAGACGCGGGCGGCGACTGAAGGTCTTGGGAGCCGAGCGATGCTTCGGGATTGCTTCGGCGGAACACATCGACGCTCGAAGCCGGAGCGACGCCGTCGGTCGGCGCGCGGGTCGCCTCGAAAGCAAGCGCAGGAGACAGCCCGAAGGCCGAGCCGAACGCGAGCACGAGGCCTATTTGCCTAAACGTCCGCATAACACTTCTTCTCAACCGCAGCGCCCGGATGGGTGACGGCGCCGGCGCGCGCCGGACCCACCTGCTGAGCGTATTTCCACAGATAGCCGGAGGTGAATTCCGGCGGCTTGGCGACAAGACTGCGAGCCCGCGCATCCAGCTCGGACTTGGAAAGCCTGACGTTCAGCGTGCCGTTCTCGGCATCGATCTCGATGATGTCGCCATCGCGCAGAAGGGCGATTGGCCCGCCAACCGCAGCTTCGGGACCGACATGGCCCACGCAGAAACCGCGCGTCGCGCCGGAAAAGCGACCGTCAGTGATCAGCGCGACCTTGCCGCCCGTGCCCTGGCCGTAGAGCGTCGCCGTAGTGGCGAGCATTTCCCGCATGCCGGGGCCGCCCTTCGGGCCTTCGTAGCGGATCACCAGGACTTCGCCTTCCCGATACTGACGTTTCTGCACCGCCTCGAAACAGGCCTCCTCGCTGTCGAAACAGCGCGCGGGGCCGGTGAAGGTGAGGTTCTCGAGGCCGACGATTTTCACAATGGCGCCATCCGGCGCGAGATTGCCGGACAGCCCGACGACGCCGCCGGTGGGAAGCAAGGGCCGGTTCGCCGGATACACAACATCCTGGTCTTTATTCCAGGTCACGCTTTTCAAATTCTCGGCCATACTACGTCCGGTCACGGTCAAGCACTCGCCGTGCAGATAGCCGTGATCCAGAAGCGTTTTCAGGAGCAGCGGAACTCCCCCAGCCTCAAACAAATCTTTGGCGACATAGCGGCCGCCCGGCTTCAAATCTGCGAGATAGGGAGTACGCTTGAACACGTCCGCAACGTCGAACAAATCGAACTTAATGCCGCATTCATTAGCGATTGCGGGCAAGTGTAGCGCAGCATTGGTCGAACCGCCTGACGCTGCAACGACCGCAGCGGCATTTTCGAGCGCCTTGCGGGTCACAATTTCGCGAGGTCGCAAATTCTTCGCAATCAGTGCGACGATCAGCTCGCCCGCAGTCATGCAGAACCGGTCGCGGATTTCATAAGGCGCGGGCGCGCCCGCCGAATAGGGCAGCGCGAGGCCGATCGCCTCGGAAACGGTCGCCATGGTGTTGGCGGTGAACTGCGCGCCGCAGGCGCCCGCCGAAGGACAGGCGTTCTGCTCGAGCAGATCGAGGTCGTCGTCGGACATGTCGCCGACGGAATACTTGCCAACCGCCTCGAACACGTCCTGCACGGTCACCGGCCGGCCCTTGAAGGTGCCGGGCAGGATCGTGCCGCCGTAAATGAAGATGGAGGGCACGTTCAGGCGGCACATCGCCATCATCATGCCGGGCAGCGACTTGTCGCAGCCGGCCAGCCCGACGAGCGCGTCATAGGCATGGCCGCGCATCGTCAGCTCGACCGAATCCGCGATCACTTCGCGCGAGGGCAGCGACGACTTCATGCCCTCGTGCCCCATGGCGATGCCGTCGGTCACGGTAATGGTGCAGAACTCGCGCGGCGTGCCGCCGGCGGCCGCGACGCCCTTCTTCACCGCCTGGGCTTGGCGCATGAGCGCGATATTGCAGGGGGCCGCTTCGTTCCAACAGGTCGCGACGCCAACGAACGGCTGATGGATCTGCTTCCGCGTCAGGCCCATCGCGTAGTAGTAGGACCGATGCGGCGCGCGCTCGGGGCCTTCCGTCACATGACGACTGGGCAGCTTGCGCTTAAGGCCAGTCTTGGCATCCATCGCTCGGCGTCCCACCCTTGAACAATGCTCTTAGGGGATCGAATAACTCGCGACCCTCAGGTCTTTGTTCCCCGCGTCCGAAATCCTGTAGGCGTGTGGCGGAATATGGGCGCGTCGTGCTTTGGCGACGCTCGCGGCGGCTAAGTTGTCCACATGTTGCGGCAAGAACACAGAATGTGGCGGCGGCGCCGCTTTGTCGGCTAATCGCTGCCGTCGTTCTTACGAAACCGTTTCGCCGGGATGCTTTCGGTGCAGCCGGCGGGCGCAAGTGATTCCCACCAGCAAGAGGACAAGCGCGGCGACCGCAGTCGTTCCCACAAGTCCAATGCTGGCGAAACCGATGCGGTAGGCGATCGGCCCAAGCGCTTGTCCGAGAAAAAAGAAGGACGAGTGCAGCGACATCGCGAGGCCGCGCGCATGCGGTGCAAGCTCGGTCGCGTAGATCTGGATCACACCGTGCAGGGAGTAGAAGCCCAGTCCCAGCACAACGAAGGCAAGGAACTCGCCCTGCCAGGGCAAACCCGCGCCGATGCCGAGCAGCGCGAGCGCAAGCGAGACGCCGCCGCCGAACATCATACGCCGCTCACCGAACCGGCCGAGCAGCGCGGGTACGGTTAACGAATAGACAATTCCGCCGATTCCAAATCCTGCGATGACGAGACCGGCAATGATCGCCCGCGTTTCTCCGCGCGCAACAAGCAAAGCGGCGACGTACGGAAACAGGCCGAACACGCCAATGCCTTCCAGCAGTACGGAGGGGAAGCAGACCTTGGTCAGAGGATTGCGCACGATCGTGCGGAACCCCGCGGCGACGGCGTCCGGATCGAAACGTCCCCTTCGCTCGACGGCGATGACGCGAAAGCCGATCCATACGGCGACGAAGGCGATCAGCGCCGCGGCCGTCACGAGCGCGAACACGCCGCGCCAGCCGATCGTGTCGCCGACGATCCCGGCGAAGGGCGAGCCGAGGAGATTTCCGAACATGGCGGCGGCCAGCAGCCGGCCGATCGCCACCTGTCTCTTCGCGATCGGCACGAGGTCGCCCGCAAGCGCGAGCGCGATCGGGAAAATGCCGCCCGCGACGATCCCGGCCAGAATGCGGGAGGCGAGCAGCACCGAGAAATTCGGCGCGACCGCGCCAATCGCCCCGGCGAGTGCGCTTGTCGCCATCGCGATATTCATCAATCGCCCTTTGCCAAACGTGTCAGCGAGCACACCAAGCACCGGTTGCACCAGGGCGTAAGGAAGCGCGAAAGCGGTCGACAGAAGCGCCACCGTCGCGGTGTCCAGAGCGAGTTCGCCCGCGATCTGCGGGATCACCGGGTCGACCGCGCGGATGAACAGGCTGCTTGAGAAAATCGCGAGCGAGGCCGTGGCCAGTACGCGCGTGGTTCCGGGCGGCGCGGTTTCGTCAGGCGACGCGGCGTCTCCACCGGGAGCGCGCGCTGGCGGACGAGGCTCGCTCATCCTTTGGCGAGCAGGTCGAAGGCGACGAGCCTCCGCAAGAGCCCCTCCATCTCGCTCAGCGGAATCATGTTGGGTCCATCGGAGGGAGCGCGGTCAGGATCCTGATGCGTTTCGATAAACAGGCCGGCGACACCCACCGCGACCGCAGCGCGAGCCAGCACCGGAACGAATTCGCGTTCGCCGCCGGACGAGGTCCCCTGCCCACCCGGCTGCTGCACCGAATGGGTGGCGTCGAAGATCACCGGCGCGCCGGTCGCGCGGGCGAGGATCGGCAGCGCCCGCATGTCGGAGACGAGCGTATTGTAGCCGAAGGACACGCCACGCTCCGTGACCAGGACCCGTGCATTTCCCGCCCCCGTAATCTTGGCGACGACATTGGCCATGTCCCAGGGGGCAAGGAACTGCCCTTTCTTGACATTGACCGCCCGGCCGGTCGCGGCGGCCGCGATCAGGAGGTCGGTCTGCCGGCACAGGAAGGCAGGGATCTGCAGCACGTCCACGACCTCGGCGACCTGCGCGCACTGCCAGGCTTCGTGCACGTCGGTGAGGAGCGGGATCGCGAGCTTGTCCCTGACTTCGGCGAAGATCGGCAGCGACTGGTCAAGCCCGAGCCCGCGCGCGCTTGCGGCGCTGGTGCGGTTCGCCTTGTCGAACGATGTCTTGTAAACGAGGCCGACCCCGACCCGCTGGGCGATCTCCTTCAACGCCGATGCCATCTCCAGGGCGTGAGCGCGGCTTTCGAGCTGGCACGGCCCGGCGATCAGCGCGATCGGCAGCGCATTGCCGAAGCGCACGGAACCGACCGCAACAATCGTATCAGGACGAGGAACGTTGGTTATCTGCGACATGAATGGAGCGCTTGCCGTCAACCGAGCAATCACAGTGACAAGTCGGGCGCAACCCACAAGACTAAATAAAAAGAGCTATTTTGGGCGAGCTCTCGCGCGCTTTACGCTTCGGCACACCCCAAGAGTCTCGCGCAGACCCACTTCAGCCAAGCGGCCATAAACGGCGCTGCGCCCAGGCCGATAAACAGAGAACCCCGACCATGGGCCGGGGTTCTCAAAAAATCGCTTCGTGCCTTCAGCGGCGATAATTCCATCAACGCCCGTAGGCGACGATCGGCGGGCTGCCCCAGCGCCATGCATAAACCACAGGCTTATAGACCGGTACGTTGTAGGCGACCGTAACGGGCCTCGCAGCCCACTGGTAGACGTAGGTTGTGACCGGCTTCTGGACCAGCACCGGCTGGGCGTAGGTGGCGCGGGCCGTCTGGTAGCTCGGATACCAGCCATAAGTGTAAACTGTCCCGCATCCCCACCACCAGCACTGGGCCGACGCCGAAGTCGGCGCCAGAACGGCGCCACCAGCGACAATTGCTCCCGCAGCCAGAGCGACCGCGAACTTCTTGGCCATTGAGTGACTCCCCTGTTTTTTTCGAGGCAGCCGCGATGGTAGCCTCTGCTCCACAGTATGCGCGCACCACCGGCACAGTAAACCAGGGCTAACGCGCTTGTGACCAGCTGATTGGGCCGGGCGTTAAAGATGAATAGGTATTAACAATCATAATTTGAATTTTCGTGACACGCATTTTCGTGACACGCGCAGGCCGCACGCCCAATAAAGCAGTCGACTGGAATCATAAGGTCCTTTTGTTGAACGATACTGGCTATGGGCGTCCCGGCATGGCCAACTGCAATTAGCCGCCAGGTTCACGCCCCGGGTCGCGCAAAAAGCCCCGGCGACGGCCGGGGCTTGACCGAGTTGGAGCAAGTCGCCGCGACGGCGATTACCAGCCGTATGCGAGGACGCGGGGACGCCACCCGTAATAGGCGTAATAGGGTCGACGCCAGCCCCAGCCATAATAGGCGTAATAAGGCCGCCGCCAGCCCCAGCCGTAGGCGTAGTAGGGGCGGCCCCAGCCCCAATAGCTGTAATAGGGACGCCAGCCCCAGCCGTAGTAGCCGACATAGTAGGGCCGCCGCCAACCCCAGGCCGAAGCCTCGGTCGGCGTCAGAACGAGGCCGGTCGCCAGAGTCGCGCCGGCGAGCAGCGCAATTGCGAATTTTCGGAGCATCGGACATCCTCCCTGTTTGGAGCGACCAAAACGCGGCCGCCTTATCCGCGATTTGGCTGTTCAGCGGCGGCAGTACCATGTCCAAATGCCCCGCTAACATGCATTTGATCCGCGGTTAACGCTTGTTCACCAAGGGTTTGTGGCACAGCGTCGCGATCATGAACCATTTTCGATCTCGCCCACACTTAGCGGTCTATGTGCGGCAAGGGAACATGTGGCTGCGGGCAGTCGCCCCTGCTCCGCGCTAATCCACAAGGACGAATCCGTTCAGCCTCGCGGCCCTGTCATCGAAGGTCGCCATCGCCTCGCAGCCCCGGGCGCCGTTGATGCGAAGGATCAGGGCGTCAATGAAATCCGCGCGGCGTGATCGGTAATCTTCGAGAGCGGCTCGCACTTCGTCATGGTGTTCGACGACCCGATCGTCGCCGGAGAGAAGGTTTTCCACGACGCCCGCGATGGTCGCGCGCGAATAATCGTACACGCGCGCAAGCACCCAGATGAGCTCGGCGAGGACGATACAGTTGATGAAGCCCGGCGTTTCGCGCGTGCACCGAGCCGCGACGAAGCGTTGCGCGCGCGCGGTTTGGTCCGGATCGTCGGCGACCAGGAGACGGACGAGGATATTCGTATCAAGCCCGATCATTTCTTGCCGCCAACGGCGCGCTGATAGCGTGCGACCGCGGCGTTGCGGATCGCCTCGTCCATGTCCTCAAGCGTCGCCGTCCGTTTCGGCTTGCCGAGGATGCCGGCAAGATCGCTGAGCCGCGTGTGAACCGGTGCCATCACGACGCGGCCTTCGCCGTCGACCGTGAACCGGACCCCGCACCCGCCACGCAAGCGCAGCCGTTCGCGCACCTCCTGCGGAATCGTGACCTGGCCTTTGCTGGTGATCGTCGCTTCGAACGAGGGCGCAGCGGGAGGCGTGGCGAAATAGCGGGTCGCCCGGCCTTCCTTGACCTTGCCGATGCGGTAGCCGCTCGCTTCGAGTTTCCTCAGCACGTTGTATTGCGGCCCGCCGGTGGCGGCGACGATCTCGTCCATCGTTGCGCCTTCGGGCCGCGCGAAAAGCCGCTCGGCGAGCTTCGTACCGGGAATCTGCTTGTGCTCGTTCATAGCACGAGTCCTGTTTGGGGGCCTTCACCACCGAAATAATGCTTCGTGTATACTTGTTAAGTAGCTACTCATATTTTTCCTGTATTATAAAAAGCTAATTTGCCATGGGCAAGTCGACCCGATACACAGGCTTTTGCAAGGTCAAAAAAAGAGGATGCGTGCCGCTACACCAGCCGGCTCTGCTCCACCGCCGCCTCGACGAAGGAGGAGAACAGCGGGTGCGGCTCGAACGGGCGCGACTTCAGCTCGGGGTGGAACTGCACGCCGATGAACCACGGGTGGTGCGCATATTCGATGATCTCGGGCAGGATGCCGTCGGGCGACATGCCCGAGAAGCGCATCCCGTGCTGCTCGAGGCGGCCCTTGTACGCCGTATTCACCTCGTAGCGATGGCGGTGGCGTTCCGAGATTTCCGTCGTGCCGTAAATATCGCTGACGCGGCTGCCGCGGGCGAGCACCGCCGGATAGGCGCCGAGCCGCATGGTGCCGCCGAGATCGCCGCCCGCGCGCCGCTTTTCCAGCTCGTTGCCTTTCAGCCATTCGGTCATCAGCCCGACCACCGGCTCCGGCGTCGGACCGAACTCGGTCGAATTCGCCACCGGGAGGCCGCACAGGTTCCGCGCCGCCTCCACCACCGCCATCTGCATCCCGAAGCAGATGCCGAAATAGGGCACGTGGCGCTCGCGCGCGAACTGCGCCGCGCGGATTTTCCCCTCCGTGCCGCGTTGGCCGAAGCCGCCGGGCACGAGAATGCCGTGCACGTGTTCGAGATAGGGGGCGGGATCCTCTTCCCGTTCGAACACCTCGCTCTCGATCCAGTCGAGCCTGACACGCACCTTGTTGGCGATGCCGCCATGGGAGAGCGCCTCGATCAGCGACTTATAGGCGTCCTTCAGCCCGGTATATTTACCGACGATGGCGATCGTCACGTCGCCTTCCGGGTTGTGAATACGCTCGTTGATGAAGCGCCAACGGGACAGGTCGGGCGCCGGCGCGCCCTCAATCCCGAAAGCGGCGAGCACCTCGCTGTCGAGGCCCGCCGCGTGATAGGCCTCCGGCACCGCGTAGATATTGTCGGCGTCGCGCGCCTCGATCACCGCGCTCTCGCGCACATTGCAGAACAGCGAAAGCTTGCGGCGCTCCTCCCTCGGAATCGGCCGGTCGGTGCGGCAGAGGAGAATGTCGGGCTGGATGCCGATCGAGAGCAGTTCCTTGACCGAGTGCTGGGTTGGCTTGGTCTTCAGTTCGCCGGCCGATGGGATGAACGGCAGCAGCGTGAGATGGATATACACCGCATGCCGGTGCGGCAGCTCGTTGCCAAATTGACGGATCGCCTCGAAGAAGGGCAGGCCCTCGATGTCGCCCACCGTCCCGCCGATCTCGGCCAGGACGAAATCGAAGTCGTCGCTCCCCTCACGAATGAAATCCTTGATCGCATTGGTGACGTGCGGGATCACCTGGATGGTCGCGCCGAGATAGTCGCCGCGCCGCTCCTTGGTGAGGATTTCCTGATAGATGCGCCCGGTCGTGATGTTGTCCTGGCGGCTCGCGGGCCGGCCGGTGAAGCGTTCGTAATGGCCGAGATCGAGGTCGGTCTCCGCCCCGTCGTCGGTGACGAACACCTCGCCGTGCTGGTAGGGGGACATCGTCCCCGGGTCGACATTGAGATAGGGGTCGAGCTTGCGCAGCCGGACGGAATAGCCGCGCGCCTGGAGGAGCGCTCCGAGCGCCGCAGAGGCAAGCCCTTTGCCGAGGGAGGAGACCACGCCGCCGGTGATGAAAATGTACCGCGCCATGGGACCCGCTCTCTAACCTGCGCAGAACGATTCGACGAGAGGCTCCTTGCATACCGACGCGGACCGCAGTGGAAAATCCCCGCCGAATTCAAGTTATGATAACGGGTTGTCTCAGTTTGTTGAGTTTCATTTTCAATTGCGTCCGGCGCTGGCCTTGACGCCCGCCGATCGGTTTCACGCGCACGACCTGCCGGAACATCATTGCGACCGCGGCACTTCCGGTCCCGCGGGCGCCGTCGGCGCTTGTGGCGCCTCGCCGCCGCTTCCCCCACGCCGCAAAGCGTCAAGCACGCCGCCGCCTGATCCAAGCGGACTGGGAGCGCCCGGCGCGGACGGAGCGCTGGGCGTTTCCGTCCGGATGACGGAGCTCGGCCGGTGCACGAGGCCGGCCAAGATCGACAGGGTCAGGCTGGTGACGAAGAACGCCGCCGCCAGGATCGCCGTCGTGCGGGTGAGCACATTCGCGGTGCCCCGGCTCGACATGAACCCGCCGCCCCCGCCTCCGCCGATCCCGAGACCGCCGCCCTCCGAACGCTGCAGGAGCACAACGCCGATCATGGCAATAACGACCATGAGATGGATCAACACGATGACGGTCTGCATCCAAATCCTTCCACGCGACTAGGCCGTGATCGGCGCCTGGCCCAAAATCTTCGCTGTGCACCCCAAGCCCATATGGCGACCCCGCGCCCCGACTGCGATCCTCGCAGCAGATCCAGCGGCCCGCCCCCGTCCCGGCATCGTCCGGGAACGCGGGGCAGGCCCGAACGCTGTCAGCGGTAGGCGTTCGCAATTCCAAGGAAATCGTCCGCCTTCAGGCTCGCGCCGCCGACCAGCGCGCCGTCGACGTCGGACACGCCCATCAGCTCCTTGGCGTTGGAGGGCTTGACCGAGCCGCCATACTGGATGCGGACGCCGTCGGCCACCGCCTTGCCGAAGCGCTTGGCAAGCTCGGAGCGAATGAATCCGTGCGCCTCGGCGACATCGGCGGTCGTCGGCGTCAGACCCGTCCCGATCGCCCAGACCGGCTCGTAGGCGATGACCAGATTGGCCGGGGTCGTTCCGTCGGGGAGCGAGCCCTCGACCTGGCGGCCCACCACCTCCAGCGTCTTGCCGGCGACACGCTCGTCCTTCGTCTCGCCGACGCAGACGATCGCCAGCAAGCCGGCCCGCCAGGCGGCGAGCGCCTTCGCACGCACCTCGGCGTCCGTCTCCTTGTGATAAGTCCGCCGCTCGGAGTGACCGATGATTACCGCGGTTGCGCCGGCGTCTTTCAGCATTTCGGCGCTGAGATCGCCGGTAAAGGCGCCGGCCGTCTCGGCGTGGCAATCCTGCGCGCCGATCGGGACGGACGAGCCATGCGCTTTCGCCGCGAACTGCGCCACGAGCGTCGCGGGCGGGCAAACCATCAATTCGACTTTGCCGGTGTAGGCGCCTGCCGCAGCCATCACCTTTTCCAGCTCGCCGATCGAGCCCTTCAGTCCATTCATTTTCCAATTCCCCGCCACCAGCGGGCGACGCGCTGCAGCCATCGTCATCCTCGGAGTTGCTTTTTGGTCTCGGGCCTTAACCAACCTACAACAGTGCGGGAATGCACGCGCCGCGGCCCCCGAGCGGCGGCTGCTTATGGCACGATTTCGCTGGTGCGACAAATGCCGAGCCGCCGGCCCGCGCAGGCGTGTTGCGAGGCCTTGTTCGCCTCCCTATGATGCGCGCCGGCGAAATTTGCCGTCGAGCTCTCCTTGTCGTCGCGGCGCCCTTGCGGCGCGGCCATGCTGGCACGCATGGCGCCTGGGCGGCGGCGATCAACTGAAGACAAACCGACAAACGGAACGCAATGCTTCGAGGTCTGCAAAAAGCGTCTGCCAATTGGCTCGGCAAGATCATCATGGCCGCGGTCGTGCTGTTTCTCGGGGCGAGCTTCGCGATCTGGGGCATCGGCGACATATTCCGCGGATTCGGCGTGTCGACGGTCGCTCAGGTCGGCTCGACCGAGATCGGGATCGAGCAGTTCCGCCAGTTCTATAACGATCGCCTCCAGCAACTCGCGCGCCGGCTCGGCCAGCCGATCACCCCGGACCAGGCGCGGGCGCGCGGCTACGACCGGCAGATCCTCAATCAGGTCATTGCCGAAGCGGTGCTCGACGAGCGCGCCCGCCAGCTCGGACTCGGCATGTCCGACGCCGAAATCGCCCGTCAGATCACGCAGGACCCGTCCTTTCGCGGACCGGCCGGCCAGTTCGATCAGCAACGCTTCCTCTATCTCATCCGGCAGGCCGGCTACACCGAGCAACGGTTCATTGCCGAACAGCGCCGCAGCGGGCTGCGCCGCCAGCTCGTCAGCGCGATCGCCGGCGACATGAAGGCGCCGCAAGCGGCCGCCGACATGCTGAACCGCTACGACAATGAAGAGCGAAGCATCGAATACATCGTGCTCGGTCCGCAGAACGCGGGGGAGATCGCACCGCCCACGCCGGAGCAGCTTGCGGAGTTCTTCCAACAGCGCAGGTTTCAGTTCCGCGCCCCCGAATACCGCAAGCTCCTGCTGCTCGCGCTGACCCCGCAGGAGGTGGCGCGCACCATCGAGGTGAGCGAGGCCGACGCCAAACGTGCCTACGAAGACGGCCGTGCGCGCTTTACGGTGCCGGAAAAGCGGCAAGTCCTGCAGATCGTGTTCCCCAGCGCCGAGGAAGCGGCGAAGGCGGCGGAGCGGCTCGCAAGCGGCGCGACGCTTGCGGCGGTCGCGGCCGAGCGCAACATCGCGGACAAGGACCTCGACCTCGGTTTGGTGGCCAAGTCCGACATCCTCGACCCGGCCATCGCCGAGGCGGCCTTCGCCCTCAAGGAGGGCGAGATCAGCGCGCCGGTGAAGGGGCGGTTCGGGACGGCGATCGTCCAGGTGACCAAGATCGAGCCCGGCCGCGCGACGCCGTTCGCCGAGGTGGAGAACGAGGTCAAGCAAGCGCTCGCTTTGGAACGCGCGAAGACCGACCTCGCGCGCCGCCGCGACCAGATCGAGGACGAACTCGCAGCCGGGCAGCGGCTGGACGAGATCGGGAAGAAGCTGCAATTGCCGGTGCGCGCCATCGATGCGATCGATCGCTCGGGCCGCGGGCCAAACGGCGAGCCGGTGCCTGATCTGCCGAAAGCCGTCGACGTGGTCGCAGCGGTTTTCGCGAGCCGGATCGGGATCGAGAACGAGGCGCTGCCGATCCCGGGCGGCGGCTATGTCTGGTACGACGTCGCCGGGATCACGCCGTCGCGCGAGCGCTCCTTCGACGAGGTCAAGGATCGCGTCGAGGCGCGCTGGCGGGAGGCGGAAATCGCCAAGAAACTCGATGCGACGGCGACCGAGATCATCGACAAGCTCAAGGCCGGTGCATGGTTTCCGGAGGTCGCGGGCGCCAATGGCGTGAAGCTCGAAAGCGCGAGCGGCCTCAAGCGCAGCAGCGCTGGACCGCTGCCTGCGACCGCGCTCGCCGAGGCTTTCCAGACTCCCAAGGACGGGTTTGCGAGCGCACAAGGCGCCGAGCCGACCCAACGGGTCGTGCTGCGGGTGACGGGCATCAATGTTCCCGCCTTCAACGCGGACTCCCCTGAGGCCAAGCGGCTGGTCACTGCGCTGGACAACGGCTATGCCGATGACCTCATCGCGCAATATGTCGCACAGCTTCAGATCGAGATTGGGGTCAAGATCAACCAGTCGGCAATGAACCAGGCGATCGGTCGGGGAACGGACCAGCCGTAAGCGCATTCCACGCATGCAGATCGAACCAGAGGCCGCGAAGTTCGCGGAAACCTATGAGCGCGGGGCGCCGCAGGTCGTTTCCACAACGCTTGTCGGCGACCTCGAAACGGCCGTTTCCGCGTACCTCAAAGTCGCGATCAACAGGGCGCCCGCATTCCTCCTCGAGTTCAGTCGAGGGCGGCGTCGTGCGGGCGCGGTACTCCATCATCGGCCTTGATCCCGATCTCGTGTTTCGCACGCGCGACGGGACGGCGGAAATCAACCGCGCTCCGCTGTCGTCGCCCGACGCGTTTGCCCCCTGCCCCGAGCCGCCGCTCACGGCGCTGCGCGCTCTGATCGCCGAAAGCCGGATCGACATCCCCCCTCACCTTCCGCCGATGGCGGCGGGGGTTTTCGGCTATCTCGGCTACGACATGGTCCGGCTGATGGAGGAGCTTCCCGCGCCGCAGCCCGACCCGATCGGCATTCCCGACGCGATCCTGGTCCGCCCGACCGTCGTGATCGTGTTCGATGCGCTCACCGATACGATCACAGTGGTGACGCCTGTGCGGCCGGATCCCGCGGTGTCGGCTAAGACGGCCTATGCGCGCGCGGTGGAGCGCCTGAGCGTGATCACCGATGCGCTCGACCGTCCGCTCTGCCACGAAACCGGGAGCGCCGGAGTCGAGTCGTCCGATATCAAGCCCGTTTCCAACACTACGCCCGCCGAATACGCGCAGATGGTGCGGAAGGCGAAGGAGTACATCGCCGCCGGCGACATCTTTCAGGTGGTGCTCGCGCAGCGGTTCGAAACGCCGTTCGCGCTGCCGCCGTTTTCCCTCTACCGCGCGCTGCGCCGCATCAACCCAGCGCCGTTCCTGTTTTTCCTCGATTACGGCGGCTTTGCCGTCGCCGGATCGAGTCCGGAAATCCTGGTGCGGGTGCGACAGGGGACGGTGACCATCCGGCCGATCGCGGGAACACGGCCGCGCGGGATAACGCCGCACGAAGATCAGGCGCTCGAGGACGAACTCCTCGACGATCCGAAGGAGCGCGCCGAGCACCTGATGCTGCTTGACCTCGGCCGCAATGATGTCGGGCGCGTCGCGTCGATCGGCACGGTGCGCGTCACCGACCAGTTCTTCATCGAACGCTACAGCCAAGTGATGCACATCGTTTCCAACGTCGAGGGCAGGCTCGATTCCCACTTCGACGCGCTCGATGCGCTTGCGGCGGGCTTCCCCGCCGGCACGGTTTCTGGCGCGCCCAAGGTGCGGGCGATGCAGATCATCGATGAGCTGGAGAAGGAGAAGCGCGGCCTCTACGCCGGCTGCGTCGGCTATTTCTCCGCCGCGGGCGATATGGACAGCTGCATCATCCTGCGCACGGCGCTGCTCAAGGACGGCAAGATGTATGTTCAGGCGGGCGCCGGCATCGTCGCCGACTCCAATCCCGCCGCCGAGCAGCAGGAATGCGTGAACAAGGCGAAAGCCCTGTTCCGCGCCGCCGAGGAGGCACGGCGTTTTGCGAGCGCCGCGAAACGGGGACAGTAACGATTGGTCAAGGATTTCGGTTGCCCGATCGGTATGACGGCTGCCGGTTCGCGGAACTCGGCTGGCTTGACCCCCCGCCGGGGCAGTTCTATCGGTGCGGCATGATCATCCTCATCGACAACTACGACAGCTTCACCTTCAACCTCGTTCATTATCTGGGCGGGCTCGGCGCGGAGGTCGCCGTTCACCGTAACGACAAGATTACGACTGAGGCTGTGATCGCGGCCGAGCCCGAGGCGATCGTGCTGTCGCCCGGGCCCTGCTCTCCCAATGAAGCCGGCATCTGCCTCGCAGTCATCGAAAAGGCCTCCGCGACCATTCCGATTCTCGGCGTCTGCCTCGGTCATCAGGCGATCGGACAGGCCTTCGGCGGCGACGTGATCCGCGCGCCGGTTCCGGTGCACGGCAAGCTCTCGGAGATGAGCCACGAGGGGAAGGGAATCTTCCGCGGCATCAACGCGCCGTTCCGCGCGACGCGCTATCATTCGCTCGTCGTCGATCGGGCGACGCTGCCGGACGAGCTGTCCGTCACCGCCGAGACCGACGATGGGCTGATCATGGCGCTCGAGCACAAGACGCGACCCGTGCACGGGGTTCAATTCCACCCCGAGAGCATCGCCTCCGAGCACGGCCACCTGATGCTCAAGAACTTCCTCGACCTTGCCCGTGAATGGAACCGGGCGAATGGGCGCTCCAACAGCCGCAGCGACGGCTCGTCCCGCGCGCCGCGTCGGGGGGCAGCATGGCCGAGCTGAAAGCGCTCATCGCACAGGTTGCGACGGGGGCCGCGCTTAGCCGCGAAGAGGCAGCCGAAGCGTTCGCCAGCATGATGTCCGGCGAGGCGACGCCTTCGCAGATGGGCGGCCTCTTGATGGCGCTGCGGGTGCGCGGCGAGACGGTCGAGGAGATCACCGGGGCGGTCACGGCGATGCGCGCGAAAATGCTGCGGGTCGAAGCGCCGCCGCAGGCGATCGACGTCGTCGGCACCGGAGGCGACGCCTCCGGATCGTACAACATTTCGACCTGCGCCGCCTTCATCGTCGCGGGCGCCGGCGTGCCCGTGGCCAAGCACGGCAATCGGGCGCTCTCGTCGCGCTCAGGCGCCGCCGACGTGCTGGTCGCGCTCGGCGTGCGCATCGACCTTCCGCCCGTGCGCATCAGCGCATGCATTCGCGAAGCCAATATTGGTTTCATGTTTGCGCCCGCGCACCATCCGGCGATGAAGCATGTCGGCCCGACCCGGGTCGAGCTCGGCACGCGCACGATTTTCAATCTGCTCGGGCCGCTGTCGAATCCCGCCGGCGTCAAACGACAGATGGTCGGCGTGTTCTCCAAGCAATGGGTCGAGCCTCTCGCCCATGTGCTGAAGAATCTCGGCTCCGACCGCGCGATCGTCGTGCACGGTTCGGACGGGCTCGACGAGATCACCACGTCCGGACCAACCGCCGTCGCCTCGTTAGAGAATTCCACGATCCGCACCTTCGACATTACGCCGGAGGACGTCGGACTCGAACGGGCAGAGCCGGCCGCATTGCGCGGCGGCGACGCAGCCGCCAATGCCGCGGCGTTGCGCGGCGTGCTGGAGGGCAAGCGGGGGCCGTTCCGCGACGTCGCCCTTTTCAACGCAGCGGCCGCGCTCGTCGTCGCCGGCAAGGCGAAGGACTTTAAATCCGGCGTTGCGCTCGCCCAGCAGACGGTCGATTCCGGCGAGGCCGAAGGAAGCCTCAACCGATTGATCGCCGTCTCGAATGCGTGACCCGAAAGGTGAAGCAGGTGCTCCGGCGCGATTCATGTTGCACGATCGTTCCGAACGGCCGCACCATTGCGCACCCGGACTTCGTTTTCATCGTCCGCTGGAGTGATCCGAATGCCGCGCTTGCTCGGCTTTCGGAATGACGTCCCCGAGACTGCGTGATGGCCGACATTCTCGCCAAGATCGAAGCCTACAAACGCGCGGAGATCGCCGCGGCGAAGGCCGCACGTCCCCGGCAGGCGATCGAAGCCGCGGCGCAAGCGGCCCCTCCCCCGCGAGGATTTCTCGACGCGATCGAGGGACGTCTCGCGCGCGGACAGTATGCGCTGATCGCCGAGATCAAGAAGGCGAGCCCCTCGAAAGGGCTGATCCGCGCCGATTTCGATCCGCCGGAGCTCGCGCGCGCCTATGAGGCGGGCGGCGCAGCCTGTCTTTCCGTGCTCACCGATGCGCCGTCCTTTCAGGGCGACCCCAGCCATCTCACGGCGGCGCGGGCAGCGACCGCCTTGCCGGTGCTGCGCAAGGACTTTCTCTACGATCCCTATCAGGTGGCCGAGGCGCGCGCCTGGGGCGCCGACTGCATTCTAATCATCATGGCGGCCGTCGACGACGCCACGGCGGAAGCGCTCGAACAGGCGGCCTTCGCGCATGGGATGGACACGCTGATCGAGGTTCACGACGATCGCGAACTCGACCGCGCGCTGCGTCTTTCGTCGCGGCTGATCGGCATCAACAACCGCAATCTGAAGACCTTCGAAACGACGATCGAGGTGAGCGAACGGCTCGCACTGCGCGTTCCAGCCGACCGGGTGATCGTCGGAGAGAGCGGGATATTTGGTCATGCCGATCTCGCGCGGCTCGCCCAAGTCGGCATCAAGACGTTTCTGGTCGGCGAGAGTTTGATGCGACAGGCCGACGTCGCAGCCGCCACGCGCACGCTGCTCGCTTCGGAGACCGGGCGCGCCGCCTCGGCCGCAGAGTAATGCTCGTTATGATGGTCATGTGGATGATGGTCATGTGGATGTCGGCTCATATGGCCGGGGAACCTGCTCCCTCCCCCCTTGAGGAGGAGGGTTGGGGTGGGGGGTACGTCTTTTGCAGATTTCGTGATGCACCCCCCTCCCGGATCGCGGAGCCTGTCCTCGGGCCTGCCGAAGGCAGGACCCGTGGGCGATCCGACCTCCCTCTCAAGGGTGGAGGCGCCAATGATGATCGTCTCGATCCCGCATGACCAGAGCCGCGCAGAAAAAACTCACGCATCTCGGGCGCCGCGGCGAGGCGCGAATGGTCGATGTCTCGGAGAAGGCGGTGACGGAGCGGACCGCGGTCGCGGAGGGCCGCGTGCTGATGGCCCCGGAGACGCTCGATCTCGTGCTGCGCGGCGACGCCAAGAAAGGCGACGTGCTCGGCGCGGCCCGCATCGCCGGCATCATGGCGGCGAAGAAGACGCACGAGCTTATCCCGCTGTGCCACCCGCTCGCGATCACCAAGGTCGCGGTGGACATAGCGCCCGAGCAAGATCGCTCCGGCCTGCGGGTGAGCGCGACCGTCAAGGTGGCAGGGCAGACGGGCGTCGAGATGGAGGCGCTCACTGCGGTCGCGGTCGCCTGCCTCACCATCTATGACATGGTCAAGGCGGTCGAGCGCGGCATGCGCATCGAAGGCGTGCGCCTGATCGAGAAACGCGGCGGCAAGTCTGGCCATTTCCGCGCACAGGAAGGCTGAGCGGCGATGCGTGACCCCTGCCGGCCCGCGGAGCCTTGACATGGCGGCGCTCTCCGTTGCTGACGCGTTGGCGCGCGTGCTCGCCGACGCCGCGCCCCTGCCATCGGAGCAAGCGCCGCTCGCCGAAGCGGATGGGCGCGTCCTGACGCAGGATCTCGCCGCGCTGCGCACCCAGCCGCCAGCCGACCTCTCCGCCATGGATGGCTATGCCGTGCGCGCGGCGGATGTCGCGCAGGCTCCGGCGCGCTTGCGCGTGATCGGCGAAGTGCCGGCCGGCCGCCCGTTCGACCGCCCGGTCGGCGCAGGCGAGGCGGTGCGCATTTTCACCGGCGGCGTCGTTCCGCAGGGCGCGGACACGATCATCATCCAGGAAGTCACGTCGCGCGATGGCGATGTCGTCGTGATTTCGCAAGGCGTGGCAAAAGGCCGTCATGTGCGGGCGCAGGGCATCGACTTTGCCGCTGGCGAGCCCCTGCTCAAGCGCGGTCATCATCTTACTCCCCGCGACCTCGCCCTGGCCGCGGCGATGAACCACGCCGTGATGCCGGTGCATCGCCGCCCGCGCCTCGGCGTCTTCGCGACAGGCGACGAGTTGGCGCCCCCCGGGACGCCGCTGGGGCCGGGCCAGATCGCCCATTCGAACAACTTCGCCGTCGCCGCAATCGCGGCGCGCGAGGGCGCGGAGGCGATCGATCTCGGCATCGTCCCCGACCAGATCGCCGCCACGATCGACGCAGTCCGCCGCGCCCGCGCGCTCGGCCTCGACGTGCTGGTCACGACCGGCGGCGCGTCCGTCGGCGACTACGATCTGGTGCAGAAGGCGCTCGCCGCCGAGGGCCTGGCGCTGTCGTTCTGGAAGATCGCCATGCGGCCGGGCCGCCCGATGATGCATGGCCGGCTCGGCCCCATCCACGTGCTGGGCCTGCCCGGCAATCCTGTGTCCGCCTATGTGTGCTCGCTTCTGTTCGTCGTGCCGCTGTTGCGGCGGCTGGCCGGAAGGAGCGACGTCGCGCCTTCACCGGAGCCGGCGCTGCTCGGACGCAGCCTTCCCGCCAACGACGATCGGGAGGAATATATGCGGGCGAATTTGTCGGCGGACGCGAACGGAAACCTGGTGGCGACCCCGCTTCCCTCCCAGGACAGTTCGCTGCTCGCGCCGCTCGCCAGGGCCGGTTGCCTCCTGATTCGCCCGCCGCATGCACCGGCCGCCGGGGCGGGAAGCCCGTGCCGCATCCTCCGGCTTCGCTATTAGAGGTAAATATCCCCCGGCAGAGCCGGGGGCTTTAGGATGTGAGCCGCTCGAAGCGGCTGGTTGGGGTCGCTAACGCGATCCCGGGTTCGGGTGCCGCCTATGGCGGCACGTCAGCGCCACAGATTGAGTTGCTCCAGGCGCTTATCCTCCTCTTCCTGGTTCTTGATGTACTCACGGATTGCTTGCTCGTCCCGCCCCACAGTAGAGACGTAGTACCCTCTGGCCCAGAAATGCTGGCCCACGAAATTGCGCCTACGTTCGCCGTAGACGCGGGCCAGGTGGATTGGCGCTCTTGCCCTTGATGAAGCCCACGACCTGCGACACCGCATATTTCGGTGGGATCGAGATCATCATGTGCACGTGATCCGGCATCAGGTGCCCTTCTTCGATCCGGCATTCCTTCTGCATCGCCAACTTCCGGAACACCTCCCCAAGATGCCTGCGCAGCTCGGTGTACAGCGTCTTCCTGCGGCACTTGGGAATGAAGACCACGTGATATTTGCAGTCCCATTTCGTGTGACTTAGGCTCTCAACCTCGTCCATCGATGAACTTCCCTTTCGTGTGCTTGGCGGCTCACGATTTGGAAGCTTCGTCGATGGACCCCTTTAAACGTCAAACTGCTACTGCCACCCCGGCAGAGCCGGGGGGTCTCCTATCGGATGCTAGGCCGAACTTCTGGCGCCCCGGCTGGCCTTCATCTGAAATTAAGGGGTTGCAGAACACATATCGAACAGATAGGGTTATGTTCACTCTTTGTTTGACGTTTGATCAGGCAAAGCAGACCGCTGGGGGAGCGCGAGACATGTTGACCCGAAAGCAATTCGAACTGCTGCGTTTCATCCACGAGCGCCTGAAGGAATCCGGCGTGCCCCCGTCCTTCGACGAGATGAAGGACGCGCTCGATCTGCGCTCCAAGTCCGGCATTCATCGCCTGATCACCGCGCTCGAAGAGCGTGGCTTCATCCGCCGGCTGCCGAATCGCGCCCGCGCGATCGAAGTGATCAAGCTGCCCGAATTGGTCGGACACGGCCTCGCCGGCGGACGCGCCCGCGGCTTCACCCCCAGCGTGATCGAGGGCAATCTCGGCCGGGTGCGATCGATCGTCGTCGACGAAGACAACGCGCGGCCTGTCCCCGTGCCGGTCATGGGGCGAATCGCCGCCGGCACGCCGATCGAGGCGATCCAGAGCAAGAGCTCGGTCATCAATATTCCCCCCGAACTTCTGAGCGCGGGCGATCATTTCGCGCTCGAAGTGCGCGGCGATTCGATGATCGAAGCCGGCATTCTCGACGGCGACATCGCGCTCATCCGCCGCGTCGAGAACGCCGACACCGGCGACATCGTCGTGGCGCTGATCGACGAGGAGGAGGCGACGCTCAAGCGGTTCCGCCGACGCGGCGCCTCGATTGCGCTCGAACCCGCCAACAGCGCGCACGAGGTGCGCATCCTGCCGCCCAACCGCGTCCGTATCCAAGGCAAGCTGGTCGGGCTGATGCGGCGGTATTGATCCAAGTTCCGTTTCGCATACACGCTGATCGAGCCGGTCTAATCGCCCGGATCGAGGTCCTCTGAGGCTGGCGTCGCATCGCGCGGCGAAGTTGCCGTCGCGCCGGCATCCCGCGCGACGGCCGCATGTTCCGTCGCCGCCCTCGCCCAGGGCCGATCATAGCCGGGCGGCCGCGTCGGGGCGATGTCCCAGCTCTCTCCGATGCGGCGAAGCGCGAGTGCGCCCGAGGCGCGCAGCAGGCTGCGATCGATGACCGTGGCGGCAAGGCCGCCGGCGGATCGCGGCGGGCGATGACAAGCTTGGCGCGGACGCAATCGTCGGCGAACGCCTCGGCGGTCCGCGCGACCGCGATGATTGTCCCGTCGACCAGGCGGGCCACGCACCCGGCCGGATCGCAGATAAAGCCGTTCGCGATGTCCGGATCGTTCGCGGCGCGGGCATCGCCATCCGCGGCGAGCCAGTCGCGCGGCGCAAAGGACTGGCTCGATGCCTTCAGCACGGCGAGGCGGCCATCGGCCCGGCGCACCGCTACGGCGTCGCTGTCGGCGGCGACGAACACGTCCGGCCGCGGGGTCGCCGCCGCGAGCGCTGCGGCGAAAGCGATCAGGGCCGCACCCGACCAGCGCAGCGGAGTGCGCAAAAGGCAAATCACCACCAACCCCAGCGTCGCCACCAGCAATGGAACGATGCCGAAGGCCGGTATTCGCCCGACCGCGCCCGGCAGACCCGCAATCCACATTGCGACGTCGGTCATCCAGTCGATGCCGACGCCCATCAACCGCCACACGGGGCCGTCGAAGCCGAACGGTAAGGCAACGAGCCCCAGCAGTCCGGCCGGCATCACGAAGGCCGACACGACCGGCATGGCCAGCAGGTTGGCGAGCACGCCGTATGGAGCGAGCCGATGGAAATGGTAGGCGGCGAAAAGCGTGGTCGCGAGGCCGGCGACCAGCGAGGCAAACACGAGCGCGGCCAGCTCGCGCGCGCCCAAGAGCGCGAGGCGCGCTCCCAGCGACGTTTGCCCGCCCGCGGCGATCCAGGGAATGCCGCGCTCATAGGCGGCGACGAGCGCAAGCGTCGCGGCGAACGACATCTGGAAGCTCGGATGGACGACGGCTTCGGGCGCTACGATCATGACCGCGAGAGCGGAAAGCGCGAGCGTGCGCAGCGTCAGCGCCTGGCGATCGAGCATCACGCCGAGCAGCACGATCGCGGTCATGATGAAGGCGCGCTGGGTCGCCACTTCCGCGCCCGAGAGGACCAGATAGAAAGCCGCGCCGACGAACGCCGCCGCAGCCGCCCATTTCTTGATCGGCCGACGCTCCGCAAGACCGGGCGCGAGCGCAAGCCCGGCGCGCAGCAAGACGAAGATGACGCCGGCCACCACCGCCATGTGATAGCCGGACACAAGGCGGCTTGTTAGAACACCGCATAATACAAGGGTTTCTGCTATGAAATGCTTCCAAAAAACAGGTCTGGAAGCCTGTGGGAAGTTAGCAACGGTGGTCGGAAATCGTCGCCCGCAGCGGGTCCACGACCAGCGTCGCGTATCCAGCGATGTCGCCCCAATGATCGACGTGACCGGGATCGCCAGCGAGGATGCGGCCGATCTTGTGGGCGATCATCTCAAGCACCTCGCGTTGGGGACTTGTCAGCCGCTCCCAGTTGGGGCCCGTCGCCATGATCGTCTTGAGCGCCTGCGCGATGCACGCCTGCTTGTCGAACTGGCCATGCGTGCGACCGCGTTCGGCCAACAGCGTGGCAAGATGGTCGGGTCGGGCCGACATCAATAATGCCTCGCCGGTGAAGACGTTGAAGCCGACATTGCGGGCAGCCACTATTCGAACGGCCGGCCGGTGAACACGTCAAAATCGACATTGCGGGCAAGCTCCGACTTACGATTGCTCCGCTGCGGCTGGTGGCCAGAGTACTGTAGTCCACCGTATCCGATCCCCTCGCACTCTGCGGGCGGCTTGCCCTTCCGGCGCATCATGATCGCGTACCGCAGCGCCGACACCAGGTCGTCGCGCTGCTTCACGATGCTGGAAGTCGTCATCCCTGTGGTAGTGCCGCATCTCCTCCAGAAGCTCAGTGTTGTGCCCTCCGAGCGTGAGTTTGCCGGCGAACATCATCTCGCGCATTTCGGCAAGCGCCGGCTCGATCTTGAAGTCGCCGGTCCCATGGTTCTGAGCATGCGTCGGAAGCATGTTCGCGCCGAAATTTTTGTACTGATGCGCCAGCGGCAGCCCTGAACCCTTATCATGTGTGTTGCCGTCGTGCGGCCAGGCGATCGGGATTGCGCAGCCCGCGCGTCATCGAATGAATTCGTTGCACGTGGTAGAGGGCCGACGATCGCTCCATGCGGAAGCTATCGATCACCCAAATCTGGCCGGTGTCATTCGCCCACGCGATCAGCACAGCGGCGAAGGGGTGGCCGTATCCAAAATCGATCCCGACGATCCAACGCGCGTAGCTCGGGATCGAACTCGTAGTCGATCGTCTTGGTCATCGCCGGCAGAAGCTCGACCGGGAAAATCGGTCCGGTGCCGAGCTGCGGAACGCCTTCCAGCCGAGCCTCCCGCTCATGTTCTTGGTAATTTTGGGCCAGCTCCTCGCGACGTTCGGCCGAGATGTGCTTGGCTTCCGCCAGCGCAATGCGAAATGTCGCGCGATCGGTCGAAGGCTCTGTGAGGAACCGATACGTCAGCCCGGCCGCGGCGCCTTCGCCGACAGGCGTATAACTCACGATGACATGACCCTGCGATGCGGCCGTGCGAGCCATCAGCTCGCTGTAAACCTCCTCGGTCGGCCGCTCGTCGATCCAAATCAGGTCGACGGTCTCGCCCTGGAGCTTCTCGCGCCGCATCTCAAAGCTCTTGAACGTGATCGAGGTCACGCCGTCGACGGCGCCGCCGGTCTGATGGCTGACGAAGCACGTATCAACCGCACCCGTCCCGCCGGGCACCATCACCGGCTTACGGGCGAATCGCTCGAGCGGCACAAGGCCAGTGCCAAACTCATCGCCGCCGCAAAGCTTGCGCTGCAGCGTGTCGCGCACGAGCATCGTCGCTCTCGCCGACCACCCATATGCGGAGCGGCTTGTCGAAGCGTTTGCCCGTCCACCACTCCGGGTATTCACCCGTCGCATGCACGGCCACCTCGAAGGCCGCGGCTTCGCTCTTGCCGGTCTGGTTGCCTCCATAGATGAGCCGCTGATGAACTCCGCTGTTGCCGGCGGCAAAGAATTCGAGTTGCGGGTCGATACCAAAAAGCAGCATCGAGATAATCAATGCGCCTGTACTTCCGCCGCCGCTCAGCGCTTGAGAGAGTTTGCCGCGCAAGACGGATCAGGGCTTGTGGGTCGGGAGTTTCATCAGCCATCGAACCACGCTCGCCCTCGATCACCCTCGCATGGTCCGCGCGTTCGTGCTTCGAGCTTCTCGATGCGGGCGAGGCCGTTCCCGCCGAATAGCTCGATCAATTTTTCCCGTGTCGTTCCGAGGGCACGGAGCGCGCGCAGTTCTTCGAGTGCTTCTTGGTCCGGATCGACGATATGATGCGTCACATCGACCTGGCTGTGCGAAATCGTCGTCACTGGGTCGGCCCTATCGAGCACCATTGAGATGCCCCTCACATGATCTTTGTGTTCAGGATTACGTACAATTTCCTGCAATGCTCGCACGGCTTCGGGCGCACCGGAGCGCAAGAGCTTGCGACTTTCCTCGGCGATTGCCGCGATGATGCGATCGTCCCGCATCAATTTCCAAGCTAGATGCGCCATGCGAAGCGCCGTACTGCCTGGCTTTCCAAACCCAGCCGCCCGCGCCGCCCCCGCCGCATTCGAGCCGCCTTTTGCTATTCCCAGTATGTAGAATTCGACAAAGGCCCGCCACCGCGCATTCGGAAGAGCGCGCATCGCCGGCCCGAGTTGCCCCCAATTGTTGCGTTGCGCAGACATCGTCTTGCCGCCCTTGTTACTTTGCGCATTCGTTTCACGCCGCCGGTTTGCTCAAGATGACGTTCAACAGCAACATCGTCCGGCCTGCCGCCGCATCGCCGCTTAGATACCGGCTGCGAAAGTCGGAATCAGTCATCAGCTCATCCTTGAGGCGGGTCGCGCGTTGCCGTTCTTCCGGCGTCGACGCCATGCGGCCAAGCGCTTCAGGCGTCACAAGCGGATCGTGGATGTGATGTTCGGCCAGCCATGCCATCACGTCGCCTGCAAGCCGCGTTTCGCTATCCGGCAGGATGCCAGCGTTGTTCGGCGCGGTATTGAAATCGATCGCTGCGCCGCCGGCCGCCGCTTTTTCGGTTAGCTCGCGGTATTCCCGATTAGCCTCGACATCTCCGCGTAGAACTTTTTTGCCCCACGCCGGATCGGCGAGCCGCTCGCCAAGTCGTCGCGCCGCGGCGGCGGCATCAGCCTCGTCAACTGTGGCGCTCGCCGCAGCTTGCCGAGACAGGCTGTGAAACTCTGTCGTGGCTTCTTGGTCGCCAGAGAGTAGGCGATTGGTCCATGCCGGGTCAGATTTCAACGCTTCCAGCCGCGCCGGCGCAGCGGCCGGATTCGCCGGCGTATCGCCGGCCAGGCCCAGATCGGCAACAATGTCCGTCGTCATCGCGTGATCTCCTTGAATTGCGCCTCGGCGCGGGCCGTCGCCGCGACGGCGGTTTGATACTCGCGTTCCAGGTCGGGATTGGCTGTACTTTGATCGGCGAGCCGCATTTGCCGCTCAAGCGCAGCAACCAGTCGTTTCCGCGCCGCCTCGATCCGCCGTAACCGCCGCGCAGTCATGATGCTGCCCCGTTCGCTTTCTCGGCTCGCGCCATGCTGGCGCGCTCAACACGGTCAAAGCCGGCGCGAAGTTCTTGGACGAAATACGCGTTTGACCGCTGCACAATCACGTCCAGCGGTTCGATCTTTTCGGGCTGCAATTGAAGCGACAAATGCGCGACCTTCGCACCCGGCAGCGCAAGTTGTCCGCCCGCTGAATGGCGATAAGCTTCCGCTGCGACGCAAATCGATATTTCCGCGCCAAACCCTATGCCGGCGGCGTCGAGAAACGTCAGGTCGTTCCAAGGCAGATAATGCTCTACGAGCCCGGTCGGGAAAGTCATTCGCATTTTGCGCGTCGCGTCGAGTAGCTCACCGTACGCGCGCGTCGCCTTCAAAAACGCGGCTGAAATCTGCCGCGCAGATTTCAAGCGCTTGTCGCAAGCCGCTTCGAATTCGCGGATAGTTTCCTCATGCGCGGCGCGCTCGCGCTCGCACTCGGCGAGTCGATCGCGTTGTTGCGCGAGTGCATAGGCGCGCTCGAATTGGTCAAGGTTGATCTGCGCGCCGGCGAGTTGTCTGTTCAGGTCATCACGCTCGGCGACCGCCTCTGGCGTCGCGTCGACGGCGGCGGCGAGTGTAACTTCGGCAACGCGCGCGGAGAGTTCACTGTGCGCGGCCCGTGCCGCCGTGAGCTGCGGCCGGACGCGATCGCCGAGCGATTGGGTTTTGGTCGACATTGGTTCACGGCTTCAATGTGATGCTGGCGTTTTTTGACCCACGGAGGCGTGGCCAGAAAATTCTCGAATGCTTTGAGCGCAATGCGGACGTCTTTTCCGCGCAAGCCGACGGCGTCGGTGATCCGCAGTTCGACTGCCGCCGACGCGTTTGAACTCGTGCCAGTCAAAAAATCGACTTCTCGCAGCCCATCTTTGCCCTTTGGAAGTCCAACAAAATGCGATGCCATTGTTCCCTCCTATGCTGCCGCGCTTGCGGCCGTTCGTTCCTCGGTGGTGCGCTTCGCCAACGCGCGCTCGATAATTCGCCGCGCGTACACCGAAGCTGGCCGGCCGTCTGACCGCGCCGCGGCTTCCAACGCGGAAAGCGTTTCAGTCCGCAGGCAAATCGCCAGCTTACCGTTTAGAACCTTTGGACGCCGCGCCATCCGCGCCTCCATTCTCAGCTTCGACGCAAACGATGGGACAACCTCAGCCCGCCCGCAACGCACTTAATCTCATGCGAAGGGATGCAAGATAATGCGATTAAACCTAGGTTTTCAGGACAGGGCCGCGAAAAATGACCCATCGTCATGCCCTCTCCTCTCGGCCCTTCGATGAACATGCGCGATGGGCTTTCGGTCGCTCGCCGATCAGCGGGTTGCGACCCGGTGCCGGCTCTCGCCGGGAACCGGGCAACCTGCTTGATGTTTTGGCGAGACGAGAGGGCTGCCACATCCCTCTCCGGCGGGCCGCCGGATGTGACTCCCCCCCGGTTACCTCCAAACACCCCGGCTCGCCGTCATGCGCTCACCATTTTCCTGCGGCAGAACTCACCCGTGGGGCGACCGGCGGGCTGCCAGGATGGACCAATGCCCCCCGCCTTGGCAGCCCGTCGTACATGCGAAGCCTCGGCGTCCGCTCGCTCGCGGTGACGTGCGAGCTGTGCCACCATGAGGCGATCCTGCCGGCCGATTGTTGGCCCGACGCTGTGCCGGTGCGCGCGTTTCGCCCGCGGATAGTGTGCACCGTCGTTGGCGTCGACGCGAGGCCGAATTGCCGCTCTTCTGGCGGCTTGGTTCGGCCTCCCATCCGAGCAGCCTGCCGTGCCCTGCTCGCGGAATACGGATGTTCTGGCAGGCCCGCGAGCTGGGGAACTGGGCTTGGCTGCCACGGTTCGATCGCGCCGACGATGGCCCGGTGCGTCAGCAATGCGACCGGCTGTCTCACGAAATCTTACGAACGGAATAGTCCGAAGCGGGTTGTTCCCGATTTTCGTGTGCATCGAATCATGATTGACTTCGATGATCGATGGCCAGCCGAGTTCAGGGAAAATAAAGAAAAAGATCGGCACCATCGGAGGGCAAAGACCATAACGGCGCCCAACCAGCGTAGTGCATAGGAGATTTCTATGCTTACCCCCGCCACTTCAACGCACGAATTCTCGGAATTCATCGCTCTGGCGACTATGGCCGACAAGCAAGGCGACCCCGAACGCCCCTATCAGGACGAAAGCTACTTTGACGCAATCATGCGGGTCCGTCACCATCGTCCAGCCCGACGCTCGCACCTTCCTCACCACTAAGCGCGGCGTCCGCTGGGGTCACGTCCGGCCCGGCCCTAGTCCATCCGCAACATCGAACAGGCCAGCTCGCGAGGTGGTTAAGCGCGGACCGCGCTCCCGCTGGACTGCTTCGCAGAGGCCCCGGCTGGCGGGACGGCCGGGGCCTCGTGTGAGCGGCTGTGTGAGGCTCCTAGCACCGCGTAACCCGGCGTGCGCTGCTCACGACCGCGGATGTACCGGCGGCCGCGGGCGGGGCGCGCCTTGGCGCGAGTGCAGCGAAAAGGCAGTTCTCAGGGCGAAGGAACAACAAATCCGCGGGCTGGTCGCAGAGCTGTACGAGCGAACCAAGGACGCCGCGGACGCGGATTACAGGGGGATCGTCCGGCGTTCCCTGGTCGAGTGCAAACACCTGCTCGATCTCGCCGCCAACTCTTGGCGCGCCTTCGGGACCGTCGGGTGCGCTAAACCAAAAAGAGAGCAGACGGTTTGTTGATTGGCCGTCTGCCAGTAGGTTGTGTGCAAGGAGGAACTTGCTCACAAGGGGCAGACTACCATACAACCTCAACGGGTGAAAGTCCTGACTAAATGCCCTCGGCCCTCCGATGAATCGGCACTTTCCAGTTCTCTGGCCCTGTTCACAGTGCTCACGGTCCTCTCGCCCGAACTCGTTCAAGCATCCAGGGTTAGATTTTCAATCCAGAAAGCGCGGAGGGAAACTAGATGGATAACGAGTTCGACGATTTCATCCGCAGAATGAAAAAAGAGGCTAGCGCATCCTTCGACATGGACGCAAAAGGACGAGCCGTTCACATCATTGCCGACGCTGTCCAGCGTATGCGCAACGAAGGTCTAGGCAGCATCGACATCGCCAAGAGCTTGAGCCACGCTGCCGCCGTGCTCGCAGGCCATGAGGATGATTGGGAGTGGGAATGGGAAGACGAATAGGTTGTGCCCGAGCGCCCTACCGCGCCCCTGCTCGCGGCCCGCCGACGCACGGCCGAACTGGCGAGAGATGCGTGACCGAGAAAACGTGCTGTTCGTAAGCACCTTTCAGCGGAAGGACGGGGATTTCGTCACTCTGACTTTGTTTGATCACGAGTAACAGCCCAGGTAGGGCGAGAGCGATAGCCGGAATAGAATTTCCTCGACTGCGACGGCGGGTTCCAATTCAAGAATCGGATGATTCGCGAAACGCCGAGCGTGCCGTCCACGGAAGACCTGATCGCGCTGATAGCGGCGCTGAAGGCGGAGAATGCGTCTCTGAGAGCGCGGATGGCCGAACTCGAGCGCCGGCTCGGGTTGAACAGTTCGAACAGCGGCAAGCCTCCGTCGAGCGATGGGCTGAAGAAGCCGGCACGGGTGACGAGCCTGCGGGAACGTTCCGGCAAGAAACCGGGCGGGCAGAAGGGTCACAAAGGCGAGACGCTGCGGCAGGTCGCTGATCCCGATGAGGTCGTCAATCATTACCCGTCGGCCTGCTTTGGGTGCGGCGCGGGCCTCGATCCGGACACGAGCGTCGGCCACAGCATCCGGCAGGTGTTCGATCTGCCCGAGCCGCGGCCTCTCGTCGTCACCGAACATCGTGCGCACGATTGCCGATGCGCCGCTTGCGGCGCGGAAACACGGGCGCCGTTTCCAGACGGCGTCAATGCGCCCGTGCAATACGGCCCGCGGATTGGCGCTTTCGTGCTCTATCTCCTGCACTACCAGTTGTTGCCCGAGAAGCGTCTGGTCGAGTTGATGGCCGATCTCCTCGGGGTGAAGCTGGTGACCGCGACCATCGCCCGGATCAGCCAGGACTGTGCCCGGCGCTTCCAAGGCTTCGCCGATGTCGTGCGAGACCATGTCGCAGCGGCGCCGGTCAAGCACATGGATGAAACCGGCTTTCGGATCGGCGGCAGAACGCAATGGCTGCATATCGCCTCCACCGCGCTGCTGACCTTCTATCGCGTCTGCGCCAAGCGCGGCAGCCTCTTGATGAATGTCGCCGGCATCGTTGTCCACGATCACTGGAAGCCCTATTACACGATGCCGGGCGTGCGGCACGCCTTGTGCAACGCCCACCACTTGCGCGAACTGAAGGCTCTCGTCGAAATCGAGAAAGAAGACTGGGCGCGCAAAATGCAGCGGGTACTGCGGCGCGCCTGTCACGCGGCGAATCTCGCACGCGATCGAGGCGTACCGCTGAAGCCGTCTCTGATCGCACTGATCGAGCGCTGTTACGACGCCATTCTCGCCGAAGGGCTGGCATTCCACGAGGCTCAAGCACCACTGGCCCAACCCGTGAAGGGAGGCCGAAAACGGCGCGGCCGTGTGCCTCGCCGAACCGGACACAATCTCCTCTTGCGCCTCGCAACGCGCAAACAGGACACGTTGCGCTTTCTTCACGATCCGACGGTGCCCTTCACCAACAATCAAGCCGAGCGCGACGGGCGCATGATGAAGCTGCGGCAGAAGATCTCCGGCGGCTTCCGCTCGGCCAAAGGCGCGATGGACTTCGCACTCATCCGATCCTTCTTCTCGACCGCCAAGAAGCAGGGCTTTGTAACGGGCAGTCGGTTGTCAATCCCTCTCTTGCGTTATCCGATCGCCGAGCACTTGCTTCTGTACGGGGTCGGCGCGAGGCCGCCACCTGATGGTGTCCGTTGAGGATAGGCCGACCAATCTGGCACGCGTGGTCGTGTTGCCACTACCCAGCTTGCGGTCTGACCTGATCCGTCGTCCCGGCGAGGGACTCCGCTTCGGGAAGCCGATGTCCTGTGCTGCCCGAAATCCGTTGAACTCTCCCTGTCAGGCCGCCACAGCGGCAGAAGCGAACAGCGTTCCATCGACCAGCATGCGATGCATGATCACGGCGAGCTTGCGGGCGAGCGCCACCTTTGCCTTCTTCATGCCGGCGCGTTTGGCAAGCCGCATCGCCCAGCTCTTGAGGGCTGTGCAGCCCTTGAGGGGCTGGGTTAGGATGATGTGGCCGGCCTCGTAGAGCGCCGTTCGCACTCCCTCGTCGCCGATCTTGCTGATTTGTCCAGTGATGTCCGTTTCACCAGACTGATACTTCTTTGGGGTCAGCCCGAAATGCGCCCCAACCCCCTTCGACGATTTAAACCGAGCGGGATCATCGATCGCCGCAACATAGGTGAGCGCCACAATCGCGCCGACGCCCGGCGTCGACATCAACAGCCGCACCCGTCCGTCCGAACGTGCGATTGAACGCACCCGCTTCTCAAAGCCGGCTAACTCCCGCCGCAGGGTCTCGTGGACCGCGAGGAGCGCCGCCGCAATGACCTCCAGGGTTGCGTTGCCCTCGACCAGAACCCTGATCCGCCCAGCGAACCGGCTCGGTGTCGTGGCGCCGACTTTCAGGCCGAAGCCGCGCAACAGGCCCCGTAGGCTCATCTGCACATCCAACAGCTTCGATTGCACCAGCTTGCGCGCCGTCAACAACGCGCGCATCTCCTGCGCCGCCATCGACTTGCAGTGCACCGGCCGGAACCAGCCGAGCCGCATCAGTTGCGCAATCCCGCGCGCGTCATTGCGGTCGCTCTTGACCGGCATCGCCTTGAAAGCATCGCGCACGTGCCGCGTCTCCAAGAGCTCAACTGGCAAGGCCTGCCGCTCGCATCGCCGCATGGAGCCATTGCGACATCGGGCCAGCCTCCAGGCCGATCCGCTCAAGCCCGAAGCCAAGCCCGCGAAACCAGGCGATCAGCGCCTCCGGCTCGCTCGCAATCCTCTGCTCCCGGATGATCTTGCCTACCCCGTCCACCACGCAAACGCTCGAGTATTCCAATGACACGTCAATCCCGGCATAATAGGTCATGGTCGTCTCTCATCGATGTTTGGAGCGGGCTCGCCCGACTCCGTTTGATGCTCATCAGTTTGAGGGACGACCACCCGGCCGCAAAGCCCAGCCGCGAGCGAGCGCGCCACCCATAGCGCCGAAGCGAGCGAGCGGCTTGCTCAATGCAGGCCCGTTACGCCATCTGGAACATCATCGACGCCCTGACCTGCGACCCATCCAACTTGGCGAAATCCCTCCGCCTATCGTGAGCCGGAAAGCCAACCTGGGCAGTAACAACGATCACGAGGAGGCCAGAGTCGAGGTCCCTGTACCTCCCGCTGGCCTCCGAGCGCTCGGCAAATATCTGCTAGCGCGGGCGGAACACCACGAGCAGAGGGCGCTCACCGCCTCATGAGCAATGACTTGTGTCCCCGCGACTTTCCGCGTTCGTGGTCGGGTCCGCGAGCGTGAGACCGCGTTGTATCCGGACGCAAAAAAACCCGCCGAGCTTCCCCGGCGGGCTTGCGTGTTGGTGCGCGCGTTGGCGACCTTGAACGGAATGTCACGACCAGCTCGCGGGCCCGCAGGTCGCCTTTCTGATAGCCGAGGCGCGCGCTCCCCGACCGGAGTACCGCTGCGGGCTGGTGTCCGAATGAGTCAGGCGGCTGCCGTTATGCCTCCGCCGTTATCATCCGGCGGCGGCGAGGCGCAGTACGCGGCGGCGACAAGCCGATGCGCGGCCACATCAAGCATTTTTGCCAATCCTTCGAAATTACGGTGAATCCGCTTGATGGCTTGGAGGAATTCCTCGAAGGAATGCTCGTCCTCCGCCATCATCTCACCGGCGAATTCCGTGAGCTTGTCCTTCGGCATTAAGAGGCAGGCAAACGCCATACGAGCTGTAGGCAGGTCATTTTCTCTGCTCTGATCCCACGCCTCATTGCTCGGCGGGGCCTTGATCTTGATGGTTGGATCGCTGTCGTCCCCCTTAATCGGGGGATCGAACTCGATGTCCTGAAAGAACTGCCGCCACTCTTCCTCTGATGGCTTAGGTGGGGGAGGAAGGTTGATAATCTCAGCCATGGCATGCTCCTATCCGTGAGTGTGAATCCACGCACAGGCGGGGCGGCAAGCCGGTCGATTTGTGATAGGAATCGGTGGCCATCGACGCATCGCCTGCTGGTGCGCGGTGGAAGTCGCGGCCGGGTGTTCCACCACTCGGTCGCGGCGCTTACTCTGCCACTCAGGCGAGCGGATCGCAAGCGGGCAAGACGATTTCGCAAGCCTGTTGCGCGCCTCCCCCCACACCGCCCCGCCGCTTAACGGCCGGTCTTTTGTCGCTCCCTAGCCCAGCGCACTTGCGCTGCTTTTCTACCGAGCGCCGTAGCCTTGCGCTTCGGCATGTATTTGCGCGACGCGAGGCCGCCGGCGCGGGCGATTTTCCGAATGAAGCGCTTGGAAAACATGGTATGCACAGCGGCGGCGTGCATCGTGCATCCTTCGCGCCTTTTTTGGTGTTTTTGCAGTAGTTTCTCGCGCGCTTCCGCGTCGTCAACGGCGACCAGCTTTATCGCCAATCCAGCGAGCATGAAGGGCAGCGTGATGTTGCTGATTCGTTTTATCGGACGCGGAGAGAGGAGCTTGGAGGCGTGACCGCCTGTGAGGCCGCATATGCGATCGAGATCGACGCGGCTGATCTTCAGTTGTTCGGCGCGATCGCGAAGAAGCGCTTGCAACTCCTCAAACGTCCAGATTATGCCCAGCGTTGAGCCAGGAAGGTTGCTGGCTGGCGTTTCTGGCGTGGCTGCAATCACGGTGAGCCCGCCTATGCGTTTTCCTGGACCGGGAGTGTGCTGGGTGCCAGGGAAGGCGTTTGCTCAATCCCGGCGGCTCCGGGACCTGTCCGCCCCGGTATTTTTCGAGGTGTATCCTCCGTCCACTGGGCTTGTCGCTGATCGTCAGCCCCGCCGCCACCCCGACCTTGGCCCGTAGCGCGTCATGTTGCGCTCCCGCGTGCCGCATCACGATCACGTCGTCAGGCTGCGCTGCGCCAGTCTTGAGCAAGACGCGGCACGCGTCGAACAGCGGCGTCTCTGATGTGCACAGCAAGGCGTCGGAACCGTCGAGGCGGGCGTCGAATGCATTCGGGTGCTTTGAGCCGTCCGGCCGGATATGCGGCGACACGGTGATCGTATGGGTCATGCTCATCGCATCGCCCTGCTTCCGCTCGCGTTTTGGGGAAAGTGAGCGGGTTTGTTCATTCCCGCGCAGTTTCTTGAGTACGTCACGCGCGGTCGATTGCGGAATCCCGGCCTTCCTCGCCGCCTCTCGCAGCCCGCCGGCCTTGCCACGGCCGAGACACTCGACCTCGAAACCGTTGCCCCCCATCTTCATTGGGCCGCCGTCTTGCCACGCCGCAATTCCAAACCCACCAGCTCACGCAGCCGCTCCGCCTGCGCCGCCAGCCGCAAGCCACGATCGCAAAATCAGCACAACAAGGTTCGATACCGATCGACAATCGCGCGCCGCCACAGCCGCAAGCGCAGCGGAAAGGTCGGATGGCAAACGAAGATGAAGCTGACTCGGTGCTTTCATGCCGCTAGTATCGCGAGCATCCCGGATACGTCGCAACGCACCTAGAACAAACGAACTTTCAAACAGCGCCGCGGTGTAGAGATCGGGAAGGGTCGATACAGCACGAGAGCGCCGTTTCCCCCCCCCCACCATACCCCCTATGCTGCGCCCTATGCTGCCAGTTTCGCAGCGATATGCCTCGCCACGACTCAGCGGCGGGCGCTGATGCGTCAGAACGAAACGAGCGGCTTTGGCTGCCGCGGACTTACCACGGGGGTCCAGGGGGCGAGCAGCCAGGGCCAGCGGATGACGGCAGACCAGGCCAGGGCCGAGGGCCGTAGCTTCCCTCGTGCTTCCCAGATCGCGGCAACCGCAGGCAATATGCGGCTAAGCCATTGGTATCACAGCGGCAGAAGAATGCAGACCATCTGTCTGTGAAGCAGACGGTGAGGGCGACGAGCCCATCACGCAGAACGCTCGCCAGTCTTCGAAGTTCGGTTATCCACGCCGAGGCTATCTACCAAGCCTGAACGGTGTGAGGTCCTCAGGGCAGTTGGGGCAGGTCCGCCTATATAAGCGTACGCGCGCGCGTGTGAGGCAAAATCTCTGCACTTGCCCTATGTGCCCTGGACTGCTCTCCGTGGTATTGCTGCCCCGGGTCCACGCGGACATCTTCGGAAGGGCGATTGCAGGATGCTGAAGAAAATTGCCTTCCTGCTGGCGCTTGTTTTTACCCAAGCAGCGGTAATTGGAGCCTTAGCATTAGCGCCCCCATCGCCACAACCAGAACATAGCTCCAATACCGCAAAGCAATCCGAAACCAATATACGCAAAGACCGCATAGAAACTCAATCGCTGTGGGTGCCGACCGATTCCATTGGCCTCTATACTCTCGTATTGGCTGTATTCACTGGAATGCTGGTCGTGGTTTCGGCCACTCAGGGTATCTTTCTGCTGCGTGCCGACAAAACCGCCCGTATTGCTGCAAATGCTGCTGAGCGCAGTACCAGAGCAGCAATCTCGTTGCAGTTGCCAATAATCCGAATACGGCCTGACAGCCTTGGCCATGGCGATTTGTCTCAACCAGGAAAGAGAACTGAGTGCTACGTGGGCGAAGTCGCGGTCTCTAATCTCGGAGTGACAAAGGCTTTCCCGAAGGAGATCATTTACGGCTGGACGGTCGGGGACGAGTTGCCTGATAGGCCAGTTATTCTAATGCTGATAGGTTTCCGCTCAATCGCATTCTTGAACCTAATCCCGAGACATGCATTACGCAACGTCTCGCTGGCGTGTGCATCTTGGATGCGGAACAATGGACGACAATATGCGGAGGAAATTATCTCTGGTTCTATTGCGCCATTCTTTATGATGATTTTATGGGAGGAAGTCACAGCCATGGATTTTGCTGGCGCTGGGCCAACACCGGCATGGGCATGGGCTGGCGCACTGACGGTACCCCCGCTTATAACCAAAAGACCTAAAAATAGCGCCGCGGAGGCCTGTCGCAACCAGGGCCAGCGTCGGCTTGTCGGGGGTGGCCTATAGGAGGCTGGTACCGAGTAATTGACCACGCATTTAGTCATGGGGGCGCGGTTCCTTTTTGGCTCAATCGAAACCTATGTCGTCGGGTGCGGTGATGTGTTGATATCCCGTCGAATGGTATTTCAGCTTGATGCCAAGGAAGCCGCGGTTGCCGTCCCGTTTATGAGGCTGGAACCCATGGTCTTCGAGCGCTTCGAAGAGCGTTCTGTGCGGTCCTGGGTCCTCGCCGGCATTCGCTGCCCAAGCGGCCCAGCTTTCGACAACGGTTTTGCGGGTTGTGAAGGCTAGGGGGTCGATGATACAGCAATCTTCGAGCCATGAAGAAAAAGCGTCTTCGGTTTCGAAGTAACGCTTGGTCGCGTCGTGCACGATCTGAGGTGGGTTAAGTCCGCCTTTTTGCCATTCTATGCACCCGTGGATCATCCACTGCAGGATGCTTGGCCATTCGGCTTTGAGCTTCGCGGTCAACTCCGGGTCGCGCTCGTCAGCCGGGACTGTGACGGCGAAAGGGATGAGATTCAACCGGCGCCGTATGGCTTCGTCGACGCGGCTGAGGGATGGCTTCGTGTTGCCGGCGACGATGATTTTAAACTGCGGGATGTAGTCGAAGAAATCCTGGCGCATGAAGCGTGCGGGTACCCTATCCCCACCGGTGAGCAGCTTGATCTTCGTCTCGGCCCAGCGCCTGCCTTGCTCTGTCTCGTTGGCGCTGACCATCCTGGCTCCTTGCAGGCCTGCGAGTTCTGTCGGATGGCGATCCGAGATTGAGGCTGTGAACGCTTCGATCGGCGCGGTGCCGGTATAGTCAGCGAGCACGCCGGCGACGGTGCTGAGGAATACGCTCTTGCCGTTTGCCCCGGTTCCGTAGAGGAAGAACAGCGCGTGCTCGCGCGTGACCCCGGTCAGGCAATAGCCACACATTCGCTGCAGGTAGGCGATCAAATTTTCATTATAATTGGTGATCCGCTGCAAAAACTGGATCCAAAGCGGGCACCCCGTCCCTGCTGGGCTTACGGCGGTGATTTTTGTGCAATAGGCCTCACGATCCGGCGGCCGAACTATGCCGGTGCGCAGATCGATGATGCCGCCGGGCGTGTTGAGCTCCCAAACGTTGCGGTCCCACTGATCGGCGAGCACGGCCAGGGCGCGGTCCGATTGCGCAAAGCGCTCGACTGCGGCGGCGAATGCGGCCCTACTGGCAATTGCCTGGGTTTTGGCCGACTCGTTCTTGCGCAGATCACGGGCTACTTCGCGCGCCCATGAGAACGCAAGCTTGGTTTCCTCGCACTGCCATTTCGTCCCGTTCCAGGCGAACCATCGGCCGCGATTGTGGTCGTAGCGGAGGCTGTCGGCGTGGCGCTCGGCAAACACGAGGGCGACGCGGTCTTCCGTAACCAGTGGCTCGGCGCGATCTGCGGCGCGTTCCTGAAATTCTGCGAGGTCGATTATCGACATTGTGCTTGCCTCCGTCGCAGTTCGCGGCCGGCGATCGAGTTGAGGATTGTTTGAATCTCCTCACCGTCGAGCGGCGGCTTGCAGCGGCAGGCGTTCCAAGAGGCAAGCAGTTCCATCACGACGAATGGATCGACATAGCGGCGGAGCAGATGCCCGGCGAACCGTGCAAGCGAGGCGTTGCGTTGTCCCTCGGCGACATCGGCGCTAGCGAGCGTCCGCCATTCAGCAGACGGCGTGTTGCGTCCAGCTTTCGCTTGATCGGTCAGGGCCGCGGCAATAGCGGACGGCAGCGGAGCGAGTGCAATTTGCTTGGGATTGCAGCCGAGCTGCCAGCTATAGCGGCGGCCGCTGATGTGCAGCGATGGCGGGAGCAACGCATAGCCGCCCTTGCCGCGCGTATCGATGCCCGGTCCTAGCTTGGCAGCACTATTCCCGATCGTGGAGTTCGGGGAGGCAAAGTAAAGATGTTCACCGCCGCCTCCGGTCGCTGCGCGCCATGTTGGCGGCATGGGTCCGAACCGGCGCTCCAAGATCGATGCGCTGCCGCCGTGCCGCGGGTCAATGTCAACAATCAGAATGCTCCCGGTCGCCCCAGCGATGTTCGCGTCGGCGCGGGCGCCCCACCAATGGCGGATGATGCGTTCATCGGTGGTTGCGTCGAGTATTCCGGGCCAGGAATCCGAGCGGGTGCTTCCCCTGATTATTGCAGCTTAGTTTTCCGCAGCCGCACAAAAACCCTCGCGACATTGGCGGAACGGTGGGCAGCACCGGCCACGCAGGGAATACTGCAATGCCGCGGCGCGCGTAGGCCAGTGCAGCTGCAACCATGTTGATGCTATCGCTCATGCTGCAGCCTCAGAAGGGCACGGCATCATCAAGATCGATGGGTGTCGAGGGTTTGCCAGGCAGTCGACCGGACGGTGCCGATCGATGACTAGATTTCGCAGGGCCCCCTATTGCCCCGGGCGAGAAAGCATTGATCGCGCGGATAACTGCTTGCGAGAAAGCGTCACGAGCTTCACGTCCGACGAATTCCATCGTCGACCAGTATTGAGTTTTGCCACTGTTATCCTTGACGAGGCAGCCGTCCTTGACCTGCGGCTTGGACGGCAGTTGTGCCCACGTCTGGCCGTTCTTTGTGTGGATCGCCACATCTTTGACGAGAAGCTGGATGTCCTCGATCCGTATTGTGCAGAACCCTTGGAGGGTGTTTCTTTGGAACGGCTTCCAATCTTCACATGTATTATAACAATCATCGGCAGTCTCCTTCTCGGGGACCGCGTAAAGGCTTGCCAAAGGGCATCGGACTGATCTAAGTGGGAGGTGATCCAAGACCTACCGCAAATTCCGCCGAGCCCCGCGCCTCAACGCGGGGTTTCGGTTTTTTAGGCGGCCGGCTCGATTAGCCGCGATTGCTGCCACCTGCGATTCTCGCCGACGGTCACGCCTCGCCGCTTGGCGGACAATTGGATAAATCGCGGCCCCTGACCCGATGCGATGAGTCGCTGCCCGGTACTTTCGGAAAAGCCGTTTAGAGCACACCAGTCGCCGAACGATAAGACCTTATCGTCATCGACGGTTTGTGTGGATCGCGCCATGGCTAATCTCCTGCACGTGTTTGACGTGCCTGAGGTGGGCCAGCCTGCATTGCCTGCTTAACCCGCTCACCAACGCCGGCCTTCGGCCCCCTCCGAGGTCTAACTGGCTGGCCTTCTTCAGCCACAGCCTGCCGCCCCAGACATTCCAAAAAGTCGCTCGCGTGGAACTTGATTTCATCAATCGGTAGCCCCTCTAGCACCTGCTGGTATATCGCACCCTCTGCCGCGCTATTAGCTAATATTTCGAGCGCATCATCGCCTTTACCTGAGCGTCGACCGAGCGACATTTCGCGTTCGGCCAGTACTTCTCGAATTTTATTCACGCGATGCTCGACTATCGCGTCATCCGCGATCCACCGGACCTCGCCCGAATCGCGCGCCACAGTCAGGATTTCCTGCGCGCGCTGGATGCTAATATTGAGACTTCGCGCGGCCAGCGCGGCGGCCTCTTGAGAAGAAAGCCACAGATCGTCTGTCATCGGCGCGCTCACACCTCTCGTCATCGTAATGGCACTACCCTGCGCTCATTGCCGTCAACGATCGAGCGAACATGCTCGGCCCAAAGCACCAGCGCAGCCTTAATCTCGGGCTGGTATTTGTGCCGGTCATAAATCGCTTGGACGCCGCCCTTGACTGATTTCTACAGTTCGAATCTGCAAGGCATTGACCGGGCAGTAGAAACCGCGCCGGAAAAGCGGCTTGGCACTACATTTTGGTCGATTGGCTGGGTTGGGCGGGATCAGGCGTCGGCGAGTTGCCGCACGGTTGGCGGCAGGGCGACGCCGGCGGCGCGCAGGGCGAGGCCTGCGGCGGGACGTGGCGGTGCGCGCAGCAGAAAGCGTTTGCCGTCCTGTTCGACCTCCGTCTCGGTCAACGAGTTGAGATCGGCGAGGACGTTCGGCCAGGAACTCGCATGGCCCAGCGTTGCGATGCGGTCCTCCAGCTCCTTCTTCAGCACCAAGGCGAGAAAGCTACACGACACATGTCCGCGAATGGTCTCGTCGAGCTTGTGGAAAATCGGGCGCGTGGCGAACAGGCTTTTCGAGGTTCGGAACGCGCGCTCCACCATCCACAAATGTTTGTAGCAAAGCATGGTTTCGAGCGGCGAGAGATCGGCGTTCGTGCGGAGCACGAAGATTCCGTCGAACTTGGCGTCCTCCTCCGCCTTGGCGCGATCGATGACAAAGTGGTCGTCGTCTGGCGTCGCGAGAAAGCGCCGATAGCCCTTGTTGCCGACAAGGGTCTTATCACCTTTCCTCAGCTGACGCTCGAGCGCGGCCAGGATCGCGGCTCTGGCGGCGGCGTCCTTCTTCATCTCTTCGCGATTGCGACAGACGATGTAGCGCCGCCCGGCCAGCACGACCGCCTTGGCTTCGTAGTCGATCTCCTTGCCCCGCTTGGCGATCGTGAGTGGGATGAAGGGAGCGGGATCGGCGAGCACGAGGTCTCGCACCAGTTTGTCGCTGCGCTCGCGCACGCCGAGAATATAGCAAAGCCCGCGCGCTTCGAGTTCGGCGATGGTCTCGGCGCTGATCATGCCGCGATCGGCGACGACGCAGACGCGTTGAATGGAAAAGCGCTTGCGCAACCTATCGACCACCGGAACGAGGCTGCCGACATCGGCCGTGTTCCCTGGCCACATTTCTGTGCAAACTGGTCGACCGTCGCCATCGAGCAGCACGGCCAGAATCATCTGATTGAGGTCCGGCCGATGGTCTTTGGAGAAGCCGCGCTGTCCCAGCGTCTGGCCGCCCGCTCCCTCGAAATAGAGGCTGGTCGTGTCCATGAACACGAGGTCGAGCGTGCTGAACAGATTGCGCCGGCGCGCGAACAACTCCTCCTCGACGACGTCCTTCAGGCAGCGTGGCGCGAAGAGCGTGGCGCCGTCCTGTTGATCTTCGCTCAGTTCCTCGCCCAGCCAAGCCATCGCCCGATAAAGGTGATGCAGGTCGAGATCCGCGGCGCCATCGATGGCATAATCCTCGCGCCAGCGGTCCGCCGCCCGATCGGAGCCGCCGGCAAACAGGCGATGCAGAACGGTGAGAAACACCGCGCGTTCGAGCGGGAAGCCGTGCTTGCGGGAACCGGCGAGGTCTTCAATCACCTTGCGGCAGCCGGTCTCTTCCCACAATCGCTCGAAGACAAGGGCGGGCCCGATCCGCCGCGCCGCGTTCGCCGTGACGGTCCCCTCGGCGACGGCGTTGACGACGATGGCTTTCGCGGCGAAGCGCGCGCCCGACCGCAGCAATCGTTCCAGTTGGCCGCTGTCGCGCAAATCCTCGATGCGGCCGAGCGTGGCGATCACCTGCTGGCGCACTTGCGCGCCGTCACGGCGGCTTTCGACGATCTGGAGGTAGGCGCGGCCGCCCGAGGTCTTCTTGCGGAAATACATGCGCGCAACCGTGCGAGCGACTCATTCGTGGTGCGCACATGATCACCACAGATAGATATCTAGTCAATGATAATCACGCATAACGTGGCACTACATTTTTGAAAAATCAGACCCTCAGACGAATAAAATCAATAGCTTACGCAGCGCAAACCGCCTCCAACTGTAGAAGATCAGTCTTTGCACTCGTGATTCAATCTGATCCCAGCCTTCCGCTGCAATATGCGGCCGCGACTGTCCGTTGGGCGTGCGGCACGGGATAATTGCAGAGCACCCGGTATCAGATGACGTAGTAAATTGAACCTCAACCGGATGTGTTACACATGACCGAATGAGTGACGGTCGCAAGATTATGTCCCGAAGGGGCGCCGGAGCGCTCCCCCAAAGCTGGCGTGGACGGTTCGGGGGTTCGACGGTGAATGGCCCCAAGCGCTTTTCTGTTCAGCGCAAGATGGCGATTGTCGCGCGACTGTTGCGCGGCGAGCCGCTGGAACTGGTGGCGCGGGAGACGACTGTCTCGATCGCCAGGCTCAGCGAGTGGCGCGAGCGTGCGCTCGCAGGCGCGGCTACAGCCCTGAAAGAACGCGAGCGCGATGACCGCGACGACGAGATCGCCCGGCTGAAATCCAAGGTGGGCGAGATCACCATGGACAACGAAGTGCTCTACGCCAAGATCGAGGCGCTGGAGGGTAAATGCCCTTTGGCCCACAGGAGGTCGAGACGATGAGCCAGACACTCTCGCCCTCCAGTGCTCGCTGTTATGGCATGGCGCGCGTCGCGCGGGTGTGGAAGATCTCGCGCGCCAGCGTCTATCGCTCTCTCAAGGAGACGCCGCCGAACACGATCGCCCGTCGCCCTGGTCCGGTCGGCGCATGCTCGGACGCGGAACTGGCAGAGCATATCCGCCAGCACATAGCCGCCTCCCGCCTTCACGGCGAGGGCTACCGCAAGTTATGGGCGCGGTTGCGCTTTGCTGGCGTTCGCGCGAGCCCCCGTCGTGTGCGACGGGTGATGCGCGAGAACGGCCTGCTTGCGCCGCACCGCGTTGGACGCACCGAGACCAAGCCACACGATGGGACGATCATCACCGACAAGGTCAATGAAATGTGGGGAACAGACATGACGCAGACGATCACCATCCGGGAAGGCCGAGCCAATGTCTTCGTCGCCGTGGAACACGCCAACTCGGAAGTCGTCGGCATTCATGCATCGCGGTCGGCCAATCGCTTCGAGGCCTTGGAGCCGGTGCGCCAGGGGGTGCATCGCTGCTTCGGAGCCATCGCGCCCGGGGTGGCGTGTGGATTGAAGCTGCGTCACGATCATGGTTCCAACTACATGTCCGGCGATTTCCAGGACGAGATCGAATGCCTGGGGATCGAAGCTTCGCCCTCCTTCGTGCGACAGCCCGAGGGCAACGGCGTCGCAGAGCGCTTCATCCGAACCTTGAAAGAGAACCTGCTGTGGGTGAGAACCTTCGACACCATCGAAGAGCTGCGAGCCGCACTCGTCGAGTTCGCGGCTCGCTACAACGAAACTTGGCTCGTCGCTCGGCACGGCTATCGTACCCCAGCCCAGGTGCGAGCCGATCAATGCAGGCTTGATCCGAACACAACGGCCGATTTAAAGTTGGCCGCCTGAGCAGGGGCGCTTGCGTGCACTTCAGCCGCTCCTGGCCGTCGAATTCTTGGTGGCAAACGATGGTTGGGTGGCAGGTCCTGTCAAGGCCGTCAGCCGCCGAAGGCGGGGGCCGCAGGACCGCCTTTACAGGACCTGCCATCCAGCCATACTCGGCCACCGAGGTCGACGGCTGGCAACATGAGCTCAGCCGGGTGTCTCAAAACCGGGCCGCAGATATGCGGCGCGACGCCGAGCCTTCCGAGCCCTGTGCGCATCGTTCTTCGGAGATCGTGTAGTCGCCACGGCGCGAGCGGCCTACCCGTCGCTATGACGATCCTGGCGTCGAGGCGGAGCTTAGCGGCGGACCAGCCGCTAAAGGCTCCCCCCCGCGCCCCGAACACATAGTCCCTGCCCTGTCGTCGCGGGGCCGATTGCAGGATGTCGATCGCTAAAGCCGGTAGCGGCAGTTCAAGCGTTCGACCGTTCTTCGTACGGGCGCCTGGGATCCTCAGAAGGCCGGTATCGAGACTGATCTCGGACCACTTCAATGCGCCGATTTCCTCCCGTCGACAGCCAGACAGTAGCAATAGCTTAATGATGCGACCGGAATCATCGTCGCCGCACGCATTCCAGATGTCGTGGATTTCGCCATCGTTGAGAACGCGATCGCGGGCCTGCATTCCCTCAGTCGGATCATTGGTTCCGATGACCGGGTTGCTTTCGCACAGGCCCTCGCGCATGGCCCAGCTATAGAGCGCCGACAGATTATCACGGGACCTCGCAGCCGATGTCCGGCCGTGAATCTTGGTCAGCTCTTGCAGCCGCGCTGCCACGTCCGCGCGTTTGATCGCCTCGATCGGACGATCGCGCAGTGGCCTCCAATGCAGTGTCAAATAAAGCGCAGCCGCTTTGTAGGAGCTTGGCCGGAGCCTATCGCGCTTGGCATCGAGATAACGCTGGGCGACGACAGCCAGCGTCAACTTTGCCGCGGCAGCCTGAGCTCGCGCATGATCCCGCTCTGCGGCCGGATCGATCCCGAGCTCAACCTGGGCAAACCGCTGGCGGGCGATTTTGCGGGCCTGGTCTAGGGTGATCTTGCGTACGTCACCGAGGCTCTCGCGACGTTGCTGGCGGCCGATCCGGAATTGAACGATATACACCCGCTTGGTGGGGCGCATCCGGACGCCAAAGCCGGGCAGCTCATCGTCCCATTCGATGTGGTCGGTCTTGCCGGGCGGCAGCGACAGCTTGGTGACATCGATCTTCGACAGGCGCATGGGAAGCAACTCCGATTGCCACACGGGAAGCAGGAGGGAACCACCGGAGTGGCGTCTGCCGATTTCTACTGCTAATCCTCACACGTGCAATAAGGCAATTCCGAAGTCGAATCAATGCTACTGATGCTTCCTGATTGTTGCTGACGGAGTTATCC
>CAVRVX010000017.1:0-33210 GCA_963724735.1 uncultured Alphaproteobacteria bacterium
ATAATCCGCAAATCCTCGTCCGTCAGGTTGATCTGATCCTTGGGCTGCGGCCCCTCGACCGGTGGTGCGGGTGGCCTGCCGCCTCCCTTCTTGCCATTCGCAGCCGCCGCCTCCCGCGCCGCCAGCTTGGCGCGATGCTCAGCCGCCTCCCGCTCGAAGCGTTCCGTGGCGCGCGCTTCGATCTTGGCGCGCGCCTGCGCAAGCTTGGCCAGACGATCCTCACGGCGCGCCAATTCCTCCGGGATCGACATGCCATCGACCACTTCGGCCTGGTCCGCGGCTTCCGCCCGCGCCAGCAGCTCGGCCACTTCGGCCTTCAATTGGGCCTCGATCTTCGTGGCATGCTCATAGGACAGCGCGCTGTGCCGGCTGGCATTGGCGTGGATTTTTGTGCCGTCCAGCGCCACCGTGCCGAGCTTCAGCAGCCCCATCTCGCGCGCCAATTCCAGCACTCGCACGAACAGCGCTTCGATGTCCTTGAGAAAGCGTCGCCGAAACGTCGCGATGGTGTCATGGTCGGGATGCTGGTTCACCGCGATGAACCGGAACGCCACCGAATCATAGGTCGCCCGCTCCAGCTTGCGGCTCGAAAACACCCCGGTCGCATAGCCGTAAACCAACAGTCCCAACAACAAGACCGGATGATAGCCAGCCGAGCCGGTGCCCCGATAGCTCTTCACCATCGCCGACAGGTCCAAGCCGTCGATCACCTCGACAACAAACCGCGCCAGATGTTGTTCAGGAAGCCATTCATCGAGCGACGGCGGAAGCAGAAATCTCGTCTCGCGATCAAACTCGCGGAAATGGCTCATCGATGGGCATCCACACGGCGAATTAATTGCGCCAGAATACCCCGCGTCGCGTATAATCCGCTAAGTCCGACAGGCTGCTAGGCCGAACTTCTGGCGCCCCGGCTGGCCTTCATCTGAAATTAAGGGGTTGCAGAACACATATCGAACAGATAGGGTTATGTTCACTCTTTGTTTGACGTTTGATCAGGCAAAGCAGACCGCTGGGGGAGCGCGAGACATGTTGACCCGAAAGCAATTGGAACTGCTGCGTTTCATCCACGAGCGCCTGAAGGAATCCGGCGTGCCCCCGTCCTTCGACGAGATGAAGGACGCGCTCGATCTGCGCTCCAAGTCCGGCATTCATCGCCTGATCACCGCGCTCGAAGAGCGTGGCTTCATCCGCCGGCTGCCGAATCGCGCCCGCGCGATCGAAGTGATCAAGCTGCCCGAATCGGTCGGACACGGCCTCGCCGGCGGACGCGCCCGCGGCTTCACCCCCAGCGTGATCGAGGGCAATCTCGGCCGGGTGCGATCGATCGTCGTCGACGAAGACAACGCGCAGCCTGTCCCCGTGCCGGTCATGGGGCGAATCGCCGCCGGCACGCCGATCGAGGCGATCCAGAGCAAGAGCTCGGTCATCAATATTCCCCCCGAACTTCTGAGCGCGGGCGATCATTTCGCGCTCGAAGTGCGCGGCGATTCGATGATCGAAGCCGGCATTCTCGACGGCGACATCGCGCTCATCCGCCGCGTCGAGAACGCCGACACCGGCGACATCGTCGTGGCGCTGATCGACGAGGAGGAGGCGACGCTCAAGCGGTTCCGCCGACGCGGCGCCTCGATTGCGCTCGAACCCGCCAACAGCGCGCACGAGGTGCGCATCCTGCCGCCCAACCGCGTCCGTATCCAAGGCAAGCTGGTCGGGCTGATGCGGCGGTATTGATCCAAGTTCCGTTTCGCATACACGCTGATCGAGCCGGTCTAATCGCCCGGATCGAGGTCCTCTGAGGCTGGCGTCGCATCGCGCGGCGAAGTTGCCGTCGCGCCGGCATCCCGCGCGACGGCCGCATGTTCCGTCGCCGCCCTGGGCCGATCATAGCCGGGCGGCCGGTGGGGCTGCTCATCGCCTCCAATAACATTGCTCGCCGGCATATGCACGCCGGCCCCGCCATTTTCATTCCCCAAAGCAAAAGGCTGCCCGGAGGCGGCCCTGCTCCCTATTAACGCGACGTCAATCCTTGGCTGCTAGCGCTTCTGTGGGGGAATGGCCCGGTGCGCTTCCTCGCCTCTTCTGTCCAGCATGCCGGGCCTATTACGCAAAGACCAGGCGGAGGAGCAGGTCTCAGGCGCGGCGACGTAGCAGTACACAAACGGAAAGCGCCGCCAGTTCCGCTTATAGCGGCGTCCCTGCATAAAAAGGTATGAAAGAGAGGAGTGAGGGCATTGCATATCGATGTGCAGCATGTGCAGCAATTGGATTACGAACTCGTCGAGGAGCCCACGAAACATCAAAATTCATACGTCATCCTGCGTGAACGAGAAAACGTGCTGTTCGTAAGCACCTTTCAGCGGAAGGACGGGGATTTCGTCACTCTGACTTTGTTTGATCACGAGGAGGCCAGAGTCGAAGTCCCTGTACCTCCCGCTGGCCTCCGAGCGCTCGGCAAATATCTGCTAGCGCGGGCGGAACACCACGAGCAGAGGGCGCTCACCGCCTCATGAGCAATGACTTGTGTCCCCGCGACTTTCCGCGTTCGTGGTCGGGTCCGCGAGCGTGAGACCGCGTTGTATCCGGACGCAAAAAACCCGCCGAGCTTCCCCGGCGGGCTTGCGTGTTGGTGCGCGCGTTGGCGACCTTGAACGGAATGTCACGACCAGCTCGCGGGCCCGCAGGTCGCCTTTCTGATAGCCGAGGCGCGCGCTCCCCGACCGGAGTACCGCTGCGGGCTGGTGTCCGAATGAGTTCAGGCGGCTGCCGTTATGCCTCCGCCGTTATCATCCGGCGGCGGCGAGGCGCAGTACGCGGCGGCGACAAGCCGATGCGCGGCCACATCAAGCATTTTTGCCAATCCTTCGAAATTACGGTGAATCCGCTTGATGGCTTGGAGGAATTCCTCGAAGGAATGCTCGTCCTCCGCCATCATCTCACCGGCGAATTCCGTGAGCTTGTCCTTCGGCATTAAGAGGCAGGCAAACGCCATACGAGCTGTAGGCAGGTCATTTTCTCTGCTCTGATCCCACGCCTCATTGCTCGGCGGGGCCTTGATCTTGATGGTTGGATCGCTGTCGTCCCCCTTAATCGGGGGATCGAACTCGATGTCCTGAAAGAACTGCCGCCACTCTTCCTCTGATGGCTTAGGTGGGGGAGGAAGGTTGATAATCTCAGCCATGGCATGCTCCTATCCGTGAGTGTGAATCCACGCACAGGCGGGGCGGCAAGCCGGTCGATTTGTGATAGGAATCGGTGGCCATCGACGCATCGCCTGCTGGTGCGCGGTGGAAGTCGCGGCCGGGTGTTCCACCACTCGGTCGCGGCGCTTACTCTGCCACTCAGGCGAGCGGATCGCAAGCGGGCAGGACGATTTCGCAAGCCTGTTGCGCGCCTCCCCCCACACCGCCCCGCCGCTTAACGGCCGGTCTTTTGTCGCTCCCTAGCCCAGCGCACTTGCGCTGCTTTTCTACCGAGCGCCGTAGCCTTGCGCTTCGGCATGTATTTGCGCGACGCGAGGCCGCCGGCGCGGGCGATTTTCCGAATGAAGCGCTTGGAAAACATGGTATGCACAGCGGCGGCGTGCATCGTGCATCCTTCGCGCCTTTTTTGGTGTTTTTGCAGTAGTTTCTCGCGCGCTTCCGCGTCGTCAACGGCGACCAGCTTTATCGCCAATCCAGCGAGCATGAAGGGCAGCGTGATGTTGCTGATTCGTTTTATCGGACGCGGCGAGAGGAGCTTGGAGGCGTGACCGCCTGTGAGGCCGCATAATGCGATCGAGATCGACGCGGCTGATCTTCAGCGCGATCGCGAAGAAGCGCTTGCAACTCCTCAAACGTCCAGATTATGCCCAGCGTTGAGCCAGGAAGGTTGCTGGCTGGCGTTTCTGGCGTGGCTGCAATCACGGTGAGCCCGCCTATGCGTTTTCCTGGACCGGGAGTGTGCTGGGTGCCAGGGAAGGCGTTTGCTCAATCCCGGGCGGCTCCGGGACCTGTCCGCCCCGGTATTTTTCGAGGTGTATCCTCCGTCCACTGGGCTTGTCGCTGATCGCCCCGCCGCCACCCCGACCTTGGCCCGTAGTGCGCTCCCGCGTGCCGCATCACGATCACGTCGTCAGGCTGCGCTGCGCCAGTCTTGAGCAAGACGCGGCACGCGTCGAACAGCGGCGTCTCTGATGTGCACAGCAAGGCGTCGGAACCGTCGAGGCGGGCGTCGAATGCATTCGGGTGCTTTGAGCCGTCCGGCCGGATATGCGGCGACACGGTGATCGTATGGGTCATGCTCATCGCATCGCCCTGCTTCCGCTCGCGTTTTGGGGAAAGTGAGCGGGTTTGTTCATTCCCGCGCAGTTTCTTGAGTACGTCACGCGCGGTCGATTGCGGAATCCCGGCCTTCCTCGCCGCCTCTCGCAGCCCGCTTTCTATCCGGTTGTCACCCACAGCCACTAGCGGTAGTGTTCGGCCATGCTCATGGACGTTCACCAGCGTGGCAATCTTCGGTTCCCACAATCGCTCCCAGAGTTCCAGCGACTTTTTCCCGACGACGCGGCCTGCGCCGCCTACCTGGAGAAGGCTCGCTGGAGCGACGGGTTTGTTGCCCCCATTGTCAGGCGGCGGGAGAGCCGTTCCGCTTCGCAAATCGTCCTGGCGTCTTGCGCTGCCGCAAGTGCCGCCGTGACACCGGATTGACGGTGGGAACGGTCATGGCGCGCTCGCACACGCCGCTGAGCGTATGGTTTTGGTCTGCCTATCTGGTGTCCAGCCAAACACCCGGCGTGTCGGCCGTGCAGCTTCGGCGACAACTTGGCCTGTCGCGCTACGAGACGGCGTTCCAAATCCTCCACAAGCTCCGCGCGGGGATGGTGCGCCCGGATCAGGACCGGATCGGCGGCAGGCCCGGCGAGCACGTCGAAGTCGATGAAACCTGGGCTGGCGGCCGGACGCGCGGCAAAGGCCGTGGCGTCCACGATAAGGTTCTTGTCGCCAGCGCTGTGGAGGTTCGCCAGCGCAAGCCGGGCACCAAGCTCGACAAGCGGAAGGGTGGTCGCTATGCCGGGCGGGTTCGGCTCGCCATCGTGCCGGACCGCAGCGCGGAGTCGCTCTGCGGCTTCGTTGAGTGCGCCGTTGTGCCGGGCACGTCGCTCGTCACCGACGACTGGAGCGGCTACGCCAGCCTTGCCAAGCGCGGCTACAAACACCTCGCCATCGCTGAACGGGGCGATCCGCAGGTCGCCGAGGAGTATCTGCCAATCATCCATCTCGTCTTCGCAAACCTGAAAACGTGGCTGAACGGCATCCATCACGGGGTCAGTCACCAGCACCTGCAAGCCTACCTCAACGAATTCACCTTCCGCTTCAACAGGCGGTTCTATCCGTTCAACGCCTTCCGTTCCCTGCTCGGCATCGCGGGCGACGTCACCGCACCGACCTACGCAGAGCTTTACTCCGGAGCCTGGCAGCATCCTACATGTCGGGGGTGTGGGTAACAACCGGATAGGCAAGGAACAAACGAACTTTCAAACAGCGCCGCGGTGTAGAGATCGGGAAGGGTCGATACAGCACGAGAGCGCCGTTTCCCCCCCCCCACCATACCCCCTATGCTGCGCCCTATGCTGCCAGTTTCGCAGCGATATGCCTCGCCACGACTTAGCGGCGGGCGCTGATGCGTCAGAACGAAACGAGCGGCTTTGGCTGCCGCGGACTTACCACGGGGGTCCAGGGGGCGAGCAGCCAGGGCCAGCGGATGACGGCAGACCAGGCCAGGGCCGTAGCTTCCCTCGTGCTTCCCAGATCGCGGCAACCGCAGGCAATATGCGGATAAGCCATTGGTATCACAGCGGCATAAGAATGCAGACCATCTGTCTGTGAAACGTGTGGATAACTCCGTCAGCAACAATCAGGAAGCATCAGTAGCATTGATTCGACTTCGGAATTGCCGTGTGAGGATTAGCAGTAGAAATCAGCAGACGCCACTCCGGTGGTTCCCTCCTGCTTCCCGTGTGGCAATCGGAGTTGCTTCCCATGCGCCTGTCGAAGATCGATGTCACCAAGCTGTCGCTGCCGCCCGGCAAGACCGACCACATCGAATGGGACGATGAGCTGCCCGGCTTTGGCGTCCGGATGCGCCCCACCAAGCGGGTGTATATCGTTCAATTCCGGATCGGCCGCCAGCAACGTCGCGAGAGCCTCGGTGACGTACGCAAGATCACCCTAGACCAGGCCCGCAAAATCGCCCGCCAGCGGTTTGCCCAGGTTGAGCTCGGGATCGATCCGGCCGCAGAGCGGGATCATGCGCGAGCTCAGGCTGCCGCGGCAAAGTTGACGCTGGCTGTCGTCGCCCAGCGTTATCTCGATGCCAAGCGCGATCAATTGGCGCGAATGAGATCAGGCGCGCCGGCGTCACGCCGCGAGGCTATTCTATCGCTGGGCGATATTCACGATGAACACAACGGAAACGCTCATTCGGCGAGGCCCAGCCAGAGTTCCGGCTCCAGAAACGAGCGAAAGTAAGCGAGCGGAGCCCCCTACCCCCCGCCCTGCACCTTGGCCCAGGTATCGCGCAATCCGATCGTGCGGTTGAACACCAGACGGTCCGGCCGCGAATCCGTGTCCGGACAGAAATAACCCTGGCGCTCGAACTGCACGGCGTGCCCGACCGGAACGTTTGCCAGCGCCGGCTCGAGCCTGCAGTCCGTCAGCACTTCGAGCGACTGCGGATTAATCTCGGCGGCGAAGTTCGCGATGTTCGGCGCCGCGTTCTTGAACAGATGATTGTAGAGCCTGACCTCGACGGGAACGGCCGCGACGGCTGAGACCCAGTGGATCGTCGCTTTCACCTTGCGGCCGTCCGGCGCGTTGCCGCCCCGCGTCGCCGGGTCGTAAGTGCAGCGTAGCTCGATCACCTCTCCGGCCGCGTTCTTTACGACCTCGCGGCACGTAATGAAATAGGCGTAGCGCAGCCGCACCTCGCGGCCGACCGACAGGCGAAAGAACTTCTTCGGCGGGTTCTCCATGAAGTCGTCGGCCTCGACATATAGCTCCCGGCCGAACGTGACTTTGCGCGTGTCCGCCGGATTGTCCGGATGGTTGACCGCATCGAGCTCCTCGGTCTTTCCTTCCGGGTAGTTCTCGATCACGACTTTCAGCGGCTTCAGCACCGCCATGCGACGCTCCGCCGTGCGGTTGAGGACCTCGCGGATCGAGAAGTCGAGCATCGCGGCGTCGACGACGCTGTTCGCCTTGGCCACGCCGATGCGCTTGGCGAAATCGCGCAGCGCCTCCGGCGGCACGCCGCGCCGGCGCAAGCCGGCGAGCGTCGGCATGCGCGGATCGTCCCAGCCCGAGACCAGCCCCTCGCGCACAAGCGTCGTGAGCACCCTTTTCGACAGCACTGTGTAGGTCAGGTTCAGCCGGGCGAACTCGTATTGGTGGGGCCGCGACGGCACCGGCAGATTGTCGATGAACCAGTCGTAAAGCGGGCGGTGGTCCTCGAACTCGAGCGTGCAGATCGAGTGCGTGATGCCCTCGATCGCGTCCGACTGGCCATGCGCGAAATCGTAGCTCGGATAGATGCACCAGGCGTCGCCGGTGCGCGGATGGCTCGCATGCAGGATCCGATAGAGCACCGGGTCGCGGAGATTGATGTTACCGGCCGCCATGTCGATCTTGGCGCGGAGCACATGCGCGCCGTTGGGAAACTCGCCGGCGCGCATGCGGTGGAACAGGTCGAGATTCTCCTCGATCGACCGCTCGCGGAACGGGCTGTTCTGGCCCGGCTCGGTGAGCGTCCCGCGGGTGGCGCGAATCTCCTCCTGTGACTGATCGTCCACATAGGCCTTGCCGGCGCCGATCAGATATTCCGCCCACTCGTAGAGCTGCTCGAAATAGCCGGACGCGTGATAGAGATGCTTTCCCCAATCGAAGCCCAGCCAGCGGACGTCGCGCTCGATCGCGTCGATATATTCCTGCTCCTCCTTGGTCGGATTGGTGTCGTCGAACCGCAGATGACAGCGCCCGCCGAACTCCGCCGCAATCCCGAAGTTCAGGCAGATCGACTTGGCATGGCCGATATGCAGATAGCCGTTCGGCTCGGGCGGGAAGCGCGTGACGACCTCCTTATGGCGCCCCGCATCGAGGTCGGCCTGGATGATGTCGCGGATAAAGTCGCGCCCCGCTTCGGCGGCGACCGGTTCAACTGCCGTCATGCTCATGGTCCGAGATGGTTGTTACCGCGGCGTACGGCCGGGCGGTGTCTTGTGCCAAATTCGTGACAATGCGCCAAGCGCCAATCCGCCCTCTCGATTCACGGGATCGCTTCCCTACATGGTCGGTTGGCGGACGGTGCAGAACCGCACCCGATTGCCCTCGATCCCACCTGTGCTACGAGGAGCGCCGCTTGCTCCCCTCGGGCCCCGCATCATGGCGCCATGACCAAGACCGTCGTCACTCGCTTCGCCCCCTCGCCGACCGGATTCCTGCATATCGGCGGGGCGCGGACGGCCTTGTTCAACTGGCTGTACGCCCGTGGACGGGGCGGAAAGATGTTGTTGCGAATCGAGGACACCGATCGGGAGCGCTCGACCCAGGCGGCGATCGACGCCATCCTCGACGGATTGAGCTGGCTCGGAATCGAATGGGACGGCGACGCCGTCTATCAGTTTTCCCGCGCGGCGCGGCATCGCGAGGTCGCTGAGGGACTGCTCGCCTCCGGCGGCGCCTATCTCTGCTACGCCTCCCAGGCCGAGCTCGACGAGATGCGCGAGAGAGCGCGGCAGGAGGGCCGGACGCGGCTTTATGACGGCGGCTGGCGCGATCGCCATCCGTCCAAGGCGCCCGAGGGCGTCGCCCCGGTCATTCGCCTCAAGGCGCCGCTGACGGGCGAAACCGTCATCGAGGATCAGGTCCAGGGCCGCGTCGTGTGGCAGAACGAGCACCTCGATGATCTCGTGCTGGTGCGCTCCGACGGCACGCCGACATACATGTTGGCGGTCGTCGTCGACGATCACGACATGGGCGTGACGCACATCATCCGCGGCGACGATCACCTCACCAATGCGGCGCGGCAAAAGCAAATCTACGACGCGCTCAGCTGGGAGGCGCCGGTCATGGCGCATATCCCGCTGATCCATGGGCCGGATGGCTCGAAGCTGTCCAAGCGGCACGGCGCGCTCGGGGTCGACGCCTATCGGGCCATGGGCTTCCTGCCCGCCGCGCTGCGCAACTATCTGGTGCGGCTAGGCTGGAGCCATGGCGACCAGGAGATTTTCTCCACCGAGGAGATGATCGCCGCGTTCGCTCTGCCGCAGATCGGCCGCTCGGCCGCTCGTTTCGATTTCGCCAAGCTCGAGAACCTGAACGGTTATTACCTCCGCGCCACGAGCGACCGCGACCTGCTCGCCGAAATCGAGGGGATTCTTCCCCATATTGCAAACGGACCGGAGCTCGCGGCCAAGCTCGATGCGGGGCTGAAGGGCAAGCTTCTGCAGGCCATGCCGGGGCTAAAGGAGCGGGCCAAGACCTTGATCGAGCTGATCGAGCAGGCGCGTTACCTTTACGCCGACCGGCCCCTGGCGCTCGATGACAAAGCGCGGGGCCTGCTCACGCCTGAGGCACGGCTCATACTGGGCGAGCTCGGCGCCGTCCTGGCCGATGTCGAGCCATGGACCGCAGCCACGACGGAAGGGGCGGTGCGAGGCTTTTCCGAGCGCACCGGCCTCAAGCTCGGGTCGGTCGCGCAGCCGCTCCGGGCGGCGCTCACCGGGCGCACCACCTCCCCCGGCATTTTCGACGTGCTGGCGGTGCTCGGAAAGCCCGAAAGCCTGGCGCGGATCGCAGATCAAGCAGGCGCGGCTAGGCCTTTAGACAAGGCCCCCTCGCACACCGCATCGGCTAATACCATATCGGAGCGGTGACAAATTGTTCAGCTTGGTTCGGCGGGTAACGTCGAACGCCCTGCCATCTTGAGGCAAGCGAGGAGATGCGCTAGGCGAAGCTGCGAGCCTCGTCGATTACGACGAGAACACGAGCCGCCGCGGCTCGGCCGCCCCCTACGAATCGAGGATTCCATGGATGCAAAGTCGGGCGCGAAGACGGGGACCCTGACCATCGGCAACAAGAACTTCGATCTGCCCATGTACGAAGGCACGACGGGTCCTGACGTCATCGACATCAGCAAGCTGTACGACGAAGTCGGCATCTTCACCTACGATCCCGGCTACACCTCCACGGCAAGCTGCGAGTCGAAAATCACCTTCATCGACGGCGACGAGGGCATTTTGCTCTATCGCGGCTATCCGATCGAGCAGCTTGCCGAGCATGGCGACTTCCTGGAGACCTGTTATCTCCTGCTTTATGGCGAGCTGCCCACGGCGGCGCAGAAGGCGGATTTCGACCGCACGGTCACGCGCCACACGATGATCCACGAGCAGATGGCGCGGTTCTATCAGGGCTTCCGCCGCGACGCGCATCCGATGGCGGTCATGGTCGGCTGCGTCGGCGCGCTGTCGGCCTTCTATCACGACTCCACCGACATTTCCGACCCGCACCAGCGGATGATCGCCTCATACCGCTTGATCGCGAAAATGCCGACCATCGCGGCGATGGCCTATAAATACGTGATCGGCCAGCCCTTCATCTATCCCAAGAACGACCTCGATTACGCGTCGAATTTCCTGCGCATGTGCTTTGCCGTGCCGTGCGAGGAGTATGAGGTCAACCCGCTGCTCGCGCGCGCGATGGACCGCATCTTCATCCTGCATGCGGACCACGAGCAGAACGCCTCGACCTCGACGGTGCGGCTCGCCGGCTCGTCGGCCGCCAATCCGTTCGCCTGCATCGCGGCGGGCATCGCCTGTCTATGGGGGCCCGCCCATGGCGGCGCCAACGAGGCGGCGCTGAAAATGCTTTCCGAAATCGGCAAGCCCGACCGCATCCCCGAATATATCCGTCGCGCCAAGGACAAGAACGACCCGTTCCGGCTGATGGGTTTCGGCCACCGGGTCTACAAGAACTACGATCCGCGCGCGAAAATCATGCAGACGACCTGCCACAAGGTGCTGGCGGAAACCGGCGTCAAAGACGATTTGTTCGAAGTGGCGAAGGAGCTTGAGCGCATCGCGCTGCACGACGAGTACTTCATCGAGAAGAAGCTCTATCCCAATATCGACTTCTACTCGGGGATCACGTTGAAGGCGATGGGCTTCCCCACCACGATGTTCACCGTGCTGTTCGCGCTCGCCCGCACGGTCGGCTGGATCGCTCAGTGGAAGGAAATGATCGAGGATCCGAGCCAGAAGATCGGCCGGCCGCGCCAGCTCTATACCGGCGAGACGCGCCGCGATTTCCTGCCGATCACAAAGCGCAAGTAAGGGTGTGCATGCGGGCGCGCGCCGCCGTGGTGCGCGCTTGTTGTCATGGACGTCCGCTGCCGGCGAGACCCAGCACGATGTCGGCCGCGCTTTCGCTTGGGGGCGTCGCGCTCGAGAGGATTAATCGCTAATTTCCGTGAGCATCCGTGCGATCACAGGCCGGAGAGCTGGGAGGTGTGTGGTCACGATCTCCCATAAATCGCGTGGATTAATGCGGTAATACTCGTGACGCAGCAAGTTACCGATGCCGATAATGGGCTGCCAGTGAACGTTCGGGTATTTTCCTCGCAGCTCAGGCGGAAGTTCTTTTGCAGCCTCGGAAATGATCTGCACGGCGCGCTCCACCGCCCGCGCGTGAATATAGCTGTTAGCAATTTCAGCGGAACTAAGCCCCTGGGTGGCGGTGACAATGCCATCAATCTGGTCGATAACGTGTTGAAGGCGGACGCGGGGCGACTTGGCGGACACCATCAAAAAATCCTGATCGCGTCGCGCTCAATCGCGGGGCGATAGCAAGGTTCGATGGCGTCCCTGGTGCTGTAGGAAAGTTCGGCACCGGGCAAAGTTCGCGCGACGATCACCTGGCTTTCAAACAAGGGAACAAGGCCGAATGCGTTGGCATCGGCGGGATCAATAAAAACATCGACGTCGGAATCCGGCAGCGCTTCGTCGCGGGCGTAGGAGCCGAACAGATACAGCGCCGCCACCCCCCGCGCCCGCAGTTCGGGTTCGATGGACTTGAGCTTGGCGATGATATCCGCGCGGGTCATTTTGCTCATAGTATCGCGTTTCAAGCTGATGGGTCGACTCTTCAGTGGAGATAATGCCTGCGAATTTCCGCACCGCCTGCGGATAGTCCGCCGTCCGTTCGGGTTCCTGGTTAGCGCCGTGAATAATTCAACAAAGCGGGTTTGCGCGAGCTCCCCGGCGGCTGCGATCAGCGCGGGGAGCTGGCCGGGCGGGGACCAGGGCGGGGGGGTCATGCCTGTGCCTCAAGAACGGGCCGGCAGATACGCTCAATGGCTGCGATCGCCTCCTCGATCTTCGCAGAAACCTTGTCTAAATCGTCGCCCCACCAGATGTCTGCCTCCCACTGCTCAAACTTTGCGGGCGGGGGCCGGTCTGAAGTTCCGGCGCACCTAATCAGCATCTGTGCGGACACCGTGACGCGGGTTAGCGCCTCGCCGAGCAGTTTAAAAGGCTCGGCGGCGGCGGGGCCAAAGAGGGCAGCCGCCTTGTATCTGCAACTCATTACCTTGGCGATCTTCTCCGAGTGCTTCTTCAAGCGCTCTAGGATCGCGAAATAGGTGTCTTTCGAGTGCCCAACTTCCTCACTCTCGCCAGCGTCGCGCTGGCGCGTCTTGCCTTCGCCCTCGTAACCAGCCGGCGAACGGACATCCATCATCACGTCGCGCGCTTCGTAGAAGCCCGCGAGGAGTTCTTCGGCAAAGTCCTGCCGGCGCTTGCGGTCAGCCAACTGAGCATCAAGGTCGATTTTCCGCTTCGCGAGGTCCTGATCAAATTTAAACCTAAGCTCGGCGAGCTGCTGGTCGAACGCGAACCGGCTTTCGGCTAGCCTCTCGTCAGCAGCAACGCGGGCTCGCAAGAGGCGCGCCTGTGCTCCCCATGAGCGGATCGCGCCGACGACGACGACGCCGAAGCCGAACAAGGCGGTCATGACTTGGGAAGAGGCCCAGAAGGATTCCGTCATGACAATATCCAGTGTATGACAAAGGACATTATCACATACTTTTAGTTGCACGCCCCAGCACCACGTCGGCCGCCGTCTCGCTCGGCCGTGCCTTGCCGATCGCCATGACCTCATCGAGGCGCGAGAAAGCGTCGAGCTGGCGCCGCCGCGCCGGCGTGTCGGCGAGAAGCAGCGCGAGCGCGGCGGCGAGCGCCTCGGCGGTGGCCTGCCGCTGCAACAGTTCCGGCATGACGTTCTCTCCGAGCACCAGATTGGCGAGGACGATGCTCGGCACCTGGATCAGCAATCGTCCGACCGCCTCCTCGATCAGCGGAACGCGATAGGCGACGACGGTCGGCACGCCCGCCAGCGCCAGCTCGAGCGTAACCGTTCCGGAGGCGGCAAGCGCGACCCGCGCCTGGCGGAACGCCGCCCATTTTTCTTCCGCCTCGACCACCACGCGCGCTGGCGTTGGCCAGTCGGCGGTCGCCGCACGCACGCTTTCGGCGAGATAAGGCGTGGTCGGCAGGATCGCCTCGAAAGGACCGAATTGCTTCGCGGCCAACGCAACCGCTTGGCCGAACACTGACAGGTGCCGCCTGATCTCGCCGGACCGGCTGCCGGGAAGGACAAGAACCAGCGGCGGATTCGCAATTCGGCGCTCGGCATCGCGTGCGCCCGGCCGCAGGCGTTCGACCTCGCTCGCGAGCGGATGGCCGACAAAGGTGCAGGGCGGTCCGCCAAGCCGCAAATGAGCCGCCGGCTCGAACGGCAGGAGCGCAAGCACGTGGTCGACATAGGCGCGCATGGCGCGCGCGCGCCCCGGCCTCCAAGCCCAGACCGAAGGCGACACGTAATCGATGATCGGGATCGCTGGTACAGCGGAGCGCACGCGGCGCGCGACGCGATGGGTGAATTCGGGACTGTCGATGATCACCAGCGCGTCGGGACGCGCGGCAATGACGGCGTCCGCGGTTGCCCGGATATGGCGGAGGATCGCCGGCAAATGCGAGAGGATGGCGACGAAGCCGATGATCGACAGTTCGTCGATCGAGAACAGGCTCTTCAAGCCCTGCGCCGCCATATCGGCGCCGCCCACGCCGACAAAACGAGCTCCGGGAGCGCGCGCTCGGATCGCCTGCATCAGCGCCCCGCCCAACCGGTCGCCGGAGGCTTCCGTCGCCACCAGCGCGATGATCGGATCCGCGCCTGCGCGCTTGGTTGGTGCGTCCGCGGTCATTGCCGCTCGAGAGGTCGCACGCCCATGACGAACACGCCGGCCGCATCCGCCCGCCGCACGATTTCCTGCGGCTCGGCCATGATGGTCGCGCCTGCCACGACCGCGATCCCGGCGAGCCCTGCGCCCGCGACGCCTTCGATCGTCTTGGGGCCGATCGTCGGAAGGTCGAATCGATGATCCTGTCCAACCTTGGCGGCCTTCACCAGCACGCCTGTCCCCGACCTGGTTTGAATACGGCCTTGCCGCCGCAACTCTGCGACGCGTTCGAGCATGCGATCGGTGCCTTCCGCCGCCTCGACCGCGAGCACATGCCGCTCCGCCACCACTGCGGCCTGCCCGACATCAAACGGGCTTGTCGCGCACAAGAGATCGAGCGCGAGCGCGATGTCGGCTTCATCACGCACGGAAGGAGCGAGCCGGCCGAGCGGGCCTTCCGGCACGAGAATGTCAGGCGCAATCTCGTGGGCGCCGATCAATCGATAGCCATGCCCGCCGAGAATGCGGCCGAGGGTCGACAGCAAATGATTGTCGCCGCCACGGAAGGCGCGACAGATCGCCGGCAGCGTCTTGATCGTTTCCCAATCCAGCCGGACCTGCGAGAGCGACGGTCGCAGGACGGTTCCGATGACGACGATGTCGCGACATCCTTCCATCTGCATCAGCCGGCGGAAGCGTCCATATTTCCCCAGATCGATCCAGTGATGCGGGAAGCCGGCGACGGTTTCACGTTCCGCCCATCCGCGGACCGGAAACAGCACACACCGCCGTCCCGTCCGATCAACCAACTCGGCGACGACGCGCGGAAGGCTCCCGCCCCCGCATATGATAGCGAGCGGCGCGGCAGCCCCGGGCGCGTCGTGCGTCATGGTTCGGCGTTCGCCTCCGCGCGGCGCACACCCATGGTGAGCGGACGGTCGCCGTTCGCGGCGAGGAACGCGATCACGTCGGCGACCGGAGGATCGTCCTTCCGCGCCGCCACCGCCTCCACGCGCGACCGAAACGTGCCTTCGCCGAAGAACAGCTCGCGATAAGCCGCGCGCAACCGCTGGATATCGGCCTTCGCGAATCCGCGCCGCCGCAGCCCGACGACGTTCAGGCCGGCCAGATGGCCGATGCGGCCTTCGACCATGCTCCACGGGATGATGTCGGCACGAATGCCGGTCAGCCCCGCAACCATCACCCCCGCTCCGATCCGCACGAACTGGCGAACGGCGGCCTGCCCACCGAAGACAACGTAATCGCCCACGCTCACATGCCCGGCGAGCACCGCATTGTTGGCGAAGGTAACGTGGTTGCCGACCTCGCAGTCGTGCCCGACATGCGAGCCGACCATCATGAAGCATCCATCGCCTATCCGGGTGACGCCGCGACCATCCTCGGTCCCGATATTCGCCGTGCAACCTTCGCGGATCTGACAATCGGCGCCGATTACGAGACGCGTGGGTCCGCCGCGATAGTGGACCGACTGCGGCGGGGCGCCGAGCGAAGCGAACGGGTAGACGACGGTGCGCGCGCCGACGCTGGTGTGGCCCGTCACGTTGACATGCGACAAGAGCCGCACGCCCGGCCCGAGCTCGACATGCGGTCCGACGATGCAGTAAGGGCCGATCTCGACATCCTCGGCGATCGTCGCGCCCGCGGCCACCCGGGCGGTCGCATCAATCATTCCCATCGGCTCACGTCCAGGACAGCATGGCCCCGACCGTGGCCTCGGCGACCATCTGGCCGTCGACCAGCGCCTCGCCGCGGAACCACCACATATTCTTCCGCCGCGCGACCTTGTTCATGTGGTATTCGATCCGGTCGCCCGGGACCACCGGCTTGCGGAACTTCGCCTTGTCGATGGTCATGAAATAGACCTCGCCCGGCTGCTTTCCGGTGCCGGCGAGGACGCATAGCACGCCTGCGGTCTGCGCCATGCCTTCGATCATCAACACGCCGGGAAACACCGGACGGCCGGGGAAATGGCCGAGGAATTGCGGCTCGTTGGCTGTCACATTCTTTATTCCGATGCCATGGTCGTCGCCCCTGATGTCGATCACCCGGTCGACCATCAGAAACGGATAGCGATGCGGCAGCGAGTTCAGAATGACTGAAATGTCGGCTGCCTCAATGCTGGTGCGTGCCTCCATACACATATCCCCGTCAGTCGTCGTCGGAGTCCCTGTCGACCGCCTTTCCTGATCGCGTCGCGAGACGCTCGATCAATTTCATTTCGCGGAACCATATTCGCGCCGGCTTGGCCGGAGTCCCGCCCCATCTGGCGCCGGGCGGGACGTCGCCGTGGACGACGCTGACCGCGGCGATCTGGGCGCCCTCCCCGATCGTGAGATGATTGTTGACGCCGACGCGCGCGCCCAGAGCAACGAAATCCTGCAGCGTCACGCTCCCCGATATTCCCGTCTGCGCCACGATCACGCAGTGACGGCCGATCGACACGTTGTGGCCGATTTGGACCAGATTGTCGATCTTGGTGCCCTCGCCCACCACCGTGTCGCGCGTGCCGCCCCGGTCGATCGTCGTGCCGGCTCCAATCTCCACGTCGTCCTGTATGATGACGCGGCGGAGCTGCGGCACTTTGTGGTGTCCGCTTGCGCCCATCACGAAGCCGAACCCGTCCTGACCGATCCGGCAGCCGGGATGGATGATTACGCGATCGCCGACCAGAGCGTGGGTGAGCGAAACGCCGGCGCCGATCGCGCAATCGCGCCCGATCCGGACATTGGGCCCGATGACGGCGGTCGGGCCGATCACCGTGCCAGCGCCGATTTCCGCTCCCGGGCCCACCACCGCGGCCGGATCGACGGAGGCGCCGCTTTCGATCCGCGCCGTGGGATGAACGAACGCGCTCGGCGAGACGCCGTGCGTCGCAAACAGCGATGACGGCCGCAGGGCCGCGGGAAAAAGCTTGCGGGCCACCGTGACGAAGGCCCGATAGGGCTCGCGCGAGCGCAGCAGGGCGAGCCCCGTGGGCGCCTGCGCCTCGAAGCGCGGAGCGATCAGGCACGCGCCCGCGCGGGTGGTTGGAAGCGCGTTCGCGTAGTTCGGATTGTCGAGGAAGGCGAGGTCGGCCGGACCGGCCCGCTCGAGCGTCGCAACGTCGCGAATGAGCCGGTCGACCGGGGCGCCGGCCAAAGGCTCGGCTCCGGTCAACTCAGCGATTTGACCGATGGTCAGTGCCTCGGTTCGTTCGAAAAAGAACGGCTCAGTCATTGGGTGCGCGGGTCGGCAGCGTGGGTTGGCCGCATAGTGCGGCAAATGCGCCGCAACGCAACCCCCGCCGACGCCGCCGCGGCGCAGGCCCGCTCAGAACCGGGTTCCGCCGCCGAACCGGAAGATTTGCTTCTTGTCGTACCACTCGCTGGTGATCGGATAGGCGAGATCGAAGCGCAGCGGTCCGAAGGGCGAATCCCAGATCAGGCCGACGCCGACCGACGAGCGGATGGCGTTGCTGTCGCCGATGCAAGCGACGTTCAAATTCGTCTGGCCGGGGCAGGTCATGATCAGGCCCTTCTCAGCCCAGGTCACGGGCCCCCGATAGTCCCACAATTGACCGGCGTCCGCATAGGCGGCGACGCGCATCCCGAAGTCCTTGGGCGCGAAGAACAGCGGAGTCTGCACCTCTAAGCTGGCCGCCCAGAACATCGTCCCGCCGAGGGCGTCCCTGTTGGAGCCTGGCGTCAGGTCGCGCGGACCGAAACCGGCCGGCGCAAAGCCGCGCACGATGTTCGGGCCGCCCTGGAAGTGGTCGAGCATCCGCAGTTCGCGGTCGCCCCAGCCCGTAACGTACCCGCCCTGAACCCGGAAAACGCTGACGATATCGGGCAGGAGCTCATTGTAGAGCCGCGAGTTGACCGTGGTCTTGTAGAAGTTCACGTCGCCGCCGACGCCCGCCAAGTCCTGGTTCAGGGAGATCAGCAGTCCGTTGGACGGATTCTTGTTGTTGTCGAGCGTGTTGTAGCTCGTCGTATAGCCGACCAGCGAAACAAAGACCGGACCCTGGGCGAGCTCGCGCTTGACCGCCAGCGAGGCTTCGCCGTCGTAGAAGCAGGTCACCGTAAAGGGCGCGCCAGTGGTGGGATCGATGAACGGGAGGCCGTTGGCGTCCGTCAAAGAGGTCGGAAATGTCCAGGGGCTCGCAGGGTTCAGGTTGTTACAGTTCTGATATTGGTTCGGAAGCTTGATCGTCTGCTGGTAGCCCGAATAGCGGACCTGCCCGACGATATTGTCCGTGATCGGGAATCCGAGCTTCGCATTGCCGCCGATGCTGCTCGACGTATACGAGGTATACTGCGACGACGTCGTCTGCTTGGCGAAGCCGTCAAGGCCGAACGCCAGCCGCTCGCCGAGCAGGTAGGGTTCGACGAAGGAGAGCTCGAAACCTCGCGCCCGCTGCCCGTATTGCACGGCGGCGCGTACGATGTGGCCGCGACCGAGCAAATTGCGTTCGCCGACGCTCGCCTCTCCGATGAACCCGTCCGCGGTCGAGTAGCCGCCCGACACCGAGAACTCCCCGGTCGGCTGCTCCTCGACGTCGACATTGATGATGATTCGATCGGGCGCCGAACCGGGTTCGTTCGTAATGCGCACGACCTTGAAGTAATTGAGATTCTTGATCCGACGTTCGGCCCGGTCGATCAGCGCGCGGTTGTAGGCGTCGCCCTCGACGATATCGAACTCGCGCCGGATCACATAGTCGCGCGTGCGCGTGTTGCCGCGGATATTGATGCGCTCGATATAGGCGCGCGGCCCCTGCTCGATCGTATACTGGAGGTTAACCACCTTCGCCGCGAAATCGCGCTCGCCGCGCGGCCGCACCGCGGCGAACGGATAGCCGAGCTTCGCGATCTCGACCGTCAACTCTTCGACCGTCTTTTCCACCGCGTCGGCATTGTAGATGGCGCCCGGCTTGGTGCGCAGGCGCGCTTGCAGCCGCGCCGGATCGAGCCCGCTCACATTCGTCTGGATGTCGACGGCGCCAAAGGTGTAGCGGTCGCCTTCCTCGATGACGAAGGTAATGATGAAACCGCGCCGATTGGGGTCGTACTCGCCCGTCGCCGAAATGATGCGGACATCGGCGAAGCCGTTCTTGAGATAGAAACGGCGCAGCAGATCGCGGTCGACCTCCATGCGATCGGGATCAAAAATGTCGTTCGGCTTCAGAAAACTTAGAATGTTGGTTACGCCAGTCTTAATCACATCGCGCAGCCGCCAGTCGGAATAGGCGCGATTGCCGACAAAGACGATCTTCGCAACCCCGGTCTTGCGGCCCTCGTCGATTTCGAAAACGAGATCGACCCGTCCGTTCGGCAGTTCGATGATTTTCGGCTCGACGCGGATATCGTAACGGCCGCCGTGCTGATAGATTTCGATGATGCGCTGCACGTCCGCCTGAACGATCGCGCGCGAAAGCGTGCCGCGCGGACGAGATTGGATTTCCGCCGACAGCTGCTCGTCCTTGATCTTGCGGTTGCCCTCGAAGACGACGCGGTTGATCACCGCGTTCTCCACCACGTAAACGATGATTCGCCCCCCGGACGGCGTGATGCGGACGTCCTGGAACAAACCGGTTGCATAAAGGGCCTTGAGGGCGGAATCGATCTTAGCCGCATCGAGGCGTTCGCCTGGACCCACTCTAAAATAGGAGCGGATCGTTTCGGACTCGACGCGGCGATTACCCTCGACCACGATGGCCGACTGGGCACTCGCAACGCCTGTCTGGCCCACGAGGACCATCGCCGCGCATATGCACGCAACGACGAGGCCTGTGGCGCGAAACTTACGAAAAAACTCTACCCCCCAAACCATGCGCATGGGCCCCCAAATTCCCCGTACCCAACGCCCTGTCGCCTTCCGTATCCGCCTCCGCTTGTATCGACTTCGGTCCCTGCTGCAAACCGTAGAGCATGGACTTTTTTTGTTTTACGTCAGCTAGTTGCGATCCCGACACACAATGCGGCAAACCTGTGGGCGTATTATGACGAAGCGAGGTGCAAGATATCGTTAAAAGTTGCGAAGATCATCAGCATCACCACTATGGCGAAGCCGATCCGGAACCCGAGTTCCTGCGCCCGTTCCGAGAGCGGCTTGCCCCGCACCGCCTCGACTCCATAGAACAAAAGGTGCCCGCCATCGAGCAAGGGCACCGGGAAGAGATTGAGGAGTCCGATCGACACGGACAGCACCGCCGCCAAGTGAAGCAGCGCGACAAAGCCCGCGGCGGCGACCTGTCCCGAAACCTGTGCGATGCGGATCGGTCCGCCGAGTTGATCGGTCGCTTCGCGCCCGACGATCACTCCGCCGATATAGGACAGGGTCCGCTCGATGACGAACCATGTCTCTTCCACGCCGAGACGCAGCGCTGCTAGCGGCGGCGCCCTCTCGGTCTTCAAATCCCCCGGCGCCATCGACCGGGTGATGCCGAGCACGCCGATGCGATGCGCATTGCCGAAATTGTCCTTCATTTCCTTGAGCGCCGGCGTCGCCTGCAGCGCAACGCGCGCGCCGCCGCGATCGACCAGGACCTGCAGCTTCTGACCTGCGCTGGTGCTGATGATGCGCTGCATGTCGGCGAAGCTGTCGACGCGGCGGCCATCGATCGACAGCACAAGGTCGCCGGGGACGAACCCGGCCGCTTCGGCGGCGCTCCCGGGCTGAATCGAGTCGACCCGCGCACTCGTCGACTGTTTGCCGTAGATCATGAAGATGCCGGCAAAGATGATGATTGCTAATATGAAATTCGCAATCGGACCAGCCGCGACCACGGCCGCGCGAGCCGCCACGGGTTGGGCCGGAAAGGTCAGGCGTCGCTCTTCTTCGGGCATCCGGTCGAGCGCATCCAAATCGGGCGCGCTGGCTGCGTTCTCGTCGCCGAAGAACTTGACGTAGCCGCCGAGCGGAACCGCCGACAGCTTCCAGCGCGTGCCCATGCGATCGGTAAAGCCCAACAGTTCGGGGCCAAAGCCGAGCGAGAACACCAGAACCCGAATGCCGCACAACCGCGCGATCAGGAAATGGCCGAGTTCGTGGAAGAACACGACAATCGTGAGAACGAACAAGAAGGGCACGAGATAGCCGACCAACCCGAATCCCAAATTGTGGACGCTTGATGCGATGTTCGAGCCCATTACAACCTCAAGTCTCGGCGGGGCCCGCAGGTACGCAGCGAACCAGCCTGTTAAGAGCGCACAACTTGGTTAAATTGTCTTTGCGGCGATTTCGGGCAAGAGGTCGTGGGCAAGACGCCGCGCGTCCCGGTCGAGGGCGAGCGCCTCCTCCATGTCGTTTGGCTCCTGCAAGAGACCGCGCGACGCGCTCGATTCGAGGGTCGCCTCGACCAGAGCCGCGATGTCGAAGAAGCGGAGCCTCCGGCCCAGGAATTCCGCGACCGCCACTTCGTTTGCCGCATTGAGCACGGTCGGCGCGCCTGCCCCCGCGCGGAGCGCCTCGCAGGCCAGGCGAAGGGCCGGGAAGCGGACGAAATCCGGTTCCTGGAAGGTGAGATTTGCCAGTTGGTCGAACCGCAGCCGATTTGCTCCCTGAATTCGCTGCGGCCACGCGAGGCAATGGGCGATCGGCACGCGCATGTCCGGAGGCCCAAGCTGCGCGACGACGGAGCCGTCCGTGAACTCGACCATGCCGTGCACGATCGACTGCGGATGGACGATGACATCGATCTCGTCAGGCGCGAGGTCGAACAGGTGGTGAGCTTCGATGATCTCCAGCCCTTTGTTCATCATCGTCGCCGAGTCGATGGTGATTTTCGGCCCCATCGACCAGTTTGGATGCTTGAGCGCCGCGTCGATGGAGGCATTGCGAATTCTATCGAGCGGCCAATCGCGGAACGGGCCTCCTGAGGCGGTGAGAATGATCCGCCGCACGGCCTCGCGCGGACCGGCGCACAGCGCCTGGAAGATCGCATTGTGTTCGGAATCGACCGGCAACACGATGGCGCCCGCCGCGGCGGCGGCCTGCATGAAGGCGGTCCCGGCGCAAACCAGACACTCCTTGTTGGCCAGCGCCACGATCGCCCCGCGCGCCACTGCGGCCAGCGTCGGTTTCAGCCCGGCCGCCCCGGTGATCGCCGCGATCACCCAGTCCGCCGGCCGCCGCGCCGCTTCGATCACGGCGCCCTCGCCTGCCGCGGTTTCGATGCCGGAGCCGGCGAGCGCCTCCTTGAGGACGGGGTATCCGTCGGGATCCGCAATCGCTGCAAATTGCGCGCCGAGTTCGCGCGCCAATTGCGCGAGGGCCGCGGCGTTGCGCCCGCCCGTCACCGCCTCCACCCGATAGCGGTCGCGTTCCCGTTTGAGCAGATCGATCGTGCTCGAGCCGATCGAGCCGGTCGCGCCGAGCAGCGTCACGCGGCGCTTGGACGCGCCCGCAACCCCGGCCGCACGTTGTACCGGAACCGGGCCCATCCTCACCACGCGAACAGCCCGCTCGCTGCGCCATCCAGTCCGCCGCGCGCCGCCCCCAGAAGCGCGGCGACGCCCGCCGCCGCCAGAAATCCATCGAGCCTGTCCATCAGTCCCCCGTGGCCGGGAATCATCCAGCTTGAATCTTTAACCCCGAAGCGCCGTTTGACCGCCAACTCGATGAGATCACCGGCCTGTGCGACGATCGACAGTAGCAAGGCGATCGCGGTTGCGGCGAGCAAATTTCCGAGCGACGCGACCGCCGCGACGGCGCCGCCGGCAATAACGCCCCCGATGGCGCCGACGATCGCTCCCGACCAGGTCTTTTTCGGACTGATTGCAGGAGCGAGTTTCGGTCCGCCGATGAGTTGGCCCGCGCAATAAGCGACAATGTCCGTCGTCCACACAATCGCGAATAGGTATAGCAACGCCAACAAGCCGAATTGCGGGTCGCGCCGCAACAGCATCGGGCCGGCAAGAACAAGTCCCGCATAGATCGCGCCGCCCGCACACCATGATTTGCTTTCCTTGGCGAGCACGGCGAGTCCGGCTGCTCCGGCGGCGATCACGAGAAGCGCGCCGCCCGGCAAGTTCGTCGCGGCAAGCAGGCCGGCCACCGCGATGACGCACATGCCGGCAATGACGGCCGAGCGCCGCGCTCGCACGACTTCCGAACTCCATTCCCAATAGACCCCGATCGCTGCAAGCGTCCAGAACAGGGTGAAAGGCCACCCGCCAATCAAAACGGCAATGATCGCAAGCGGCGCGAGAACGAGCGCAGAGACGACGCGGGCAAAGGCATTATTCGCCGAGCCTGCCCGCTTTTCCTGCCCCGGCGCCGGGATGGACGAAGGCTCGCGCGCCGCGATCAGGACCCAGTCCCCGTGCGTGCCACAAGGCCGCCGAACCGCCGTTCGCGCCGGCGGTACTCGGCGATTGCGCCTTCGAGCGTCGCCCGGTCGAAATCGGGCCAATAGGTCGGGACGAACACGAGCTCGGCATACGCCGCCTGCCACAGCAGGAAATTCGACAGGCGCTGCTCGCCGCTGGTGCGGATGATGAGATCGGGATCGGGAAGGTCGGGCGCATCGAGGTGCGCGCCGATGAGCTCGGCGGTGATCGCCTCCGGGTCAAGCCGGCCGGCGGCGACTTCGCTCGCAAGCCAGCGCGCCGCACGGGCGACCTCCTGCCGCGCGCCGTAATTGAAGGCGACGACCAGGATGAGCCCCGTATTGTCGCGGGTCAGGTCCTCGGCTTCCTGCAGCAGCCGCTCGATTTCGGGATCGAGGTGGCGGCGCTCACCGATGATACGCACGCGCACATTATTGCGATGAAGATCGGCCAAGTCGTTGCGGACGAAGCGGCGCAGGAGCCCCATGAGATCGCGGATCTCGGCCGGCGGCCGCGACCAGTTCTCCGAGCTGAAAGAGAAGATCGTCAGGATGCCGATGCCAAGATCGCCGGCGGCGCGGACGGTCCGGCGCAACGCCTCGACGCCGCGGCGATGGCCCTCGCCACGCGGCAGACCGCGCTGCGCCGCCCACCGGCCATTCCCGTCCATGATGATGGCGACATGACGGGGGGAGAGAAGTCTTCGCCGTGGGCAGTACGCAACGCCTCGATCTGGGACATCGGGGATCTCCAACCGCCGCGTCAGACGGTCATAATCTCTTTTTCCTTGGTGGCGAGCGCCTGATCGATGTCACCGATGGCCCGATCAGTCGCCTTCTGCACTTCCTCCGTCATGCGGTCGTGCTCGTCACGGCTCATCTTCCCGTCCTTTTCCAGCTTCTTGAGCACTTCCATCCCGTCGCGCCGAACATGGCGAACGGCGACGCGCGCCGTCTCCGCATATTTGTGCGCCACCTTCACCAGTTCCTTGCGTCGCTCCTGGTTGAGCTCAGGCACGCGCAGGCGGATAAGCTGTCCCTCGGTGTTCGGCGTAAGGCCGATATTGGCTGCAACAATCGCCTTTTCGACGGCATGCAGCGCCGCCTTGTCCCACACCTGGACGGTGATCAGCCGGGGTTCCGGCACACTGATCGACGCAAGCTGGTTGAGCGGCATATGAGCGCCGTAGACTTCGGCTTGAATATGGTCGAGCAGACCGGTTGAGGCGCGCCCGGTCCGCAATCCACCCAGTTCCTGCTTGAGCGCCTGCAGGGCGCCCTGCATGCGGCGCTTGAGTTCGTTGAGATCGTAAGTAACGGTTGGCATGAACGCTTCTCCCAGCGCGGCGAACGAAATTCGACCCGCCGCTCGCGACGATCGGCTCGCCGATTAAGCGAGCGCTTGCGCGGCAGGTTGCCCGTCAGCCGCCGACGACCGTCGCCCGCGCGGTCCCGCGCAAGACAGATTCGACCGCTCCCGGCTCTTGGATCGAGAATACAATGATAGGTATACGGCGTTCCCGGGCAAGCGCAAATGCCGTTGAATCCATCACGCCGAGCTGACGGTCGATCGCCTCGCTGTGCGTCAGCCTGTCATAGCGCACGGCTTTCGGGTCGCGTTTCGGGTCGGCGCTGTAGACCCCGTCGACATTGGTGGCCTTCAGGACGGCGTCGCAGCCCAACTCGGCCGCCCGCAGGACCGCCGTGGTGTCGGTCGTGAAGAACGGATTCCCGGTCCCGCCCGCGAGCACGACGACGCGGTTCTTGGACAGGTGCCGTCGCGCCTGCCCGCGCTCATAGGCCTCGCAAACTTGCGGCATGACCAGCGCAGACATTGCGCGCGCCGGCGCGCCGCAGCGCTCGATCGCCGCCTCCATCGCGAGCGCGTTCATGACCGTGGCGAGCATTCCCATCAGATCGGCGGTGGTGCGTTCGATCCCGCCGGCCGCCGCTCCCCGCAGGATATTGCCGCCGCCGACCACGACGCCGATGGTCACGCCGAGCGCGCGAGCCGCGACAAGATCGGCAGCGAAGCGATCGAGCGTGGCCGCGTGGACGCCGGACGGCTCCGGCCCGCTCAGCGCCTCACCCGAAAGCTTGACGATCACGCGCCGATAGGCGGGCGCCGTCATGACAAGTCCCTCCCGGTCCATGCTCACCTCTCCCATTGGGAGAGGTCGGATTTCGAGCGGCAGCGAGAAATCCGGGTGAGGGGTTACGACCGCTCGGGATTGTCCCCCTCACCCGGCTCGTATCTCGCCTTGCTCGATGCTCGCCGACCTCTCCCCACCGGGGAGAGGTATGACTCCGCTGAGTCGCAGAGCATCATCACTCAAAAGGATTGCGGTCAGCCCTGCCCGACCGCGGCCGCAACCTCGGAGGCGAAGTCGCCCTCCTTGCGGTCGATTCCCTCGCCGAGTGCATAACGGACGAAGCCAGTGACCTCGATCGGCGCGCCGACCGACTTTTCCGCTTCCTTCAAGGCCTGCGCGACGCTCTTGCTCGGATCGTGGATATACGCCTGATCGAGCAGGCACACGTCCTTGTAAAAGGTCTTGAGGCCGGATTCGACGATTTTGTCGATCACCTTGTCCGGCTTGCCCTGGGCGCGCGCCTTGTCGGCGACCACCTCGCGCTCCCGCGCAACCGTCGCAGGATCAAGCCCCGTCGGGTCGATGGCCTGCGGATTGGAGGCGGCGACCTGCATAGCGACCAGGCGGCCGAGCGCCGCGAGTGCATCGCTCTTGCCGGATGATTTGAGCGCGACGAGCACGCCGATCTTGCCCAGGCCCTCGCCGGCGCTGCTGTGCACATAGCTCGCGACCACCCCCTCCGCGACGGAAAGCTCGGCCGCGCGGCGCAATGTCATGTTTTCCCCGATTGTCGCGATCGCCGACGACAGCGCGTCGGCCACGGTGGCGTCGCCGACCTTGGCGGCCTTGATGCGTTCGACATCGGGGCCGACATCGAGCGCGACCTGCGCAACCATCCGTACCAGGCCCTGGAACAGGTCGTTGCGAGCGACGAAGTCGGTCTCGGAATTGACCTCGACCACCGCGCCCTTTTTCGCTTTCAAAGCGACGCCGATCAGCCCCTCCGCCGCGATCCGGCCCGCCTTCTTGGCGGCCTTGGCGAGGCCCTTCTTGCGCAGCCAGTCGACTGCGGCCTCCAGATCGCCGCTGGTGTCGGCGAGCGCGGCCTTGCAGTCCATCATGCCTGCGCCGGTCTTGTCGCGCAGTTCCTTGACCAACGAAGCGCTGATATTCGCCATGGGTGCCTCAGTTTTTCGATGACGCCAACCGACCTGCGGCCTGCGCATCTGTCTGTTTGGTTCATCTCTCCCCTGCGGGGAGAGGTCGGATTCCGAGCAAAGCGAGGAATCCAGGTGAGGGGGTATTGGAGATCAAGGGTCCCCCTCACCCGGCTCGCATCTCGTTTCACTCAATGCTCGCCGACCTCTCCCCGCCGGGGAGAGGTGAACGCCGCGCTGTTGCGAACTCACTCCGCTTCGGCGCTGAGCTCCTTCGCCTTGGCGATCCAGCGCTCGACCCGGCCGGGCAGGCCGACCGCCTCGCTCACTTGGTCGGCTGCTTCGGGGCCGAAGGCGGCGATCTGCCAGTAGTGGAAGATGCCGAGATCGTTGAGCTTCTGCTCGATCGTGGGCGACACGCCCGGCAGTTTTTTCAGATCGTCGGCGACCCCGCGCGGACCGGGAAGAGCCTCGAAGCCGAGTTCGCCGCCCGCAGGCGCCGCCGGCAGCTCCTCCAGGATGGGCGTCTCAGCCGCGCCGATATCGACGCCGGCCTCGCCATGGGCGCGGGAAATGCCGTCGATCGCCGCCTTGGAAATCAGGTCGCAATAGAGGCTGATCGCGCGACCCGCATCGTCGTTGCCCGGCACGACAAAAGTGATGCCGTCCGGATCGCAATTGGTGTCGACCACCGCCGCGACCGGTATGTTGAGGCGCTGCGCCTCCTTGATCGCGATGTCCTCCTTGTTCGTATCGATCACGAACAGGAGGTCGGGCAGGCCGCCCATGTCCTTGATGCCGCCGAGCGCGCGATCGAGCTTGTCGCGCTCGCGCGTCAGCGTCAGCCGCTCCTTCTTGGTGTAGGCTTGCGCCTCGCCCGAGCCGAGCATCTCGTCGAGCTTGCGCAGCCGCTTGATCGATTCGGAGATCGTCTTCCAGTTGGTCAGCGTGCCGCCGAGCCAGCGCGAATTGACGTAATATTGCGCCGCGCGCTTCGCCGCGTCGGCGATCGCGTCCTGGGCCTGGCGCTTGGTGCCGACGAACAGGATGCGTCCGCCGTTGGCGACGGTGTCGCTGACGGCCTGCAGCGCGCGATGCAGCATCGGCACCGTCTGCGCGAGGTCGATGATGTGGATGTTGTTGCGCGCGCCGAAGATGAACTCGCGCATCTTCGGGTTCCAGCGGTGCGATTGATGGCCGAAATGCACGCCAGCCTCCAAGAGCTGGCGCATGGAATAGTCAGGCAGCGCCATTACGTCTTCTCCGGTTGGTACCGCCGCAGGTCTTGCGAGCCTGCGGTTGGTCCGCCGCGGACCTTCTGTGAGCTTTAAGGAACGATCTTGCGATCGCCCTAAAACCACCGGACGGCGTCGAGCCTCGATCCGCGTGTGAGATGGGCTGGTTTATAGGGGGCGGGCGGCCAAGAAGCAACCGGGCTCACCAGAGCCGCAGAGCGGGGGGCCTTCAGGCAGCCGCGACCCCGGATCTTGCTGCCCTTCGGTCCAGACTGAAGTATTATCCAACCGACGCGAGGCCGGCTTGAAGACGACGCGCTATTTCGAAGAGCAAGTGCTTCGAAAACGCCCCTATATAAGGAGGGAATGGTGCCTCGGCGTGGTCGCCGCCCCGATCCGGCGTGACGTTCAACCGGACGGCCGGATTCGCCATGGGGCAGAATCGTCACGGCGGACCGCGGCACGCGGTTTGTCCGGGTCGTGACCCTCGCCGACGGCGAAACGATTTACAATGCGTTTTTCGATCGCAACTTTCGCGAGGAGCTTGGATGAAACTTCATTACTACCCCGAGACCGACAGCCTTTATATCGAACTGAAGGACGCGCCAGGCGCCGAAGCGCGCGAGATCGTCGCGGGGTTGGTCGTCGACCTCGACGCAAATGGCGAGGTTGTCGGATTCGACATCGACCAGGCATCGCGAAAGCTCGATCTTTCGAAGGTCGAGACGATCGCGCTTCCGGCCGCCAGCGCCGCGGAATGATAGGACGCAAAGCAACCTGAAAGGCTGCCGCTAGCCTTCCTTCATCCTCCCCCGCGAGCCTCCACCACCACCATGCTGCGCATGGTCCCCCCGCGCGCTGCGCGGGGGCGGATGATGCCCCGAGGGGCGGAGTCGGCACGCGCGCGCATGGACCGCCGGGTCAGGCCCCATAGGCGCTAAGAAAGCGACAAAGTGCGGGCGCGCCTCACGCACCGCTACGTCACCGCGCCACCAGGGCAGCCTCACTGGGACGGCAACGCTCACGCGGCCCGATTACGCCGCGCGGAGGCGCTCGATGCGGTGCTTCTGATAGGCCGCGATGTCGTCCGCGAAGGGCTGCCTTGGGTCGAACTCCAGATGCGTGATCGAGGCGAGGAACTCGCGCCGTCCGTCGCCGCCCTGAAGATCGAGCTTGCAGACGATGCCGCCTTCGTCGCCGAGGTAATGCACCGCCGTGACGGCGCATTGCCGCGGAATGTACCCGGATGCTTGCTGCCGGATGGTCGCCGCCAGCTGCGGCGTCATGCTCGCGATGATGGGGAGGTTCTCTTCGAGCTTCACGAGGAGGCGGTTCACCTGTCTGAAATTATCGATCACGGGAAGCCTCGCGCATCATGAGTCTGTCACAAGCCATATCCGATTCGCCCCTCGCGGGACGATCACTTAAAACCGTTTTCCGCTGTTTCCTGCCATGGGCGAATAGTCGAATATGCGCGCTGCGCAACGCTGCCCTGCGCCCAGCCGGGGGCAATGCGCGCGGCGTGCGCCGCCGCGAATCACGCCCGCTCGCGTTGAGCCCTATAACGCTTCCACCAGTACGACGCCCGGCACGGCCTTGATCGCACCGGCGATTTGGGGGGAAATCCTGTAGCGCCCAGGAAGCTTTATCTCGATTTCATTATCCAGCAGGCGAAGCACGAGCGTGACCTCCCCGTCGGCCGCCTTGTCGCCCTTTTCGGCGCCGTTTGCGCCGCCGTTCGCCTTGCCGCCGTTCGCCTTGCCGTCATGGGACGCCACGCGGGACGCTGGCGGACCGCCGTTCGCGCCCGCACGCAGGCGGCGGACGGGATTGAGCCGCTGGGCGAGCGCGGCCAGCGGGCCCTCGTCGCTCAGCACCACCCGCAGCCCCGATTGCAGTTTCGCCGCCGCCTCGTCGAGCGGCTCGCAGGTCTGGATGCGCGCGCGCACCTCGTCGCCTTGCGCCTCGGCGGTGAGGAACAGGATCACGGCCGCCCCCGGTTCGAGCAGGTCGCGAAACTGCTGCAGGCCCTCGTTGAAGATCACCGCCTCGTAATGGCCGGACGGGTCGGACAGGCCAATGATGCCCATCTTGTTGCCGGTCTTGGTGCGCCGCTCGGTGCGCGAGACGACCGTCGCGGCAAGCTTGCCGGCGGTCGCGCCCGCTTTGACCGCGCGGGCGAACTCCGCCCAGGACTGCAGGCGCAGCCGTTTGAGCAGATGCGCATAGTCGTCGAGCGGGTGGCCGGACAGGAAGAAGCCGATCGCGTCGTATTCGCGCTGCAGCCGTTCGGCCGGCAGCCAAGTCACGGCCGGCGGGATGACCAGCGCTTCCCGCGCCCCTGCCCCGCCGAACAGTTCCGATTGCCCGCTTTCGGCGGCGTCGTGGGCGCGCTGCGCGGCGGCGAGAATCGCGTCGACCGCGGCGGCGGCGCGCGCGCGGTCGCGTTCGAGCGCATCGAACGCGCCGGCGGCGGCGAGGCTTTCCAGCACGCGCTTGTTCACCGCGCGCGGGTCGATGCGGCGGGCGAAATCGGCAAGGTCCGCGAACGGCCGCGCCCCGCGCGCCGCTACGATCGCCTCGACCGCCTGCCGTCCAATGCCCTTCAGCGCGGCGAGCGCATAGTGGATGGTCTCGCCCTCGACCTCGAAATCGACTCCCGAGGCGTTGACCGAAGGCGGCGCAATTCTGATGCCGAGCCGCTCGGCCTCGGCACGGAAATCGGCAAGCTTGTCGGTATTGCCCATGTCGAGGGTCATCGAGGCGGCGAGGAACTCGACGGGATAGTTCGCCTTCATGTAGGCGGTCTGGTAGGCGACGAGCGCATAGGCCGCGGCATGGCTCTTGTTGAAGCCGTAGTCGGCGAAACGGGCGAGCAGGTCGAAGATGAGGTCGGCTTGCGCCTTGTCGAGGCCGCGCTCGACCGCGCCGGAGACGAAGCGCTCGCGCTGCTGGTCCATCTCCTTGCGGATTTTCTTGCCCATCGCGCGGCGCAGCAGATCGGCCTCGCCGAGCGAGTAGCCCGCGAGCACCTGCGCGATCTGCATCACCTGCTCCTGGTAGATGATCACGCCGAACGTCTCGCGCAGGATCGGCTCGAGCTTGGGATGGATGTAGTCGGGCCGCTCGGTCCCCTGCTTGCGGGCGCAATAGGTCGGGATGTTCGCCATCGGCCCCGGCCGGTAGAGCGCGACGAGCGCGATGATGTCCTCGAACCGGTCCGGCCGCATGTCGATCAGCGCGCGCCGCATGCCGGCGCTTTCCACCTGGAACACGCCGACCGTCTCGCCGCGCGCCAGCATCGCGTAGGACTTCTCGTCATCGAGCGGGATGCGGGCGAGATCGACCGTGATCCCGCGCCGGGCGACCAGCTTCACCGCGAGTTCGAGCACGGTCAGCGTCTTCAGCCCGAGGAAGTCGAACTTCACGAGACCCGCCTGCTCGACCCATTTCATGTTGAACTGGGTCACGGGCATGTCCGACTTCGGATCGCGGTAGAGCGGCACGAGCTCGCTCAGCGGCCGGTCGCCGATGACGATGCCGGCGGCGTGCGTCGAGGCGTGCCGGTAGAGTCCTTCGAGCTTCTGCGCAATCGCGAAGGCGCGCGCGACGATCGGCTCGGAGTCGCGCGCGGCCTGCAGGCGCGGTTCGCCATTGATCGCTTCCGCCAGCGTCACCGGCTTGGCCGGATTATGCGGGACGAGCTTGCACAGCTTGTCGACCTGCCCATACGGCATCTCCAGCACGCGGCCGACGTCGCGCAGGACGCCGCGCGCCTGCAGCGTGCCGAAGGTGATGATCTGCGCCACCTGGTCGCGGCCGTAGCGCTGCTGCACGTAGCGGATCACCTCGTCGCGGCGGTTCTGGCAGAAGTCGATGTCGAAGTCGGGCATCGACACGCGCTCGGGATTGAGGAAGCGCTCGAACAGCAGGCCGAAGCGGATCGGATCGAGATCGGTGATGATGAGCGCGTAGGCGACGAGCGAGCCCGCGCCGGAGCCGCGCCCCGGCCCGACCGGGATTCCATGTTCCTTCGCCCACTGAATGAAATCGGAGACGATGAGGAAGTAGCCGGAATATTTCATGCGGGCGATCACGCCAAGCTCGAAGGCAAGCCGCTCGCGGTAGTCCTCTTCGGTCTGCCCCGGCGCTACGCCATGGGCGGCCATCCTAAGCGAAAGCCCCTCCTCCGCCCGCACGCGCAGCGCGCCGTTTTCGTCGAACGGCCTGCCGCCTTCGGCGGAAAAGCGCGGCAGGATCGGCTTCGCCGTGCGCGGCCGGAAACTGCAGCGCTGCGCGATCTCCACCGTCGAGGCGAGCGCCTCCGGCAGATCGGCGAACAGCTTCGCCATTTCGGCGCGGGTCTTGAACCGGTGTTCCGGAGTGAGATGGCGGCGCTCAGCCTCCGCGAGCAGCCGGCCCTCGGCGATGCAGAGAAGCGCGTCATGCGCCTCGTAGTCGTCGGCGCTCGCGAAGAACGGCTGGTTCGTGGCGACCAGCGGGATGCCGCTCGCATAGGCTTGATCGATGAGTGCGCTTTCGGTCGTGCGCTCCGACGGCGCTTCGTGGCGTTGCAGCTCGACATAGAGCCGGCCGTCGAACAGCCGGCGCAAGGCGGCGAGTCGGGACGCGAGCAACGGCATCTGCCCCGCGAGGATCGCCCGGTCGAGCGGGCCGTCCGGCCCGCCGGTGAGCGCAATCAGGCCTTCGGTCGCGTCGTCGAGCCAAGTGAGCTTCACATGCGCCGGTTCTCCCGAGGGGGTTTCCAGGAAGGCGCGCGAGATCAGGCGCAAGAGATTGCGGTATCCCTCCTCGCGCGCGGCGAGCAGAACGAGACGGGGCAGAGCAAGGCCCGGATCGTGCGACCCCTGCCGCGGCCCCTGATCGTGATCGGCAAAGTCGACAGCGAGCGCGCAGCCGATGATCGGCTGAATTCCGGCGCCCGCGAGCTTCTCGGAAAATTCCAGCGCGCCGAACATATTGTTGGTGTCGGTGAGCGCGAGCGCCGGCTGCCGGTCGGCTTTCGCCAGTTCGGCAAGGCGCGCGATCGTCAGCGCGCCCTCCAGCAGCGAATAGGCCGAATGCACGTGCAGATGCACGAAACAGGGATCGGGGGTCATGCG
>CAVRVX010000018.1:0-117599 GCA_963724735.1 uncultured Alphaproteobacteria bacterium
ACCCAGATGCGGATCGACGACCGCATGGTCAGTCTCTCACCCGGCATGGCAGTCACGGTGGAAATCAAGACGGGTTCACGCAGGATCCTCAGCTACCTTCTTTCGCCGCTCATTCGCTATAAACACGATAGCCTGAGGGAGAGATGAGTGATCAAGGCATGCCAACGGTTTCACGACTGCGTATCGGTGACCTCGTTTGGCCTCGGCCGCCGAAAGCAATGTCACTTATTGAGGAGCACGGCTGTCAGAAGCGATCAACGGGAATGGCAAAGACATACCCAACGCCGCGCTCGGTTTGGATAAAGCGGGGCGCGTTCGGATCGAGTTCGATCTTGCGCCGGAGGCGAAGAATTTGCACGTCAATGCTGCGATCGAAGATATCCTCATGCATGCGCGTGGCCTGCAAGAGATGCTCGCGGGTAAGCGGACGTTGCGGTGCGTTGAGAAAGGCCAGCAACAGTGCGTACTCTCCCTTCGTCAATGGCACCATGGTGCCGGCTGGGTCGGTCAGCTTCCGGGCTTTGCAGTCGAGCTGCCATCCGGAAAACTGAAAACGACCATGCTCGGGATCGCGCGCAGACGGCGGGCGTCCCGTATCGAACCGTCTTAATACTGCGCGCACACGGGCGAGCAACTCGCGCAAATTGAATGGCTTGGTCAGGTAGTCGTCGGCGCCGAGCTCAAGCCCAACAACGCGATCGATGTCGTCGCGGCGGTGACCGGTTATGATAATGACAGGAACGTCAGAGCCTCTTCGAACTTCGCGTAGCAAATCTAATCCGTCCTCCTGACCGAGCCGGAGATCGAGAATAACCAGGTTCACTTCGGCGCAATTAAGTTGACTAAGCATCTCTTGACGACCGGATGCCAAGAGGACGCGGATGTTGTTCTCAACGAAATAGTTTAGGATCATGCGCTGCCAGGCAGGATCATCCTCGACGACAAGGACGGATATTTGTCGTTCGCTGCTATCGCGAAGGCCTTTAGGTGACGATGTTTCGCCCATGCCATCCAGCTCTCTGACGCCGCGGATCGTAAATACATCTCGGCTCGCTTGTAAGATAGCATTCTTCCTACTAGCGTTCGTGTGCCTCGGCGATACCTCGTCGACAGTCGCGCAATCGCCAACCCCAGTTGACCCCGAGCCTATCACGCCAATCCCGCCCGTGCCGGCCTTGAACTTACGGCGTGTTGCACTCGGAGATCGATTATTTAGCGACCGGCGATTATCACGCGATAACTCACGTAGTTGTTCATCATGCCACGAGATACGAACGAATGGCGCCAGCGCCAACGATAAAGACCTGACGCCCGATGGGCAGCCGCTACCGCTAAATACGCCAACCGTCTTCAATGCGAGCCTGAGCTTTCGCCTGAATTGGGACGGGAAAATCCGCTCGCTGGAAGACCAAGTGAGCCAGACGCTTCGCAATCCGAATATTATGGCGTCAAGCGCTGACGAAGCGGCAAGTAAGCTCCGCAACGATCCTGGATTGGTAAGGCAATTCCGCGATGCATATGGAAAGGATCCAGACGCCGAAGCTCTCTTGGACGCAATCGCCACCTTCGAGCGCTCCCTCGTCACGCCGGGGAGCCGGTTTGATCATTGGCTAGCGGGCGATTCCGGAGCAATCACGTCGGAGGAGTTCGCGGGATATCAACTGTTCAAATCGCTCGGCTGCATCTCGTGCCACCAGGGCGTCAATGTCGGCGGCAATCTTTTTCAACGGCACGGCATCTTCCATCCACTCGGCTCCCCTCAGCCGGAGGTCGTTCGCGTTCCCAGCCTGCGCAACGTGGCAACCACCGCACCTTATTTCCATGACGGCAGCGCGGCCACGCTGGCGGAGGCAGTAAAGGCCATGGGCATTGCGCAACTCGATCGCGTGCTGACCGATCAGCAGATCGCCGCCATCGTCGCCTTTCTCTCCACACTAACCGGTACTTACCGAAATCAGATGATCAGGCCCGCTGCTCTGCAACCACACGCAACGACGGCTGTCCCATGAGGATCTTGCCGGGCGCGCTCGGAGTTCTTCTGCTACTGGCGCTGTTGACCTGGCTCTTGCTGCGCGGGATCGATACGAACGCGTACGCCTACGCACTGACGCTCAAGGCTTTCGACGACTTTGCCCTTGCCGAGGCCTCTCTCCATCGCGACGTGTTGCAAGCGCGGGCCGGCCTGATCCGAAACTACGACACCCTCGTCCAGGCAGCGGAGGCAATAGAGGACGCGGTTGCCCGGCTTCGCTTTTACGCGCAGAGCGAAGGCCTCGATACGGGACCAGTCGATCGCTTGGCGGCAGCAGTTGCGCAGCAGGAGGAACTGACGGAGCGCTTTAAGAGCACAAACGCCATTCTGCAAAATTCGCTGTCATATGTCGGTCTGCTGAGCACGGAACCCATGTCCGATGTTGACGACGCGCGAGCCGCATCGGAACCAACTCCTGCCGTGCCTCCTGTTCGGCGGCGCGCTGCATTGGCTGCCGCGATTTTGAATCTTACTCGCGACACATCGCCGAATGCCGTCAACGCGCTCCATGAGCGGATCGAGCGATTTGCGGCGCAAGCACCCACAGTCGGGCCAGAGGCGGAGTCAGCGCAGGCCCTGCTCGCACATGCTCGCCTGCTGAGTGAACTCCTACCAACGATCGACGCAACTCTAAAGGCCCTTTTTGCCTTTCCGAGCAAGCAGCCGCTTGAGGAGACCCGCGCTCTGTTCACCAATCATCGAGCGGTTATCGAAGCGACGGTGCGGCAGTCTCGGTTATTGCTATACTTTGCGTCGCTGCTGTTGCTTGTGATACTCGTGAATTTGGGGCTGCGGCTTCGCGCTCGCGCGATTGCCCTTCGCCGGCGAGCCGCGTTCGAGCATGTCATCGCCGAGAACTCGACGCGCCTGATCAATAGCTCCCCGGCCGAAATCGAGGTGCGGCTGCAGCAAGTGCTTCGCGAACTTGGCCGCGCGCTCGGCTTGATACGCGCGTATGTGGTACTCGCCGAAGCCCCCATACGCGCATATGCATGGTGTGCCGAAGGTGTGACTTATCCGGCTGAATGGCCGGATCGGGCGCTGGAACTAACGAAGCGGCTCGGCGCGACCGGACCCGATATTGTCACGATCCCTGATGCCGCTATCTTACCTGCAGGAGACTTCAAAGATACCCTCTCGGCGGCTGGCATACGCGGGTGGGCCTGTATCCCTCTGACACAGCCGGGCCATCTGCGCGGCATCGTGGGATTTGACACCCTCGAGGCCTTACAGCCTGGATGGGAGAAAGTCTTCCCATTATCTGTGATGCGCCTTGCAGGTGACACCGTGTTCAATGCCATCGAGCGTGAGCGGCTCGATCGCGAACGAGCCCGACTTGCGACGCGGCTGGAACGGGCGCATCGCATGCAGGTCATCGGCTCATTGGCCAGCGGCATTGCGCACAACTTCAACAACATCATCGGCGCAATTCTCGGCTTTTCAGAGATGGTCGAACCGCAACTCGCCCCGGGCACCCAGGCGGCACAGCATATCGACGAGATACGACGAGCCGCGGAGCGTGGTCGCGACCTGATCGACAACATTCTTTGCTTTGGGCGACAGCGTGTCGCGCGTGCCCAGCCAGTGCAGGTACGCAACCTTTTCGAGGATGCCGCTTCGCTGCTGCGCGCCTCGTTACCTTCTGGAATCGAACTTATTATTCAGGATGTCCCGACCGATATCACAGTTTCAGGCGAACCGGTGCAACTGCAACAGATCATTCTCAATCTGTGCACCAACGCGGCCCAAGCGATGCAGGGAAACGGATGCATTCGCGTGACCGCAGAGCAGAAGGACCTAATCGACTTCTTATTACTAAGTCATGGCAAGCTTATGCCCGGTCGATATGTGTGTCTCGCTGTCACCGATACCGGACACGGCTTTGACGAAGATGTGGCGCGCCGACTGTTCGAACCCTTCTTTACAACCCGCTCAGCAGGGACGGGACTGGGCCTCGCAACTGTGCACGAGATTGTTCGTGATAATGACGGCGCGATGAACGTCCAGAGCAAGCCGGGATCCGGAAGTCGTTTCGAAGCATGGTTGCCGGCGGCGATGGCCGACAGCATCGCGGTCACCGAACCGGCAAATCCGCCGCTTGGGCGGGGCGAAACAGTGCTGGTTGTCGAGCGGGAACGGGACCAGTTGCTGTGGGATGAGGAGATGTTAGCAGCGTTAGGATACGAACCCATTGGCTTCCAGCGCCCTGCCGATGCGCTCTTGGCGTATAAGTCAGAGCCTGAGAGGTTCGATATCATCCTCGTCTGTCACTCTTCGCTAGTAGACGACAGTATCGATCTGCTGCATGCCCTCCGTAAAATTGCCCCGCAGCTCCCCCTATTGCTCGCTACCGCGTCCACGATCGACGTCAGCATCGACGCGCTCGCGGAAGTGGGCATTCTTGATGTGCTGCGGCGACCATTGTCCGTCACTGAAATGGCCGCAGCGCTTGCGCGTTGCCTGCGTTCAACAGGCACGTTACGACCGTAACCAAATAACTAATAGCCGAAATTCTTCTGTAGTACGGCGCTGTCAATCTATCGGCTGAACACAAGCCGGGAGAACAATGCCATGTTCACCATGAGTTTAATCCGCGACACCCCGCATAAGTGCGGGCCTCATTGGGCTGACCAGTGTTTGTGCCGACCTCGAGCGGCAAGCGCCAGCGCGCTTGCTTCCCGCTTCGGCAGCAACACGCTCACCAGAAGTGTCGATGTCTACAATTGGCTTTGCCAAGCCGGAAGTAGTCGCTCGGGCGCACGCTACGGCCTGAGGTGCCACCCACGACGCCGCAGCAGTTCGCCATTCGCGCAGACCTATTTTTGAGCTGGCTGACCCCGTCATTAACGAGGGTAGATACCAACGCCGTTGAGGTTGCGTGTTATTCCGCTTGCGCGAGCAAGTTCCTTCTTGCAGTTGCAAGCAGCCTTCAGGGAGGCGACATGGCGATCCGCCCTCCCATATTCAGAGACGACAATGCGCGTTATTCCGACAGGGTTTGCAAGTGCCCCATCTCGCCTTGCCAAGACGGGACCGCACTTCGCTTTTGCAGTGGCGTATTTCCTCTTCGCTCTAATGCTGCTCTTTCGTATGCATCCGGTGAAGGCCGCAGGTGAGGCTGGATCGGCGCGAATGCCGCGCTGTCAGGCTGCTGCGGCGCGGGCCGGAGCTTTCCAATTCCAGGGCAGGAGCTCGTGGATTCGTTTCGCCGGATAGTCGGGCAGGCGCGTCGAGATCGACCCCCTCGCGCGCATAGGCCGCGCTCTGGCGATTGAGCGGCAGGTGCAGGGCGTATTTGGCGAACAACACTTGCGCGAGCAGTTTGGGTCCCGCGCGTCCGCGCGCGATCGGATGCGAGGGCGCCGGCGGCTGCGTGATCGCCTCGCAGGCGCGGCAGGAGAATTTCTCGCGCACGTGCTGGATCACCTTCCACTGGCGCGGCACGACTTCCAGCGTCTCGGTCACGTCCTCGCCCAGCTTGCGCAGCATGCCGCCGCAGCACGGGCAGGCCGAAGGCGCGGGATAGACAATGCGCTCGCGCGGAAGATACTCCGGCAACGGGCCGCGCGCCGGCTTCTTCCGTTCGAAGCCGCGCACTGGCGCCTTATCGGCATTCGCGGGGGCCGCGATCTCCGCCGCCGTCTCGGCTTCGGCCGCGGTCTCTTCCAAGTCGGCAAGCTGCAGCTCGAGCTGCTCGATCAGCGCGCCGCGCTCGGCCGATTGTCCGAACCGCTGATGCCGCAGCTTGGCGATCGCGAACTTCAGCTTCGCAATCTCGAGCGCCCGCGCATGCGCCTTTGCTTCAGCGCTGCGCGCCTTCGCTTCCGCCTCGATCCGCGCCGCGCGTTCGGCGACCAGCATCGCCTTCAGCGTCGCAATGTCGTCAGGCAGCGAATCGTCAGCGCTCATGCCAACGAGAGAACCACAACGCGCTTTGTTTGTGATCCCTCGCCAACATCGCGAGTCACAATGCCGCATTCAGCCGGCCGCCTGCGGTCGCCACGTGTGCTGCGGCATCCGCCAGTCGATGCCTTCCAGCAAATAGCCGAGCTGCGCCGGCGTGATCGTCACCACGCCGTCCGCCGGCGACGGCCAGATGAAGCGCCCGCGCTCCAGCCGTTTCGCAAACAGGCATAAGCCCTGGCCGTCATGCCACAAAACCTTGATCAGCCCGCCACAGCGCGTTTCATAATGCCCCTCCTGTCAGATTCCGGGCAGCCGGATGGCCTTATCGTATTGATATTGCTCATAGAAGCTCGGCCGCCGATCGATCACGCGCTGCACCCCTATGCGCACCGCCTCGAATGTGAGGGCTTCGACCGGGACCATCCACGGCGAGCCCGGCATGATCTGCGTCGCCGGCAGGATTCCCCTAAGCACGAGGCTCTTTGCCGATCCTACGCAAATCCCGAGCCGCGCTGCCGCCTTCATCAAGCTGATCATTCGACCATCCGCTTTGGCCGGATCATATTCCGCGATGCCGAGACGCTCGCGCATGTCACGCACGCGGACCGTCGTCCAAGTCTCGCCATTGCTCGTCTTGCAGCGCATGCGATTGAGCGAGACGGCGAGCTCACGGTCCGGCCAGTGGCCGGCAAGCTTACGGAGGGCTTCCACAGCCGTCGGCGCCATGTCGGTCGGATATCGGCCCGTCTTGACGCGCGGAACGCGCACCTCGGTATGGCGTCCACCGGTCCAATGAATCAGCAACACCGCCTCGTTGGTCGCATCATCGAGCTCGCACACAATCTCCTGAACCAGGATATGTATAAGACGCTGCTTGGTCCGCGTATCGGTCGATGGGGCATTCCATGCCGCCGGCAGATCGTGGGCAAGCTGGAGGAGACGTGCGCGATCGATCTTGGGGCGTGCCGCCGACATGGCGGAGAGCTCCTCGATGCGCCGCTCGAGTTCGGTCACACGCTCCAATGCGGTGTTCCAGCGCGCCTCCAACTCGCGGGCGACATGGCGCTTCTGCGGATCCACCAGCTCGTATCGACGACCCGCCAGCGATGCTTCGTAGCGGGCCGCCTCAAGCTCGCGCTCTACAGCAGTGATGACGTCCTTCCGCGAGCGCTCGATCTGATCCGAAGCAAAGATCGCCGCTTCGACGGCGCGGTGGGACACCGCGTCGAGAATTTGCAGAGCGACCGCGCGATCGATCCGCACGCCTCCGATGCCGATGCACAATCCCGCGCCCACATGGGCATCATCGCCGCGGCACTGATAGCGATGAGCGTTGCCTTTGCTCATGCCATAAAAGACCCGCATCATTCGTCCGCACCGACCGCACCGCATCAGCCCAGTGAGCAGGGCGCGACCGCCGCGCGCCGATTTGCGTGCGCAATTCTTCTTCATGTGCGCATTCTCGAGCAGGAGCTTCTGATTGTCCTCGTACTCCTGCCAACTGATGTAGCCAGGATGATTGTCGCGCAATAGGACATTCCATTCGTCTCGGGGCTTCGCGAAGCCGCTGGCCTTGCGTGCGCGCCCATCGACGATGCGTGTCCGCTGTGCCCTCCTGCCAAAGGCATAAGCGCCGGCATAAAGCGGGTTATGAAGGATCTGCATGACGCTGTGATAGGCGGGAGCTTTCCAGACGAGCTTGCAGACGTCGACATTGCGCAAGACGACGGGCATCTTGATGTCAGCCGATCGCAACCAGAGGAAGACCTGCCGCGCACTGCCCAACTCGCGGAACTTCGCGAAGACCAGCCGGATCGTGTCGGCGACGTGCTCGTCCGGATCAATCTCGATCTTGCCAGCTTCACCCCAACAGAAGCCTGGTGGAAGCATGAACCGGAATTCGCCGCGCTTCGCCTTGGAGTTCGCGAGCAGCGATGCCGCGTTGTCGCATCAAGCTCAGCTCGTATTCCGACATCGTTCCCTTCAGCCCGAGCAGCAAACGATCGTTGACGATTCGCGGATCATAAGCGCCATCCGGATCAACAACCACTGCACCGGTCAGCGCGCACAAGTCGATCAGGTGATGCCAATCCCGCCCGTTGCGTGCCAAGCGTGACGCCTCGATGCAGTACACTGCGCCGACGTCGCCCGAGCAGACCATGGCGACAAGCCGCTCAAAGCCAGGGCGCTGTATCGCGCCTGATCCTGAGCGACCCAGATCGTCGTCAATCACGGTGACCGACGCAAAGCCGGTCGCTTCCGCCGCCTTCGCGAGATCATATTGCCGCCGTTGGCTCTCGAGATTGCCCGTCACTTGGGCCATGGTCGATTGACGAACATACACGACCGCCGCGCGGCCGAGATGGTCAGGCGTGATCTTCGGGACTCATCCACGCCTCCCAGTTTTGTTTCGGCAACCAGAGCCGCCAGCAAAAGATCGGCCAGGGCCTGCACCAGTCCCTTCGGGTTTCGCTCCTCGGCTGTTTGAGGGTTTCGACGCTCCAGCTCGAGAACGAGCTGCGCTCGATCGTGGCGTCGATTTCTCCGCACGGTCCACCTCCTTCTTTCTCGAAGGAAGGGATTTTGCGCCGCGCTTCCGATTCGCACCGATTAACGCGAGAACACTGGCAAGCTCGTTGAGACCGTCTAATGCTGATTTCAGCCGGCCCACGCGTCATGCCTGCGCAGTAGCGCTCGTCGAACATCCAATTCGGCAGCTCACGGCAAAGGTCAGGCCGTTCGTTCGTGTAGATGCACGTCAATTCCTTGCCGCGACGAAACGGCGAGACCTGCACAGTCCGCCCGTAAAGTGGATGCCAACGATAGGCGATCGTCGCAAAACGAAAACGGTATGCGGAATGTCGGTCGCTGGCCGCGGCGGCCGCGGAACACAAAGAGATGCCCGCTGTGCGGATATGTGGCGCGCCACATATCCGCACATATGTGTCGGGTGTGGATATGTGGCGGCGTGTTCCCGTAGCGCGTGATTCCGCGGCGATCGTGGGCTTTGCCGCCACATATTATTTCATCACTTTCTCCTTTGGGCTCAGGCTGTTCCTGGGAAGCCCATCATGGAGAAAGTGCTATGTTGGAGCTGTATTTCAAGTATCCGAGGGTGCTCCGGCGCCTTCGCAGCGGGGCGCTTGGCCAAGAGATGGACCGCATTGCGGCGCATTTCTCCGAGCTTGGTTACAAGCGCGGATCAGCCAAGGTCTATATCAGTCGGCTTGCAAAGTTCAGCGAGTTTGCGGCCCGCAGCGCCGGAGGGGCGACGATTGAGCAGGACGTGATCGATCGCTTCGTGCAGAGCCTGCGGACAGCCACGCCGCGGATCGCTGCGCGAACAGCGATCGAGCACGCCCGTCGGCTGGCGCCAGCCCGGTTTTCAATGCCGCTACGCCATACGGCGCCCGACCCCCATGGGCCGCTGCTCGGCGCCTATCTGGACCATCTGCGCCAAGTGCGTGGCCTCGAGCCCAAGACGTGTGACGGGCTGCTTGTGGTCGCACGTCGGATCCTTGCTTGGTACGATGGCGATGTCCCCGATCAGCCTATATCCGCGATGACGGGCGAGCATGTGCTCGACGTCACGCAACATCTCCTTTCTCTCTCCGCCAATGATTACACCCGGTCATCGACCACGGCGTGCACCCGTACATTCCTGCGTTTCCTTCAGTGGTCCGGCCTCAACGACCAGGACCTTGCTCGGTTCGTCCCGCGCACTCCTTGCTACCGGCTGGCGCACGTGCCGCCGCGGCTTGCGTGGGAAGATGTCAGGCGCGTGATTGACGCGATCGACGTGACGGCGCCGTCGGGCATTCGGGACCGCGCGCTTCTGCTCCTGCTCGCCACGACCGGCTTGCGCAACAAGGAGCTGCGATCGCTTGAGCTTCAGGATATCCGCTGGCGTGCCGCCGAAGTGCTCGTGCGCCGTACCAAGGCAAGGCGCGATCGGATCGTGCCGCTCTTGCAGGAAGCGGGCGCCGCGCTCGCCGAGTATGTGCTGCATGCGAGACCAAGGATCAACAGTCAGCGAGTGTTTCTGTCCTATGTGCCGCCGGTCGGTCCGTTCAGATCCAGCGGCGCCATTTCGAGGATTGTGCGTTCTCGACTGGAGCGAAGCGGGATTGAGGTTTCCCGCATCGCCGGCGCCCACCTGGTACGCCACAGCCTCGCGACACAGCTCGTCAGGCAGCGACGCCCCATCAACGAGGTCGCGGACCTGCTTGGCCATCGGAGCATCGACACCACCGCCATCTATGTGAAGGTGGCGCTGCCACAGCTCGCCGATGTCGCTCTGCCCTTTCCGGGAGGAGCATCATGAGCAGCTTCGCTAAAACACTAGCCGACAGGGTCGAAGGGTATATCGCGCTGCGCCGCTCGCTCGGCTATGCGTTCCACAAGCAGGCCGCGATATTGCGGGCGTTGCCCCGATACGTCGCGGCCGAGGAACTCGACGGTCCCCTCACGCGAGACATGGCACTCGGTTTCGTCTTCTCGTGGGAGGGGACAGCCAATGGTCGCGCTATTCGTCATGGGGTCCTCCGCCGTTTTTGCGACTATCTCGCCATCTACGACGCGCGAACCGAGGCGCTCGATCCTCGCGCGCTTCCCAGATCCCGCGCTATTCCACCGCCGCGCATATTGAGCGACGCGGAGCTGGGATCGCTCATGTCGGCATGCCGTCGCGTTTCGCCGGGATATCCCGAGCGCGGCGTGGTGTTGACGATGCTGGTTGGATTGCTGGCGAGCACGGGCTTGCGATCGGGCGAGGCGCTCCGCCTTGATCGCGCCGATGTCGATCTCGCAGGCGGCGTCCTGCACATCAGGAAGACCAAGTTCCGCAAGGATCGTTTGGTCCCGGTCCATACCACGACGCTGGCGGCGCTACGTCAGTACGCGCGGCATCGCGATGCGGCATTTCCGGCGTCGAAGGATACGGCATTTTTCCTTAGCTCCCGCGGCAACCGGCTGTCGGCGGCAGGGCTGTATGCGGCATTCGACGCAGCCTGCGCGCTTGCCGGTCTCGACAGCGACAAGGGATTGCGGCCGCATGACCTGCGGCACCGTTTCGCCGTCACGCGTCTTGCCGTCTGGCATCGGGAGAAGGCCGACGTGCAAGCGCTGTTGCCCTTGCTGGCGACTTACCTCGGTCACGCCCGCTACACCGATACCGCCTATTACGTCACCGGCACGGCGGATCTGCTGGGCATGGCAGCCGAGCGCGCATTTGTCGGTGGAGGTGTCGCATGAGCGCGCATCCCTCGCTCGCGCCACTGCTGGAGTCGTTCTTCCGCAACCGGCTCGCCAAGCAGCGGAACGCGAGCCCGTCGACGATCACCAGCTACCGCGATGCCTTGCGCATGCTGATCCTGTTCGCCACCGAACAGACCGGGCGCAAGCCGTGCGCATTGGCGGTCGAGGATCTCGACCGCGACTTGGTTCTCGCGTTCCTGGACGAGATCGAGAAGAAGCGGAAGAACACGATCCAGACACGCAATGCGCGTCTCACGGCGATCCGGTCGTTCTTCCACCATGTGGCGGCGAACGATCCCGCGTCGCTCGGTATTGCGCAGCGTGTGCTCGTTATCCCCGTCAAGAAGTCGCACACCGAGGTGACGCATCACCTCGCCCGACAGGAACTTGATGCTCTGATTGACGCGCCGGACCAGCGAACGCGCCGCGGCCGTCGAGATCGGACATTGCTACTTTTCCTCGCGCGAACCGGCGCGCGCGTTTCCGAAGCGCTCGGGGTCGACGCCTGCGATCTTCAGCTCGATCGGCCGCGACCACAGGTGCTCCTGCGCGGCAAGGGACGCAAGGAACGGATCGTGCCGATCCCCGAGGATCTCGCCAAAGCGCTGCAGGCGTTGATGAGCGAGCGTGGCCTTGGAAGCCATGAGGCGAAATCGCTTTTCGTCGGCACACATGGAGCGCGCCTGACACGTTTCGGGGCGACGCACATCGTGCGGCGGGCGGTCGCCACGGCTACGGCGAACACGCCGGAACTGGCGCGTAAATCCATTTCGCCACATGTCCTGCGGCACACGCTCGCGATGACGCTGCTGCAGTCCGGGGTGGATCTCCTGACCATCCAGGCCTGGTTGGGGCATTCGCAAGTCGCCACCACGCATCGCTACGCCGCGGCCGACGTCGAGATGATGCGACGCGGACTACACAAGGCGGGTGTTGCGGGCAACCAACCGGCGCGGTTTCAGCCCAAAGATGCAGTGCTGCAGCTGCTCGACAGTATCTGATAATATGTGGCGGCAAAGCCCACGATCGCCGCGGAATCACGCGCTACGGGAACACGCCGCCACATATCCACACCCGACACATATGTGCGGATCGCGCTTGAGCGTCTCCTGCACCATGCAGCGCCAGGCCGTCGAAGCCTCGCCGCATGTCGGTGTGGCCGGCCGCAAGCCACACCCGCACGCCGCTCGGAATGGGGATCATCGTCGCCGCCGTCGCTTCGTCTTCGTCAGCGCCGCGATCATCGCCGACGCCATCGACGGATCGACCGCGCCAGCAATCCGCATCCGCGCCCCGCTCGCAAACTCGATCTCGACGACGCTGCTCGCCGACGGCGGCGGCAACGCCGGCGTCGTTGCCAGCTCGGACGGCGCGGGCGCAATCGTCACGGCGGAAAACGTCGGCGCGTTCTCCGGAGCGCTCTGCGAGGAACGGCACAGCTCCTGTCGCCACCGAAACAACTGGCTCGTATGAATCCCGGCCGCCCGCGCCACCTCCGACGCAACCGCGCCCGGCTCGATCGCCGCCGCGACGATCCGTTCCTTCTCCGCCCGCGACCAGCGGCGGCGGCGCTGCACCGATGTGATCACCTCGATCGGCTTCGTCATAGGACTACTCCTGAGAGTCCTTGATCGACCGCTTTGTGGAACAGTTGGATCAAGTTTTTATGCTGCGAGTTTTTCATGTTGATACCATTTGTTAATGGCGGTTTCGGCTGCCCTGATGGATTTGGCCATGGGTAGTTCTGGATTGGCTGCGCCTGGCGAGATGATGGCTAAACCGGTCCGCAGCGAGCGGTTATAGAGGCGGGTGTAGAAGATGGCGGTGCGCAATCCCTTGGGGGTGATGCGGTAGCGGTGAGTTTTTGAGATGCGCTCGGTGAGGCCATGGAGGCGCAGCCGACGTAAGTCGTAGGTGATCCGTCTCGGGGTCAGTTGGCTGGGCTTTTTTCCCAGCAGTGGAGCAAGATGCTCGCGTAGATCCTTGCTGGTGAATGTGCCCTGGACGAGAAGGAACAGGAGCAGGAGGTGCAAAAGAGCCTGCACGCGTGGATCGGCGAAGCGCAGCGCTGCCGCGCGTTGATCGTTCACGGTGATAGGTCTTTGCATGTCTTGGAAGGAGGCTTCGCCGATGAAGCAATCGTGACCGATGCGTTGGACGTCAAGCAGACGTCGGTTGGCCGCAAAGCCGATCTTGCGCAGTTGCTCGAGATTTTCGATGCGTCGCCCGATGGCGAAGTCGCGGGTGTCGTTGATCGTCGTTTCGGTTCGAAGTGCTTGTCCCTCCTTGTGGTATTGCTTGATGCGGGTCTTCTTGTAGTCGACGTGCAGCGAAGGCACTGCGCCGTCGGTGATGACGCGTGTGCGGAATGGCCCCGGGGTGCGGCGGTTCACCTTGCGGTCGAACACCAAGCTCACTTGGCTCGGGCGGCCGATATCGAGGTTCTCGCGGATCACCTCCTCGAAGAAGATGCGCCCCGTCACCGGCTGGTCGAGCACCTGGGTGAGCGAGAACTCGGCCTGCAGGATGGAGAGCTGGTAGCGATAACCGGCGGAGCGATCGCGTGCCGGAAACGGATGCGGCAGGCGTCGCAGCCATTTGCGCAGAAATCGATCGATCTTGTCCGCCGACAGCTCGTCGCACAACCGCTGCATCAGCTTGGGGCTGGCACAAGACTTGACGCCGTTGTCCAGCGCCTCGAACGCCACCCCCCGCTTGGCAAGCTGGCGCTTGAGATACTCGTTGCCGTTGATGCAGAGCTTGGCATTGTAGGGAAAGTAGGAGCAGAACTTCAGGAAGAACGGCCCGAAGTCTTCATCGACGCAATAGAAATAGTAGTGGTTGACCATCGCGGTGGAATTCCACGATCCACGGATAGGTTCCGCCTGTGAACCGACTGCAGCGCCGCTCCGTGCGCATGACCCGCGCCTTCTCCTGGGCCTTGCCATCATAGAGTACCCCTTCACGCTGGGTAAACTTCCGCACGTACTTCTGTGTGACGTCGTCTTTGCGCTGCCCCTTCTTGAAGGCAACCAGATCAACGCCCTCGTCGTTGACGAATTGATCGATGTTGCGAACGAACGCTTCCGTCATCGGCGTCACGGCCGTCGTCGAGGCAAAACGCTGGCCTCGATGAACCCGCAGGTAGCCCACCACGGCTCCAACCGACTGCAAATGCGGGACGTAGACATTCAAGTACATCCGGTCGATCGCCTCGACCTCCAGCACCACATGGTCACGCAAGACTTCCGCCACCGATCGCGCTACGCTCATCGCGGGCTCCGGTCGTCCACGGGTCCTCGGACCCATCGAGCTTCGAGCTCTTATAACCAGGGCAGTCCCTGCAGGCTCGACCGGAGTCCACATACACCATACCGCGAATGCCCATACAGCTCGTCGGTCTGAGGCGGAGCCTCGTTAGGAATAGCACTATGACTTCCGAAACCCGCTCAACCCGTCAAGGCGGCCCACGGCGAACGCGTACGCAGCGTTTTTTCTTAAGCTTTCCCCTGTCTACAGGGGGGGTCGCATCCCGGGTGGCCCGCCGGAGAGGGGCCATCCCTCTCGTCAGGCCAATGAACTACCCGAACATCGGTTCCAGAAAAGAGATGGCCCGGCGAATTTGGATTGTCGCCGGGCCTAAGGAGGAAAGTCATCTCCCAACAGCGGCATCTTGGCCCGAGCGCGCGGCCGGGTCAATCCAGAACGAATGCGTATGGGTGAGTGAGCAGGCGGCCCCGAAGGGCAAATCCCTCTTGAGGAACGCGTTCCAAAAGGAACTCGCCGGAGAGGGCGATGCACAAACCCTCTCAGACAGCCAACGCAGCGCACCGCGAAATCGTTCTGCCTTCCCCGCGTGGGTTATTTTATTGCGGGGGCTGCAGGCACCGCCGGGGAAGCTCGGCGGGTTCTGGCCATTTTAGGCCACGATCCGGGTGTTAACATCAATACATGTGGCGCATTGCAGCAATTCTATTTGTCGGCATCATTCTCTGCTCATGCGCGTCGGGCTGGAACATGGGTGACGCGATCCCCCAGTTGTTGGGCGGCCTGCCAAAGAATTTACCGCCAAGGGCTGGCCAACCAGGATACGAAGAATACATGCGGCGCGCTCGCGAAGAGGCTATCCCGACGGAGAAAAAGACGGACGAAAAATCAAGTCCGGAGGCGCAGTAAGCCGTCGCTAATGGCCTCACCGCCAATTCCCGCTCGCCTGCATCTCGCGCCAGTTCGGCCGGGCGTCAGCGCCGACAATCCCGCAGACGGTGCAGACCATGCGTCGGCGGAAGGTGCCGACCAGCACCGCGTCGGACCAGAGGTCGGCCGGCAGGATCATTTCGTGGTGACATAGCTCGCACGTCACCGCGAGCGAGCGCACGCCCAGCTCGGCCGCCCGCAAAGACGGCCTTCGCTTGTACCCCGACTGTGATGGGGCGAGCGCAGTCCGGGCTCTTTCTTTTTCCAAAGCAAAAGGGCCGCGCCCCGCTCGCGACCGCGGATGTACCGGCGCGGGCGGGGAACTGGCAGCCCACTTGCATTCCGACTGGCAGCTCGGCTCATCATGCCCAGGACAACAGGACGCGACCTATTTCCACGAAGACTAGGCCTATTTTTGAAATTTCTCAGACGCAGAAGCGGTCACCCTTGTTCGCGCTCGCCCCTGAAGGCGAGATGCGGAGATGGAGCTTCAAAATGAGCGCGTTCGAGACGGCGATGGTTGTTTGGTGGATCGGCACGATTGGATCGTGGTTTCTGATTACGTGGCTGTATGCGTGACGGAATTTCGGTCAGCATTGGGTTATCAAGAACAATAAGAACCGCCCACCGTATGAGTTCATAGCGGACTTGACTATAAATCATGTTGGCCCGCCCTCCGTGCGCGCGGCAACATTGCATCGCAGGCTGCCAGTGGATCAACGAAGATCGAACGGGTGGTCCTAAGCTCTCGGTTGTTCGCCCCATTGCAACCAATTAGAGGAGCAGGGCTGTTCAACGCTCTTTACAAACCGCTGTATGAGAGGCTGATAGCGGGGTCGGAGCAGCGGCCCATAAGGCCTCGGCGATATTTGTTATGCCGTTGGCGCGGGCGATGTTCAGCGCCTGACTGCGCAGTCGCGCCATGATGCCCGGGTTGACGCGGATGCGGCTGGCATCCTCGGCGAGGGTGACGTCGCGCACCCAATGGTTCTGGTTCTCGATCGCCCAGTGATTGCGGATGGCGCTGGCGAAGGTCTTGGCGGGCAGCACGATGGAGGATGCGTAGAAGGCTGTCTCCCGGCGCGCGGTCCATTGTCCGGTCGCGGCGGAACGAATGAGGGTTTGGCGTTCGACGCGCACGATGGCGGCGACCAGCGACGCCCACTCGGTCTCATCGAGCGCTGATCCGGGAAGGTAGACCGCAACGCAGCGATCTTCCTGGCGACTTCGCGCGAGATTGCGGCTGTCATCGATGGCGATTGGCGCGGTTGTTGCGGCGATGTCTTCGAGGCGACGCAGCAGGCTCGGCTGGTTGTCCTTGACCTGCACGATCAGGTCATTGCCGGTGTCGCGGGCGATTTCGAAGGTTTTTTTGGCAGTGCATGGCGTCGAGCGTGAACACGCGGCCGCTCAGCCCGAGCGTAGCGATCAAGGTCTGCACGGCTGGGATTTCGTTCGACTTCTCGTCGACGACCTCATGGGCGAGGATGATCTGATGGTCGACCGCAAACGCGCTGAGGACGTGCGCTGCCTTGCGGTCCGCGAAGGCGTCGAAGCTCTGCCGCAGCGTCTTCCCGTCGATCGCGATGAACCGCGACGGGGCGGCGGCGCAGGATTGATCGAGCCCTTCCGCATGGCGTCGGAACGCCCGCTCCAGTTCGGCCGGATCGAGCCGTTGCAGGATGCCGCGCACCGACGTGTAGGCCGGCGCCCGCCGCAACGCCGCCTGCGGGAAAGCTGCATTGAGGATCGCGAGCCGTCGGTCGATCAGCGTGTGGATTTGTCGATACGATCGCGCCCCGCTCAGCATGGCGATGATCGAGAACAGAATCACGCCGACTTGGCCGTACATCTTCCCTTCGGCGCGCCGCCGGTCCGGGATGTCAGCGAGACAGGACGCAAGATCGATTGTCAACTCCATGGGGCAACCTCCGAATCAGGTTGCTCCCGATAGATTCAGAGAGAATTCGTCCGGAAAAGCAGAAAATGCCACCTGACGCCCCTGCGGTCTCGGGCGGCCCTCACGGCGTCAAGTCAAGAGCGTTGAACAGCCCTGGTTAGAGGAGCCCCCCGACCGTTTCAGTGACCCGGCTCACACAGTGCACGGCCACAGCCAATATTGTGAAGGTGATGATCGGGGTAGGCGACCGCCTTTCCGCTGGATCGCGCTCTCAAACTCGCCAGAGCCTCACGGATGCGAGGAAAGCGGTCGGACCAGTAATGACCGCGGCGGGAGAACAAGCGCACCCTACCGCCCTCCAGGCGCGCGATGAGGCGGTAGCCGTCGTGCTTGATCTCATGCAGCCAACCGGGACCGAAGGGAGGGACGCGCGCGGCAGTCGGGATGCAGGGCTCGATCGTGCTCGATCCGCCGACCGCCGGCATCATCAACATTAAGCTGACCGCCGCAGTGACGGCCGCGGGCGCCCCCGGGCGCTACACCGATGCGCTGCGGATCATACTCGCTGGCAAAACATTCCGGGGCGGGGTGATCTTCGTTGATGCCAATCCCTTCCCGCGCGGTTGACCCGAGGCCCCGACGCGCAGACGGGTTCCGCTTCCCTCTTTTTCGGTCCTCCTGGAGATCGGTTCCCGAAAAGAGAAGGCCGACACGGCCGGGCCAAAAGGAAGGTCGCTCGCAACAGAAGCACCTTAGCCCGAGCGCGCGGCCGGGACAGCCCGGGCTGAATGCGTACTGGTGAACGTCAGCGACGGACAGGTGACTCCCATATTTCCCCAAAAGCCCATTCATGCGCGAATGCCTGGGCCAGCGCGGCCATATCCAGTTGCCCGTCGGACTGGCGGGCCATCGCGCGCACCCTCGGGTCCTGGGCAACATAGGAGGCGATATCACCCTTAGATTTGAGGCCACTGCGTTGTGCGGCGGCAATCGAGTCCTTTACGGCCGCTTGCAATTTCTCGCTCATAGTCTCCTTCCGGTTCCGGTCTCGCGTTTTCTTTTAGTCACTCTTGTGCCGTGCGGGTTAGCATCTCGGGCAGGTTGGCAATATTCGCCGCGATCCGCCGGGCCTCGTCGTGCGTGAGCACGCTCGCCTGCCGGGCCTCGTTCTCGTCCTTGCGGAAATAGACATAGGCAACCGCCTGCCCAGTGGCGTCCTCGATGCGGAACGCTTGCTGAAGCTCGCGTGCGGACCAGGGTGCGGGGAAGCGGCGGGTCATTGGACGCTGGCGCGCTCGCCGCCCGGGCATCGGTACATCCGCGACGCCGCGGGCGGCTAATTGCGCAATCGACCCAATATAAGTCAGCCGGGCGGTACGCGCAAGATCACCGCTCCCACACCCGCGTCATCGCCGGGCTATCCGGGTTCTTGACCTTGATCCATGTCCGCACCCGACCCGAGCGATAGGGCGAGGCGCGCTGCTTAGCAAATCGGTGTTCGAACGAGTTGCGATTTGGATCAGCCCTGCGCCACAGCCGCCATGAGCGACGATACGCTGCTTCCCTTTGAGCTTCCATCTGTCCGGCGCAAGAAACTCACAGTTGATTTTGCCGGCGGCAATCAGTCCTCGGCTGGCGGTCTGCTGCTGTTGCGAGAGGTGGAGCGCAAGCTCGGGGTGTGCCGGCGGCTTGCGGAGGCGATGCCGGATCGGCGCGATCCGGACCGGGTCCGGCACGCGATGTTCGAGATGGTGATGGCGCGCGCGTCGGCGATTGCGTGCGGCTACGAGGACGCCATCGACCTCGACCGGCTGCGGCATGATCCTTTGATGAAGGTCGCGGTTGGCCGCTGTCCGGAAACCGGGGCGCCGCTGGCGTCGCAACGACCATCTCTCGTCTTCGCCGCGACGGCGACCATTCCGCAGCTCGGGTTCATTCACGAGGATTCGGGTCAGAGCTTCGTGCTCGACATTGCTGATCTGGTGCGCGACACGGTGACAATACCGTGCGCCTTTAGGGCCGCCGCGATCGCCGAGCGCAGGCCGGCGGAATCGATTGAACGAGTAACGCGCCGGCTGACCGGCGAACGGCTGCGTCGAGACGACGTAATCCCGTTGCTGATAGAGCGCATCAAGACGCTTTTAGCCGACCCGTCGACGGAGGAGGAGAAGGCGACGCCGGCCCGCAAGCCGCCTCGTCATGACGCACGTTCCGACGAAATGGAGGGCGGCTGATGCCGATGACCGTGATCGTCACTCGCGATGTACCAGCGCGCACGCGTGGCTTTTCGGCTTCGGTCTGCCCCGAGCTGGCGCCGGGCGTCTATACCGCCGCGAACATGTCGAGAGCCGTGCGGGAACGTCTTTGGTCCGTTGTCTCCGAGTGGCACGCCGCAACGGGCGAAGGTTCGATTGTGATGGTTTGGCGCGACGAAGCCGCGGCTGGCGGCCTTGGCGTGAGTATGGTTGGAGCACCGCCACGTAAGCTCGCCGACCTCGATGGCGTGCTCGTCTCCGTCTGGTGACCGTCCTGCTCGCTGAGCGGTCGCCGCCAGGGCTGTTTGACATTGTGAGGTGAATCAGAGACTTGGTGGGCAGAGCTTCCCGCCCGCGCGGGGATGGTCCCGTGGATCGCCCAGGGCTTCGATGCCCAAATCTGCTTCCCCCGCCCGGGGATGGTCCCGACCACCGTAACGGTGTCGTCCCCGTGGCTACGCTCCCCCGCCCGCGGGGATGGTCCGCTCAAACGTGAAGCTCTCGTCCCTTTGGCGGTGCTTCCCCCGCCCGCGCGCATAGGCGCTAAAATAGTTCTTGCGGAGTGGGACTATGTGTGATTCGCGGGTGGGATGACTCACGAATCGCTTGTGAACCAAGATTGGACGAATGTCGTTGCCCGGCTTGGCGGGCCGGAGATGCTCAACAGAAGCGCACGCGAGACGAGAGCGTTCGTGCGTCCGCGTGAGATTCGCAACGCGGTCGATCTGCTGCGTCTGGTTCTTGCATTCGGGGACAGAGGCCTCAGGTCGACTGCGGCATGGGCGACCGCCATTGGGCTCGTCGACATGTCCAATGTGGGGCTGCTCTATCGCCTGCGTCAGTGCGGAGATTGGCTGGCGCTGCTGGTCGGCCAGGCGCTGGCCGCCGCCGCTCCGGAGGCGAGCCGAGGCCGCACGATCCGCATCATTGATGCGACCACGGTCGCCAAGGCGGGATCGGCGGCCAAGCGGGATAGCAAGTTGTGGCGCATCCATAGCGCCTTCGATCTTCCGCGCGAACGCTTTGGCCATTTTGAACTGACGGACCAGCAAGCGGGCGAGACGTTCGACCGCGTTCCGGTGGTCCCGGGCGAGATTCGCATCGGCGACCGGGCCTATCTGCAGCCCGACCGCATCGCCACCGTGCTTGATGCCGGGGCTGACGTTCTCGTCCGCGCCGGCTGGAGGGGCGCGCGTTTGCTCGATGCCGAGGGTCGTCCGTACCAAATCGGCGGGGGGTGTTGCACCTCGCGTCAGAACTCACGCTTTCGCCTGAGGGGGTATTTATGGCGTTCGCGTTCATCGTCACCCGTGAACAATTCCAGGTTCGAAGCGAATTGGAAGTCGCACATCTTCCGACCGGAGCCGTCTTTCGCGCCTACCCGTACAGCGATCCCCGCGACCTGCTGCAAAGCATAAGAGTGAATTGGGGGCGTGCGGGCGCACCGGTCGACGGTGAGTATTCCGAACAAATTCGACGCGTGGCCTCGCAGTTGCTGCTTGAGCGGGCGCGGCGAGCGGCTGCAGACCGGCGACTGGGCTACGTTGCCTAATCACAGGATGCTCAAGTTGCGCGGCTGAAACAGCTGGCCGCACGCACGGTCAGCGAGTGCCGCGCCCAGAGGGCGCACATGTGCTCCGCCCCGCATTGCCCGATCGGGATTACAGCTGCGTGAAACGCGTGCAGCAAAGAATGTTCGCGTGCCAAATGCTAATGGGCCGGCCCCCGGGGAAGGATCCTCGCGGGGCCCTCTGCCGCTCGCATCGAGGGGCGATCAGCGCGTCAGTTCCTAAAGGAGGTCACCGATGAACGCGATTGAAGCGGCCGACGGAGTTAACCATGATCGACGCCGCTTTTTCAGCGTTGCGGGGGCGGCCGTCGCCGCCGCCCAGCTCGGGATTATCGGGTCCGCGATTGCACAGACTGGCAAGACAAAACCGACACAACTACCGACGGTCAAGCCGGGAACGAACACGTCTTTCGGCCCGCTGAAGCAGATTGACGCCGGCGTTCTAAATGTCGGCTACGCGGAGGCCGGTCCAGCCGATGCGGGTGCGGTTATTCTTCTCCACGGGTGGCCCTACGACATTCACAGCTATGTCGATGTTGTGCCGTTGCTGGCGTCGACAGGTTACCGGGTAATCGTGCCGTATCTACGCGGTTATGGCATGACGCGCTTTCTTTCAACTGAAATGTCCCGGAATGGCCAGCAGTCGGCGCTCGCCGTCGATATCATTGCCTTGATGGATGCTCTCCGGATCGAGAAGGCCATCATTGCCGGCTTTGATTGGGGGGCGCGGACGGCCAATATCATCGCGGCGCTCTGGCCGGAACGTTGCAAGGCCATGGTGTCTGTGAGCGGTTATTTGATCGGCAGCCAGGAAGCCGGCAGCAAGCCGTTGTCGCCGAAAGCCGAGCTGCAATGGTGGTACCAATATTATTTTGCCACTGAACGGGGCCGCGCCGGTTACGACAAATACCGGCGCGATTTCAGCAAGCTAATTTGGCAAATCGCATCGCCGAAGTGGGACTTCGATGATGCCACGTTCGACCGCACCGCAGCGTCCTTCGATAATCCAGATCACGTCAGCATCGTGATCCATAATTACCGCTGGCGGCTCGGCTTGGCTGAAGGCGAGCCGAAATATGACGATCTGGAAAAGCGGCTCGCCGTAGGTCCGGTCATTACCGTACCCACCATTACCCTTGAAGGCGATGCCAATGGTGCGCCACACCTGGACCCTAGTTCGTATGCTCAGAAATTCTCCGGCAAATATGCGCACCGAACCATCAATGGCGGCATCGGGCACAATCTTCCTCAGGAAGCCCCACAGGCCTTTGCGGAAGCGGTCGTCGAAGTCGACGGTTTCTGAAACTCAACCAAAGCGGCCACGCCGATGAGAAGATCGAATAGGGCATTAGAACTGCGTAGGTCGTTCGCTGCGGTGCATGAGTCAGCAATTGGCCCTTCTACAACATTGGGCCATGGGCGGATTGGGTCCGAGATGCGCTGGTTAACCGGAGGCCCTGCTCTCGTCCGCTCGCACACTTCGACGACGACTGGAAGGGATACTGAATGGCGACGGGAGATGATTTGCGTCGAGCCGCGTTAGCCCTGGACGGAACGGTTGAGAGTCCACATTTCGATCGGGCCGCCTTCAAGGTTGCGCGGATCTACGTGACCTTGGCGGCGGATGGCCGGACTGCAAATTTTAGGTTCAGCCCGGACGAACAGACCTTCAAATGCCTCCTGGCGCCTAACGTCTTCCGCCCTATTCCGAATGCCTGGGGCAGGCAGGGCTGGACAACCGGCCTGCTCTCCGAGATGAACAAAGAGGAACTCGTCGACGCGCTCAGAATGTCCTGGACACGCGCGCTGCCTAAGAAGCGGAACCGCCGTCCGCAGTAAGCTCGTCAGTGGGTCGCACGACCGTCATGCTCTTGCCGAGCGCCGGATTGCAAACGCGGCCTGGAGCCGCCCTGGGCCGATGATCGGTTGTCCCTGTCGCAAATTAGATCCTCACGTATCGGTGATGCAATCCACCAAGTACCGGGCAGCCGACTATGCGACCAGCGGCCTGGATGGCTTGATTCTCAAGTGGGACAAGCAAGGCGACCGACATGCACGATAAGCCCACCCGCCGCGATCTTCTAAAAACGACAGCAACGCTCGCCGCAACGAGTGCGTTCGCCCTGAACTACGCTGCGCTAACCCGCGCGAAGGAACCGACGGATGCGGCTGCCGGAACGCTGCCGCAAATCGATGCCGTCCTGCGTGCCGCAGTCAGCGCCAGGGATGTTCCAGGCGTCGTGGCCATGGCGGCAACGGAAACCGGCGTCGTCTATGAAGGGGTCTTTGGCAGCCGGCGTATTCATGAGGGCCCGGCGATGACGCGCGACACGATTTTCCGTGTCGCCTCTATGGTGAAGCTCATCACGTCGGTGGCCGCGCTGCGGCTGGTCGAGCAAGGCAAGCTCTCGCTCGAAGCGCCGGCGCCCAATATCGATCCGCTGATCGGCGCGCCGCAGGTGCTCGATGGCTTCGATGCGGCCGGCAAACCGCTGTTGCGCCCGGCCAAGCGGCCGATTTCCCTCCATGACCTCCTCACCCACACCGCCGGCTTCGTCTACCGGCTGTGGGACAGGGAGGCGCTGAAATATTACGAGGCCATCGACAAACTGCCGGCCGCCGAGCGAACGAAGCTTCCGCGCGCGCCGCTGATGTTTGATCCCGGCGAGCGCTGGCGATACGGCGGCAACATCGATTGGGTCGGGCGCATCGTGCAAGCGGTGAGCGGCGAGCCGCTGGATGCGCATTTCCGCAAGCACATCTTCGAACCGCTCGGCATGAACGACACCGGCTTCGTCATTTCGCCAGCGCAGTGGGCGCGTGAGGCGAGCGGGCATCGCCGCCAGCGCGACGGATCTTTGAGAGCCCAACCGATGGAGCATCGGCCGAAGTGGCCGCCTGCGCCGCAATCCTTTTCCGGCGGTGGCGGCATCTATTCGAGCGCGCCGGACTATCTCACGCTGATCCGCATGCTGATGCACGGCGGCGCGCTCAATGGCGCGCGCATTTTGCACCCCGACACGGTCGCGCTGATGGGACAGAATCAGATCGGCCAGATCGACGTCGGCGTGCTGCGCACCACCGTGCCGGCAGTCTCCAATGACGTCGATTTCTTTCCCGGCAACCAGTTGAAATGGGGCTTCGGCCACATGATCACGACGCAGCCGGTGCCGGAAGGCCGCAGCGCCGGCAGTCTCACTTGGGCCGGCATCTACAACACGCATTATTGGATCGATCCGAAGGAGCGTATCGCCGCAGTGTTCATGACCCAGGTGCTGCCATTCGCCGATAAGCGCGTGTTGGGCGTCTACCGGCGGTTCGAGCGCGGCATCTATGCGGCGGTAAGAGCCGGCCACGTCAAAGCCGGCTGACGGCGACGAGCACGACCTATTCAGTAGATTTGAACCCCACCCACAAAAATCTTCGCAGTCGCGCCAATCATCGTCAGATCGGAGAGGCGCGGCCCCTTGCTGAGATGCCCACCTTCCTTGACAGGGCGGCCGCCACCCCCCATAAAACAGCCCTGGCGCGGGCCCTTGCGGTCCGCGCGCTTTGTTTTGATCGCCGCTGGCGGCAAACGAAGAACGCACAGCCGACTTGACTGTAAGAAGCCGGTCCGAACGGCGAGAGCCGAGCGAAGCGAAAGAGCGGTAAACCGCGTGCGGCGAGGCGTTCGTTCGCACGTCTCCGTGCCGCCGGCAACGGCCGGATCCGAACGCGAGGAAGAAATGTTCGCAGTCATCAAGACTGGCGGCAAGCAGTATCGGGTCGCCGCCGATGACCTGATCGAGGTCGACAAGATCGCCGGCGCCGCAGGCGAAGCCATCACCTTCTCCGAGGTGCTGGCGGTCGGCGGCGAGGAACCCGTGCTCGGCACGCCAACCGTCGCGGGCGCGACCGTGCGGGGCGAGGTGGTCGAGCAAGGCCGCAAGGCGAAGCTTATCGCGTTCAAAAAGCGCCGGCGCAAGAATTCGCGGCGCAAGCGCGGCCATCGGCAGGAATTCACGCGCGTCCGAATCACCGAGATTCTGGCGGGAGGCACGCGCGACCAAACGAAAGCGGCGAAGCCGACGGCCGAACCAGCCGCGGAAGCCGAGAAGCCTGCAGCGCGGAAGCCGAAGGCCGCAACCGCCGAGGCGGCTGCAGGCGCGGCCCCTTCGTTCGAACAGGCGAGCGGCGGTTCAGCCGCGGGGTCGGCTGCCGCAAAGCCTCGCGCAGAAACGAAAACTCCGCGCGGCGCACCACCGCCGGACGAACCTGCGGCGGGCGAGGACAAGTCGAAGTGATTTTGTCCGCCCACTCCCGGTGATTTTTTGGTCACAAATTGAAATTACAAACCAACTGAAACGGGACGACCATGGCCCACAAAAAAGCAGGCGGATCATCGCGTAACGGTCGCGATTCGCCCGGTCAACGCCTCGGCGTGAAGGTCTTCGGCGGTGAGAACTGCACCGCCGGCAACATTCTCGTGCGTCAGCGCGGGACCAAATGGCACCCGGGCCGCAATGTCGGCCTCGGCAAGGACCACACCCTGTTTGCGTTGATCGACGGCCGCGTTGATTATAGAACCAAGGCCAAGGGCCGCACCTACGTATCGATCGTGCCTGCGACGGAGGGCGCGTCCGAATAGTCGGTCGGATTAACAGGTCCGCCGGCGTCAAGTCACCCGGCGGATCCGCAAGCGGGTTCGCGCGGGGAGCTTCGGCTCCCCTTTTGGTTTTTCGGAGCAAGAGGAGCCCGCGTAAATGGCAGTGTTGAAGATTCGCGGAGACAGCCTTGGCGAAGCGGGTCGGCCCGTCCTGGAGACCGAGCGACTCGTGCTGCGGGCGCCGCGGTTCGCGGACGCCCCCACGGTCGCAGCGCTCGTGAACGACCGCAGGATTGCGGAAAACACCACGCGGATCCCGCATCCCTACCGGCTCGCCGACGCCGAGGATTGGATCGCGCTTGCCAATGCGGACCCCCGCGACGAAGTTTTGCTGATCACCTTGCGGGACGGGACCATCGCCGGGGCCTGCGGCCTCGAGTGGCGTGACGCGCCGAATCCGGAGATCGGCTATTGGCTGGGCGTGCCCTTCTGGAAGCAGGGGTATGCGACCGAGGCGGTGCGCGCCCTGATCGACCAGGCGTTCGGCGATCTCGGCCACGAGGCGCTCGAAGCGGGCGCGCGCACGACCAATGCCGCCTCTCGGCGCGTGCTGGAGAAATGCGGCTTTCAGTGGACCGGCGTCGGCCTCTACCGCATCCGCGCCATTAACTCTGCCGCGCCGTTCGACCGCTTCTGCCTGGAACGGCGGATCTGGGCCTCGCTCAAGAGCTGGGGACAGACAAACGCGCGCCACTTGGCATGACCGGCTTGCGCGCGCGGCTGCGCGCAACGCCGCGCTCGATCCCAGGCGAAAGGCGCCGGCCCCTAACAAGGCTATTGGCAGGCGAGGATTTCGCGCCGATATCTCGCGCATGAAATTCCTCGACCAGGCCAAGATCTATGTCCGCTCCGGCAATGGCGGGGCGGGCTGCGTCTCGTTCCGGCGCGAGAAATTCATCGAGTTCGGCGGGCCAGACGGGGGCAATGGCGGGCGCGGTGGCGATGTGGTCGCCGAATGCGTGGATGGGCTCAATACGCTGATCGATTATCGCTATCAGCAGCACTTCAAGGCGAAGACCGGCGGCCACGGCATGGGCAAGAACCGCTCCGGCGCGAACGGCGCCGACGCGGTGCTCAAAGTGCCGGTCGGCACGCAAATCTTCGATGAAGACAACGGGACGCCGCTCGCCGACCTTACGCGGGTCGGCGAGCGCGTGGTGCTCGCCAAGGGCGGCAATGGCGGGTTCGGCAATGCGCATTTCAAGTCATCGACCAATCGCGCGCCGCGCCACGCCAATCCCGGGCAGCTGGGCGAAGAGCGCACGCTTTGGCTGCGCTTGAAGCTGATCGCCGACGCCGGGCTCGTCGGCCTGCCAAATGCCGGCAAGTCGACTTTCCTGGCGGCCGTGAGCGCGGCGAAGCCGAAGATCGCCGATTATCCGTTCACGACGCTGCACCCTCAGCTCGGCGTCGTCTCCATTGACGGCCGCGAATTCGTGCTCGCCGACATTCCCGGCCTGATCGAGGGCGCACACGACGGCGCTGGGCTCGGGGACCGCTTCCTCGGCCATATCGAACGCTGCCGCGTGCTGCTGCATCTCGTCGATGCGACGAATGCGCATGCAGGCGAAACGTACAAGACGGTGCGCGCGGAACTCGACGCCTACGGCCACGGGCTTTGGGAAAAGCCGGAGATCGTCGCGCTCAACAAGGCCGATGCGGTTACGCCCGACGAATTGAAGCGACAGGCGGCGCGGGTCAAGCGCGCGGCCGGCAAGGCCCCGCTCATCCTGTCCGGCGCGACCAGCCAAGGCGTGCCGGACGCGCTGCGCGCCCTCGCTGCGGTGATCGATCAGGCGCGGGCGGCGCCAACCGAGGCAAGCGAGGCCGCCGTCTGGCGGTCGTGATCCTGTCCCGCAGTGCCTTCGCCCGATCAATGCGGGGGCTCCCTTATCATCCCTCGACCATCGCCTTCAGCCGCTGCGCGTCCTGCGGCGCGGCGCTTTTCCAGTCGTTGTCGAAATAGACATAGATGGTGCGGCGCTCGCTGCTCCATTGCCCGATCGCGCGCGCCCAGCGGCGCAGCGTCTTGTCCGGATAGTTGTCGCGGTACTCGCCGGTCGGACCATGCCCGCGCACATAGACGTGGCGCGCAGTGACTTCCCATGGCGCCGGCGCATCGTGATGGTCGGAAATGCAGAGCGCGATCTTGTGCCGCCGCAACAGATCGAAGATCGCATCGTCGTACCAGCTCGCATCGCGGAATTCGAAGGCATAGCGATACTGCTCCGGCAGCATCGGCAAGAACGCCGCGAGCCGCTCGCGGTTCGCGGTAAATCGCGCCGGCAGCTGGAACAGGACCGGGCCCGCCTTTGGCCCGAGCGCCTGCAACCGGGTGACCATCAGGGCGATGCTGTTTTCCGATTTCGCCGACAGACGCTTCCAGTGCGTGATGAACTGCGACGCCTTCCACGCGAAGATGAAGTCTTTCGGCGTCTGCCCGGCCCAGCCGCGCACCGCCTCGAGCGAAGGCGTGCGGTAGAACGAGCCGTTGATCTCGGCAGTCGCAAATTGCGTCGCGTACCAGGCGAGCCAGCGCTTTTTCGCAACGTCCTTGGGATAGAAGGGGCCGCGCCAGCCGTCATAAATCCAGCCCGACGTGCCGATATAGACCTTGCCCATCGAACGGCCTCGTGCGCCCGCGCGCGGAGCGATTGCCAACCCTTCCTCCCTGTGGGAGAGGGTGCCTTCGGATTTCACTTGCAGCAACGCCGCATGGTCCACCAAGTCCCTTCGTTCGACGATTTCCGCCGCATCGTGGTCAAGGTCGGCTCTTCGCTGCTGGTCGACGCCAAGGCCGGCTGCGTCAAGGAGGCCTGGCTTGCCTCGCTCGTCGCCGACATTGCCGAGCTGCACGCTCAGAACCGCGACGTGATGGTCGTCTCCTCCGGCGCGATCGCGCTCGGCCGTTCGGTGCTGAAACTTCCGTCCGGAGCCCTGCCGCTCGAGGACAGCCAGGGCGCCGCGGCCGTCGGCCAGATCGCGCTCGCCCGCATCTGGGCGGAAGCGCTCGCCCGTCACGATATTCGCGCGGGCCAGGTCCTCGTGACCCTGGGCGACACCGAGGAGCGCCGACGCTATCTCAATGCGCGCTCGACCATTGCGCGGCTGCTCGACTGGCGGGCGGTGCCCATCATCAACGAGAACGACACGGTGGCGACCAATGAAATCCGCTACGGCGATAACGACCGGCTCGCCGCGCGCGTCGCCACCATGACGAGCGCCGATCTCGTGGTGCTGCTCTCCGACATCGACGGCCTGTACGAGGCGCCGCCCGACCGCGTCCCCGACCCGGCCTTCGTGGCGGTCGTCGAACGCATTACGCCGGCGATCGAAGCGATGGCGGGCGCGCCCGCCTCGGACCTTTCGCGCGGCGGCATGCGCACCAAGATCGAGGCGGCCAAGATCGCGACGGTCGGCGGCGCGCATCTGATCATCGCGTCGGGCCGGGTGATGCATCCGCTGCAGACAATCCGCCAGGGGGCGCGCGCCACCTGGTTCCTCACGCCCGGCAATCCCGTGACCTCGCGCAAGAAATGGATCGCGGGTTCGCTCGAACCGAAGGGGACGCTCACCATCGACGCGGGAGCGGTCGCGGCGCTTCGGCGCGGCAAAAGCCTGCTGCCGGCGGGCGTGGTGCGGGTCGAAGGCGCGTTCGCGCGCGGCGACGCGGTGATCGTGCGCGGGCCAGACGGTGCGGAAGTCGGGCGCGGGCTCGTCGCCTATGACGCGGAGGACGCGGACAAGATCAAGGGCATGTCCTCCTCGGACATCCTGCTGGTCCTCGGCAATCCCGGCCGCACGGTGATGATCCACCGCGACGATCTCGCGCTTTGGCGGGAGTAACCGCCGACTGCTCAGAGGCCCGGAACGAAACGGACGGGGCGCCGGCCCCGTCCGCCGCGGCGCGTGGTCAGTGCGCCGGATACTTGGTGGGATCGGACATTTTGTCGGTCACCTTGGTCAGGTCCGCAACCGAAGCCTTGTCGTCGTAGACGCCGGCGGCGACCTGGATGCCCGACGAAAAGGCGATGTCGGCGCCTTTCGCGTAGGAAACCTTGCGCGAGACGCTGCCTGCGCCCGGCTTGGTCCACACATACTCGACCCAGCCGCCACGCGGCTCGCTGCCCGCCTTGCACAGCTCCTTGAAGATGAACTTGCCGTTGTTGTCGGTGATCTGCATCAGCGGCTGCCCGACCAGGTCGGGACGCATCGGATGCGCCACCATGCGGTCAAGGCGGCAGTCATAGACAAAGACGTAGCTGTCCTTCCACGCCCAGGGCCCGTCCTTGCTGTTGAACGCAGCGAAGCCGGACGCGCCCTTCTCGTTCAGGAAACGCGATGCGGCCCACACCTTGGAGACGACCTCCTCCGGCGTGGCCGCGTCGGGATCGGCGGCCGTGGCGATTCCGCCGCCGGCCATGACCGAAGCAAGGGTGATTGTCATGAATATCTTGCCTGCGCGCATGTTACGCTCCCGCTTCTGCTTCTTGGACGCCGGTTCGGACGATCTGATCAGGCTCGACCCTCCTAATGTCGAGCCAGGGCTTGCCCACCGGCAGCACGTCGCGCCCGAAGACATCGGCGAAGATCAGGTGCGCCATGATGTACCAAGCCGCCGCGGCGCAGGCCATCAGCTCGTATCCCGCGACCACCGTGAGGTCGGGATAGCCGAAATGGGCAAGGTCGAGCAGGATGAAGCCGATCAACAAGAGCGTGAATGTGAGCGCCAGCGCGCCGTTGAGGCGCATCGAGCCGACCCACAGGATTGCGGTGAACCCCGTCCACGCGATCAGGAACCAGCCGATATCGGTCTTGTTCGAAACATAGATGTTGTAGTGATTGCCGATGAGCAACAGCGCCAGGGCTATCCAGAAGCAGCCATAAGCGGTGAAGGCGCAATAACCGAAATTGTTGCCAGTCTTCATTTCCTGGAGCCCGGCTATCATCTGCGCGAGACCGCCGAAAATCAGGCCAAGCCAGATGACCGGACCGATGCCGATCCAGCCAACATTGTGGAACTGTAGAACCATCGTTGTCAGGCCAAAGCCTGCGAGCCCGACGACGGCGGGATTACCAATTTTCTGCTCTGCCATACTAACCTCTTTGCTCACGACGATAATTTTGCCCAAGGACGCGGGCACGGATTCCGACAGTTGGCGATCCTCCCCAACAGACACGCGCCTTACGGACGCGGTCGACGCCGCGCCTACCACGACGCACGAACCACGGGCAAGGCCCCGCAACCAAGTTTGGAAGAAAGTTTCACGATCCGGCGGCGAGCGCTTTTTCGATCGCAAGCCTGAGGGAGGGGAGATTGGCCGAGGTGATCGGCCCGACCAGCTTGTGTGTGATCATGCCCTCGCGGTCGATCACGAACGTTTCGGGCACGCCATAGACGCCCCATTCGATCGCGCCGCGGCCATTTGCGTCGGCTCCAATGGCGACGAAGGGATTGCCGAAGCGTTCAAGGAACTTGATCGCATTGCTCGCCTCGTCCTTGTAATTGAGACCGACCAAGCGATAGCGGCTGTCTGCGGCCATGCGCATCAACACCGGCGCTTCCTCGCGGCACGGCAGGCACCACGATCCCCACACATTGAGCACCGTTACCCGGCCTTTCAGATCGGCGGCGCTGAGGCCCGGCACAGGCTTGCCATCGCGCGTGAGACCCGCGACCGGCGGAAGGTCCGTATCGGGCGCGGGACGACCGATCAGCGCCGAAGGGATGGCCGAGGGATCGCCGGCGCCGAGGCGATAATAAAAGAGCGCGGCCAGCGCAATGAACAAGGCGAGCGGCAGCAGGACGATCCAGCGCCGCGGCCGCGTCGTGTGATCGGTGGGAAAGGCGGTCACGTCGTGCCCTCGATCGCCGCCGGGCGAACGCCGGCTGAGCGGCGAACGACCCCGCGTCGCTCAAGGTCGGCGAGCGTCCTACGCTGCCGGCGATAGTCCACCATGATCCAGGCGATCATTGCCCCTATCACGCATATTGCCACGCCATAAGCAGCAATGATGAAGGCGGCGTGCGGTCCGAGCGCCATGGCTATAGTCTGCACAGCCTGCGCCTGCATGAGACGCAGGCTTTGCACCCGCCGGCGTAGAATTTCGTTGCGCATCGCCGCGAGATGAAGCGTGACGAACAGAAGCGTGAAGGCGAGCGCCATTGTGAGCAGCGGGACGAGAATGCTCGGGTGGATTGCCGGGCCGTCAAACCGGACCACGGAAGCGCCCTGGTGCAGCGTGTTCCACCAGTCGACGGAAAACTTGATGATCGGCAGATTGATCGCCCCGACCAACGTAAGGATCGCTGCAGCACGGCCAGCCCGTGTCGGGTCGTCGACGCTGCGCCACAGCGCAAGCAGGCCGAGATACATGATGAACAGCACCAGCACCGAGGTGAGCCGCGCGTCCCACACCCAGTAGGCGCCCCACATCGGCCGGCCCCACAGCGATCCCGTCGCCAGGCAGATGAAGGTGAAGGCCGCGCCGAGCGGCGCCGCCGTCTTGGCCGCGACATCCGCCAGCGGATGGCGAAACACCAGCGTGCCGAGGGCGGACACGCTCATCATCGCCCAGCAGAACATCGCGAGCCAGGCCGCCGGCACATGCAGGAACATGATCTTGACGGTCGCGCCCTGCTGGTAGTCGTCGGGCGCGGCGTAGACCTGAGCAAGCGCGATCGCAAAGACGAGCGCCGTCGCGCCGGCAAGCCAGGGCAGCACGCGGTCGACGAACGTCAGGAACCGGCTCGGATTGGCGAGGTCGATCAGCGCCATGATTGGTCTTGTCTTCAGTCCGCGCGGCGTAGGCGCGCAATGCGGCGCTTGTGTGGATGCAGACGCCCGCGCCGCACGCTCATTCGAGCCCTTGCCGCAGGGTGGCGGCGGCGGCGAACGGGCCGAGCACAAGGCTCATCAGCGTGAGCGCGCAGAGGATCGTGAACGGCGTTCCGAAGGGGACAGGTCCCACGATCGCGGCGTTGGAGGCGGCGACCCCGAAGATCAGGACCGGAACGGTCAGCGGCAGCACGAGGACGGGCAGGAGCAGGCCGCCGCGGCGGAGCGCGACGGCCAAAGCGGCCCCGATGAGGCCGATGAAGGTCAACGCGGGCGTCCCGACCAGCAAGGTGAGCATCACCGCGCCGGTTGCCGCGGGCTCCAGGTTCAGGAACAGCGCCAGCACCGGCGTCGCGATGACCAAAGGCAGGCCGGTGGTGAGCCAATGCGCCAGCGCCTTCGCCGCAACGGCAAGCTCGAGCGGGGCACGGCCCATCAGGATCAGGTCGAGCGAGCCGTCTTCGAAGTCGGCCGCGAACAGGCGGTCGAGCGCGAGCAGCGAAGCGAGCAAGGCGCCGATCCACAGGATCGCCGGCCCGACCCGACGCAACAGCGCGAGGTCCGGGCCGAGCGCGAAGGGGATCAGCGTGACGACCACCAGGAAGAACAGCACGCCCATCATCGCCCCGCCGCCGACGCGGACGGCGACGCGCATGTCGCGAACAAGCAGGGCGCGAAGGGCCGTCATCCCTCCTCTCCCAGGCGCAGTTCTCTCGCGCCGTCCAGCCCGAGCGGGCCGTGCGTCGCCGCAAGGATCAGGCCGCCGGAGGCAAGGTGCTTCTGCATCAACTCGGTCAGCCGCGCTTGCGCGGGGCGATCGAGGGCGGCGGTCGGCTCGTCGAGCAGCCAGATAGGCCGCGGCACGGCGACCAGCCGGGCAATCGACAGCCGCCGACGCTGGCCGGCGGACAGATAGGCGGCGGGCAGATCGGCGAGCTCGTCGAGGCCGACGGCTGCGAGCGCGATTGCCGGCGACGCCGGCGCGCTCAGGAAGCTTGCCCAGAATCGCAAGTTTTCCCACACACTTAACGATGGCTTGAGGGCGTCCTGGTGGCCGAGATAATGGGCCTGCTCCGCCACGCTCAGCTCCGCTTCGCAGCCGGCGAGCGCGACCGCGCCGGCCGCCGGACGCAAGAGGCCGGCGACCAGCCGTAGGAGCGAGCTCTTTCCCGCCCCGTTCGGCCCGACGACAAGCAGGGCCTCCCCCTCGCCCACCCGGAAGCCGAGACCGGAGAAGACCTCCCGCCCGCCCCGCACGCAGGCGAGCCCCTGCCCGACCAGCTCCATCAGCCTGCCCCGCCCCGTCTGTTCATCATTCAATCGCCCCGAGACTGGACGGCCAGCCAAATCCGCTGTTTAGAAGTCGTATAGCAGAATGGACGGGAAGCCCTTATAAGCGCCTGACTGAACCTGTCGGCCCGCGCCCTATCAGGCGCCTCTCGGCGGGCGAACAAACGGCATCCCCGGAGATTTATGCAGAAAGGCTATCCGGCTGCCAATTCAGCCGGAACGGAACATCACGCCATGACCTCGATCGACAGTTTCAACTGCACCCGAACGCTCAAAGTCGGCAATCGGAACTACGTCTATTACAGCCTGCCGGTGGCGGAGAAAAACGGCCTCAAAGGCATTTCCCGCCTGCCCTTCTCGATGAAGGTGCTGCTCGAGAACCTGTTGCGACACGAGGACGGGCGGACGGTCACCAAGGAGGATATCCAGGCGGTCGCCCAATGGCTGAAGACGAAGACCTCCGAGCGTGAAATCCCGTTCCGGCCGGCGCGGGTGCTGATGCAGGACTTCACCGGCGTTCCGGCGGTCGTCGACCTCGCGGCGATGCGCGATGCGATGAAGAATCTCGGCGGCGATCCGAATAAGATCAATCCGCTGGTTCCGGTCGACCTCGTCATCGACCATTCGGTGCTGGTCAATTTCTTCGGCACCAATGACGCGTTCAAGAAGAACGTCGCGGAGGAGTACAAGCAGAACCAGGAACGCTACCGCTTCCTCAAATGGGCGCAGCTTTCGTTCGAGAACTTCCGTGTCGTGCCGCCGGGAACCGGCATCTGCCATCAGGTCAATCTCGAATATCTGTCGCAGACGGTCTGGACGACGAAGGGCGAAGCCCGGCTCGACGGCAAGACCGTCAAGGCGGAGATCGCCTATCCCGACACGCTGGTCGGCACCGACTCGCATACGACGATGGTGAACGGGCTCGCCGTGCTCGGCTGGGGCGTCGGCGGCATCGAGGCGGAAGCCGCGATGCTCGGCCAGCCCTATTCGATGGTGCTGCCCGAGGTCGTCGGCATGCGGCTCGACGGCAAGCTGAGCGAAGGCGTGACGGCGACCGATCTCGTCCTCACGGTGACGCAGATGCTGCGCAAGCGCGGCGTGGTCGGCCGTTTCGTCGAATTCTTCGGCCCGGGCCTCACACATCTGTCGATCGCCGATTGCGCCACGATCGGCAACATGGCGCCGGAATACGGGGCGACCTGCGGGTTCTTCCCCATCGATGCGGACACGCTCGATTACTTGCGCGGCACCGGTCGCCCCGAACAGCGGGTCAAGCTGGTCGAGGCCTACGCCAAGGCGCAAGGCATGTTCCGCACGAAAAGCACACCCGACCCGGTATTCACCGACGTGCTCAAGCTTGATCTGGCCTCGGTCGAGCCGTCGCTGGCGGGACCGAAACGTCCGCAAGACCGCGTGCCGCTCAAGGCGGTCAAGAGCGGATTCACCCGCGCGCTCGCCGAGGAGTTCAACAAGGGCAGCGAAGGCGATACGCGTTTCTTCGTCGAGGGACGCAAGCACGATCTCGGCCACGGCGACGTGGTGATCGCCGCCATCACCTCCTGCACCAATACGTCGAATCCGAGCGTGATGCTTGGCGCCGGCCTCCTGGCGCGCAAGGCGGTCGAAAAGGGGCTCACGGTCAAGCCGTGGGTGAAGACTTCGCTCGCGCCCGGCTCGCAGGTGGTTGCCGAATACCTCGCCAAGTCCGGGCTGCAGCGGGATCTCGACAAGCTCGGATTCAATCTCGTTGGTTTCGGCTGCACGACCTGCATCGGCAATTCCGGCCCACTGCCGACGGAGATCTCGGCCGCGATCAGCGAAAACGACATCGTCGCGGCGTCGGTATTGTCGGGCAACCGCAATTTCGAGGGCCGCGTCAATCCCGACGTGCGCGCCAACTACCTCGCTTCGCCCCCGCTGGTCGTCGCCTACGCGCTTGCCGGCACGATGAACTTCGACCCCACGAAAACCCCGCTCGGCGTCGGCAAGGCCGGCAAGAAGGTCTTCCTCAAGGACATCTGGCCGTCCAACCGCGAAATCAATGCGGTGATGAAGAAGACGATCACCAAGCAGATGTTCGTGCGCAAATACGCGAACGTGTTCAAGGGCGACGCCAACTGGACCAAGATCGCCGTAAAGGGCGGGCTCACCTATGCGTGGGACCGCAATTCGACCTATGTGCAGAATCCACCTTATTTCTCCGGGATGACGCGCCAGCCGCAGCCGCTTACCAACATTGTCGACGCGCGCATTCTCGGCCTGTTCCTCAACTCGATCACGACCGACCACATCTCGCCGGCGGGATCGATCAAGGTCGCGTCGCCCGCCGGACAATATCTGATCGAGCATCGTGTCAACCCGCCCGATTTCAACCAGTACGGCACACGCCGTGGCAATCACGAAGTGATGATGCGCGGCACCTTCGCCAATATTCGCATCAAGAATCAAATGGTGCCCGGCGTCGAAGGCGGCATCACCATTCACTATCCGTCCAAGGAGCGGATGCCGATTTACGACGCGGCCATGCGCTACAAGAGCGAGAAGGTTCCGCTGGTCGTGTTTGCAGGCAAGGAATACGGAACGGGCTCTTCGCGCGACTGGGCGGCGAAAGGAACGGCGCTGCTCGGCATCCGCGCCGTGATCGCCCAATCCTTCGAACGCATTCACCGCTCCAATCTGATCGGCATGGGAGTGATCCCACTGGTCTTCGAAGAGGGCGCCTCATGGCAGACCATTGGCCTGAAGGGCAGCGAGCAGGTGACGATCCGCGGCTTGCAGGGCGAACTCAAGCCGCGACAGCGACTCGTCGCCGAGATCATCGGCGCGGACGGCCGACTGCAGCGCGTCCCGGTGATCTGCCGCATCGATACGCTCGATGAACTCGAATATCTGCGGAACGGCGGCATCCTTCAGTATGTGCTGCGTCACCTCGCTGCCTGAGGAGTCGGCGGCGAGCGTAGCAGACGCAAACTCTTATGGGGCGAAACTGATCACGTTGCCGCGTCACTAGCCAATCTCACCGCGAAGTGAGTGGCAGGTGATCGCGGCTCCGTATTATGCACGACTTTACGCGCACGGCCTCGGAATCCTGAGAATTGCGCGTCTGATCCGCAGCACAGTCGGTTGCAGAACACGCCCGTGCGGAAGCGCGATGGCGGATGTGGGTCGGCGCGCCTTGGAACGAGAGGACGAAACGAAGGTCGGGTTTCATGTTCGCGAGCCGCGTATCGGTTGTCGCCCTCCTGATGCTGCCAGTTTGCGACGCAGCCGCGCAGACGCAGCCGCTCGCCGTAGTCGAACTCTTTACCAGCCAGGGCTGTTCGTCCTGCCCGCCCGCTGACGAACTTCTCGGCGAACTGAAGAACGACCCGTCGTTCGTTGCCGTCAGCCTCCCGATCCATTACTGGGACTATCTGGGCTGGAAGGACACCCTCGCCGATCCGCGACACACGGCGCGCCAGAAGGCGTATTCGCGCGTGCGCGGCGACGGCGACGTGTATACGCCGCAGGCGGTCGTCAACGGGGTGGTTCATGCGCTCGGCAGCGATAAAGCCGAGATCAAGAAGGCCGTCGACACGGCGCGGGAGCACGGGGCCCGGCTTTCTGTGAAAATCGATATCGCCGTCGCGAATGGACAGGTGTTGGTCTCCGTCGGCGAAGGTGACGACGGACGGTCGGGCGAAGTCTGGCTATGGGGATTGGCTAGCGCCGTCCCGGTCACCATCCAACGTGGCGAAAACAAAGGCCGGACGATTACCTACGCGAATGTGGTCCGCCGCTGGGTGAAACTCGGGGACTGGATCGGTCCCGGCCGCTGGACCATTCCGGTCGCTGACATCAAAGTCGATCTGGTCGATGGGGTGGCGGTCATCGTTCAGGGCGGCAATCCCAACAAGCCAGGCGCGATCCTCGGCGCGGGAGTGGCGGCGCTGCAGTAGTCGCCTCGCCGTCTCTAAGAACGACTGCGGGCGCCCCCGCGCGCCAGCGCCTGCATTCCAAAAAAGCGGACGAAAACAAAAAAGCCGGCGCGTGCCGGCTTTGATCGATCAATTGCCAGAGGGTCCGGTTCTTGCGAGCCCGGGGGGCTGGGGGGCTGAGGAAACCGGTACTCAAGCAGAACCGGACCCCATGGCAATGGTGTTTTTTCGCAAGCCAGATCGACCTGCGCACGGCCGAATTTGGGCAGCATTATGAAACGACTAACGAACGCGTGATCTGCGTCGGGGCCTGCCAGTCTTCGCGACGCCCTTGCCCTCGCGGGCGGTTCGGAGCGATCATGACGCATCAATGACAGGAGACGCGCATGAGCCTGGAGAGGGGCGACACCGAACCGAGCGAGTTCCGCGGGGGCGAGGCGACCATCAAGCGCCCGCCATTCGCCCCCACGGCCCGCGTGACTTTCGATCGGCGCGAGCTGAAGCGGATTTTCGGGCTCTATGTCCGTAAGGTTGCATGCGGCGAGTGGCGCGATTACGCGATCGACTTCCACAAGGACAGGGCCGTGTTCTCGGTGTTCCGCTCCGCCGACGAGGTTCCCATTTATCGCATTGAAAAGAACCCTCGCCTGGCGCCACGCCAGGGGGTCTATCGGGTGGTGTCCGCAACCGGCCTCATCGTTGAGGGCGGCCACGAACTCGATCGCGTGTTGCGCGCGCTCGACAAGGCGGTATTGAGCCTCGTCGTCAATTGATTATTCGCCGCGCGTTTCCCCTCCGCGCCCTGCTCGCCGGCAGCGGCGAGCCGGGCTGCGGCTGGAGTTCAGAATCAGCGCGGCTCGGTGGAACGCGGCCGCGATCTCGGCGGCGGCAGCGACGCGCCCAAGCTCAACGGGAGCATCGCGAATCGCGCGACGTCCATCCACGACAGCCAAGCAAGTTTGGTGGCTTCCGCCCAGAAGGTAAAAGGATTGGCTCCCTCGAGAAAGCGCCCAAACGCCTCGAAGGAAGGCACGGCCTGCAAAGTGATCAAGAATTGTTCGCTGTCCCCCTGGGGCGACCGGCGGTGGGTGATTTCGATGTCGACATTCGGCAGGCGCGCGGTCGCTGTTGCTTCAGTGACTTCGTGAAATTGTTCCTTGAGCTCGGACAACGGTCGCCTCCCTTGGCGTTCAGGCTATGGCTCCTGGCTAAACAAGTAACGACAGCGCCAAGCACCACTCGTGGTCGGGGCCGCGAGACACGCTAGATAGGCCGTGCGGCTCTCGCAAACAAGACGCGGGCTGCGGTGCGTCGGCCCCCGTCTCCACGACAACTTCGTGCCGGCACGGCCGACCGCATGCGCCGGATAACGATCAAAAAACATAAGGCCAACGGATGGTTGCCCACCCGTTGGCCTTGGTCAGTTCAAGCAGTGTCAGCGGCGATCGCCCATCAGGCGTAGCAGCATCAAGAAGAGGTTGATGAAGTCGAGATAGAGCGCCAGCGCTCCCATCACGACCTTCCGGCCGGCCACCGTGCCGTCGTCCATCGGATCGTAAAACTCCTTGATCTTCTGGGTGTCCCACGCGGTGAGCCCGGCGAAGATCAGCACGCCCATGACGGACAGCGCCCAATCGAGACCGCTCGATTTCAGGAACAGGTTGACTAGGCTCGCGATGATCAGGCCGAACAGCCCCATGATCAGGAACGAGCCCATGCCCGAAAGATCCCGTTGCGTGGTGTATCCCCACAAGCTCAGCGCTCCGAACGAAGCGGCCGAGATGAAGAACACGCGCGCAATCGAGGCATGCGTGTAGACCATGAAGATGGTCGCGAGCGATACCCCGAGCAGAGCCGCATAGAGGAAAAACAATGCGCGGGCGGTGCTGGCCTCGAGCCGGTCGATCCGGAAGCTCAAGAAAAAGACGAGACCGAGCGGAGCGAGGATCAACACCCAGAGCATCGGGCCCTGGAACAGGGTCTGGCCGAACGGGGTGAGGCCGACGATCGAGCCGGCTTCGTTGGTCACGACGGCAAACTGGAACGTGATCCACGCGATAGCGCCGGTCAGCGCGACGCCGCCAGCCATGTAATTATAGACGCGGATCATATGGGCGCGCAGGCCCTGATCGATGGCGACCGTACGATCCGCCGGGTAGCCGCGCGCCGTCGCGGAATTCCGGTCGAAGTTCGACATTGACGGAGGTCCTTTCTATCGCCCGAGAAAACCGCTGGGCGTGCGGAGGGCGGTCGCAGCCGGCCGCCCGAAACCGGCTAGAATGTAATCATGACGCCGAGGCGGGTGAAGATGGCCGTACCGGCTCGGAGCATGAAATTTCGGAAAGACTCCTCGGCTCGAGGTCGCAGGCCACGCCGATATTCTATTCCTCCCGCTGTCCAAGCAGCTGGAGCAGCAGGGTGAACAGGTTGATGAAGTCGAGATAGAGCGACAGCGCTCCCAGGATGGCGGAGCGCTCCGCCGCGTCGCTGTCCCAAGCGCCGTAGAGATACTCGTTCTTGAGCCGTTGCGTGTCCCATGCGGTCAATCCGGCGAAGACGAACACGCCGATCACGGAGACCGCCCACTGCAAGGCCGAGCTGTGCAGGAATAGATTGACGAGCCCGGCAAGAATGATTCCGAACAGCCCCATAATCAGGAACGAGCCGATCCCGGAGAGATCGCGCTGGGTGGTGTAGCCCCACAGGCTGAGCGCGCCGAACGAGGCAGCGGCGATGAAGAACACCCGCACGATCGAGGTGTGCGTGAACACCATGAAGATTGCCCCGAGCGACAATCCCATCAGCGCCGCATACACCCAGAACAAAGCCTGAGCGGTGGCCGGTCTGAGCCGCTCGGCGCCGAAGCCCAGCGCGAACACGAGGGCGAGCGGCGCAAGCATGACCACCCATTTGAACGGACTCGCATAAACCGCGTACCCGATCGGGGTGAGGTACATGCCGCCGGCGATGCGAACGGGGACCTCCAACCCGCCGCGGATCACGCGCGCGGCGCTGCCCGCATCGCCCGTGACCGAGGCGAGATACATGCCCAACGCGGCAAGGCCGGTGATCACGAGGCCGAGCGTCATGTAATTGTAGACGCGCAGCATATACGCGCGCAGCCCGGCGTCGATGACGGCCGTCTCGGCCCCCCCCACGCCGCCATAGCGCATACTCGCCACGTTCCGATCAAAGTCCGACATCGTCGAACCCCCGATTTGCTTCCGCCGATTTCGCCCGGAGTGTCGCCCCGCGGTTCGAAGCCGTGATCACTATCGAGCCGATTATATGTGAGACGGTGAGGGCGGCCCGCGGCGACTGATTGTCGCAAAGCGGCTTGAAATCAGGCTATTTGGCCGTGTGGCCAGCGGCTAGTTGTCGCAAAGCGGCGCCGCGAGCCCTAAAGATTTCGCAGCACTGCGGCCGGCTTGCGCCCGAGCGCCGCGAATGTCCCGACAAGCCCGCATGCCATCGTCACGGCGAGCGCGATCGCCGCAGCCGCCAGCGCCGGCGTCACCCGCCAAGTGAAGGGCAGCGTCATCAGATCGCTCACCACCCGCCATCCCGCGATCGAGCCGGCCGCCACCCCGAACAGAACCGCCGCGCAGCCGGTCACGAAGTATTCAAGCAGAAAACACGCAATGAGTTGTCGGCGCGTCGCGCCGCACGTCTTCAGCACGACGGCGTCATAGACGCGATGGCGATGGCCGGCCGCGAGCGCTCCGCCAAGCACGAGCATGGTCGAAATCAGCGTGACGGCGCTCGCCGCCTGAACGGCGAGCGCCAGATTGGTGACCACGAGCCCCACCGAGCTGATCGCTTCCTTGACCGGCAATGGGGTCACGCCAGGGAAGCGCTGCGTCACCGCGTCAAGCAGCGCCGCTTCTTCCTGCGCGGTCCCGCCGCTCGGAAACGTCACGGTCGCAACATGGGTCAGGGGCGCGCCGCGAAACGCGCCCGGAGAAAAAACCAATACGAAATTCAGGCCGAGCGATTGCCAATCGACGGCGCGCAGATTGGCGATATGGGCGGTAAAATTCCGGCCGAGCACGTTTACCGTAATCGCGTCGCCGCGCTTGAGGCCGAGACCGTCGGCGATCTTCTTGTCCATCGAAAGGAGCGGCGGCCCGTCATATTGCGCGCCCCACCATTCGCCCTCGATCACCCGCGAGCCCGCCGGCACCTCGATGGCATAGGTGACGCCGCGATCGCCCTGCAGCACCCAGGCGACGTTTGGATTCGCCTTCAGGTCCTCGACCGGCACGCCGTTCACGTCGACGATGCGGCCGCGGAGCATGGGGGCCTGATCGAGCCTTGCCTGTGGCGCCTGCGCGCGGACCACGTCTTCGAAGCGGGCGAGCTCGTTGGCGGGAACGTCGAGAAAAAAGAAGGACGGGGCTTTGTCGGGCAATGCCGCGGTGAATTGCTGGCGAAGATTGACGTCGATTTCAACCACGCAGACCAGCACCGCAATGCCGAGACCGAGCGATAGAACGATGGTCGGCGTCAGCGCTCCCGGGCGGTGAATATTCGCGAGGGCAAGGCGCAGAATGGCCGAGCGGGGACGCGGGACCGCGCGTGCAGCGCGCATCACCGCGAGCGCAACCCCGCGCAACAGCAGGAACACCGCGAGCGCCGATAGCACGAACACGGCGGCGATCTTGCGATCATACGAGGCGCCGATCGCGATCGCGGCAAGCGCAAGACCGGCCAACGCGGCCGCGATTGCATAGCGCTTGCGCGGCCGCCTGTTCTCGGAAGCGACCGCGTCGCGAAACAGCGCAGACACCGGCACGTCATGGCTGCGCCCGAGCGGCCACAGCGCAAACGCGACCGCGGTCAGGAGCCCGTAAAGGAGCCCGATCAGGAGTTCGCCTGGATGCACCGACGGGGCGAGCGGAAGCGGGATCATCGCGCCGAACGCCGCCGCAATCGCGAACGGCATCGCTGCGCCCAAGGCCAGTCCGACGCCCGCTCCCAGCAGCGCAAGCAGAAAGACCTGGATGAAATAGACCGTCACCACTTGGGTCGCCGTTGCGCCGAGCGATTTCAGCGTCGCGATCACGCTGAATTTGCGGTCCAGATAATGCCGGGTCGAATTGGCGACGCCGACGCCGCCGACAAGGAGAGCGGCAAGCCCGACCAGAACGAGATACTGAGTAAAGCGGTCGATGTTTCGTTCGAGCTGCGGGGAGGCGTTCGCGCTCGAACGAATATCCCATCCGGCGTTGGGAAACGCGCGCCGCGCCGCTTCGACCACGCCGGCGGCTTGATCGGCGCCGCCGCTCTGCGGCAGCCGCACGCGATAGAGAAAGCGCACGAGACTGCCCGGCTGCAGAAGGCCGGTCGCGCGCAACGCCTCGTCGCTGACCATCAGCCGCGGGCCGAAGGAAAAACCTGCTGCGAGCTTGTCAGGCTCGCTCACGATACGGGCGCGCAACTCCAATGTGGCCGCTCCCACGGTCACGCGCGCCCCCGGCTGCGCTCCGAACCGCGCGAACAGCAGCGGATCGGCCGCCGCTCCGAAGACCTCGCCGCGCCGCGCAAGCGTCTCGGCGAGTGGTCGCGCCGGGTCGGTTGCGACCGCCCCGTAGAGCGGGTAGCGCCCATCCACCGCCTTCAACTCGACCAGAGCCGTGCGCCCATCCTCGGCGCGCGCGAGCGCACGCAAGGCGGCGGTCGCCGACACATCGCCCTGCCGGGCGAGAAACGCCCGTTCGTCCGGGCTCGCCTCGCGCTGCACCAGCGTGAATGATATGTCGCCGCCGAGGATGGCCCTGCCCTCGCGCGCCAAACCTGCGGTGAGGCTGTGCGCCAGCGAACCGACGCCGGCGATCGTCATTACGCCGAGCGCAAGGCAGGCAATGAACGTCGTGAATCCGCGCAAACCTCCGCGCAGTTCGCGCAAGCTGAGGCGCAGAAGCGTGTAGGGACCCGCCCGCGCCGCGGCGAGCGGACGCTCGATGACGCTCATCGCCGCACTCGCTCGCGCGCAGCCGGCGCGTCGATCGCGCCCGACCGCAAGCGCACGATGCGGTCGCAGCGCGCGGCGAGCGCCGCATCATGGGTGACGAGCACGAGCGTCGTGCGCCGCTCGGCGTGGCCGGCGAACATCAGATCGACGATCTGCCGGCCCGTCGCTTCATCGAGATTCCCGGTCGGCTCGTCGGCGATCAGGATCGAGGGACTGGGCGCGAGCGCCCGAGCGAGCGCGACGCGCTGCTGCTCGCCGCCGGAGAGCTCGGCCGGATAATGCGAGAGCCGATCGCTCAGCCCCACGGCGGCGAGTTCCTCGCGGGCGACCGCAAACGCGTTGGCAACGCCCGCCAATTCCAAAGGCACGGCGACATTCTCGATCGCTGTCATCGTCGGGATAAGATGAAATGACTGAAATACGATTCCCACATTGCGGCCGCGGAAGCGGGCGAGCTGGTCCTCGTCCATTGCGCCGAGATCGCTTCCGGCGACGAGGACTGACCCAGAGTCCGGCCGCTCCAGTCCGGCGATGACCATGAGCAGAGTCGATTTCCCCGAGCCCGAAGGCCCAACCAAGCCGATCGCCTCGCCCCGGCCTATATGAAGGGAGATGTCCTTGAGAATATGGACGCGGGCCGCATCGCGCCCGAGCGAAAGATTGACCTGCGACAACGCGATCGCGGGCGGGAGCATGCGAAGAGTTGTCGAGGTGTCGTCCATGCCGCCTTTTATGCCTCCCCTGTGGGGCAGGCTGGCTTTCCCCGTTGCGCGATGGTTCACCTCATATGGGAGGCGAGCCTGGCTGGTCCAGGTTGGGGCGTACCGCATCCTGCCGGCGCTCGTCGCCCTTGCGCTTGCGCTAACAGGGCCTGCGGGCGTCGCAATGGCAGACACTGCGCGACCGCTGCGCATTGTCGCCCTCGGCGACTCGCTCGTCGCGGGCTTAGGCTTGCGCGCGGCGGAGGCGTTTCCCGTGCGATTGCAGCAAGCGCTCGCCGCCAAGGGCTACGCGGTAGAAATCGTCAATGCCGGCGTCTCCGGCGACACGGCCTCGGACGGGCTTGCCCGTCTCGACTGGTCGGTACCGGCCGGCACCGACGCCGTCATTCTTGAACTCGGCGCGAATGACGCCATGCGCGGCACCGACCCGGCTGTCACCCGCAAGGCGCTGGACACGATCTTGCGCCGCCTGCAGGAGCGGCGCATCCCAGTCCTTCTTTGCGGCATGTTGGCGCCGCGCAACCTGGGGACAGCCTACGCACAGGCCTTCGACGGGATATTTCCTGCGCTCGCCGCGGTCTATAATGTGCCGCTCTACCCGTTCTTCCTCGACGGCGTCGCCACCGACCTTTCGCTCAACCAGGGAGATGGAGCGCATCCGAGCGCCGCCGGCGTCAGCGTGATCGTCAAGCGAATCCTGCCGAAGGTGGAGGAACTGATCGCGCTGGCAGAGCGGCAGGCGGGCAACCCATAAATTCTTAGATTCTTGGACGTTCTTAACGAGAGTTTGCTCCCGTGCCGCAACTCTTCACCGCCGTCGAGATTCCGAAGGAGGTGGGCGAGACCCTCGCCATGCTGCGCGGCGGGTTGCCGGGCGCGCGCTGGATCGACCCCGAAAACTATCACCTGACGCTGCGGTTCATCGGCGACATCGACGACGGCCTCGCGCGCGACATCGCCTTCATGCTCGGCGACGTCGAGCGCCCGCCTTTCGAGCTGCGCCTGGAGGGCCTTTCATCGTTCGGCGGCCGCAAGCCGCGTGCGGTTTTCGCCGCGGTCGGCGCGAACCCCGCCCTCTATGAGCTGCAAGCCGAACATGAACGCCTGATGCAGCGGGTCGGCCTCGACCCGGAGGGCCGAAAATACTCGCCTCATGTGACCCTGGCGCGGCTGCGCAACTCCTCTGCGCGCCAAGTGGCCGATTATCTCGGCTCGCGCGAGCCGTTCCGTTCGCCGCCGTTCAGCGTTACGCGCTTCGTGCTCTACTCGTCGCGCGCCTCGATTGGCGGCGGACCGTATGTCGTCGAGGCTGCCTACCCGCTCAGTTCGCGCGCGCCGTCGCTGCGGGCGCGGTCACGCTGACAAACAAAAACGCCGGCGTTCCAATCTGAAACGCCGGCGTTCGATCCCTCGAATGTTTCGAGCGGGCCTGGTACGCCTTTTCTTTTTTACATTAAGCGGCGGAACGTGTTCAGCTGGTTGTCGGGCTCAGCACCTTGCCCGAAAACGCCCCGGCAAATGCGTTCGCGGGTTTCAGCAGCCGTGACTGGAAGTCGACACAGGCAGCGGCAAAGCTGTGCCCGTCGACCACCAGTTCCCGCATGACCGACAGCGGGGTCGGGTGCGGGTTCTCGACCTTGCCGATGACCTCCCCAAAATCGAACGAGAGCTCGGCGTCGAATTTACGCGCAAGGTGCTGCATACGCTGGTTTTCCGCAAGACAGCAGACATGCAAAAGCTTAATGCCGCGATTGCGGGCGACAAGCAGGCTGCGCTCGAGCAACGCGGATCCGACGCCGTGGCTCTGCCACGGTTTTTCGATGCTGAACGCCGCTTCCGCCTCGCGCTGGTAGAGCGGCCCAAGGATGCGCAGATCGGCGGCGCCGCGCATCACGCCGTCGACGAAGAAGCCGTGGATGACCACGTCGCTGCCTCGCGCCGTTGCGGCGTAGGTCCTGACCATGTCGTCAGAAATTGCGCCGCCGAATCGACTGCGGCGACTGTCAGCGTCGAGCCGGAGCAGATGATCGCGATAGGCGTCCGCCTCGACGCTCCATAGCTTCCGGATCAAACCGCCTTCGACAAAGACTTCGTGCATCGGGGGTCTCCTTCTGTGCCTTCGCCTGTCTTACCGGTTCCCTCGAGCGCGTCTCCTCGCTGGATTCAGCCGAACTCGTTTTCAATTATTGCAATGCAGCATTTATCTCTCTCGAGCAAGATTGCTAGGCGCAAAGGAGGACTGCACGGAACAAATAGCGGGTGAGCAGCTATTGATTATGCTGCCGCCGACGTCATGCAAGCTATTGCTTATATTAGATAACTTATTCGCCATCCGGGCCGGACCTGGGCCTTGCGTATAAATACGGAGGACCCGCATTCGCGACGTTGCGTCGCACAACGCTCCCTGTAGAGTGTTGATGTCTCGCTATTTGTGGTATGGAGATCGCAGCGGGTCGGGTGTGGTCGTGACCGAGATACGTTCGCCACTTAGTCGTGTCAGAGCAGGAGGTTATACGCCAGATCGTGGATCGGCCCCGTTGTCAATCGGAGGTCGTTATGCCGCCATGGTCGCGGCGGGCGAGATCGAGCACGACCTTGCGCAAGAGACCGTCATTGCCAAGCTCGATGCGTTACAAAAAATCTTTTCTGGTCAAAACTTTAGCCGCAAGACATCGGTTTTAGGCCGGCTTTTTTCGCGGCGCGAAAAAGCGGCGGCGCCTGCGGCCGCGCGCGGCCTCTACATCCATGGCGAGGTCGGCCGCGGCAAGACCATGCTGATGGATCTTTTCTTCTCGGGCTGCGCCGCGAAGCGCAAGCGGCGCGCCCATTTCCACGAGTTCATGGCCGACGTCCACGACCGCGTGCACGCCTATCGCCAGAAGCTCAAGGCGGGCGACATCGTCGGCAAGGACCCGATCATCCTCACCGCCGCCGACCTTGCGGCGCAGGCTTCGGTGCTCTGCTTCGACGAGTTCCACGTCACCGACATCGCCGATGCGATGATCCTCGGCCGGCTGTTCACGCAGCTGTTCGGACGAGGCGTGGTGGTGATCGCCACGTCCAATGTCGCCCCCGACGACCTTTACAAGGACGGTCTCAACCGCGCGCTGTTTCTCCCCTTCATACGGCTCATGAAAGAGCACATGGAGGTGGTGCGGCTGGAGGCGCGCACGGACTTCCGCCAGGAGAAGCTCGTCGGCGTCAAGGTCTGGCACGTTCCGGCGGACAAAGCGGCCAAGGCGGCGCTCGACGAGACCTGGCGGCGGGTGACGCACGGGCACGAAAGCCGCGGCCACGAGCTGGTCGTGAAGGGTCACATCGTGCGGGTCCCCCGCGCGGCCATGGGGGCTGCGCGTTTCAGCTTTTCCGAATTATGCGGCCAGCCGCTCGGAGCCGGCGATTACCTGCGCATCGCGCAGGAATTCCACACGTTGATGGTCGACCATATCCCGGTGATCAGAGCTGAGCAGCGCAACGAGGCGAAGCGCTTCATCACATTGGTCGACGCGCTCTACGATTACGCCGTCGAGCTGATCGCGTCCGCGGACGCCGCGCCGGCGGCGCTTTATCAGGGCTCGGAGGGCTATGAAGCGCACGAGTTCAAACGCACCGCCTCGCGGCTGGCCGAAATGGCCTCGGAAGCCTATCTCGCGCTTCCCCACCGGCAACGCGCCGCCTCCGGCATCGCGGAAACCTAGCCGCGGGAGGCAATCGCATAAATAATGAACGCGGCGCCGCAACGCGACTTGAACGGCCGATACGAAAGCGCTAACACCCCCCACACTCCCGCTGTCTCTCAGCTTCAGGACTCCCCCACATGTCACGTCCAAAAATCGCGTTGATCGGCGCTGGCCAGATCGGTGGAACGCTGGCGCATCTTATTGGACTGAAGGAGCTCGGCGACATCGTCTTGTTCGACATCATGGAAGGCATTCCTCATGGCAAGGCGTTGGATATCGCCCAATCGGCGCCGGTGAACGACTTCGACGCCCGTTTTGCGGGCACCAATTCCTATGAGGCGATCGAAGGCGCAAGCGTCTGCATCGTCACCGCAGGGGTCCCGCGCAAACCAGGCATGAGTCGAGACGACCTGCTGGGCATCAATCTCAAAGTCATGGAGCAGGTCGGCTCCGGCATCCGCAAATACGCGCCCTCTGCTTTCGTCGTCTGCATCACCAATCCGCTCGACGCGATGGTCTGGGCGCTGCAGAAATACTCCGGTTTGCCCAAACAAATGGTGGTCGGCATGGCCGGCGTTCTCGATTCCGCCCGGTTCCGCCATTTCCTTGCCGACGAGTTCAATGTCTCGGTTGAGGACGTGACCGCCTTCGTGCTCGGAGGGCATGGCGATACCATGGTGCCCTTGGTGCGCTATTCGGGGGTCGCCGGCATCCCGCTGCCCGACCTTGTCAACATGGGTTGGACCACCCAGGCCCGTCTCGACGCGATCGTGGACCGCACGCGCAACGGCGGTGCGGAAATCGTCGGCCTGCTCAAGACCGGTTCAGCCTTCTATGCACCGGCCGCTTCCGCGATTGCGATGGCGGAGAGCTATCTGAAGGATAAGAAGCGGGTCTTTCCCTGCGCCGCCCATCTCAACGGCGAATACGGGATGAAGGATCTTTATGTCGGCGTGCCGGTGGTGATCGGCGGCAAGGGCGTCGAGCGGGTGGTGGAAATCGACCTCGATGGCGGCGAACGCTCGGCTTTCGAGGCGTCGGCCGAGGCCGTGGTCGGCCTGATTGAGGCCTGCAAGAAGATCGCTCCCGACCTCGCCACCGCTTGAGGCGGCGAGGCTGATTCATGATTCCACGGCGCAATCGAGCCGAGCGGCTTCCCGATCGACCTTTCGAGTAGCGCGCCAAAGTGCGATCCGGCGCAGCCGGACACGAGCAGGGGCTTTCCATGAATATTCACGAATACCAAGCCAAGGCGGTCCTGCGGGAGTTCGGCGTGCCGACATCGCTAGGCATCGCTGCGTTCTCGGTCGAGGAAGCGGCGAAGGCGGCGCAGCAGCTTTCAGGGCCTGTTTACGTCGTCAAGGCGCAGATCCATGCCGGCGGCCGCGGCAAGGCCGGCGGCGTCAAGGTGGTGAAGACGCTTGAGGACGTCGAGAAGGAGGCGAAGCGCCTGCTCGGCTCGATTCTCGTCACCCACCAGACCGGGCCGCGCGGCAAGCAGGTCCATCGCCTCTACATCGAGGAGGGCTCGGAAATCGACCGCGAGTTCTATCTCTCGGCGCTGGTCGACCGGGGAAGCTCACGGATCGCTTTCGTCGTCTCGACCGAAGGCGGCATGGATATCGAGAAGGTGGCGAAAGACACGCCGGAGAAGATCGTCACGGTGGCGGTCGATCCGGCGACCGGGATCATGCCGCACCACGGGCGGCGCGTCGCGAGCGCGCTGAAGCTGTCGGGCGACCTCGCCAAGCAAGCCGAAAGCCTAGTGTCGAAGCTCTACGCGGCGTTCATCGCCAAGGATATGAGCCTGCTGGAGATCAACCCGCTCGTGGTGACGAAAGCGGGTCAGCTCATCTGTCTCGACGCCAAGATCGGATTCGAAGGCAATGCGCTCTACCGCCATCCCGACATTGCCGCCCTGCGCGATCTGACTGAAGAAGACGAGAAGGAAATCGAGGCTTCGAAATTCGACCTCAACTATATCGCGCTCGACGGCACCATCGGATGCATGGTCAATGGCGCCGGGCTTGCCATGGCCACCATGGACATCATCAAGCTGTACGGTGAATCGCCCGCCAACTTCCTCGATGTCGGCGGCGGCGCGAGCAAGGACAGGGTCACCGCTGCGTTCAAGATCATCACCGCTGATCCCAATGTGAAGGGAATTCTGATCAACATTTTCGGCGGCATCATGCGTTGCGACATCATCGCCGGCGGCGTGGTCGAAGCGGTCAAGGAAGTCGGGTTGAAGGTGCCGCTGGTCATCCGGCTCGAAGGCACCAATGTCGAACTCGGCAAGAAGATCATCGCCGAGTCCGGCCTGAACGTGGTCTCCGCCGACGACCTCGACGATGCCGCCCAGAAGATCGTCAAGGCGGTGCGGGGAAATTAGCGGCGGACGCGGCCGTCGCCGTCACGCCGAAACCTCATTCGCCCAATCCCGCTGATCGTCAAAGGCAAACCCATGTCCATCCTAATCGACAAGAACACGAAGGTGATCTGCCAAGGTTTCACCGGCAAGAACGGCACCTTCCACACCGAGCATGCGATCGCCTACGGCACCAAAATGGTCGGCGGCACTTCGCCTGGAAAAGGCGGCAGCTTCCATCTCAATCTTCCCGTATTCGACACGGTCGCCGAAGCGCGGGAAAAGACCGGCGCCGACGCGTCCGTGATCTATGTGCCGCCGCCGGGGGCAGCGGATGCGATCTGCGAGGCGATCGACGCCGAGGTGCCTCTCATCGTGTGCATCACCGAGGGCATCCCGGTGCTCGACATGGTGAAGGTCAAGCGCGCGCTTTCGGGCTCCAAATCGCGGCTAGTCGGGCCCAATTGTCCCGGCGTCATGACGGCAGGCGAATGCAAGATCGGCATCATGCCGGGCAACATCTTCAAGCCGGGCAATGTCGGGATCGTCTCGCGGTCCGGCACGCTGACCTACGAGGCGGTGTATCAGACGACCGTGGTCGGGCTCGGCCAGACCACGGCGGTCGGGCTCGGCGGCGACCCGGTGAAGGGCACCGAGTTCATTGAGGTGCTCGACATGTTTCTCGCCGACGACAAGACGGAGTCGATCATCATGATCGGCGAGATCGGTGGCTCCGCCGAGGAAGAGGCGGCCGAGTACCTGCGGGACCAAGCCAAGCGCGGGCGCAAGAAGCCGGTGGTTGGCTTCATCGCCGGCCGCACCGCACCGCCCGGCCGCCGGATGGGCCATGCCGGCGCCATCATCTCCGGCGGCAAGGGCGATGCGGCGTCGAAGGTCGCGACAATGGAGGCCTGCGGCATCCATGTGTCGCCGTCGCCGGCGCGGCTCGGCAGCACGCTGCTGGACGTGATGAAGAAGTAGCCGCCCAGGATCTTTTTCGATCCCGCTCCGAGCCGTTCGCGCAGCGTCCCTGTCAGGGCGATTGCGCTTTCGGTGCTGGCTGGATTTCGTCGCTCTAAACTAAGGGTTGAATATGTGCGAATGCACTAAGAAAAAGGCGCGGCTGACAAATCGTCAGCCGCGCCTTAGATGGCCGGCCGAGCACGGGGGGAGGGGGAATGGCGGCCGGTCAAGCTGAAAACGTGTTTGCAGCGGTTGGGTTCCCTCAAATTCCAAAAAAATTTTAACTGTGGTTGATTTGCGTCCTGCGGCATGAGGCCGCCGCACCGCCTCCGCCGGCGTCGATCACTATGGGAAGGAAACCCCGCGCCCCTGCGCGCGCGGTTCCTATCAAGCCAGCGCCGACGCGGAAAAATTCAACCGTTTCTGCAACCAAAACACGAGGACATGCGCCTAGCGAATTCACCTATTGCCGAAGATCAACGCGCCGCTAAGAAACGGGGCGCTATGCCATCCGCACAGGCTAAGACGGGATTAGACGATGCGTCTCACTGAAACGATTGCCGCAATCGGACGCAGAAGCCGGGAATGCCGCAAAATCGGGCGACCCTGATCGATGGTGGCGCGCGCGGCAGATATCGGCATCGGCTTGGGCCTGTCGGCCATCCTCGGCTTTATTGTGTGGATCGCTTGGCGCGAACCGCGCTGGCTGCGCGAGTATCGCCTCGCCTTATGCGTGGCCGGCGCGTTTCTCGTCTTCCAGGGCTTAAGCCATCTTGCCGCTGCGTTTGTTCAAGGGCCGGCCTTGCTCGCGTGGGCGCTCGCAGCCAAGACGGGCGCGGCGATTCTGGCGGTAGCCACCGCGGTGTTGCTTTGGCGGTCGGCGGCGCTTACGACCAGCGGCGCCGTCCGCTCCGTCGGTGCGAACGAACCGTCACGCCGCAACGCGGCGAGCCAAGAGCTGACGCTGCGTGATTTTGAAACGACGCGGCGCGAACTCGAGACGCGGGTCGAAGAGCGCACCCGCGAACTCAGTCTGGTCAAGGCGCGCCTCGAGACCGCGTTACGCGGCGCTTACGTGCACGCCTTCTCGCAGGACCGCGACCTGCGCTACACATGGGTCTACAATCCCGATTGCCCGGATACCGCGGCAGAGATGATCGGCCGGACCGATCAGGAGGTTTTGCCGGCGGACGTGCGCGATGCCATCATCGCCATGAAGCGACGGGTGCTGGAGAGCGGCCAGTCGGAAACGTGCGAAACCTGCTCGCTCGATCCGCACGGGCGCGCGCTTTATTCCCTGCATGTCGAGCCGGCATTCGGACGGGACGGACATGTCGAGGGACTCATCGGCGCCGCGATCGATATTTCGCGCCTTCGGTCGCTGGAAAGCGAACAGCGACGCCTGGCCGACGAGTTGCGCGCCGCACTGCATCGGTACGAGATCGCGTTGCGCGGATCGCATGTGACCTTGTTCACGCAGGACCGCGATCTGCGCTTCACCTCGATCAGCAATCCGCTGTTCGGACGCGAGGTCGCGGACATTGTCGGCCGCACCGATGCGGAGATCCTACCGGCGGAAAGTCGCGAACAGTTCGATGCGCTCGTTCGCGCGGCGCTCGCGAGCGGACACGCCCAGGGCGGCGAGGTGAGCGTCAAGGAGAGCGACAAGACGCGCTGGTACGATCTTCATGTGGAGCCGCTGCCGGACGAACAAGGAAGCATCGTCGGCGTCACCTGCGCATTGTTCGACATCACGGAACGCAAAACCAGCGAAGGTCATCTGCGGCTTCTCATGCGCGAGCTGACCCACCGCTCGAAAAACCTTCTCGCGGTCATCCAATCGATGGCGCGCCAGACCGCGCGCCACGCAGGAACCATCGATAATTTTCTCAATACCTTTGGCGATCGCCTCCAGGCGCTCGCCACCTCGCATGATCTTCTCGTGCAGGAAGGATGGTACGGCGCCTCGCTCCACGACCTGACCCGACGGCAGCTTGCGAAGTATCTCGACGGCGCCGCCAATCGCGTGCAGCTGTCGGGGCCGGCCGTGCATCTCAAGCCGGGCGCCGCCCAGAGCTTCGGCCTTGCGCTGCATGAGCTCGCGATGAATGCGGAGCGCTTCGGCGCCTTGTCGGTCCCGCAAGGACGCGTCGAAATAAGCTGGCGCCGGATGTTGGCGGACGACGGCGCCGGTAAAGAGGGCGTGGAGATCATGTGGCGCGAGCTGGGCGGCCCCGACGTCAGCACGCCGAGGAGCCGCGGCTTTGGCAGCCTCGTCGTGGAAAAGAACTTGTCGCGCGCCCTCGACGCCGACGTCGCCCTGACCTTTGAGCCGAGCGGGGTGCAGTGCCGGATGCTGATCCCCACCTCGCACCTTCTCGGCGCGCGTTAGGCGGCCTGGACGCCGGCTCAATAATTCCGGCGGCCCCTTCGGAACCAAATCCTTAAGAATGAGTTATCGCGGTGGATCGTCAGGGGGACGGTCCATGGCACGGGGCCATTAATCAGCAAAATCGGGCAACCTCCGATGTTCAAGCTGAAATCTCTTTTGATTATCGGCATTTCCGCGCTTGTTGCCGGGGGCGCCGCAGGTTTCTCCAGCGATCTCAGCGCGCGGTTTGTCAGCGTCGCCAGCGCAACGGCGCCTGGTAACGCAGAGGCCTCCACGGCCACGTCCGTCGACCGAACACGAAAAAGTGATCGGCTGACGACGGCAAAGGCGGCACGCGGCGAAACGCGCACCATTTCCGCCGTCGAGGTGGTCGGAATTCGCGATGCAGCAATCATCTACCGCGACCGCGATGGGCGCGTGCTGTATCAGTCCGATCCGCTGAGCAACGCAACCCTGATCACCAAGGGCGTCGTGCTGCCGGAAGTGACCGTCCGCGAGAAGGCGAACACCGCGGTTCGCTCGGTCACCCCCAACGTGCCGGTCAAGGCGAAGCCGGCGGAGCCGACCAGCAGCGCGCCGCAGAACACTGGGCGACGGCCGCGAATTCCGGAAGGTTGCGATGCGGCTGCAAGCCCGATCGCCGCGCCGCAGCTCTCGCACATTCTGAGCAAGTGCCTCGTCTGACGCTTGCGAACGGTTGGAGGCGAGGTAGCGCAACACAGACTTCCGATATGCGAATGCTATACGAATGGCCGGGCTTTGCCCGGCCATTCAGTATTCTCGTAAACCTTATCCAGTTCAGCCTGCGACTTTGCAGTTAAGCGTGTTGTTGTGCGAATTAATTGTCCCGCAAGCACTTTGGAATGTCGTCAATACCCGGCAGGGAACTTTTCCGCACCTTCCGCGTTATTTACGCGGCAGCCGTTCTGCCGAGGGGAAAATCACGGGGGGTGCGTCATGACTCGCACAGCAAGACTGTCTCTCGTCTTCAGCACGGCATTGGCGTTGTCTTTCGGCTTGGCGACTGCGCCGAGCGAGGCTGAACCTTTGCCTCTGGCCGCGACCGGATACCGGACCGCGTCCGTGATCGACCGCTATGTGCGGGACGATCGGACCCGCGAGGAGCCGCAGGCGAACGTGCCCGCGCATTTGCGGCGGCAGACCGTCAGCTATCCGACCAACGAGGCGCCCGGCACGATCATCATCGATACGCCTCACACCTATCTCTATTACGTGCTCGGCGGCGGCAAGGCGATCCGCTATGGGATCGGCGTCGGCCGTCAGGGCTTCACCTGGTCCGGCACCGAATACGTCAGCAGGATGACCGAGTGGCCGGACTGGACGCCGCCGCCGGAGATGATCGGCCGCCAGCCCTATCTGCCGCGCTTCATGGCCGGCGGGCCAGGCAATCCGATGGGGGCGCGCGCGCTCTATCTCGGCGAGACCGTGTACCGCGTCCACGGCACCAATGATCCGTCGACGATCGGGCAGCGCGTATCGAGCGGCTGCATCCGCCTGGCCAATTCGGACGTGATCGACCTCTACGGGCGCACCAAGCCCGGCGCCAAGGTGATCGTTCTGCCGATGAGCGGCCGGCGCACCGCGAGCGCGCCTGCCGTCGCCCGCGGCGCGAATTGAGAGTTGCGCAATGGCATCGCATGCGGCTTCGCCTACAAGGGCGAGGCCGCATTGCGTTAGACGAACCATCATGGACGACGACCGCAGGCTGATCCGTTTCGCAAGCGGCGCGGCCCTTCGACGAGCGCTGGTTCTTCTTGCCTTGCTCGCCCTCGCCTTCGCGCCGACCACGGCGGCGGCGCAATGGGGGTGGACCTCCGGCTCGTCCTCCGGCGGTTGGCCGTTTGGCGGCGACTGGTCTAGTCCGCAGCCCGCGCCGCGCACCGTCGCGCCGGTCTCCCGCACGGCGCCGCCTTTGGCCTATGCCCCCCAGCCAACACGGCGTTTCTCGCTGTTTCCTCCCGCGCCCCAGGTCGAAATCCCGCCGGCGGAGCCGACCACGGCCTACTGCGTGCGCCTGTGCGATGGGCGGTTCTTTCCGCTCAGCCCGGCCGCCGCCAATGTGACGCCGGTGAAGCTTTGCAGCGCGCTCTGCCCGGCGAGCCGCACCAAGGTGTTCGAAGGCACGAGCATCGAGGCCGCGGCCACGGCGGACGGCGCGCGATACGAGGCGCTGTCGACGGCCTATCTGTTCCGCAAGGAGCTGGTCGCGAGTTGCACCTGCAACGGCAAGGGCCCGCTCGGGCTCGCCAAGATCGACATCGCCGCCGACCCGACGCTGCAGGCGGGCGACATCGTCGCGACGGCCGACGGACTGAAAGTCTTCAACGGCGCGCCGGGGAACCGGCACAAGGCGGCGAGCTTCGTCGCGCTGAAGAAATCGGCGCTCGTGCCGAGCGACATGCGCCGCAAGCTGCGCAGCCTGAAAGTGGCGAAAGAACTCAAGGCGCCCGAGCGGCGGCTGTAGTAGCTCTGAATCGTATTTTGGCGACAGCAGGGTCTCAGTTTGAAATCCGACGCTCTTGACGGGCGTCGCGCCGGAAGCTTCCTGCACCCGTGTGTTTGACAGAGTGGGGCATCAAGCATGATCTCGTGCCAGTTCGTAGGCGCTCGTTAGCGTTTCGATCGGAAGTTTCCACTCCGCGCTAATCGCTCGAATCATATCCAGCGTCAGACGACGCTTCCGATTCAGGATTTCGGAAGCGCGGGGACGCGATCCTATGATGCGCGCCAGATCCGCTTGCGATCGTCCCATAGTCTCGATCGCAAAGTGAAGCACATCAATCGGGTCGGCTGATGGAATATCGTATTGACTGTCCTCATACTTTTCGATGAGAGCAGAAAGCACGTCAAACCGATCGGCATCCTCGGTCCCCGGCTCTGGCGGATTATCGAAATAGCTCTCAACCTCCCTAAGAGCCCACTCGTAATCCGCTTCAGTGTGGAGCGCACGGACATCCATCATCACACTGTCTCCGGGTTTATGCGGTCATACTCTTCGTGCGTACCAACGAACTTCACCATGACTCGGTAGTACGGCGCGTAAACGATACGGACGACGAGCCTGTACTTGTTTCCTCCAATGTCGAAAATCGCGCGGTTATCGCCAACGAAATCAACAGCAGTTCCAAATTGCCCCTTTACTTCATTTGGGTTCGCCCAGATGGACCTCGACACGATCTTGTACCAAACAGAAAGCAGGCGCTCTGCATTTGGGTAAATTTGCCAGAACTCCCGCAATCTCCGCCTGGAGATCACCTGCATTGGGAAGATCGCTCGCCGTTAGACCACCTGTCTTTCATAGCCCATTCCCAATGTGGGAACAAAGTCGAATGTTCCCAAAGCGGGAACTTCTCATATGGCGTTGTTCGGCGACAACACAAGTGGTGAGCAGTGACCAATTTCAGACTGAGACGCGGCCGCGTCCGTCACCCGTCATTGTCCTTCTTGACTCCCGTCCTGATTTCCGGAATCCTAAGAACAAATAGGGAACATGGGATTGGCTTGGCATGCCCTCGCACAATGCGGGCGAACCCTTGTCTGCGCTCCGGCGCAGGGTGGCGGCGATCGAGGCGCAGGGCGCCGGGCGCGGCGCCGCTGGAGCATTTTCCGGCGAAGTGGAAACCGGTTCGCCGCAGAAAATGCGACCACGAAAGGATAACGAGAGCGAATTCCGATTCCGTTGGAACGGAATTCGCTCCAGAGCGCTTGCGCTCAGCGTCTCCGGCCTCGACCGCGCGCTCGGCGGCGGGCTTGCGCTGGGGGCTCTGCACGAGATCATGCCGGCCACGCCGTTCGACTTCGGCGCCGCCGCCTCGTTCGCGCTCGCGCTGCTCGCACGCGCGCTTGCCGATAATGGCCGCGAGGTTCTGTGGATCGCGCCCGAAGCGGCGGAGTTCGAGACCGGCCATCTTTACGGCCCCGGCCTCGAACTGCTCGGCCTGCCCATGGCGCGCCTGATCGGCCTCGCCGCGCCGCATGAGCGCGACGCCGCCTGGGCGATGGAAGAGGCGCTCCGCTGCCGCGCGCTGGCCGCCGTGGTCGGCGAGTTTGCGCGCGAAAGCTCGCTCGACCTCATCATGCTGCGCCGCCTGTCGCTTGCCGCCGGCGAAGGGGGCGGGCTCGGACTCCTTCTGCGCCATCGCGCCTGCGCGCTGCCGAGCCCGGCGGTCACGCGCTGCGACATCGCGGCGGCCCCCGGCGCGCGCGACCCCTTCGGCGGGCTGGGGCGGCCGACCCTCGTTCTTTCTCTCGTCAGAAACCGCCGCGGGCCCACCGGCCGCTGGCTCTTGTCGTGGGATCATCATGAGCACGTCTTCGTCTCCCCGCCGCTATCTCTCGATCTGGCTGCGGCGGCTTCCGACCGATCGCCTCGAGCGGCAGTCCGCGCCTGCGCCGGATGAGCGCGAACGCCCGCCGCTCGTCGTCGCGCACATGGTCAAAAGCGCGCTGCGCATTTCGGCGATGAACGATGCGGCTGCGCGCTTGGGGCTCACGATCGGCACGGCGCTCGCCGATGCGCGCGCGCGCCATCCCGCGCTGCAGGTGGCGCCGAGCGATCCTGGGGCCGACCAGCGCCTGATCGAGGCGGTTGCCGACTGGTGCGACCGCTACACCCCGCTGGTCGGGATCGACGCGCCCGCCGGCGTCATGCTCGACGTGACCGGCTGCGCCCATCTCTTCGGCGGCGAGGCGGCGCTGTGCCGCGATATCGTCGCACGGCTCTCCACCCAGGGTTTGCGCGCGCGCGTGGCCATCGCCGATACGCCCGGCTGCGCCTGGGGCGTGGCAAGGCATGGGGTGCGGGCCGACATGCTTATTCAGGGCGAACCCAAAGGGCGAAGTCTGACATCCAAACTCGCAGGCGATAACTCTCCTTCACCTCTCCCCAGGGGGGAGAGATCGCGAGCGCAGCGAGCGGGTGAGGGGGGCCGAACTTCGACAGATGGGTTTGAGCCCCCTCACCCGACGCCTTTGGCGTCGACCTCTCCCCGCCAGGGAGAGGTGAAAGAAGCAACAAGCGCGGGATCTATGTATTCCGGGCTCGCGCCTAGCGGCGGGCTCCGGAAGGGCGCGCTTCGGAATGACCAGAACTGGGGCGAGCACATTTTCATCATTCCGCCCGGCGCGATGCGGGAGGCGCTCGCGCCGTTGCCGCTGGCGGCGCTGCGCCTTCCTCCGGAGACCGTCGCGGCGCTCGCCGATGTCGGCCTCCACCGCATCGCCGATGTGCTCGATCTGCCGCGCGCTGTGCTTGCCGCTCGCTTCGAGGCATCCTTCCTGTGCCGTCTCGATCAAGTGCTCGGCCGCGCCAACGAGCCGATCGCGCCGCGAAGGCCCGCGCCCTCTTTCATGGCCGAGCAGCATTTCGCCGAGCCGATCGCCCGCGAGCGCGACGTGCTCGGGACGATCGCGCGCCTCGGCATACGGCTCGGCTATGCAATGGAGGCGCGGGGAGAAGGCGCCCGCCTCCTCGAAGTCGCGCTGTTCCGCACCGACGGCAAGGTCTGCCGGATCGCAGTGGGGACCGGCGCGCCGCTGCGCGAGGCGAGTCGCATCAGCCGTCTGTTCGCCGATCGGCTCGCCGCCATAGGCGAAGCCCGCGATCCCGGTTTCGGCTACGACCTCGTGCGCCTCTCCGCCCCCGTCACGGAGCGCTGCGCGCCCGTGCAGACGGACCTCGCCGCTGCCGACGCCCCAACCGAGCAGGCCGCCGAGATCGGCTACCTGATCGATCGGCTCGGCGCGCGTTTCGGATTGCGCCGCGTCACCCGCCTTAGGCCGCAGGACACCCATATTCCCGAATTCGCCGTCGCGTCCGCGCCGGCGCATGCAGCGCGATTTATGCCCCCTTTCTTGAGGGAAAGCCGGCTGCCGCAAGGCATTTCACCCTCTCCCCTCGCGGGAGAGGGTGGCGAGGACCGCAGGTCCGAGCCGGGTGAGGGGGATAGACGCAACGCCTTGATTGAACGCCCCCACCCGTCGCGCTCTGCGCGACTCCCTCCCCCGCAAGCGGGGGAGGGTTGGGGAGGGGGCGCTCGGCGCCCTCTCCCACGGGGGAAGAGGGATTATGAGCACCGGCGTCTGGCACATCCCGCTCAGGACACGCTTGCGCCCGCGCGGCCGGCGCGGCTGTTCGCGCGCCCCGAGCACATCAAGGCGATCGCCGAGGTGCCGGACGGTCCGCCCGTGCGCTTTCGCTGGCGACGCGTGCTGCATGAGGTCATGGCCGCAGAAGGGCCCGAGCGCATCGCGCTCGAATGGTGGCGCGCTGCGGACGGATGCGCGCTGACCCGCGACTATTTCCGCATCGAAACGTGCGCGGGCATGCGCGTCTGGCTCTATCGCGAGGGTCTCTACGGCCGTGAAACAACGCAGCCGCGCTGGTTTCTGCACGGCCTGTTCGGGTGAGCAATGCCGGCCGCTCACGCGCTTTTCTTTTTCTTCTTGTTAACGACGCGGCGGAGCGCGGCGTTGATGCGGCTTTGCCAACCATGCCCCTCCCGCTTGAAATGGTCCACGACGTCGCGATCAAGCCGAATCGTTGTCTGGACCTTGGTCGGAGTTTTTTGCGCACCGCGTCTCCTCGGTTTGGGAAGGGCCATGCCGGGGAAAACCTCTTTGGCCGGACGCGCCTTCCGGACCATCGCCGGCGTCCACTCCGGGTTATCGTCATCCTTGGTTTTGCCCATCATAGAGCTTCCTTTCTTTTCGGCTCGCTCGTCGCAAGCTGATCACGCGAATGCGGTCGCCACGGAGCGTAAACGCAAGCGAGAAGAGCTGTTTTCCAATCAGTCCCAGCGCCAGCCAGCGCGTCTCGCCATAATCAAGCCGATCGTCGGAAACGACCAGGGCCGTATCCCAGTCGAACTCCTCGACAGTCGCGAATTCCACGCCGTGCTTCTTCCGATTGATCGCCGCCTTCGCGTCGTCCCATTCGTAGGGCATACTATTTTGTTACTACAATCTGTGGCCGTGCGGTAGAGGCGTCCCATGCCCGCCTATGCCGAGCTCGCCGTCACCACCAATTTCTCCTTCCTGCGGGGGGCCTCGCATCCCGAGGAGCTGGCGATGCAGGCAAGCGCGCTGGGGCTTGCGGGCATCGGCGTCGCCGACCGCAACTCGGTCGCAGGCGTCGTGCGCGCGCACGAAACGGCGAAGGAGCATGGCGTCAGGCTCGCCGTCGGCGCGCGGCTCGTCTTCGCCGATGGCGCGCCCGACATACTCGCTTACCCGCAGGACCGCGCCGGCTGGACGCGGCTCGTCCGCCTGCTCACGCGCGGCAAGCGCCGCGCCGAGAAGGGCGCCTGCACGCTGTTCCTCGACGATCTCCTGAGCGATGCCGCGGGGCTGAACCTGATCGTGCTCTTGGAAGAAGCGCCGGCGGCAACCGATAATATCTCGTCATGCGCGGGCTTGACCCGCGCATCCACCCCCTCCCCAACCCTCCCCCGCAAGCGGGGGAGGGAGCGGAGCATCGCAGGCAAGCTTGCGCAGCCTGCGCAGGCTTGGCTGCGTGCGACGCGGGAGGGGGAGAAATGGATTGCCGGGTCAAGCCGGTCAAGCCCGGCAATGACGACGGCGAATATGACTGCGCCGCTCTCGCCCCGAAATGACGATCGCGGCTCGCTCCTCGCCCGGCTGCGCGAGGCGGCGGCCGGCGCGATGTGGCTCGGCGCGAGCATGCTCTATCGCGGCGACGACGCCCGGCGGCTCGCCCGGCTCGCAACCGTCGCGGTTGCAGCGAAAGTCCCGCTCATTGCGGTGGGCGACGTGCTCTACCATGCGCCGGAGCGGCGCGCGCTGCAGGATGTCGTCACCTGCATCCGCGAGCATCTCACCCTCGATAATGCCGGCCGAAGGCTCGAAGCCAATGCCGAGCGCCATCTCAAACCGGCGAATGAAATGGCACGTCTGTTCCGCGCTGCGCCGGAAGCCACGGCCGAGACGCTGCGCTTCCTCGCACGCTGCCGCTTCTCGCTCGACGAACTCGCCTACGAATACCCCGATGAAATCCGCGAGGGTTTCGCCACCGCGCAGGAGGCGCTCGTCGCCTTCGCCGAGGACGGCGCGCGCCGGCGCTATCCGCACGGCGTGCCGGCAAAAGTGCGACGCGCGCTCGACCACGAATGCGCGCTCATCGGCGAACTGAATTACGCGCCCTATTTTCTCACCGTGCACGACATCGTGCGGTTCGCGCGCACGCAGGGCATTCTGTGTCAGGGCCGCGGCTCGGCCGCCAATTCCGCCGTCTGCTATTGCCTCGGCGTCACCGAGGTCGATCCCGAGCGCAGCGATCTCTTGTTCGAGCGTTTCGTCTCGGCCGAACGGCGCGAGCCGCCCGACATCGACGTCGATTTCGAGCATGAGCGGCGCGAGGAGGTGATCCAGTACATCTATCGGCGCTATGGGCGCGAGCGCGCAGGCCTCGCCGCGACCGTGATCTGCTATCGCGGGCGCAGCGCCATCCGCGAGGTCGGCAAGGCTTTCGGCCTCTCGGACGATGCGATCGGCGCGCTCGCCGGCACGCTGTGGGGCTGGTCGGCCGAGGCGATCTCGCCCGAGCATGCGCGGCGCGCCGGCTTCGATCCCGCCGATCCGCGACTGGCGAAGGCGCTCGCGCTCGCCCGCGAGCTGATCGGTTTTCCGCGCCACCTGTCCCAGCATGTCGGCGGCTTCGTCATCACCCGCGGCCGTCTCGACGATCTCGTGCCGATCGAGAACGCCGCGATGGAGGGGCGCACCGTCATCGAGTGGGACAAGGACGACCTCGACACGCTGCGCATTCTCAAGATCGACGTGCTCGGGCTCGGCATGCTGTCCTGTCTGCGCCGCTCGCTCGATCTGCTGCAGAAACACTATTCTCTTCCCTCTCCCCTCGCGGGAGAGGGAGGCGAGACCGAGCAGAGCGAGGTCGAGCCGGGTGAGGGGGAGAGCAACGAGCACGGCACATGCTCATCGCCCCCTCACCCGCCTCGCTCACGCGTCGCGTTCGCTCGGCACCCTCTCCCGCGAGGGCAGAGGGAAGAGAATAGGTCGCTCGATCTCTCCGTCATCCCACCTGAGGATCCTGCGGTCTACCGCATGCTGTCGCGCGCGGATTCGGTCGGCGTGTTCCAGGTGGAGAGCCGTGCGCAGATGACCATGCTGCCGCGCCTTAAGCCCGCGCAATTCTACGATCTCGTCATCGAGGTGGCGATCGTGCGCCCGGGGCCGATCCAGGGCGACATGGTGCATCCCTATCTGCGGCGGCGGCAGGGGCTCGAACAGGTGCACTTTCCCTCGCCCTCCCCCGCGCACGGCCCGGCGGACGAATTGCGCCAGGTGCTCGGCAAGACGCTCGGCGTCCCCTTGTTCCAGGAGCAGGCGATGCGGATCGCGATCGTCGCCGCCGGCTTCACGCCGTCCGAGGCCGACCAACTGCGCCGCGCCATGGCGACCTTCCGGCGCGTCGGCACCATCAAATATTTTCGCACCAAGCTGATCGAAGGCATGGCCGCGCGCGGCTATCCGCGCGACTTTGCCGAGCGCTGCTTCAACCAGATCGAGGGTTTTGGCGAATACGGCTTTCCGGAAAGCCATGCCGCAAGCTTCGCGCTGCTCGTCTACGCCTCGGCCTGGATCAAGTGCCGTTATCCCGACGTGTTCGCGGCGGCGCTTCTCAACAGTCAGCCGATGGGCTTCTACGCGCCGGCGCAGATCGTGCGCGACGCGCAAGAGCACGGCGTCGAAGTCCGGCCGGTCGACGTGAATTTCTCCGACTGGGACAACACGCTGGAAAAACGCGGCTCAGACAATGAGGCGCAATCACCTCCCCCTGGAGGGGGGAGGTCGGTTCGCGAAGCGGACCGGGAGGGGGTGAACTCGGCAAATCCAAACAGCTTATCACCCCACCCCGCCGGCCTGCGGCCGGCGACCCTCCCCCTCCAGGGGAGGGTCCACCCTCGCCACGCCGAGATGCAGGACGATATCCGTGCAACCCACGCGGTGCGGCTCGGCTTGCGCCAGATCAGCGGATTCGCGGAGGACGACGCACGCGCGATCGAGCGGGCGCGCGGGGCGGGCTTCGATTCCATCCGCGATCTGTGGCTGCGCACGAAGCTTTCGCCCGCCGTGCTGGAACGGCTTGCGCAGGCCGACGCCTTCCGCTCGCTCGGCCTCGACCGGCGCAAGGCGTTATGGGCGGTGCGTGCGCTCCGCCGGGCCGGCGACAAGGACGACCTGCCCCTGTTCGCGCGCGTGCAGACGCCGGAGCTCGAGCCCGACGTCGCGCTCCCGCCCATGCGGCTCGGCGAACACGTGGTCGCCGACTATCGCCATCTGCATCTGTCGCTGAAAGCACACCCTGCTTCGTTCCTGCGCGGCGATCTCGATCGGCGCGGAATCCTGCGCAACGAGCGGCTCGCCGCTCTTCCCTCCGGTCGCCAGGTGAACGTCGCCGGAATCGTGCTGGTGCGCCAGCGACCCGGCACGGCCAAGGGCGTCATCTTCATGACGCTGGAGGACGAGACCGGCGTCGCCAACGCGATCGTGTGGCCGCAGGTGTTCGAGGTGTTTCGTCCCATCGTGCTGGGCGCCCGCCTCGTCGGCGTCAGCGGCCGCCTGCAGAACGAATCCGGCGTGATCCATGTCGTCGCCGAGCGTCTCGACGACCTAACGCCACTGTTGCAGCGGCTTGCAAGCGACGCGGACTGCATCGAGGCGCTCGTCCGTTGCGACGAGGTCAAACGCCCGATCCCGGAGAACCGCATCCCGCCGCGCGCCGGAGGCTCGCTTGCCGCGCTCCTAAAAGAGGAGCCGGCTCTCAGCGACGAATTCGCACCCGCCGCCGAGGTGCGCGCCGCCTTGCCCAAGGGCCGCAATTTTCATTAGTTCGTCATCCGCGCGCGCTTCGATATGACACTTGCGGCCGGCCCCCGGTCCGGTCAAGATGCCTGTAGAACAAAGAACCAACCTGATAAGTTCGAGGAAACGTCAATCCCCCAGGAGGACCAATTGTGACTCGGATTGTATCCCGTTCCCATTTCCCCGCTATCCGCTTCGCCGCCGTCGCATTCCTCGTCGCCGTGTTCGCGGTCCCGAGCATTGCTCTTGCACAGGTGAAGATCGGCTCCTCGCTGTCGGTGACCGGCCCCGCTTCCTTCCTCGGCGACCCCGAGAAGAAGACGCTGGAAATGTATGTCGACGAGATCAACAAGAAGGGCGGCGTGAACGGGCAGAAGATCGAACTCGTCGTCTATGACGATGGCGGCGACGCCAATGCCGCGCGCACTTTCGCCACCAGGCTGGTCGAGGACGACAAAGTCGCCGCAATGATCGGCGGCACCACGACCGGCGCGACGATGGCGATGATCCCGGTCTTCGAGGAGGCGCAGATCCCCTTCATCTCGCTTGCCGGCGGCATTCCGATCGTCGAGCCGGTGAAGAAATGGGTGTTCAAGACGCCGCATACCGACAAGATGGCGTGCGAGAAAATCTTTGCCGACCTCAAGAAGCGCAACTTGACGACGATCGCGATCATTTCCGGCACCGAAGCCTTCGGCAAATCGATGCGCGACCAATGCGTGAAAGTTGCGCCCAACTACGGCGTCACCATCGCCCATGAAGAGACCTACGGGCCCGGCGACACCGATATGACGCCCCAGCTCACCAACATCAAAGGGAAAGCCGCCGTCCAGGCCGTCCTCAACACCGGTTTTGGCCAGGGGCCCGCGATCGTCACCCGCAACTACCGCCAGCTCGCCATTCCGCAGCCGCTCTATCAAAGCCATGGCGTTGCGTCGAAGCAGTATATCCAGCTCGCCGGAGAGGCGGCGAACGGCGTGCGGCTGCCGGCAGCCGCTCTGCTCGTCGCCGAAAAGCTGCCCGACGGCGACAAGCAGAAGCCGGTCGTCACCGGCTACAAGAAAGCCTATGAAGACAAGACAAAGCAGGACGTCTCCACCTTCGGCGGCCACGCCTATGACGCGCTGATGATCCTGGTCGAGGCCGCCAAGCGCGCCGGCGGCTTCAACGACAAGGCGAAACTGCGCGACGAGATCGAGAAGACCAAGGGCTTCGTCGGAACCGGCGGCGTCGTCAACACATCGCAGTCCGATCACATGGGCCTCGATCAGTCGGCCTTCCGCATGCTGGAGATCAAGAACGGCGACTGGGTGCTCGTCCCCGAATCCGGTTCCTGAGGCGCAACCGGCGAAGACGCGGTTGCGATCGCCGCGTCTCCGGCGGCGGCAATGCTGACGCCAACGGATCGAGTAGGCCATGGCCGAGTTCCTGCAGTTCGCCTTTTCCGGGCTGACGGTCGGGGCGGTCTATGCGCTGGTCGCGCTCGGGTTCACGCTGATCTACAACGCGTCCGACGTGATCAATTTCGCGCAGGGCGAGTTCGTCATGATCGGCGGGCTCACGACTGTTTTCCTTGCCGCGGCCGGCATGCCGCTCCCCCTCGCTGCGCTGTTGGCTGTCGTCATCGCGACCGCGGCGGGCCTCGTCCTGTATCGCTTTGCGATCGAACCAGCCCGCGGGGCGAGCGCCGTCAGCCTCATCATGATCACGATCGGGGCATCGATCTTCCTGCGCGGCGCGGCGCAGGTGATCTTCGACAAGCGCTATCACAGTCTCCCGCCCTTGCTCGGCAACGAGCCGATCAAGCTTGGCGGCGCCGCCATCCTGCCGCAGAGTCTCGTCGTGCTCGCGGGCGCGCTCGTGATCGTCGTCCTGCTATGGGCGTTCATCGAGCGCACGCTGTTCGGCAAGGCGGTGCTCGCGACGGCGGCGAACAAGCTCGCCGCCCGCCTAGTCGGCATCGATACAAGGCGGACGGTCGGCTTTTCCTTTGGGGTGTCGGCCGCGATCGGTGCCGTCGCTGGTATCCTGATCACGCCGATCACGTTGACGAGTTATAATATCGGCACGCTCCTCGCCCTGAAGGGCTTCGCCGCCGCCATGCTCGGCGGCATCGGCAGCGCGGTTGGCGCGGTGATCGGCGGCCTGCTGCTGGGGCTCCTGGAGGCGTTCGCCGCCGGCTATCTGTCGTCGCAATACAAGGATGCGGTTGCATTCATCGTCATCCTGGTCGTCTTGTTCGCTCGCCCGCAAGGGCTGCTCGGTCGGGCGACCGTGGAGCGCGTCTGAGCGTGCGGCGCATCGATGAACGACCGGCGGTGAAGGAAAGCTCGCCCTTAGGCCGGCGCTTCGGCTCGGCCTGGTCCACCGTCGCGGAACGCTTCGTGGTCTATCGGCTGACGCCGGTGCTTGCGATCGCCCTCGTGATCGCCATCGTGCCCGTGTTCTTTCCGTCGACCTATTATTACCGCGTGGCCGCGCTGGTTTACGTGTTCGCGCTCGCCGCGCTCGGCCTCAATCTCCTGATGGGCTTCGCCGGACAGGTGAGCCTCGGCCATGCCGGGTTCATGGGCATCGGCGCCTATGCGGTCGCAATCGGTCCGGCCCACTTCGGATTGCCGACATGGCTGTCGCTGCTGGTCGGCGCGGCCCTCTCCGCTTGCGTCGCTTTCCTGGTCGGACGGCCGATTTTGCGGCTCAGAGGGCACTACCTCGCGGTGGCGACGCTCGGCTTCGGTCTCCTGCTCGCCATCGTCTTCAACAATGAGGCGGTCTGGACGGGCGGGCCTGACGGCATGTCGGTGCGCCGGTTGGTGCTCTTCGACTGGGCGGTGCGCGGCTCGGAGACCTGGTATTGGTGTTCGGGCGTCACATTCCTCCTCGGCGCCGCGCTCGCTTTGAATCTGATCGACAGTCCGGCCGGGCGCGCGATGCGCGCGATCCACGACAGCGAAACCGCGGCCCGGGTGTTGGGCATCGACGTCGCGCGCACCAAGCTCCGCGTCTTCGTCATCTCGGCGATCTACGCCTCGGTCGCCGGCTCCTATCTTGCGTTGTTCAACGGGCACATAACGCCGGAAGTGGCCGGCTTTCTGCGATCGATCGAGCTCGTGGCCATGGTGGTGCTGGGCGGAATGGGATCGATCGCGGGCTCTCTTGTGGGCGCTGCGGTTCTCGTCGTGCTGCCGCAGGCGCTCACCTTTCTGCACGAGTACGAACATCTGGTGCTCGGTCTCATCCTCATGGGCGTGATGATCTTCTTGCGCAATGGGATCGTCCCGAGCATCGCCGCGGCGCTCAAGGGGCGGTCCTCATGACCATCCTCGCGACCGAAAATCTCTCAATGAGGTTTGGCGGTCTGCGCGCGCTCGATGGTGTGAGCATCGCCATTCCGGAGCGCTGCGTGTTCTCGATCATCGGTCCGAACGGCGCCGGCAAGACGACGCTGTTCAACATGATTTCGGGAATTTACGCGCCGCGGGACGGCCGGGTTCTGCTGGCCGGCGAAGACGTGACTGGGCTCAAGCCGGACAGGCTCGCGCGCCGCGGCCTGTCTCGCACCTTCCAGAATCTGCAGATCTTCTTCCGCATGACCGCGATCGAGAACGTCATGGTCGGCCGCCACCGCCACGAGCGGACCGGAATCATCGCCGACCTCCTTCACCTGCCGATGGTTGGCCGGCAGAACCGCGCGACGCGCGAACTGGCCCACGCGGCGCTGAAGCGGGTGGGGCTTGCGGCCATCGCCGAGCAACCGGCCGGCGGGCTTGCCTATGGCGATCTCAAGCGGCTGGAGATCGCGCGCGCGCTCGCGAGCGAGCCCAGGGTGCTGCTGCTCGACGAGCCGGCGGCGGGGTGCAATCCGGTCGAGACCGCCGCGCTCGAAGGCGTGATCCGCGGCATCGCCGCGGGCGGCGTGACTATCGTGCTGGTCGAACACGACATGCGACTCGTCATGAACGTGTCCGACCGCATTCACGTGCTCGCGAATGGAGCAACCCTCGCCGAAGGCTCCGCCGATGAGGTGCGCGCCAATCCGGCGGTGATCGAGGCCTATCTCGGCGTCCACGGCACGAAGGGAGCGGTGCGTGCTGTGCATTGAGCAGTTGCGAAGCGGCTACGGGCGCATCGAGGCGCTGCACGGCGTCTCCTTGGAGGTGCGCGCCGGCGAGATCGTGGCACTGCTCGGCGCCAACGGCGCGGGCAAGACCACGCTGCTGCGCACCATTTCCGGCGTGCAGCCGACGAGTGCCGGCGAGATCCGTTTCGAAGGCGTGCGCATCGAGCGCATGCCCGCCCACCGGCGCGTGGGGCTCGGCATTGCGCAGGTCCCGGAAGGGCGGCAGCTGTTCACGCCGCTCTCGGTCGAGGACAATCTGCGGCTCGGCGCCTGGACGCGCTCATCCGTCGACCTCACGGCGGAGCTTGCCCGCATCTTCGCCATGTTTCCGATGCTCGATGCCTTGCGCCATACCGCCGCGGGCGCGCTGTCCGGCGGTCAACAGCAGATGCTGGCGATCGGCCGGGCGCTGATGGCAAAGCCGCGGCTGATCCTGCTCGACGAGCCATCGATGGGTCTTGCGCCGATCCTGGTCGATCAGATTCTGACGGTCGTCGCCGACCTGAAAAAATCCGGCATGACCGTTCTGCTGGTCGAGCAGAACGCCAACGCGGCGCTCGCCATCGCCGATCGCGGCTATGTCATCGAGACCGGGCGCATCACGGTCAGCGGCGATTCGGCCATGCTCCTGGCCGATCGCCGGGTGCAAAGCGGATATCTCGGTGTTTGAAGCGGAACGATGAAGGTTGCAAGCGAATTAGTTTGCAATAAATCAAAGACGGGACCGGCGGTCCCGTGCGACAGAGCGTCGCCCGCAGGGGCCAAGGAACAGAACACGGCCGCGGATTCAACGAGCCTCCGTGGCATTGGGAGGAAGCGGAATGAAGGGTAGCCTGCGCCCCGGCGCGTCGCGAACCAATCGCATTGTGGTCGATTCCGACCGGACGATCAGCTTCATGGGGGAGGAAGGCCGCGTCTACGCGACACCGTGGTTCGTTCGCGACATCGAGCATATCTGCCGAGACCTGATTCTGGAGCACGCCGAGCCCGGCGAGGACTCGGTCGGCGTCGAAGTCGCGATCAAGCATACGGCCGCAACGCCGCCCGGCATGGCGGTCGAGATCACGGCGACCGTGAGCGCAGTCGAAGGCCGCAGGGTCGCGTTCGACGTGACGGCGAAGGATGAAATCGAACCGATCGGCGGCGGCACGCATGCGCGCTTCGTCGTCGACGTGGCGAAAACCCTGGAGCGCGTGAAAGCGAAAGTCGCCAAGCACCGCGCGCGGTGACAGGAGTCCAACATGCCGGTGAGCAAACCCGACGCCGGACGGACCGTCTCCACCTACTGCTACCAATGCGTCGCCGGCCCCGACCTTCTGAAGGTTCGCATCGACGGCGGGGTGGCCACCGAGATCATGCCGAACTTCGAGGCTGCGGAGGTGCATCCGGCCGGCGGCAAGGCGTGCGTGAAGGCGTTCGGCCTGCTGCAGAAGACCTATACGCCGAACCGCGTGCTCCATCCGATGAAGCGCACGAACCCGGACAAAGGCCGCGAGCACGATCCCGGTTTCGTGCGCATCTCGTGGGATGAGGCGCTCGACCTTGTCGCGGACAAGATGAAGACGGCGCGCGCGGCGGGCGTGATCGACGGGACCGGCTTCCCGCGGCTCGCCGCGAGCTTCGGCGGCGGCGGCACGCCGACGGCCTATATGGGGACGCTGCCCGCCCTGCTCGCGGCCTGGGGCCCGGTCGACATGAGCTTCGGCTCCGGCCAGGGCGTCAAGTGCTACCACTCGGAACATCTCTATGGCGAACTGTGGCACCGCGCCTTCACCGTCTCGCCGGATACGCCGCTGTGCGAATACCTCCTGTCGTTCGGCGCGAATGTCGAGGCCTCCGGCGGCGTGTGCGGCGTGAAGCGGCACGCCGACGCGCGCAAGCGCGGCATGAAGCGAGTCCAGATCGAGCCGCACCTTTCGGTCACCGGCGCCTGCTCGGCGGAATGGGTGCCGATCAAGCCGAAGACCAACTCGGCCTTCCTATTTGCGATTCTCTACGTGCTCCTGCACGAACACCGGCGTGAGCGGCTCGATCTGCCGTTCCTCAAGGAGCGCACGTCGGCCGCCTATCTGATCGCGCCGAACGGGTACTTCCTGCGCGATCCCGACACCCGCAAGCCGCTTGTCTTCGATCTCAAGACGGGTCGCGCGCGACCGTTCGACACGCCCGACATTCGACCTGCTCTGGAGGGCAAATACACGGTCGGCGGCGTCGAAGTCGGGCCGGATAACGAGGTGACCGACCATCCCCAGATCATCGTTCAGCCGGCGTTCGCCCACCTCGTCGCGCATGTGCGGGATTACACGCCCGAATGGGCGGCGGCGATCTGCGACGTGCCGGCCGCGACCATTCGTCGGATCGCCAACGAATATCTCAGCCATGCGCGCGTCGGCGAAACGATGGACATCGAGGGCGTGACGCTGCCGTTCCGGCCGGTCGCCATCGCGCTCGGCAAGACCGTCAACAATGGCTGGGGCGGCTACGAGTGCTGCTGGGCGCGCACGCTGCTCGCCTGCCTGGTCGGCGCGTTGGAGGTGCCGGGCGGAACGCTCGGGACGACGGTGCGTCTCAATCGGCCGGCGGACAATCGCTGGTCGAGCGTGGCGCCGGGACCGGACGGATTCATGGATTATCCGATGAACCCGACCGGCAAGAACGAATGGCTGTCGCAGCCCAGCGTGCGCAGCGCGCATCGCACCCTCGTCCCGCTCATCGCCAACTCGCCCTGGAGCCAGGCGCTCGGTCCGACCCATCTCGCCTGGATGATGCAGACCGAGGACTTCGACAAGCTTCCCCACGCCTCGCAACCTGACGTGTGGTTCGTCTACCGGACCAATCCGGCGGTCTCCTTCTGGGACACCAAGCGCATCGGCGAAACCATGGCGAAGTTTCCCTTCACCGTGTGCTTCGCCTTCACCCTCGACGAGACCAATCACTTCGCCGACGTCCTGCTGCCCGACTGCACCGACCTCGAAGGGCTGCAGCTCCTGCGCATCGGCGGCACCAAATATGTCGAGCAGTTCTGGGACTTTCAGGGCTTTGCGCTGCGCGATCCCGCGGTGCCGCCGCAGGGCGAGGCGAAGGACTTCACCTGGATCGCGACCGAACTTGCGAAGCGCGCAGGGCTGCTCGCGGAATATAACCAGGCGATCAATCGCGGCGCGCACGGAATTAAGCTCTCAGGTCCGAACTTCGATTTCTCGCTATCGCCATCCGAGCCGCACGATGTCGAGACGATCTGGGACGCGACCTGCAAAGCCGCCAGCGCCGAGTTGACCGAGGGCGCGGAGTCCCAGGGGCTCGACTGGTACCGCGAGCACGGATTCCGGGTGGGGCCGTTCTCGCGGCTGCAATGGTATCTCTATCCCAGGCTGGTCGAGATCGGGTTGCGCTTCGAACAGCCCTACCAGGAGCGGCTTTTCCGCATCGGCAAGGAGCTCGAACGCCGGCTGCACGAGCATGGCATTCACTGGTGGGACCGGCAGATCGAGGAATACGAAGCCTTGCCGCACTGGCGGGACCTCTCCGCACTGTGGGAGGGCGCGCTCGTCAAGCACTACGGGGTGCGGATCGAGGACTATCCCTTCTGGCTCGTCACCGCCCGCAGCATGCAATATTCCTGGGGCAACAATGTCGGCATCCAGCTCATGCGCGAGCTGTCCGGCAACGTCATCGGCCACGGCAGCGTGGTGATGAACGAAACGGCTGCGGAAAGGCTCGGCATCGCCGACGGCGATCAGGTCGAGGTGCGCTCGCCGCTCAACGCGACCCAGGGGAAGGTCGTTCTCTGCCAGGGCATCCGCCCCGACACGCTGCTGATCATCGGCCAATTCGAGCAGTGGGCGACGCCTTATGCGAAGGATTTCCACGCGCCGAGCATGAACGCGCTGGTGCCGATGCTGCTCGACCTGACCGACGCCACCGGCTCGAGCGCCGACCTCGTCAAGGTCGCGATCACGCGGGTCGGAGGAGCACGCGCATGACCCGCTGGACGATGCTCGCCGACCTCGAACGGTGTGTCGGCTGCCAGACCTGCACCGCCGCCTGTCGCCATGCCAACGCGACCTCGCCGGCGGTGCAATGGCGCAAGGTGCTCGACATCGAGGCCGGCGCGTTTCCCCAGGTGAACCGCACTTTCGTGCCGGTCGGCTGCCAGCACTGCGCCGATCCGCCCTGCATGCATGTGTGCCCGTCGACGGCGACCCGCCAGCGCCCTGACGGCATCGTCACCATCGACTACGAGCTTTGCATCGGCTGCGCCTATTGCGATGTCGCCTGTCCGTACCAGGCGCGCTTCCTCATCCACGAACCGCATTTCGCCTACGGCCCCGCCATGCAGAACGAGACCGCGCGGTTCGACGAGCATCGGATCGGAGTCGCTCAGAAATGCACCTTCTGCGTCGATCGCATCGATTACGGGATCGAGCATGGCCTCACGCCCGGCCGCGATCCGCTGGCGACACCCGCTTGCGTCAACGCCTGCATCGCCGATGCGCTGGTGTTCGGCGACGTGGACGACCCCTACAGCAACGTCTCGAAGCTTCTGCGCGAACAACGTCACTTCCGCATGCACGCCGAGGTCCGAACCGATCCGAGCTTTTATTACCTCTACGGCAAAGCGGACGGCGCCGACGACCCCGCCCCGACACCCGCAGCGGCGTCGGCAGCCGCGTTCCTGCAGGCCCAGGCCGGAAAGGTCCGCACCCGCGGGGTGGAGCCCTGGCACCAGCAGCACTGGAACTGGAAAGCGGCCGGCAACTTCCTCTGCGGCGGCGCCGGCACCGGACTGTTCGCCTTCGTCGCCTTCGCTGCCGCCGGCGGCGCGCCGGCGCTCGAGGGTGGGCTTACGGCGCTTGCAGTGGTCGCCGTCGGCCTGTTCCTGTTGATCTTCAAGATCGGCCGGCCGCTCCGGTTCATCTATGTCCTGCGTCAGCCGCAACGATCCTGGATGTCGCGCGAGGCCTGGATCGCCGGCGCGTTCTTTGTCACTGCGCTTGCCGCGCTCTGGTTCGACAGCCGGATCGATCTCATCATCGCCGCCGTGCTCGGGCTCGGTTTCATGCTCTGCCAGGCCATGATGTTCTACGCATCGAAGGGCATTCCCGCCTGGCGTCAGCAAACGCTCGTTACGCTCCTGGTTGCGACCGGGTTTGCCGAAGGCAGCGGTCTGTTCCTGATGGTCGCCGCCTTCGTCCCCGGCCTCCAGGCTTTCGCCCTGCCCGTCGCTGCGGCGCTTGTCATGCTCGTCGCCGCCCGGCATCTCGCCTGGCGCTTTTATATCGGCGACCTCGAGCGCGAGGGTGCGCCGACCCAGACCCATGCGGAGTTTCGCGCCTTCGCGCCCTGGTTCCTGATCGTAGGGCTCGCCGTCCCCCTCTGGCTGGTCGCGCCCGGATTGGTGCTGCCGCCTTTCGCGCCGGTGCTGTTCGCACTTGCCGGAGCGACGACGCTTGCAGCCGGATGGGCTTTCAAGCTGATCCTCGTGACCCGCGCAGGATTCAATCAAGGCTTCGCGCTCTCCCACACCCCGGTGCGAGGGTTTGGCGCGGCTGGGCCGGCAGTCAAGCCAGGCTGGACCCTCATTGATCGGTAAGAGCTCAACATGCTGAAATTGAGAATAAACAAGACCACGGGGAGAAAACGCCATGAGTTTGCAGCCCGCGTATCGCGAAGACGACGTCTTCATGTTCGACCGTGCAGTCGAAGCCATGTCGCGTCGCGACCTCGAAGTTCTCCAGCTTAAGCGTCTCAAGCACACGCTGCGGCGCGCCTACGAGAACGTCGCGCATTTCAAACGCAAGTTCGACGAAGCGGGGATCAAGCCGGACGACCTTGCGACGCTCTCCGACCTCGCCCGATTTCCCTTCACGAAAAAGACCGACCTGCGCGACAACTATCCTTTCGGCATGTTCGCCTGCCCGCGCGAAGACGTGCTGCGTGTCCATGCCTCATCGGGCACCACCGGCAAGCCGACCGTCGTCGGCTATACCCGCGCCGACCTCGACCTGTGGGCCGACCTGATGGCGCGCTCGCTCGCCTGTGCGGGCGCGCGGCCGGGTGACATCCTGCACAACGCCTACGGCTATGGCCTGTTCACCGGTGGGCTCGGTTTCCACACCGGCGCCGAGCGGCTCGGCTGCACGGTGGTGCCGATCTCGGGCGGCGCGACTGAGCGTCAGGTCACCCTGCTCAAGGATTTCGGCGCGCGGATCCTGTGCTGCACGCCGTCCTATGCGCTGAACATCGCCGAGATCGCCGAGCGCATGGGCGCGGATCTGCGCAAGCTGCCGGTGCGCTACGGCGTATTCGGCGCCGAGCCGTGGAGCGACGCAATGCGGCGCGATCTCGAAGCGCGGATTGGGCTGAAGGCAATCGATATCTACGGCCTCTCCGAAATCATCGGACCAGGCGTCGCCTGCGAATGCCATGTCGAGCAGAACGGGCTGCACGGCTGGGAAGATCACTTCCTGTTCGAGGTGATCGACCCCAAGACGCTCGAGCCGCTGCCGCCCGGGGAGCCGGGCGAACTCGTCATCACGACGCTGACCAAAGAAGCTTTGCCGATGATCCGTTATCGCACGCGCGACATCACGCGGCTTTCCGACGAGCCATGTGCATGCGGGCGCACGCACCGGCGCATCATGCGGATCACCGGCCGCGACGACGACATGGTGATCATTCGCGGCGTCAACGTCTATCCATCGCAGGTCGAGGCCGTCCTCGTTGGACTCCCGGGGATCGCGCCGCACTACCAGATCGTGCTGACGCGGCAGGGCGCGCTCGACGAGATGACGGTGGAGGTCGAGTTGCTGCCGGGCGGTCCGCTCGACGACAAAGCTCGCCGGAAGAAGGCGCGCGAAGTGAGCCATCACATCAAATCTCTGATCGGAGTGAGCTGCGACGTGACGGTCAAAGCGCCGGGCGAGGTGCCGCGCTCGGAAGGCAAAGCGGTGCGGGTGAAGGACTTCCGCAACAAGCCAAAGCCGGTGTAACGCGCACCGGTGCGCTCATATTCTCGCGGTGTGGAAAATCCGTTTGCGCCCGCAAGCGCTTACCCGTGTTGCGCGGCGCGGCAGCCATGGACATAACGGATCGGACGGCCTAGAGCGTAGAGCGTTCTCGACGCGGCAAGAACGCAGCGCGCCGACGGACTGCAGCTCACGAACGCGCTCCGAAGGCGGCCGACAAGGACGGCCTGCATGAACGACGCCGACATATTGCGCGCCCTGAAAGAGGTCCACGACCCCGAGCTTGGACTTAACATCGTCGATCTCGGTCTCGTCTATCGCGCCGACCGGACCCGCGAGGGTCTCGTGGTCGAAATGACCATGACGACGCCGACCTGCCCGATCGGCGAAATGATGGTCATGCAGGCGGAAGCCGCGCTGCGCCGCCGCTTCGGCGACGCCGAGAAAATCCGCGTGCACCTCGTTTGGGACCCGCCTTGGTCGCCCGACCTGATGACCGACGACGCGCGTCGCGTTCTCGAGGGCGGCGGCCCCGGACGGACGGGCTGAAACGATGGCGACGAGCGCGAGCAGGCGACTGCGCTATCTCCCGCTCGCCATTGGCGCGGCATCCCTCGCCGCGGGATTTTGGACCGGGCTCGGACGCATCGGCATCGCCCTGCCCGCTACGCCGCTCGCCGAATTGCACGGCGCGCTGATGATCAGCGGCTTTTTCGGCACCTTGATCAGCCTCGAGCGCGCGGTCGCGCTCAACCGGCCGTTCGCCTATGCGGCGCCGGCGCTTTCGGCGGTGGGCGCGCTCGCGCTATTCGTTGAGGCGCCAACGCTCGCGATCGTGCTGTTCATCGCGGCGAGCGTGGTGCTGACCGCCGCGACCGCGATGATTTTGGTGCGGCTTCCCACCTTGTTCACCACCGTGCTCACGCTCGCCGCCGCGACATGGGGCATCGGCACGCTGGTCTGGCTCGGCGGACGGCCGATGGGCGGTGTCACGAGCTGGTGGCTCGCCTTCCTCGTGCTCACGATCGCAGGCGAGCGACTGGAGCTGAGCCGGCTGCTCGCGCCATCGCGCCGGGCGCAATGGTTCTTTGCCGGCGCGATCGCCCTGATTCTCGCCGGCGCGGCGCGCGGCGAATTATCCGGCGACAGCGCGCCGCTGACAGGGCTTGGCTATCTCGCCTGCACCGCCTGGCTTGCGCTCCATGACATTGCGCGACGGACGGTGCGGCAATCCGGGCAAACGCGTTTCTCCGCAATCTGCATGCTCGCGGGCTATTTCTGGCTCGGCGTGACCGGCCTCTATCTGCTCGTCGCTCCGCCCGGCTCCGCCGCGTTTGCCTATGACGCCGCGGTGCACGGGATCGCCCTCGGCTTCGTGCTCTCGATGGTGTTCGGCCATGCCTTGATCATTTTGCCGGCGGTGACCGGCATCGTCGTCCGCTACCATCCCGCGGTCTACGGCGCGCTCGCCCTTCTCCATCTCTCGGTCGCGCTGCGGATCGTCTCCGATTACTTCGAACTGATCGGCCCGCGCGCGGCCAGCGGACCGCTCGCCATCGCGGCCTTGATCGTCTTCGCCGGGACAATCGCGGTTGCATCGCTCAAGTCGCGAACCCCAACCCGATCGAGAGAAGCGCCTCGCGAGACGGCGGAAAGTCGCAACTGAAGGTCCTCAACTCATCGCAACAGCCTGATATTCGTGGCCCTCTCATGAGCACAATCGCAGCCGATATCGAACCCACGGCGCGGCGATCCACGACGACGGTGCTGAAGAGCGTTTGCCGCAGCTGCCATGGCGGCTGTGGCGTGCTCCTGCACGTGCAGGATGGCCGCCTCGTCAAGGTCGAAGGCGATCGCGAGTCGCCGCTCAACCACGGCCGGCTCTGCCCGATCGGCACGGTTACGGTCGACCTCGTCTATCATCCCGATCGATTGAAATATCCGTTGCGGCGCGAGGGGCCGCGCGGCTCGGGACAATGGCGGCGCATCTCATGGGACGAGGCGCTCGACGAAATCGCCAAGCGCCTCGAAGCGATCCGCCGCGAATTCGGTCCCGAGGCGATCGCGCTCGGCACCGGAACCGGGCGCCATCACATCCGCTGGGTCTCGCGCTTCGGCCATGCGCTCGGCACGCCGAATTGGTGCGAGCCGGGCTTCGCCCAGTGCTTTCACCCGCGCGTCAATACCTGCATTCTGACCTTCGGCGATTTCCCGGTGTCCGACTTTACCGGCGGCACGCCGCCCGCCTGCATGCTGTTCTGGGGCCACAATCCGCTCAACTCCGGCCCGGACGGCGAGACCCGTTTCAATGTCCGCGAAGCGCTCGACGCCAATCCGAAAATCATCGTAGTGGATCCGCGCGCGACCGAGCTCGCACGCCGCGCCGAAGTATGGCTGCAGCTCCGTCCGGGGACCGACGACGCGGTCGCACTGGCGATGCTCAACGTCGTCATCGCGGAGCAGCTGTACGACGCGCCCTTCGTCGCGGGCTGGACGCACGGCTTCGATGCGCTCGCCGAGCATGTGCGCGACTTCACTCCCGAATGGGCCGAGCCGATCGCCTGGGTCGCAGCCGACACGATCCGGGCGGCCGCGCGGCTGTTCGCACGCACCAAGCCTGCGATGATGGAGTGGGGCTGCGCGATCGAGCACACGCCGAACTGCATTCAGACCGTGCGCGCGATTTCGCTCCTGCCTGCGATCACCGGCAATGTCGACGTGCCCGGCGGCTGGGTGTTCGGGATGCACGGCATCGGCCGCTTCCCCAGCCTGATCGAGAATCTCACCCCCGCGGCGAACGCCAAGCGACTCGGCGCCGGCCGCTTCAAGCTGCTCGGCGGCGAAGGCGCGGATCTTCCCGCCGCGCATATTCCGACCCTTCTGCAGGCGATGCGCGAAGGCAAGCCCTATCCGGTGAAAGCCTTTCTCGTGTTCGGCAACAATACGCTGACCACCTATGCGAACAGTGCGCTTGTCTACGAGTCGCTGATGAAGCTCGATTTCATGGTGTGCGCCGACCTGTTCATGACGCCCACCGCCGAGCTCGCCGACATCGTGCTGCCGGCCGCGTCCTGGCCCGAGCTCGACGAGGTCGCCGGCCTGCCGACGGTCGCCGCCAATGTCGTTCTGGCCAACCAGCGGGCGGTGCGTATCGGCGAATGCAAATCGGATGAAGAAATATTCGTCGAGCTGGCGCAGCGGATGAAGCTGCCCGTCTGCACAGAGCCGGTCGAGGCTGTGCTCGATGCCCAGCTCAAGGCGGGCGGCCTCGACATGAGCTTCGCCGAGCTCAAGCAACGCGGCTCCGTGAAAGTGCCTTTCAAATATCGAAAATACGAGGACGGCGGCTTCAAGACGCCAACCGGGAAGATCGAGCTCTATTCGACGCGGCTCGCGGACATGGGCTATGCGCCGTTCCCCAGCTACGAGGAGCCGCCGGAAAGCCCGCTCAGTCGTCCCGACGTGGCGGTGGACTATCCGCTCGTGCTCACCACCGGTGCACGCATATCGAACTTCTTCAACTCCGAACACCGGCAGATCGAGAAACTGCGTAAGGCCCGCCGCGATCCGATTGCCGAAATTCACCCCGCGACCGCCGCACGCTACGGCATCAGCGACCGCGACTGGATGTGGATCGAGACGCGGCGCGGCCGGATCAAACAGCGCGCGCGCGTCACCACCGGCATCGATCCGCGCGTGATCGCCGCCGAGCACGGCTGGTGGTTCCCCGAAGAGCCGGCGCCCGGCTACGGCGTATGGAAGGCGAACGTCAATCTTCTGACTGACAATCAGCCCCCCTACGACCCGGCCATGGGCACGTATCAATTGCGCGCGTTGCTCTGCCGCGTCAGCCGGGCGGCGGCCGACTGACATGATCAACGGCCATGCCGCAGTGCAGATGCGAAGCAGGGTGCTTGCCAGCCACCGCAAAGCGCTTCATCACTGGCGCTTCGCGACGCCCGCAGTCGCGGCGGCCTTGGTTGGTTGGTTACGCAACCTATCGGCACGGATCGGATCGGAAGGGGGAAACATGGCGGAAGAAATTCGGGCTCCGCTGGCTGGAACCGTGCTGTCGGTTCTGGTCCAGCCCGGCGCAAAGATCGACGTCGATGACGAATTGCTGGTGATCGAAGCGATGAAAATGGAGAACCTCGTCTACGCGCCCTGCGCCGGCGCGGTGAAAGACATCAAGGTGAGCGCGGGAGAAAAGGTCGACGCGGGCGATCTACTTCTCGTTATCGAATAACGGCGCTGCGAGTAAGGCAAGCGAGGAAACGATGCAGTTCGAATTGACCGAAGAACAGGCGATGATCCAGGAGACAGCGCGACGCTTTGCGGCGGAGGAGATCGCGCCGACGCTGATCGAGGAGGAGAAAAAGCACGAGTTCAAGAAGGAGCGCGTCGCCAAGATGGGCGAACTCGGCTTCTTCACCTGCGCGCTGCCGGAGGAGTTCGGCGGGTCCGGCATGGGCTTCATGGAGTCGGTGCTGATGGCCGAGCAAATCGCCAAGGTCTCGGCCTCGTGGCGGCTGCCGTTCAACATGCAGAATCTCGGGCCGTCGCTGACCGTCGCCAAGTTCGGCACGCCGGAGCAGAAGAAGAAGTACATTCCCGGCTGGGTCGCCGGCACGCAGCTCGGCTTCTTCGCCATGACCGAGCCCAATACCGGCTCGGACGTCGCCAGCATGAAGACCCATGCGATCGACAAGGGCGATCATTTCGAGGTCCACGGCAACAAGATGTGGATTTCGCAGGCGCAAGTGGGCGATGCCGGCCTGCTCTACGCCTACACCGACCGTTCCAAGGGCAACAAGGGCATGACCGCCTTCATCATCGAGCCGAAGAAGATGAAGGGCTGCACCGCCCTGCCGATCGAGACCAAGCTCGGCCTGCACTGCTCGCCGACCGGCGAGTTCGTGTTCGAGGGCATGAAGGTGCCGAAGGAGAACGTGCTCGGCAAAGTCGGCGAGGGCTTCCGCGTCTGCATGTGGCAGCTCAACCAGACGCGGCTCGGCTGCGCGGCGGGCGCGCTCGGGGTCGCCGGCGGCGCCCTCGACCTCGCGATCAACTATGCCAACGAGCGCACGCAGTTCGGCAAGCCGATTTCCAAGCACCAGATGGTGCAGGCGCAGATCGCCGAAATGGTGGTGGAGCATCAGGCCGCACAGATGCTCGTCTACCGTGCCGCCTGGCTCAAGGATCAGGGCAAGCCGAGCCAGTACGAGACCTCGGTCGCCAAGCTCGCGGCGTCCGAGGCCGCCGTGCATGCGGCGAACGAGTGCATCAAGATTTTCGGCTCCTATGGCTACTCGACCGAGTTTCCCGCCGAGCGCTTCTATCGCGATGCCAAATCGCTGCAGATCGTCGAGGGCACCTCGAACGTGCAGAAGATCATCATCTCCGGCATGGCGCTGGGCTTTACGCCCAATCGGGATTGATGCGAAACCGTCGTCATTGCGAAAGCCAAGCCAAGCGAACGTGCGAACTGCCTTTCACCCCTCCTCTCGTCACCGCCGGGCTTGACCCGGCGGTCCATTCGACATCGCCGCATCCCCGGAAACTCCGCATGGATGCGCGGGTCAAGCCCGGGCATGACGAAATAAGGACAGGGGTAGTTGGTTCAATAAGATCCGTGAGGATATAAAATGAGACCCTATTTCGAAAGCATGCCGGGTTTTGGCAAGGAGCTTAAAGAAAAGGTCATTGCGCGCACGCTCGAAAGCCGGCGTCAGCTGGAAGCGGTGGAGGCCGAGATCGCCGCGGCGCGGCAGGCCCGGATGGAAGTCGGCATACCGGCGGCCGAGATCAACAAGCGCGGCGCGCTCACGGTTTGGCAGCGTCTCGACTACCTGGTCGACCCGGGCACCTTTTGTCCGCTGCACAGCCTGTACAATCCGGAGGACAACGAGGAAGGCACCACCAATGTGGTCGACGGGCTCGGCAAGATCGCCGGCCGCTGGGCGGTGATCATCGGCTTCGACAACAAGGTTCTGGCGGGCGCGTGGATTCCGGGACAGGCCGAGAACATCCTGCGGGTCACCAATCTCGCCAAGCGCTTGCACATTCCGCTCGTGTGGCTGGTCAATTGCAGCGGCGTGAAGCTGCCCGATCAGGAAAAGTTCTACGCCGACCGCCGCGGCGGCGGCACTTGCTTCTACCGCCATGCCGAGCTGGAGCAGATGGGCATCCCGATCCTCGCCGGCATCTGGGGCACCAATCCGGCGGGCGGCGGCTATCAGAGCATCAGCCCGACGATCCTGCTCGCGCACAAGGACGCGAACATGGCGGTCGGCGGGGTCGGCATCGTCTCTGGCATGTCGCCCAAGGGCGGCTTCGACGTCGACAACCTCGAAGAGCTGATCGCCAAGACGCGCGATCTGCGCGAACGGCCGCCCGGCAGCGTCGCCACGCATTACGACGCGACCGGCTTTTTCACTCACGTGTTCGACACCGAGCACCAGGTGCTCGACGGCCTCAAGGATTACATGCGGGCGATCCCCGCCTATGACCCGAAATTCTTCCGCGTGGCGGCGCCCGCCGAGCCGCGCTTTGCCGCGTCCGACCTCTACCACCTTCTGCCGTTCAATCAGCGCGAGACCTATTCCTTCGAGGACATTCTCGCCCGCCTGGTCGACGGCAGCGAGCATTTGGAGTTCCGCCCCGATTACGGCCCCGAAGTCTATACCGGGCTGGTCAAGTTCGATGGAATGCTGGTCGGCGTGATCGCCAACCGGCAAGGGCTTTTGCCGCGCGGCTATCCCGAATACGCCAATTATCCGGGCATCGGCGGCAAGCTCTACCGGCAGGGCCTGATCAAGATGAACGAGTTCGTGACCCTGTGCGGGCGCGACCGCGTGCCGATCGCCTGGTTCCAGGACACGACCGGCATCGATGTCGGCGACATCGCGGAAAAGGCCGAGCTGCTCGGCCTTGGCCAATCGCTGATCTATTCGATCCAGAACACCGATCTTCCAATGATGCTCACGGTGCTGCGCAAGGGCAGCGCCGCCGCGCATTACATCATGGGCGGGCCGACGGCGAACCGGCACAATGCGTTCACGCTCGGCACGGCGGCAACCGAAATCTATGTGATGCATGGCGAGACGGCCGCCGTCGCAAGCTTTGCGCGGCGCGCCATCAAGGACAAGGACGCGGGGAAGTCGCTGCAGCCGGTCGCCGACAAGATGAACGAGGTGGCGAAGAAATACTTCGACACCTCGCGCCCGGCCTATTGCGCGCACGCCGGCTTCGTCGACGAAATCGTCGATCTCACGCGGCTGCGCGATTATCTGAAGGCGTTCGCCGGGGCGGTTTATCAAAATCCGAAATCGATCTGCCCGCGCCACCAGATGCTGCTGCCGCGCATCATCAAGGGGTGAGCCGCGCGTTTCTCTCCGTCAGCTGGGGAGAGAGCCCACGGCTCTCATCGTCGGCGCTCGTCGCATGGGCGAAAGCGCCATTAAAAAATCAAAGGGCCGCGCCTTTCGACGCAGCCCAATGATTGATGAATGAGGAGTTCAGCTCGTTCGCCCTCCCCGCAAACGGAGAGGGCGAACGAGGCCTCAGATCAGCCCCATGCCCTTGAGCACGGAGAGCATGACGGCGGCGGCGGCGACCGAGCCGATCTGCCCGCCAGTATTGGCGCCCATGGCGTGCATCAGCAAGAAGTTCTGCTTGTTGTAGCGCTGGCCCTGCGCCTGCACCACGCGCGCCGCCATCGGATAGGCCGAGATGCCGGCCGCGCCGATGAGCGGATTGATCTTGCCGCCCGAGAGATAATACCAGGCCTTGCCGAACAGCACGCCGACCACCGTGTCGAGGCAGATGGCGACAAAGCCGAGCGCGAAGATCGCGAGCGTGGTGGGCTTGAGGAATTGCTCTGCCTGCATCGTCGCGCCGATCGCGACGCCAAGGAACAGGGTGGCAATGTTGGCGATCTCGTTCTCCGAGGCTTTCGTCAAACGCTCGACGGCGCCGCTTTCGCGGAAGAAGTTTCCGAGCATGATCGAGCCCATCAGCGGTAAGCCCTTGGGCGCGATCAGGCCGGTGACGATCGTCACCGCAATCGGAAACAAGAGCTTCGCGTTTTTCGAGACGGTCCGCTTGACCGCCGGCATCGTGGTCTTGCGCTCCTTCTCGGTGGTCAGCGCCTTCATGATCGGCGGCTGGATGATCGGCACCAGCGCCATGTAGGAATAGGCCGCGACCGAAATTGGCCCGAGCAGTTCGGGCGCATACCGGGCCGAGACATAGATCGCGGTCGGCCCGTCGCAGGCCCCGATGATGGCGATGCTGACCGCGTGCAGTTCTTTGAAGCCGAGCGCGAGCGCGAGCAGCAGCGTAAGGAAGATGCCGCACTGGCCGGCGGCGCCGAACAGCAGGATCTTCGGGTTTTCGAGCAGCGGCCCGAAATCGGTCATCGCCCCGATGCCGATGAAGATCAGGAGCGGAAACAGCTCGTTGGCGATGCCGGCATTGTAGATCGTGCGCAGGAAGCCGGTGTCTTCCTTGGCTATTTCCTTAGCCGCTTCCGGAACGACGCCGCCCGTCAACTCGAACACCTGACTTGGCGCCGGCATCGAGGCCCTGGTGCATCAGGTCGCCCAGCGGGATATTGACGAGCAGGCAGCCGAAGCCGATGGGGACGAGCAGCAACGGCTCAACGTCCTTCTTCACGCCGAGATAGATCAGCGTCCCGCCAATCAACAGCATGATGACGTTCTTCAGCCCGCCGAGCGTAAAAAGGAACGCCACGCCGTCGGTAAGGCCGCTCAGACCATCGAGGATGTTCGAAAGCATGGGCTCCTCCCGCTAGGACTGCTTGGTCAGACCGCCGCCTTCGGCGGACAGCGGGAAGATTTTCTTCAGCAGATAGATCGACCAGATGAGGATCGTGAGCGTGAGGAAGGTGCCCCCGATGCCGATGATCATCATCGTCAGTCCGAATGCCAGTTTACCCATGCTGTGTCCCCGTGCCTGACCCCGCTCGGCGGAAGCCACCCAGACGACTGTCCAAGCGCCCCGGTCGACGGCCACAGTGCTGTCATAGTGTGCCGCGGGCGGTCAGAAAAGCAAAATAACTTCTCCTCGCGGCTATTTTGACATCGGGAGCGCGGGGTGAAAGAGCGTGCGCCCAGATTTCGCGTCTATTCCTGGGCGACCGGGGGGTCGGGATCCTCCGACCAGGCGTCGCCCTGCGGGGCGGGGTATTTTCGCAACAGGCGGTGGCACAATTCGACGTGTCCGGCCTCCTCCTCGACGAATTCCTTCGCCATCTCCCGAACCTTAGCGTCGGGCGCCGTCGCGACCACGTGCTGGAAATAGGCGAGCGCGCGTTCTTCGCCGGCCAGCGCCATTGTCAACGCATGCCAAGGCGTCATCAAATAATGCGCGTCGCCGAGATCGGCCTTTTCCGGACTCTCGCCCGTTCCCCAATCGGGCATTTGGCGAGCATGCGCGACCACGTCGATGTCTCCGGCCATGTGCTGGATTTCGTCGCGGTGGATCCCCTCGGCGCGGGCGAGATCGCGGAACACGACTGCGAGCTCCGCATTGCTGAAGGTCTCCATCTGGTCGGCGAGCATAAGGTAGCGCTCGACCGCATCGGCCTCGATCTGCCAGGCGATGGCGAACAGATCGGCGAGGCTTGCGACGATCGGCCCGTCGGTCGGTTCTCCCGGTTGTACGGCTGCGCGCGGGTCGTCGCTTGACGCACTCATATCTCGAACTCCTTTTCCAGCTCGGAGACGTCGGCGGTCGCCTGCCCGACAGGTGGCCGGTAGGGACGCCGGTCGCCGCGATAAAGAACGCCGAGATTGAACCCGTCGTCAGTCATGATGCGCCGTGCGGCGGCGGCGGGATCGTTGGTCGCCACGACCGGGGCCGGATGAACGAGATTCTTCCACTCCCGCTGATCCGGCCGGAAGGTAACACACTGGCTCAACACCTCGACGAACGAGAAGCCCGGATGCCGGATCGCCTCAGCAATCACCTTCGCCGTCTCGTTGGGATGGCCCGCAAAGCAGCGGGCGATAAAGTTCGCGCCCGACGCAAGCGCAATCACCAGCGGGTGGAACGGCCGCAATCCGGTGCCGCCAGGCGACAATGCAGTGTCGAAATCGGGTTCCGTCGTGGGCGACGGCTGACCCTTGGTCATGCCGTAGATGTGATTGTCCATCACGACATACGTCATGTCGATGTTGCGGCGGCAGGCGTGGAGGAAGTGGTTACCTCCAATCGAATAGCCATCGCCGTCGCCGGTGGCCACGACGACCGTGAGGTCCGGCCGCGCGACTTTCAGTCCCGCCGCGACCGCGAGCGCGCGTCCATGAACGCCATGGAAGCCGTAGCAACTCGTGTAAGCCGGAATGCGCGACGAACATCCGATGCCCGACACGACCGCGATATTCTCGGGGGCGAGGTCGAGTTCGGCGAAGGCGCGCGTAAACGCCAGCAGCACGTGATAGTCGCCGCAGCCAGGACACCAGATCGGCTTGATGTCCGATTTGAAGTCTTGCACCCTCGCTCGCGGGTCGGCGTTCATGCGTTTCTCCAGTCCATGAGTGCGCGATGGATTTCGCCGGGCCTCAAGGGCAAAGGCCCGGGCGCATGCAGCACGCGCACCTCATCGGGCAGTTCGTAATGCGCCTTGAGATAGCGGTGGAACTGGGCGCCGTGGCTTTGTTCGACGATAAGGGCCTTGGTCACGCCCGCAAGCGCCGCCGCCATCTCCAGCGGACGCGCCGGCGCGATCAGGCGCGGCGCTATGAGGCGCACCTCGACCCCCTCGGCGCGCGCCCGCGCGATCGCCTCGCGGACCGCGCCGGTGAGCGAACCCCAGGTGATCACAGCCAAATCGCCCGTGCCCTCGAGCGTCGCCCAGTGATCGCCGAAGTTGAAATTCTCCAGTTTGTCGCGCCGCTTGTCGAGCTGGGCGCGATGGTCGGCGGCGCTGCCGGTCGGAATTCCGTAAACCGTATGGGTCAACCCATCCGCCGTGTACGCGCCGCCGCGCGTTCCCGGAATCGCCATCGGCGAGACGCCTGCGCCTCCGAGCGCATAGCGCTGGTACGGCGTCTCGATGTCGCGCGCGCGCAGCCGCTCTCCGATAAAGGCGAGATCGGCCGGCCGTTCGATCGCCGCCTGAGCTTGGCCGATAAGCTGATCGGACAGCACGATCGCCGGCGTCTGCAGCGTCTCGGCTAGATAGACCGCCCGTTGGGCGGTGAACACGCAGTCGCTGACCGACTGCGGCGCAAGCACGAGGCGCGGCGCATCGCCGTGCACGCCGTACACCGCAATGTTGAGGTCGCTCTGCTCCGCCTTGGTCGGGATTCCGGTCGACGGTCCGCCGCGCATCACATCGATCACGACGATGGGAATTTCCGCCGCCGTCGCGAGTCCGAGCGCCTCGACCATCAGCGACAGGCCCGGGCCCGAGGTCGCCGTCAGCGCCGGCGTGCCGCCATACGACGCGCCGATAATCATATTGACGGAGGCGAGTTCGTCCTCCGCCTGCAGCGTCACCCCGCCGACCTTGGCAAGATTGGACGCGAGCCATTCGAGGATGTCGGTCGCCGGCGTGATCGGATAAGCCGCGGCGAAGCGAACCCCGCCCCGCACCGCCCCCAGCGCGGCCGCCTCGTTGCCGGAGATGAGCCAACGCTTGGCGGCAGCGCGCGCGGGGGGATCGAGGGGACGGGTGAGATCAAGCCCCTCCGCCGCCGCCGCGCCGGCGTTGACCGCCGCAAGATTGGCCTCGACCGCGGCAGGCCCCTTTGCGCCAAACCGCCTGTTGAGCAGGCCCCGCAACACGTCCTCGGGAAGGCCAATCAGTTTGGCGGCGATCCCCAGCGCGATCATGTTCGGCCGCCGATCCGGCCGCGACCTCAGCATATCCTTGAACGGCACATCGATGGCGCGGGCGCCCGCCACGGCAACGCCTTGCGGGCGGTCGCCGCCCTGCGGATCGCCGATGACAAGGCTATCGGGACCGAGCGGGATTTCCGCGTCGAAGCGTTGCGCATTGTGCCAATCGACGCCGATCAGGAGGTCGAAGCGATCCGCGTGGCACTCGACCGGATGCGTCGCGAGGCGGAGGAAGGCGGCGGCTTCGCCACCGCGGATCTGCGCGCCGACCGAGCGGGTGAGAAAACCGTACCAGCCGGCCGCGCTCGCCGCTTCGAGCAGCATGGCGCCGGTGGTCAATACGCCTGCGCCGCCGCTCCCCACAAAGGCAATCGAAACGTCGGAACCCGCCATGAATCCATCCCTCTCTGAGCCGCCCGGCGCAGGACGACGAGCGGTATGCCCTTCCATCCCCAGTTCGATCCGTCTTTTTGCGGATGTGCTCCGTCTATATTCGAATCCTTCTTGACTCTAAATAAGCATTCCAGTACTGAATTACGTTAATAACCCGCCTTTGCCGATTGTCAATGCGGAGCCGGGCGGTACATTAAGAAGTCCGGCAAGACAAGAAACGGCCGAAGGAAACGTACAAGGGGAAAGCGAATGGCGGCAAAGCCGTTTCGCTGGGTCATGACGGCGCCGGGCGCGCCGATGGCCCTGGCGGAGTTCGACGCAAAGCCCGCGAGGGGCGAAGTCGTCGTGCAAGTCGCCGGCTGCGGCGTCTGTCACACCGATCTTGGCTATTTCTACGACGGCGTGCGCACCAATCACGCATTGCCGCTTTGCCTCGGTCACGAGATCAGCGGCCGGATCGTAGCGGCGGGACCGGGCGCGGAATCATGGGTCGGCAAGGCCGTGATCGTGCCGGCGGTGATCCCCTGCGGCACGTGCGACGCCTGCAAGCGCGGCAAGGGCACGATCTGTCCCCATCAGAAAATGCCCGGCAACGACATCCAGGGCGGGTTCGCGAGCCACATCGTCGTCCCGCAAACCGGCCTGTGTCCGGTCGATGAGGGCAGGCTCAAGGCGGCCGGCCTTGCGCTGGCCGACGTCTCGGTCGTCGCCGACGCCGTGACGACGCCGTATCAAGCCGTTGTCCAGGCCGGCGTGCAGAACGGCGATCTGGTCATCGTCAACGGCATTGGCGGGGTCGGCGGCTACTGCGCGCAGGTCGCCAAGGCGGTTGGCGGCACGGTGGTCGCGATCGACGTCAGCCAGCCCAAGCTCGACGCGATCGGCGCGACCACCGCGGCGCTGACGTTGAATGCGCGCAACATCGGACAGCGTGAATTGAAGGGCGCGATCCAGAGTTTTGCCAAGGAACGCGGGCTGCGGCCGAACGAGTGGATCATCTTCGAATGCTCCGGCACCAAAGCCGGACAGGAGACCGCCTGGAGCCTGCTCAATCGCGGCGCCACCCTCGGCGTTGTCGGCTTCACGATGGACAAGGTCGAGCTGCGCCTCTCCAACCTGATGGCGTTCCATGCGCGCGCGCTCGGCAACTGGGGCTGCCCGCCCGAGCTGTATCCGGCGGCGCTCGACCTGGTGTTGGACGGCCGCGTCAAAGTCGGCCCCTTCGTCGAGCAGCATCCGCTCGCCGACATCAACAAGGTTTTCACGGCGGTCCATCATGGCGAATTGCAGCGCCGCGCGGTGCTCGTGCCGACCGCCTGATTGCACAAGGAGTTCGTAATGTCCGTCCAAGCCGCCGCTCCGCGAGACGCCGAAGCGAAGGATCACGGCCTCGTCGCCGAACACGTGCGCAAGAGCGTCACCGAGGGCGTGATCTACGACAAGCGCCCGGTCAGGGGCGCCGACGGCAAGCCGGTCGCCGGACTCTACAATGCGTGGATCACGCTGAACAATCCGTCGCAGTTCAACTCCTATACGACGGAGATGGTGAAGAGCGTGATTCTCGCCTTCCGGGCGGCAAGCGCAGCGCGCGACGTCGTCGCGGTGGTGTTCACCGGCGCCGGCGACAGGGCGTTCTGCACCGGCGGCAACACCAAGGAATACGCCGAATACTACGCCGGCAATCCGCAGGAATACCGCGGCTATATGCGGCTGTTCAACGACATGGTCTCGACCATTCTCGCCTGCGACAAGCCGGTGATCTGCCGCGTCAATGGCATGCGGATCGGCGGCGGCCAGGAAATCGGCATGGCCTGCGATTTCACGGTCGCCCAGGATCTCGCCCGCTTCGGCCAGGCGGGTCCGAAGCATGGCTCCGCGCCCATCGGCGGCGCGACCGACTTCCTGCCGGTCGTTATCGGCGCGGAGCGCGCGATGATCGCCTGCGTGCTGTGCGAGCCGTTCTCCGCCCACGAAGGGTATTTCATGGGCATGATCAGCGACATCGTCCCGGCGCTCAAAGTCGACGGCAAGTTCGTCGCCAACCCGCTGGTGGAGACGAGCCGCATCGTCGACGAATACGGCCGCATTGTTTTCGGCAAGTCGAAGACCGGCGATGCGCTGAAGGCGGGCCAGGAGCTGATGAAGCGTGGCGCCGTCGATCTCTCGCTGCTCGACGAGAAGGTCGAAAGCCTGTGCACCAAGCTCCTCTACACCTTCCCTGACTGCACCACCAAGACGGTCGAGGAGCTGCGCAAGCCGAAGCTCGACGCCTGGAACCGCAACAAGGAGAATTCGCGCGCCTGGCTCGCCCTCAACATGATGACCGAGGCGCGCGCCGGCTTCCGCGCCTTCAACGAGGGCACGAAGGAGACCGGCCGCGAAGCCGATTTCGTCGCGCTGCGGCGCGCGCTCGCCGACAACGCGCCGTGGACCGACGAGTTGACCGAGAACATTCAACCCCGCGCAGGCAGGAAGTGATGACGCTCATGCCGCACGGGCTCTCATCCTTCGAGACGGCCGCTGCGCGGCCTCCTCAGGATGAGGTATTGTGCATTCACCCTCATGGTGAGGAGCGCGGCGACGCCGCGCGTCTCAACCCATGTGACGGACTCATGGGGTCCGCATGACCACGCCGCTCAAGGTCTGGCGTGAATCGGACGGCCGGCTGCTGCGGCTGCGGCTGAACAGGCCGAAGGCGAACCTCATCGATGCGGCGATGATCGCGGAGCTCGATCGGGCGTTCGCGAGCGAGGTCGGCAATCCCCATATCGCCGCGATCCTCCTCGATGCCGAGGGGCCGCATTTCTCCTTCGGCGCGAGCGTCGAGGAGCATCTGCCCGATCAGTGCGCCGCGATGCTCGCAGGCCTGCATCGCCTCGTTCTGCGCATGGTCGACTCGCCGACGCCGATTCTTGCGGCGGTGCGCGGCCAATGCCTTGGCGGCGGGCTCGAAGTGGCGCTCGCCGCGCATCTGATGTTCGTCGCAGCCGATGCAACGCTCGGCCAACCAGAGATGAAGCTCGGCGTGTTCGCGCCGGCCGCCTCTTGCCTTCTGCCGGAACTGGTCGGCCCGGTGCGCGCGCTCGACCTTCTCGTCTCCGGACGCGCCGTGAGCGGCGCCGACGCCGCCGCGATCGGGATCGCGAAAGAGGCGGGCGGGGACCCCGAAAAGGCGGCGCTCGACTACATCGCCGAACATCTGGCGCCGAAGAGCGCGAGCTCGCTGCGCTTCGCCGTGCGGGCCGCGCGGTTCGACTATGCCGCCCGCGTACGCGCGAAGCTGGCCGCGGTCGAGCGCCTTTATCTCGATGAACTGATGAAGAGCCGCGACGCGCTGGAGGGCCTGCAAGCCTTCCTCGCCAAGCGGCCGGCGAAATGGGAGCACTGTTGATAATGCCCACCACCTCGGAAATCGTCGCGCATGCGACGCGGCTGTTCGAAGATCTGAACTTCAATTCGGCGCGCGAGTGGAAGGCGGCGAAACCGGGTCGCAAGGTGGTCGGCTACATGCCGATCTACGTTCCGCGCGAGATCATCCATGCCGGCGACATGCTGCCGCTCGGCATCGTCGGCGGCGGCGACCAGCTGGAGGTGATCCACGGCGACGCCTATTACCAGAGCTACATCTGCCGCATCCCGCGATCGACGGTCGAACTCGGCGTCTCCGGCCGGCTCGATTTCGTCGACGGCATGCTGTTCCCCTCGATCTGCGACGTGATCCGCAATCTCTCCGGCATGTGGAAGATCATGTTTCCGCAGGTCTATACGCGCTATTTCGACGTGCCGCAGAACTATCGCGACGAGATCGGCGGCAACTATTACATCCAGGAACTGGCCGAGCTGCGCCACGATCTCGGAACGCTGTGCGGCAAGCCGATCACCGACGACGAGCTGCGCAACTCCATCGCGCTCTACAACGAGAACCGCCGGCTGGTGCGCGAGGTCTACGCCTTCCGCGCCGAGAAGCCCTGGCAGGCGCCGGCGGCCGAAGTTTACCTGATCATGCGCGCCGGGCATGTGCTCTCGGTCGAGCAGCATAGCGACATGCTGCGCCATTACCTTGCCGCCGCGCGCGCGGAAGAGCGGCCGCGCCGCGACAATTGCCGCATCGTGCTCACCGGCGTGTTCTGCGAGCAGCCGCCGCTCAATCTGATCAAGTCGCTGGAGCTTGCCGGCTGCTACGTGGTCGACGACGACCTCTTGCTGGTGAACCGCTGGCTCACCACCGACGTGCCGACGGACGGCGACCCGATGCAGAACCTCGCGCTCGCCTTCCTGCATCACTCCGAATCGACCGCGGCGAAATACGAGCCCGACCTCAAGGAAAAGGGCCAGCATCTCGTGCGGGCGGTGAAACGCACGAACGCCGAAGGCGTGATCTTCGCGTGCCCGAGCTTCTGCGACCCGGCGCTGCTCGACCGGCCCATGCTGCAGCATGTGCTCGCCGAGGCCGGCATTCCCTACATCGCCTTCAAATACGCGGAGAATTCCGGCCAGATGCAGCCGATCCGCGAGCAGGCCGGCACCTTCGCCGAACTCGATCAAGCTATGGAGCGGACAATGACAGCCACCCAGATCGTGACGCCCAAGACCGCCGCCAAGGACGTCGAGAAGGACGTCTCCATGCGCAAGCAGAAAGCGATGATGGCGGCGCATTACGACCGCATCACCAGCGCGCCCGAGACCGGCGCGAAAATCTGCTGCACCTTCGTGCCCGGCAATCTCAACGAACTGATCATGTGCTTCGACCTCCTCAACAACCTTCCGGAGGTCAACGCCATCCAGAGCGGGTTGCGCCGGGTATCCGGCAATTACGTGCTCGAAGCCGAGAAGATCGGCCATTCCGAGGACGTGTGCACCTATGTCAAATCCGACATCGGCATGGCGGCGAAGGGCAACATCGCGCCGAACGGCAAGAAATTTCCCGATCCCAACGTGCTGCTGCTGTCCTACACCGGCTGCTTCACCTTCATGAAGTGGTTCGAGCTGCTGCGCGAGCAGTACAAGTGCGAGACCATCATGCTGCACACGCCCTACATGGGCGACGGCAAGATCACGCCGAACATGATTCAGTACATGGTCAAGCAGCTCAAGGAAGAGGTGATCCCGAAGCTTGAACGCATTTCCGGCGTGAAGTTCGACATCGACCGGCTGCGCGAATACCTCAAGAAATCGGTCAAGGCCGAAGACAATCTGGTGCGCGTGCTGCAGACGGCGAAGAGCAAGCCGTCGCCGATCGACGCCTATTTCGGCGGCATCTACTACATCGGCCCGATCTTCGGCGCCTTCCGCGGCACGCAGGACGCGATCGACTATTACGGGTTTCTGCGCGAGGAGGTGGAGGAGCGGCTCGCCAACGGCCAGGGGCCGGTGACGCCCGACGGCGACATGGGCAAGGAGAAGTATCGCCTCGTCGTCGAGGGGCCGCCGAATTACACGAACTTCCGCCAGTTTTGGAAGATGTTCTACGACGAAGGCGCCGTGGTGGTGGCGTCGAGCTACACCAAGGTCGGCGGCGTGTATGATTTCGGTTTCCGCCACGATCCCGACAACCCGCTGGAGACGCTCGCGGAGTATTGCCTCGGCGTCTACACCAATCGCAGTCTGCCGATGCGCATCGACATGCTGACGAACTACGTCAAGGACTACGAGGCGGACGGTCTTCTCATCAACTCGATCAAGAGCTGCAACAGCTTCTCGGCGGGGCAGCTCCTCATCATGCGCGAAGTGGAGAAGCGCACCGGCAAGCCGGCCGCGTTCATCGAATCCGACCTCGTCGATCCGCGCTACTTCTCCGCCGCCAACATCAAGAACCGCCTGGAAAGCTACTTCCAGATGGTCGAGCAGAAGCGCGCCGGCGGGCGCGCGGCCGCGTAACTGCCGCGCAAAGGAGATAACATGAAAACCTTCGTCGGCATCGACCTCGGCTCGACCACCACCAAGGCGGTTCTTCTCGACGAGAACAGCCATGTGATCGGCCGCGGCATCACGAATTCGCGTTCGAACTATGCGACGGCGGCGCGCGTCGCGAGCGAGGAGGCGCGCATCGACGGCCGCTTCACCTTGTTCCGCCGCGCGCTCAACGCAGGCGGCGGCCAGAGCGGCGAACTCGACAAGTTCCTCGGCGCGCTCGAACGGGCCTTCCGCCTGGAGCAATTCCTTGAGCAGCTCGACGATCTCGAAGCCACCTGTCGCGGCCAGGTGAAAGGCGAGCGCTTCGCTAATATGGAGAATGGCGTGCAGGAGGCGCTCGGCGAGGTGTTCAAGCGCCTGCGCGAGGAGGCGCCGGAGCTGTACGCGCCGGGGGCGAAGCGCAAGTCGGACTTCTTCCGCGACATCGCCGGGTCCCGTTATCACAACCAGGCGGAAAATGTCGCGCGCGACGCGGGTCTTCCCTACGATCTCCTGCTCAACGTCTATGACAAGTCGATCATCGAGGTGGAGAACCGCCCGCCAGCCGGCGAGCTCAGCGAAAAATTTCACCGCGCGCTCGCCCGCGTGTTGGCCGCCGACAGCGTGGTCAGGACCGGGTCGACCGACGTGCCGCAGACGATCATCGACACGCTCGCCATCGATCTCGAGGAGACCTACTTGGTCGGCACCGGCTATGGGCGCGTCACCCTGCCCTTCTCCAAGGATCACATTCGTTCGGAGATCCTGTGCCACGGTCTCGGCGCGCACATGATGTATCCGAACACGCGCACGGTGCTCGACATCGGCGGCCAGGACACCAAGGGCATCCAGGTCGATCCGAACGGCATCGTCGAGAACTTCCAGATGAACGACCGTTGCGCCGCCGGGTGCGGGCGCTATCTCGGCTATATCGCCGACGAAATGAATATGGGCCTGCACGAATTGGGCCCGCTCGCGATGAAATCGGACCGGCCGGCGCGCATCAATTCGACCTGCACCGTGTTCGCCGGCGCCGAACTGCGCGACCGGCTCTCGCTCGGCGAGAAGCGCGAAGACATCCTCGCCGGGCTGCATCGCGCCATCATCCTGCGCGCGATCTCGATCATCTCGCGCTCGGGCGGCGTGACCAACGAGTTCACCTTCACCGGCGGCGTCGCCAAGAACGAGGCGGCGGTGCGCGAATTGCGCAAGCTCATCAAGGAGAACTACGGCGAGGTGACCATCAACATCAACCCCGAGTCGATCTACACCGGCGCGCTCGGCGCTTCCGAGTTCGCCCGCCGCGCCTATGAGGGCGGAGCCAAGATGGAGACTGCAGCATGACGATCGCGGCGGGAATCGATGTCGGCACCGGCGCCGTCAAGGCGGTGGTGTTTAAGGTCGAGGGGGACAAGGCCGAATGGCTGTCGCGCGCGGTGATGCGCATCCGGCAGCGCGACCCGATGCAGCTTGCGCGCATCGCGTTCGACCAGGTGCTTGCCGACGCCAAAGTCAAGGAAAGCGACGTGCAATATGTGGCGACCACCGGCGAGGCCGAGGGCGTGCCGTTCCACACCGGGCACTTCTATTCGATGACCACCCATGCGCGCGGCGCGATCTATCTCGATCCTTCCGCGCGGTCGGCGCTCGATGTCGGCGCGCTGCATGGCCGTGCGATCTCGATCGACGAGCGCGGCAAGGTGCTGAGCTACAAGATGACCAGCCAGTGCGCCTCCGGCTCCGGCCAGTTCCTGGAGAACATCGCGCGTTATCTCGGCATCGGGCAGGACGAGATCGGCCCGCTCTCCCGCAAGGCCGACAATCCGGAGGTGGTGTCCTCGATCTGCGCGGTGCTCGCCGAAACCGACGTGATCAACATGGTGTCGCGCGGCATTTCCGCCCCGAATATCCTCAAGGGCATCCACCTCTCGATGGCGGGCCGATTGTCGAAGCTGTTGAAATCGATAGGAGCGACGGATGGGGTCGTGATGGTGACGGGCGGGCTTGCCCTCGACGACGGCCTGATTGACGCGCTCGCCGAAGACATTGCGGCGATGAAGAACATGTCCTGCACCGTCCGCAGCCATCCCGACTCGATCTTTGCGGGAGCGATCGGGGCGGCCCTCTGGGGCGCCTACCGTTACGACAAGCTCGCCGCCAAGGGGGACCTGCCGCAAGCCGCGTAGGGCGACCACCTATGGCGCCGCCCGCGCGAATGGAATAATACTAAACAAGAAAACTGGCGTGGGCTGCGCATTGTCCAGCCGCCGAGCGGGATGCCGGACAATGCAGGAAAGGAGACAAAAAAATGGCGCTCTTGATCAATGAGAACTGCACCGCTTGCGATGCCTGCGAGCCGGTGTGTCCGAACCAGGCGATCACGGCAGGCAACCCGATCTACGTGATCGATCCGGACAAATGCACCGAATGCGTCGGCGCGGAAGACGAACCGCAATGCAAGCTCGTCTGCCCGGCCGAATGCATCGTCCAGAACCCGGACTACGTCGAAACCAAAGAAGACCTGTTGACCAAGTACCAGAAGTTGCACGCCTGAGGATCGGCGCCGCCGCGGCGCTTGCTCAACCCAATAACTGGCATGTCAACTCGCGCCGGCGCCTCGTCGCTAGCGCGAAGGGCTTGTGTCGTGGCCGCGCGCGGTTTCGTTCGACAGGCCGCGCTCGACCGGCGTGACGACGCCACGCCGGTCGAAGTCGTCGGTTCAAGAGACTAGGCAGTCGAAACAGAGCCGGCCCGACGGCTTGAATCCACAGCGATCGAGATAGGCGATCAGCTCGCGGTCGGCCCAGTCGACCTCGGTCAGGACCTTGTCGACCCGCAGGGTCGTCAGATTGGCGAGCAGCTGCGACAGCAGCGCGCGCCCAACTCCACGCCCCGCATAATCCGGATCGACGCCGATCGTATCCATGACGGCGGCGGCTTCGATGCGGCCGAACTCGCCGAGATCGACGCGCGCCATGATGAAACCCACCGGCCGGCCCTCGACTTCGGCAACGAGCGACACCCGTACGTCCAATTCGTATAACGCGTCGGCGAGCTTGCGTTCGAAATAGCGGGTTCGGTCGCGCCCCGTTATGCGGCGATCGATCGCGACGAGCGCCTTCAGGTCGGCTTCACGCATCGATCGCACCGGAATGCGGTCGCGCGCGAGCTCGCCGAAATCGGTCGGCGCCGGAATGCTGTAATCGAGCTCTTCCGGGTCGCCCACCCGCTGCGGAATTGTGATCCGGCTTTGTTGCGCCATGTCGTTTCGTCCCTTCAATCTAATCTTCTGTAACGGCTTCCTTGATCGGTTCGGCGACGGCGCGCTCGAGCACCAGCCGCGGGGCAAGCTTGAACTTCGTCGAATCGAAGAACTTCAGCAGCCCGTGCTCAGTCCAGTCGGCCTGCGAATGCAGCCTCCGGACGCCCTTGTCACGCATCGCCTGCGCGAGCGCCTCCATCAGCATGTGGCCGTAGCCGTGCTCTTCGCTCTCGGGATCGACGCCCATGAGGTCGAGCGCGGCCACCTCCTCATCGCGGCCGAACTCGCCCTGCCGCAAGCGCGCGAAGGCGAAGCCGACGAGCACGCCGTCGCGCGTCACCCCAACATGGATGAAATCCTCCGGATGGCCGCGGGCGGCTTCGAGGCGCTTCTCGAAAAAGCGCCGCCGCGACCGGCCGGTATGCGCCTGATCGATTGCAATCGTGCGTTCGAGGTCATCCGGCCGCAACCGGCGCACCTTCACATTGGCGTCCTTGGGATCGCTCATGGTTCCTCACCCGTTCCCGACATAGGCTTCGTAGAGTTGCGCTTCCGTCTCACCGTCCATGGACTCTTCGAGCAGCGGCAGCAGCGCCATTTCCTCCTTCTGCACATGGACGAGCATCCGCTCGCACAGCTCCAGGCCGGTCCGGCGGAATTCCTCCCAGCTCGCGGCGTCGAACCCGCCGGTTTCGCCCGCGCGGGCGAGCGCGGCGAGCTTCTCGCCCAAGGGCCGCATGGCGGAATGCTCGTCGGTGAGATGCGCGCCGATCGCCTCGTCGCCGATCGTTTGCAGATAGGTGAAGAGATGCTGCTCCTCGAAATCGAAATGTCGATTGACTTCCGCTTCGACCCCGCCGCTCAGCTCGCGCAGGAATTGAGCGGTGGCGGGGTCCCTGGCGTTCGGGGGGCTGCGCCGGTTGCTGGCGATGAACCGGTCCAGCCGCTCCATCAGCGCAACGGTCGCCTGATGCTCGTCATGCAGCGTTTGGCTGACCCGGTTGGAGAACATCAACCTCCTCCCCTGTGCAGGCTGGTTCGCCGCCAGCCTGCTAAATTGTTATTTCGGTACCTTAATGCATATTTATCACGAGTCAAGATTTCCCGCCTTTCGCCGCTGTAACACTCGCCCTTCGAGAGCAATCGAGCCTCCCCTTTTGGGGTCACAAACACCTCCCAGGCGCAATCTACGCCTGGGTCCGGCGACGATGTCTGCCGGCGCGTATTCACGCGCCGCGCGCCGCCTTCGTCAATCCTTGGCCCGTTCCACATACGAGCCGTCCGCGGTGGAAACGACGATTCGGGTGCCCGCCGCGATGTGCGGGGGAACGCTGGTGCGCAGGCCGTTCGACAGAACCGCCGGCTTGTACGACGAGGAGGCGGTCTGCCCCTTCACCGTCGGCTCGGTCTCGACCACTTCGAGCGTGACCCGCTGCGGCAGCTCGATGCCGACCGCAACCCCTTCATGCACGCTGAGCCTCACCTTCATCTCGGGTTGGAGGTAGACGGCCTGATCGCCGACTACGTCCTCCGACACGCTGACCTGGTCATAGGTCTCCATGTTCATGAAATGGAAGCCGTCGCCGTCCTGGTAGAGGTACTGGAACTCGCGTTCCTCGACATGGGCGCGTTCGACCTGGTCGGTGGTCTTGTAGCGCAGCGAGGACTTTACGCCGTCGCTGAGCCGGCGCATGTCAAGCTGGGTGACCGGCGTGCCTTTGCCGGGATGAATGTTCTCAGCGCTCAGGATGACGTAGAGCTTGCCGTCGAGATCGACGATGTTGCCCTTGCGAAGGGAGCTCGCGATGACTTTCAAGGGTGTGGTTCCTCGTTGGATGGGGGCCGGGGAGCCTGCATGCAGCGACGGGACCAGGGGCCGGCGATATCGTTCGCGAGCAACATACCGATCCTGCCGCCTCTCGCCAGTTTTTTCCCATCCGGGGGATGACGCGAGGTGACCGCCGCCTCGCCCTGGTGGACGCCGCATGTCTACGCCGACCGGCGGGGATTTCTGGAGGCGCGGCGCCGCATTGTCGCGCGGCTGCGCGCACGCTTCGAGGCGCTGGGCTTTGTCGAGGTGGAGACTGCGGTCTTGCAGGTCTCGCCGGGCAATGAGTTGCACCTGCACGCCTTTGCGACCGACAGCATCTCGCCTGCAGGCGTACGCGCTCCCCTCTACTTGCGGACCTCGCCGGAATTCGCGTGCAAGAAGCTTATTGCGGCCGGCGAGAAGCGTTTGTTCGAATTCGCCCGTGTATTTCGCAACCGCGAACGGGGCGCACTGCACCATCCCGAGTTCACGCTGCTCGAATGGTATCGGGCGGAGGAACCCTATGAGTCGGCGATGCAGGATTGTGCCGGGCTCATCCAGGCGGCCGCCGAAGCGTCCGGGACGCGGACGCTGTCGTTTCGCGGCGTGGATGCCGATCCGTTCGCCGAGCCCGAGACAGTCACGGTTGCGGAGGCGTTCTCGCGCCATGTCGGGATCGACCTCCTGGCGAGCCTCGGCGCGGGAGCGCCGGACCGCGACGTCCTGGCGCGCCAAGCCCGCGATGCGGCGATTCCCTTCTCCCCGGACGACACCTGGAGCGACATATTCAGCCGCATCATGGTCGAGGTCGAACGCCGCCTCGGGATCGGCCGCCCGACGATCCTGTACGAATATCCCGCGCCGGAAGCAGCCCTCGCGCGGACAAAGCCCGGCGACCCGCGCGTGGCGGAGCGCTTCGAGCTGTTCGCTTGCGGAGTAGAGCTCGCCAATGGATTCGGCGAGCTCACAAACCCGACCGAACAGCGCCGGCGCTTTTCGGCGGCGATGGCGGAAAAGGAGCGTCGCTATGGCGAGCGCTATCCGCTTGACGAAGAGTTCCTGGCGGCGCTCGCGACGATGCCGCAGGCAAGCGGCTGCGCGCTCGGGCTCGATCGCCTTATCATGCTCGCAACCGGCGCGACGCGCGTTGAACAGGTGCTATGGATGCCGCTGCCGGACGCCGAGTGTTGAACCGGCGGGCTCTTGCCGCCAGTGGAACCGAGAGGTCATTCTTGCGCAGCGCTGCGAAAGCCATGCACAGCATTGAGAAGCTGCATTCCGCCGGTCTCGTGCGGACGGCGGACCTCGCCGCGCTCAAGGCGGTCGCCGCGCGCTATGCCGTGGCGATCACGCCGGCCATTGCGGCCCTGATTGATCCTTCCGACCCGAACGACCCGATTGCGCGCCAGTTCGTGCCGGACCCCGCGGAACTCGCGACAAGCGCGGCCGAACGCACCGATCCGATCGGCGACGACGCCCATAGTCCCGTCGAGGGGATCGTCCATCGCTATCCCGACCGCGTGCTTCTGAAGCTCGTCCACATTTGCCCGGTCTATTGCCGTTTCTGCTTTCGCCGCGCGATGGTCGGCCCGCGCGGCCGCCCGAGCCTTACCCGCGAACAGCTCGACGCCGCCTTGGCCTATGTCCGGGGACATCCCGAGATCTGGGAAGTCATTCTTACCGGCGGCGATCCGCTCATCTTGTCGGCGCGAAAGCTGCGCGAGGTGCTTTCCGCGCTTGCGGGCATCGATCATGTCAGGATCGTCCGCATCCACACGCGCATCCCGGTGGCGTCGCCCGAGCGCATCACAGCCGAACTCGTTCGGACGCTGAGAGCCGCGGGCCGGCCGGTCTTCGTCGTGCTGCACGCCAACCACCCGCGCGAACTGACGGCCGCCGCTCGATCGGCGTCCGCCCGCTTGATCGATGCGGGTATCCCGATGCTCTCTCAGTCGGTGTTGTTAAAGGGCGTGAACGACGATCCGGACACGCTCGGAGCGCTGATGCGCGCCTTCGTCGAGATGCGGATCAAGCCTTACTACCTCCATCATGCCGACCTCGCGCCGGGCACCGCGCATCTGCGGACCGGGATCGCGGAGGGCCAAGCGCTGATGCGCAGCTTGCGCGCCCGTTTTTCCGGCCTGTGCCAGCCGGTTTACGTGCTCGATGTCCCGGGCGGCGCGGGCAAGGTTCCGGTCGGGCCGAGCTATCTTGCGCCAGATCGCGCTGACGGCGAAGCCTCCCCTTACCGCGTCGACGACCTGGAGGGCCGTCCGCATGCCTATCCTCCAAGCGAGCCGTGATTGCCCTGATCGCCGCATTCTCTCTATAAGCTTGATTTAAGGTTAAGCCCGCGTTTTTACGGGTTAACTTTCATCTTATCGCGGAAATGCGAACAGGACGCTCGCGGCGGGGTCGAACCTCTCCGCAAAAAAGCCGTTGTATGAAGCCTTAATCAGTTCAACTGCGCCCGGTGGCTGGCCCTCTCCCATGGATGCCATACTTGTTAAGATCTTGGCGGCGTTTCTCGCCCTCAGTCAGGTTGTGACCAGGCCGGAAGCCATCAAGACCGAATTCGTCGAGGGCCGCGACCAAGCGGCGGCCGTCCAACTGTTGCGCGATGGCTGCGCGCACATGCGGAAGGCCTTCGATATCGAGTTGATCGACCTCGATGGATTGATAGCAACCGCACTGGACGACCCGCAGGCGTTGACCGCAGAAATCAAGGCGTTCCGCGGGCTGAATTTCGGCAGCCTGCACCTCGTCTACCGGCAATTTTGCAAGAACGAGACCATCGAGCCGCCGCCCGTCGATATCGGCCAGGTCATCGCCTATTACAACAAGGCGGTCGCCGACCTGCCCGATCATACGCGGCTCAAGGGGCTCAAGCTTTCCGGCACGAGCACCGTGCTCGACGCTACCGGCGGCCGCTTCGCCGAGGTGTTCGAGGCGGACAATCGCCGGGTCTGGATCCCCATCAAGGACGTGCCGAGGCATGTCCGCCAAGCCTTTGTGGCCGCGGAGGACAAGCGCTATTACCAGCACAAGGGCATCGACGAGCGGGGCCTCATTCGCGCGATGGTGGCCAATCTCGCCCGGTCCGGGCGTCCGCAGGGCGGCTCGACCATCACCCAGCAGGTGGTCAAGAACCTTCTGGTCGGCGACGACCTGACCTACGAGCGGAAGATTCGCGAGATGGTTCTCGCCTCTCGGGTCGAACAGACGCTGAGCAAGGACGAGATCCTCGAGCTTTATCTGAACTCCATCTATCTCGGACGCAACTCGTGGGGAATCGAGCTCGCCGCCCGCAGCTATTTCGGCAAGGCCGCTTCCGCGCTCACCCTGACCGAAGCCGCGACGCTCGCCGGCCTGACCAAGGGCCCGAACTACTACAGTCCGGACCGGCATCCCGAGCGCGCGCGGGAGCGCCTCGCCTATGTCCTCAGCCGCATGCAGGAGGATGGGGCGATAACGCCGGACATGGCCGACCAGGCGCGCAAGGCGCCGCTCCAGCTGCTCGACTATGATCGCGGGCAACGCACCTCCGGCTTCTACTTCCTCGACCACATCAATCGCGAAGCGAAGGCGTTGCCTGGCGTTCCAGCGCTCACGGCAAGCTCGGCCACCGTGCGCTCGACCATCCACCCGCAACTGCAGCGGGCGACGGAGACGGCGCTTCAGGACGGCCTCGCCCGCTACGAGCTTTCCACCGGGCGTGCGCAATTCCATGGCGCGGAGGCCAATCTCGGCGCTGCGGTCCAGCGCATTCAGGCCGACCCGAACGCGCCGAAATCGCCCCCGGCATGGCAGCAGGCGCTGCAAGCCGCCCGCCTCCCGCTCTACGACGTGCACTGGCCGACCGCCGTGGTCGTCCAAAAAGGGAAGGGAGAGGCGATCAAGGTTGGGCTTGCGGACGGTCGGGTGGTGGCGCTCGGCGGCGCGACCGCGGCCGCCCGTCGCGCCCTGAAGCTTTATGACGTCGTCTTCGTGCGCGTCAGCGAAGGCAAGGGGACGCAGGCGGAATTGAGGGTGCGCCCGACCGTGCAGGGCGCCGCGCTCGTCCTGGAAAACAAGAGCGGCCGCATCCTGGCGATGGCGGGCGGCTTTTCCTATCCCCTGAGCCAGATCAATCGCACCACCCAGACCCAGCGGCAACCCGGCTCGGCGTTCAAGCCGTTCACCTATCTCGCCGCGCTGAACAAGGGCCTGCAGCCCAATACGCTCGTGCGCGACGAGCCGATCTCGCTGCCCCCGATCAAAAATTCAAGCTATGCGCGCGAGCGCGACTATTGGACGCCGAAGAACTACGAGGGCGGTTCGTCGGGCATTCTCACTTTGCGGCTCGCGCTCGAGAACTCGAAGAATCTCGTCACGGCGCAGCTGCTCAACAACGGCATCGACTATGATCCGGCGCGCAGCCTCGCCCGGGTTTGCGAGCTTGCGATCGAAGCGCAGGTCTATCACGACTGCGTCGGTTATTATCCGTTCGTGCTCGGCGCGCAGCCGGTTCGACTGATCGACCTTGCCGCCTTCTATGCCGCGATCGCCAACGAGGGATTTCGGCCCTCTCCCTACGCGATCGAATCGGTGGAACAGGCGGGCAGGGCCGCGTTCCGGCGCAAGCCCGAGCTTAAGGCCCTCGCCGGCGGAGACCGTGTCGCCTTCGTCCAATTGAAGAGCATCCTGCAAGGCGTGCTCGCCCGCGGGACCGCCCGTGCGATCGCGCATCTTTCGCCCTATGTGGCCGGCAAGACAGGAACCAGCGACGGCGAAAACGACGCCTGGTTCGTCGGCCTTTCCAATGATGTGACGATCGCGGTGTGGGTCGGTTACGACAATGCCGACGGCAAGCGGCGGACGCTCGGCGGCGGCCAGACCGGCGGCAAGGTCGCGGTGCCGATCTTCACGCCGATCATGGACGCGGTTTGGGCTCACTACGCCAAGAAGGCGCCGATAGCGGCCCCTTCGCCGGAGGCCCAGCGTCGCCTCATCGCACTGTCGATCGATCTGCGCAGCGGAAGCCGGGTGGCGGACCGCAGTCCGGGCGCCATCACCGAATATTTCCGGGTCGACAGCACCGGCAACCTCGCCGAAACGCAATACAATCTCGTTTCCGAGGCCGAGGTCGCAAGCTACATCTACCGCGAGCCTGGCGATGGCGAGAGCTACGACCCGAACTATGGCTACAGTTACGGCTATGGGGGCGGGTACAGATACGGCTACGGCCGACAGGCCTACCCGCCGGGCTACTATTATCCCGGACAATCCCAGCACCAATATTATGTGCGACGGGTGAACCCGTTCGGCGGCTTGTTCGGGGACTTAGGGCGAGGGTCCTACGAATTGCGCTATCGGGATTATGGCGTGCGCGAGCGCTACCCGCCCCAACGCGTCGACCCGCAATTTCCCTTCTCGGAACGCGAGCGCTACTAGTGACTTTTGCCCGGCCGACTCGATCTTTGGCGGCGGCCATGATCGCGCTCCTGCCCTTGTTCGCGCCGCCGGCAATGGCGGGGGAATTCCGGCTGGAGGAGATGACCTCGGTAGCCGATCTGCCGCTCGACAAGCTCAAGCCGGACACGATCGCCTTCAGCGACTACCGCAACGACAAGATTACCGACCCAAAAAGCGGGCTTGTCCGTTTTATCGATTGGGCGAAGGCGCGGCCGTTGCAGAAACAGCTGCTCAGCCTCTATCCGGCCTATGACGAGCCGGCGATCACCGCGACCACCGGCGGCGTCGCCAAGACGGTGAAACGGCGCTTGCACGTCTATGTCGCCGAGGCGCGGTTCGAGATCGCGCGCGCGCCCAGCGCGGTCGATCTCACCCGCTATGTCAGCCTGCCCTTCCTCGAACGGATGGACCCGGCCATCAAGCATCATCTCATCAGCGCCGACGACGTCACGCCGAACAAGGATTTGCAACTCGCCAACAAGAACCCGAACCGCCGCTGGTGCGAAGGCGCAGTCACGACCATCTGCATCAAGTCGCGTTATCAATTCGAAGGAAAGCTGCCGACCGCGATTTCCCTGGTCAACAAGCTGCGCGAGACCGGCAAACAGATTGCCGACTTCATCGAGTTCGAAAGCGAAATGCGGACCATCCCCGCGCGGCGGCGATCGACCAGGCCGACCTTGCCCGATTGACCGGCATCGATGCGCCGGTCACCGCGGCGCTGGAGCAGAACATCGTTCACGTCAATCAAGTCATGCAGTTCGGCAAGTTTCTCGTCGTCCTGCAGCCGAAACCATCCGACCCGAGCCATACCGTCGTGACCGCATTCGTCGCCCTCGCGGTGGACTCCGATCTGTTCGAAAAGCGCAAGGAGTTCGAGAGCGTCCCGGTGCTGCGCAACCTGGTGCCGGCGCAGATCGTTGCGGGCAACAGCTCTTTCAATACCGGGAGTTCGATCAGCGCCGGACTGCCCGTCTATGCGCGCAATCGGATCAAGGCGATGGCCGAGATTCTCAGCCGCGAGTAACTTCGGAGGCACAACTGTTTGAATGCGCCAGGCCGGACGACGGCGGTTGTCCAGGCCCGACCTCGTCTCTAAATCAGGGACGGGAGGTTCCAGGCCCTGTCGAGCCCGGCGTCGCCCGACCGCCGCCGGAGCTGCGCGGAGTTGCCGAATGTCATCGTTGAGCGACTGGAGAGTGCCGCCCTCGGTCCGCCCAAAGCCGGCCGACTATGACTACGATCTCGAGGCGGCGCTATCGTCGGTCGTTGCCCTTCGCGCGGAGGTTCCGTCCGATGCCTTCACCGCCGGTGCGCTCGGGACCGAACGCGCAGGCAACGGCGTGGTCATTCGCGCGAGCGGCCTGGTGCTGACCATCGGCTATCTGATCACCGAAGCGGAAACGGTTTGGCTGCAGACCGCCAACGGGCGCACGACGCCAGGCCATGCGCTCGCCTACGACCACGAGACCGGCTTCGGCCTTGTGCAGGCGCTCGGCGCGCTCGACGTGCCGCCGCTTCCGCTCGGACGGTCCGGCGAGGCGTCGGTCGGGGAATACGTCGTCGTCGCCGGCGCTGGCGGCCGGCAACGGTCGGTCGCAGCCCGGATCGTCGCCAAACAGGAATTCGCCGGCTATTGGGAATATGTCCTCGACGACGCCATCTTCACGGCGCCGGCCCATCCCCACTGGGGCGGCGCGGCGCTGATCGGTCCCAAGGGCGATCTTCTCGGCATCGGCTCGCTGCAACTCGAGCAGCGGCGCGAACCGGACATCGTCCAGCACATCAACATGATCGTGCCGATCGATGTTCTGAAGCCCGCTCTCGAGGATCTCCTCACCCTCGGACGGCCCAATCGACCGCCGCGTCCCTGGCTCGGGCTTTACGCCGCCGAGATCGAGGACAAGGTCGCCATTGTCGGGCTCGCCAAAGGGGGGCCGGCGCAACAGGCCGACTTGCGCCAGGGCGACATCATTCTCGCGGCCGGCGGCGTCGCCGTCACAACGCTGCTCGCCCTCTTTCGCAGGATGTGGTCGCTTGGCGCTGCGGGCGTCGCGGTGCCCCTGACCGTGCTGCGCGACGGCGAGACGTTCGAGCTGCGCGTCGTCTCCGGAGATCGCAACAGCTATCTCAAGAAGCCACGCCTGCATTGATCGATCGGGCAGCCGAGCCCACTCGGCATGCCCCCGATCGCAAAGCCTATCCCGCAAAGGTGAGCCCGCCGCTCACGCTCAGCACCTGCGCGGTGATGTAGTCGGAGCGCGAACTCGCAAAAAACAGGATCGCGTCGGCAATCTCGCGCGGCTCGGCAAACCGCTTGAACGGGATCGCCTTGAGAAACGCCTCCAGCATCTTGTCCGGCCGCGACCGCAGCATCGGCGTGTCGGTCGGTCCCGGGCACACGCAGTTGACGCAGATCGAATGCCGCGCCACCTCCCGCGCCAGCGACTTGGTGAACGCAATCACCCCGCCCTTCGCCGCCGCATAGGCCGTCTCCCCCGAACTCCCAACCCTTCCCGCGTCGCTCGCCACATTGACGATCTTGCCCTTCCCCGCCGCAATCAGCCCCGGCAAAACCGCCTGCGTCAGATGCAGCGTCCCCCCCAAATTGATCGCCACAACCTGGTCAATATACCCCGGCTTGTTGTGGGCGAACGCCTCCACCAGGCTGTAGCCCGCCGCATTCACCAGAATGTCCAGCCGCGGATGCTGCCGCAAAACCTGCGCCGCGCACGCCCGGATCGACGCCGACGAGGCAAGGTCGACCGCCACGAACTCCGCCGCATGCCCCGCCGCAACCGCCTCCTGCGCCGTCGCAGCCCCCCGCTCCGCGTCAATGTCCGCCCCGATCACCCGCGCCCCCGCCTGCGCAAACGCCAGCATCGTCGCCTTGCCAATCCCCGACGCACACCCCGTGATCAGCGCCACCTTCCCCTCAACCCTCATCAATCCCCTCCCTGCTTCTCAAACTTGCGCATCAGCGGGCCGCGCCCAATAGGCCGGCGAGAAATGCTTCCACGCAGTCTTGCGTCTCTTTGTTGGTCAAGAGCCGCCGCGTCACTTCGAGCTCGTCGGTGAAGCCGCCACGGCCGCCTTCGCGCGTCGCGGCCATGCAGGCCTTGCAGCCGACGAGCGCGGCGACCGGCAGCGCCGCGACGCGCCGCGCGATCTCGAGCGTGCGCTCGGCAAGCTCGGCGCGCGGGAAAGCCCATTGCACCACGCCGAATTCCTGCGCGCGCGCGCCATCGAGGACTTCCGCGCCGAGGATGAGCCGCGCCGCGATCGAGGGGCCGCACAGGCGGGTGAGCCGCTGCGTTCCGCCCGCGGCGGGGATCAGGCCGAGTCGAGCCTCGGGCAGACCGATCTTCGCCTCGGCGGCGGCGACCCGAAGATCGCAGGACAGCGCCAGCTCAAGTCCGCCGCCCATCGCCGCGCCGCCGATCTCCGCTAAAGTGACGCGGTCGAGCCGCTCGATGCGCGCATAGAGCCGCTGAATGTTCGCCACATAGGCGTACATCCGGTCTGGCCCATCCGCCATTTTCATGTAGTCGCGCACCTCCTTGAGATCAGCGCCGGCGCAGAACACCTTCTGGTCGGACCGCAGATGCAGCACCTTCCAGTCGGCGCGGGCAGCGAGCGCGTCGAGCTCGCCGTCGAACCGACGCAGCCACTCCTCGCTGATCGCGTTCACCGGCGCTCGGCTGAGCGTCAGCGTCGCAACGCCTTGCGCGATATCGAGCCTGAACATCCCCTCTTCCCTCCTTGCCGCCGCGCGCCCGGGCGAGCGCCCGGCTGAATGTCGTTCGGTCTCCTAGGTCTTCGACGCGCCGCCCCGCTCGATGCGCTCGATGTCGCAATCGGCGATGGGCGCTACGGCGTCGGGTCGCGTCCGCGCGTGAAATCGTGCGCGCGCGAAATCGTGCGCGGCCGCCTGATCCTGTTCCGTTCCTCGTTGAGCAACACGTGGTCTACTCGGCCGCCCGCCCCTGCACGGTCTCGCGCGCTTTCAGCATGTCGCGCGCGATGATTACTTTTTGCACTTCGGTCGCCCCTTCGTAAATCCGCAGCGCGCGGATTTCGCGGTAGAGCGCCTCGACCTTGACGCCGACCCGCACGCCATGGCCGCCGAACAGCTGCACCGCGCGGTCGATCACCCGCTGCGCCATTTCGGTGGCGAACATCTTGGCGAGCGACGACTCGCGGGTGATGCGCGCAGCGCCTTTGTCCTTGGTCCAGCCGGCGCGATAGATGAGCAGCGCCGCCGCGTCGATCTCGGCGGCACTGTCGGCGAGCGAGGCCTGCGTCATCTGCAGGTCGCCGAGCGGCGCGCCGAACAACTTGCGTGTCGCGGCGCGCTCGACCGCCTCATCGCAAGCGCGGCGAGCAAGCCCGAGAGCCGCCGCCCCGACCGTCGAGCGGAAAATATCGAGCGTCGCCATCGCGACTTTGAAGCCTTCGCCCGGCCGGCCGAGCCGGTTCGCGACAGGAACGCGGCATTCGCTGAAACGAATGGTCGCGAGCGGATGCGGCGCAATCGTCTCGATCCGTCCCGCCACCGACAGTCCCGGGGCGTCGGCGTCGACGACGAAGGCCGAAAGGCCGCGGGCGCCCGGCGCTTCGCCGCTGCGCGCGAACACCACGTAATGGTCGGCGATGCCGCCGTTGGAAATCCACGTCTTCAACCCGTCGAGCCGCACATGCGCCGGACCGTCCGGCGTCGCTGTGGTGGCGAGCGCGCTCACATCGGAACCCGCTTCCGGCTCCGACAACGCGAAGGCGGCAAGATTGCGGCCCTCGCAAACGGGCGGCAGATACTTGGCCTTGTGCTGTTCAGTCCCGAACAGGGAGATCGACGCGCTGCCGAGGCCTTGCATGGCGAAGGCGAAATCAGCGAGGCTTTCGTGCCAGGAGAGAATCTCACGGCCAAGACAGAGCGTGCGCACGTCGAGGTTCGCTGACGTTCCGCCATAGGCGGCCGGAACGACGGCCCGCAGCCAACCCGCGTCGCCGAGCGCGCGCACGAGATTGCGGCAGGCGCGGTCCGTGTCGCGGTGGTCGACGTGGGGCGCCACCTCGCGGCGGGCCCAGGCGGAGAGGTCGCGCGCGAAGCGCCGATGCGGTTCATCGAAAAACGGCCAGTCGAGATGCGCGAGATCCATTCGTCAGCCCTCCCCGCAAGAGCCGGCTATCGTGGCGGACCGGCCTCTTATAGGCAATGTGGCCATGGCCGGGCGGATTGCCGCTTTGTTTAGGTCCGCCGCCGGCTTTCCCCCGCCGACACCGCGGAGATTGAAGCATCATAGCACGATAAATATGCATTTAAGTACTAAAATACAGCTTGCGGCCAGACCTGATGAATTTCACGCCAGCGGTGATATCTGCTCGGATATTGGGCTTCGAGGGTGATGGCGCCTTTCGCGGGGATTGAAGGAACCCCGCCGCACCTATCAGGTTGTCGGGCATAGGTCCGTCCAGGCCGGAGCCAGCCATGCCGCGCATTGCGTCCGCAGCTTTAATCATTGCCGCGATCATCGCGCCCACCGCCGCCGGTGCGCAGGGCGGCGCCTCGCCCTCGATCCAAACGGTCGCACAAGCCGACAAATCCGAGACGAAGCAGCGGACCGAGACCAAGCCGTTCGATCCGCACGCCGGGCATGCGCCGGCCATGCCCGCTGCGTCCATGCAGCCCTGGTACGATACGTCCCGCCTGCCGATCCCCATCCTGGTGGATGACCTCGGCAGTCACCACTATCCGGTCACGGCGAATGACGAGGCGCGCGCCTTTTTCGATCAAGGGCTGACCCTCGCCTATGGCTTCAATCATCTCGAAGCGCTGCGCGCGTTTCGGCATGCGCAGCAGCTCGATCCCGATTGCGCCATGTGCTTCTGGGGCGAAGCGTATGTGCTTGGGCCTAACCTGAACCTCCCGATGGAGGAGAAGGCCGCGCCGATCGCGCAGGCCGCCGCGGCGAAGGCGGTCGAGAAAGCGGCGAAGACCAATCCCAAGGAACAAGCCCTCGCCGCCGCCATGCTGGCGCGTTATTCGCCGCCCGGCGAGCGCGCGGCGCTTAACCGCACCTATGCGGACGCCATGCTCGGCGTCGCCCGGACGTTTCCGGACGATCCCGACATCGCGACGCTTGCCGCCGAATCGATGATGCTGCTCTCGCCGTGGGATTATTGGAGCGATGGCGGCCGCGCGCCGAAGGAACACACGCCCGAAGCGCTGCGGCTACTGGAGGGGGCGCTTGCGTACAACCCCGACCATATCGCTGCGATTCACTTCTACATCCATCTGGTGGAAGCATCCGATCGGCCGGAGCGCGCCGAGCCCTCTGCTGATCGGCTGCGCGGCGCGGTGCCGGGCGCGGGCCATCTCGTGCACATGCCGTCGCACATCTATCTGCGGCGCGGGCGTTACAAGGATACGCTCGACGTCAACAAGGATGCGGCCGAGGCCGACGAGCGCTACATGGCGGCGAATCCCGGTGTCCAGGGCGCGTATCCGGCGATGTATTATCCGCACAATGTCCATTTCTACATGACCGCGGCGCTGATGGCGGGCCAGGGCCAAGAGGCCCTGCAAGCCGCGGAGAAGCTCGCTCGCCTCATCAGCGATGATGCGGCGCAGGCCATTCCACCCGCGCAGCCGATCAAGCAAGCTCCCTATTTCATCCATGCGCAGTTCAGCGACCCGCAGACGATCCTTGCATTGCCGCAACCGAACGAGCGCCTGCCGTTCGTCGTCGCCGGTTGGCGCTATGCGCGGGGCGTCGCGCAAGCCCTGCTCGGGAACGCGAGCGGCGCGGAACAGGAAGCCGACGCAATCCACAAACTCGCCGAATTGGATCACAGCGGGTTGGAGCAGGCCTCCGTTCCCGCGAAAGGCATTCTCGCGATCGCCGAGAACGTCGTGCGCGCGAAGGCCGCGATGGCGCGCGGCGATCGCGACGCGGCCCGCCGGTTCGCCGAGGCCGCGGTGAAGGCGCAAGACGCGCTGCCCTACATGGAGCCGCCGTTCTGGTATGTGCCGGTCGATCAAACTCTCGGCGCGATCCTGCTGAAGAACGGCGATGCGCGCGCCGCCGCGGCCGCGTTCAAGCAAGCCTGCACAAAGGCGCCGAACAACGCCTGGGCCATCTACGGCTTGATGCAGGCGCAGTCGGCGGCGGGCGACGATGCCGCCGCGGCGGACGCACGCGCCCGGTACGAGAAAGCCCGGGCCGGCGGCGCCCAGGAGCCTTCGCTCGACCGGATGTAACGCGTGCGGGTGACTTGTCGAATGGGCGGGTTGCGTACTTCGTCAGCCCGTCAGGTTCGTCAGCGGCAGCGATAACCGGATAATGAGGCCGTCCGGATTCCATTCACGTACGATATCGCCGCCAAGTTGACCCTTGACCGTCGCGCGCTCAAGCCGACCCCCAAACCCTTCGGAAAAGTCCGGCTGCTCCACCTGCGCCACCCCGCGCTCGACCCATGTGAGAATGAACTCCCCATCCTTTTCTGCGCATTCGATATCGACGCGCCCGCTGGGCGTGGAAAGAGCGCCGTACTTGGCGGCATTGGTTGCAAATTCGTACAGAAGCAAAGCGATGCTCGTCACGACATCGCCGGTCACCGGGACATCCACTCCGGTGATCGCCACCCGCCCCCGTCCGGACAAGGCCTGATCTTCATAGGGGGTAATGATCGTTGCGATCAAAGCGTGAAGCATCGTGGGCTCGGCTGTTCCGAAGCTGCGCACCCTCGATACGGTGAGTTCATGCGCGCGGGCGAGCGCTACAAGCCGCGCTCCGACATCTGACGCGACCTCTCCTGCCGTCGCGGCTGACCGCGCGCTGAGGTTGACCAGGCTGGCCGCGAGCGCAAACAGATTCTTGACGCGGTGGTCCATCTCCCTGAGAAGCAGCTGTTGCTTCTCTTGTGCGCGCCGCTGTTCGGTAATGTCCCGCGCAATCTTCGAAGCGCCGGTGATGCGGCCATCCGAGCTCTTAATGGGAGAAACCGTCAACGATATTTCCACGAGACTGCCGTCCTTTCGTCGCCGGATGGTCTCGTAATGATCGACGCACTCGCCACGTCGTATACGAGCCAAAATGGCCGGTTCCTCATCGTGCCGCTCGGCTGGAATGAGGATCATGATTGATTTCCCGACGACCTCGTTGGCGGTGTAGCCGAAGAGCCGTTCGGCGCCTTGGTTCCAGTTCGTGATGACGCCGGTAAAATCCGTGGCGATGATCGCGTCGTCTGACGATTCAACGATGGCTGCGAGCCGGCGGGCATCCAGGTCCGTGCAGCGGTAGTCGGTGATGTCCACCAACATGCTGACCGCGCCGGTGAGGTTGCCCGCTTCATCGAAAAGCGGCGTGGGAAAAGCCAGAAACGAAACGCGCGTGCCGTCCTCCCGTTCGGCGATGGCCTCGATGCCCCTGTTCGGATGTCCGTTCTTCAATACCACCGCCAGAGGGCATTGGTCATGCGCCATCGGCGTGCCGTCGGGCCAGAAAAGCTTCCAAGACCCGCAGAATTCGGTTTTTCCCAGCTCCGGGTGCTGGCCCCAAAACTTCGCCGCGGCTTCATTGTAAAAGGTGATCCGCCCCGCGGCGTCCGTGACATAGATCGCCGCGGACAACGCTTGCAGCAAATCGTGGGACTGTCGTTCCAGGGCCAGGAAGACAGTTGAAGCGGGCGTATGGCTGCTCATCGGCAAGGTCCCAGGTCAAGACATGCCGCGCCTAAGATCCCGGACATCAGATCCCGGACATAAGCGCTGATCACGCCGACCAGCCGTTGTCAGTATTTTACCGTAAAGGCCGACTTTAACAATGCGCCTTCGGCTAGGCGGGGGTTCCAACCGACCGGGTGCCTTCGGCGAAGGCGAGGCTTTCAACCGACCGGGCGCTTTCGACGCAACTGGGGAGGGCGTACGCTCGCTCGGTCCCCTAATACGTCTCGACATGGTAGCGACCGCTCGCGCGCATCTCCGCCCGCAGCGCCCCCCATTCGAGTCCAACGCCCGCGCAGATGAACTCGAACAATTCGTCGACCCCGATCTCCATCGTCTTCAAGCCGCACACATAAACATGCGTCTTGGCCGAGCGCAGCAAGTCGACGAGTTCGTCGGCCTTCTCGCGCATCACGTCCTGCACATAGGTCTTCTTCAGGCCAAGGACGCGAGAATAGGCGAAGTATTTGGTAAGCAGGCGGTCCGACACCTTCAGCAGCGGGCCGAAATAGGGCAGTTCCTCCGGACGGCGAGCGCCGAAGAACAGGACCATGCGCCCCGGTGCGTCCGGCACCGTGCGGCGCCGCCGCTCGGTGAATGCGCGGAAGGGCGCTGACCCGGTGCCGGTGCAGATCATGATGATGTTGGCTTCCGGATCGTTCGGCATCAGGAAGGTCGCGCCGAACGGGCCGGTGATTTCGACCTTGTCACCCTTCTGCAGGTTGCAGACGTAGTTCGATCCGACGCCTAGCCCGCGCTTGACGGTGAGCGCGAGATTGTTGGTGTGCGGCTTCTCGCCGTCGCGCGCGCTTGCGATGGAATAGAGCCTGACGTGATGCGGGTCGCCATTGGCGCCGAGACCGGGCGGCGCGATGCCGATGCTCTGGCCTTCGAGAACGGGAAACGGCGTGTCGCCGAAGTCGAGAATAATGTGGCGGATATCGCTTTCGGCGGTGGGCTGCGTGAGCCGATAATTGCCCTTCACGGTCGCGATCGCCGGTTTCGTCCGGGCATAGAGATTGACGCTCGGCTTTCCGGCGGAGGCCGGCGCCATGCTCTTGCCGCCGACGCCCGCATGGGCTTCCGCCAGCAATGCGTCGACCTCCTGGTCGAGCGCCTCGACAGAACCGTCGCTCGGGACGACCGAAATCTCCTCCTGCGGCGGCAGCTCGGTCCAAGAGAACTGCTCTTCGAGCGAATAGGCCTGCTGGATAATGCGCCAATTGTCGATCGCGCCGGTCGGGCAAGGCTGGATGCAGTCGAGGCAGAAATTGCACTTCGACGCGTCGACGACATAGTTGGCGCTGTCATGCGTTACCGCATCGACCGGGCAGGTCTCCTCGCAGGTATTGCAGCGAATGCATATTTCCGGGTCGATCACGTGCTGCTTGCGCAGCTCGGCCTGTGTTGGAGCGTCAGTCGTGGCGTCCATGGGAATACCCGTCTTTTCCCTCTCCCCTCGCGGGAGAGGGTGGCGAAGGCGAGCACCGCGAGCCTGCGCCGGGTGAGGGGCGCTACGATCCGAGAAAGACCCCTCACCCGCCCTCGCTTTGCTCGGGCACCCTCTCCCGCAAGGGGAGAGGAAGGGATCGTATCAGGCGGCGATCTTCACATATTCGAAGTCGCCGGGCTTGTTGTCGATGCCGACCTTCGGCGGCGCGATCCACTTGGCGAATTTACCCAACTCGAAATCCGGCTTCATCAGCGTCACGATAAAATCGCCGTCAGCCTTCGACGGCAGCCAGTTATCCTTTTCGCGGGCCCAGGTCGCCTCGTCAATCATTTCCCCCTTCGGCGTCGCATGCACGTTGCGAAACTCGCCGATCTGCCGGTGGAAGGCGACATGCGGCAGCTCCAGGCGGAAGTTTGTGCCGATCTTTTCAATGACCTTGTTCCAGCGATCGACGCCGCGCGCGCAGTCGTCGGTGTAATCGTCGCGCAGCCGCATATTGAGCGCGGTCAGCGCCGGCTCGTCGACGCGCTTGATCGCGCCATCGACCATTTTGAGCACCGGATAGGTCGCGTTTTCCAGCCGGTGGTCGTCCTCGATCTTGGTCTCCATGAAGCGACCCTTCAATCCAGCATTGAAGGCGTTGGCTGCATTGGTCGAGACTTCCGAGCCGAACAGGTCGAGCGACAGCGTGTAATGCAGGTTCAGCTTCTTCTGAATGGTCGGCAGGTCGATGACGCCGAGCGCGCGCACCTTCTCGATGTCATAGGGATCGGCGACGCCCGCCTGTTTCATCGCTTCGCAGGTGCGCTGCACCGTACGCCCGACGCCGGTTTCGCCGACGAACATGTGATGGGCTTCCTCCGTCAGCATGAAGCGGCAGGTGCGTGAGAGCGGGTCGAACCCCGACTGGGCGAGGCTTTCCAGCTGCATCTTGCCGTCGCGGTCGGTGAAGAAGGTGAACATGAAGAAGGAGAGCCAGTCGGGCGTCTCCTCGTTAAAGGCGCCGAGCATGCGCGGCGCATCCTCGCTGCCGGAGCGGCGGCGCAGCAATTCCTCCGCCTCGTCGCGTCCGTCACGTCCGAAATATTTATGGAGGAGATAGACCATCGCCCACAGGTGCCGCCCTTCCTCGACGTTGACCTGGAACAGGTTGCGCATGTCGTAGAGCGACGGCGCGGTCTTGCCGAGATGGCGCTGCTGCTCGACCGAAGCGGGTTCGGTGTCGCCCTGGATCACGATCAATCGGCGCAGCATCGCGCGGTATTCGCCGGGGACCTCCTGCCAGGCCGGCTCGCCCAGGTGCCGGCCGAAATTGACCTTGCGATCCGCCTCCTGCGGCGCAAGCAGAATGCCCCAGCGATATTCGGGCATGCGGACATAGTCGAACTTGGCCCAACCCTTCGGGTCGACGGAGACAGCGGTGCGGAGATAAACGAGGCTTTCCTGGAAACCTTCCGGCCCCATGTCCATCCACCAGTCGAGATAGCCCGGGTGCCAGCTCTCAAGCGCGCGCAAAATCCGACGATCCTCGGTGAGGCCGACATTGTTCGGAATTTTCGTCGAATAGTCGACGTTCATGACATTCGTCGCGTTCGTGGCGATGTTCATCGGGAACTCCCGTTCTCTCTTATGGCCGTGTCCACGCCGATTTCGAGCGAGACGCACGATGCGTCATCTCTTTGTGGCGCGGGGAGCCGAGCGAGCGGGCGAGCAGTTGCCCGTCGCTGATGCGGATGCGAATTTCCTCCTCGGCGGGTTGCTCAACCGAGAGCCGCCGTCTCCCCAACAGGAAGAGGTAGAAGCTTGGCGTCGGGCGACCGCTGTCCTTGCCCACTGTCACACCCGCCGCGTATCGAAGGCCGGCTTGCGGCCGGTGCCGTAGAGGCGCAGCGCCCCTTCGTCGCCGATCGCGTTCGACCGTTGGAAGATCCAGTTCTGCCAGGCGGTCAGCCGGGCGAAGATTTTCGATTCCATCGTCTCCGGTCCGGCGAAGCGGAGATTCGCCTCCATGCCGGTGAGCGCGTCGGGGGAAAAGCTCGCACGCTCCTCCAGAAACACCCGGATTTCGTCCTCCCAATCGATGTCGTCGAGCGCGAAGGTGACGAGACCGAGCCCGGCGGCCTCTTCCGCATCAAGGGCGTCGCCGATGCGGGCTTGCGCCTTGCCGATCAACTCCGGCTCGCCGAGAAAGCGGCTTTCGAGACGCGTGATGCCGTTCGACATCGGATAGGCGCCGAAACTCGGCTTGCCGAGCGTCACCGTCGGCGCCGGCCGGTTGTCGCCTTCCATCTGGCCCACCAGCATGTACGAACGGTCGGCCGCGAAGACGAGTTCCGCGAGTGTGCCGGCAAAGCACGAGCCGGGCTCGACAAGCGCAACCAGGGTGCGTGAGGTCAAGTCGACGCGCTTGAGCACGCGCTTCCATTTGAGGCGGATCTCGCGGGCGAGCCAATGGTCCTTGTGCGCATCGAGAAAGTCGTCGTAGGCGAGCACGGCTGCGCTGTCGCCTTGAGACTTGAGAATGATGGCGGCGGTGTCGAGTTCGTTGAAGCGCAGATCGAGGATGGCGTCGTCGAGTTCGCGCGCAAGCTCGAGCGGCCAGAAAGCGGAGCCCCGCGTGGCCATCTCTTCCACTGAGGCGGGCGGCGGGGCGTCGGGCCCGCGCAGGCTGAGGGTCGCGGTCCGCTCGGCGCGCGAATACTCGACCGATAGATATTTATAGGCGCGCGCATCCGCGTTGATGCGGCGATCGAGCGATGTCGGCGTAATCCGCTCGCCTCTTTCGGACGCTCCGACTTCGCTGCAAAGTCGCGGACGCGCTGCGCCACCATCGACTCGAGCTTGGTGTGCGGCAGCACCTCATCGACGAGCCGCCACTCGGC